>NZ_JBFUJV010000001.1:0-773740 GCF_056401175.1 Nocardioides sp. P4_G10 | reverse complement strand
GTGAGCTCAAAGCCACCCTGCGCAGCGGCCGCACGGTGCGCCGGCCCCGCGGACGCCGCAAGAACGGCAGCCGCATCGTGGGTGCGGTCAGCATCACCGAACGGCCCGAGGAGGCCAACTCCGCGGTCGCGACCATCGTCGAACGAGTCAGCGGCTACGTCGTCCTGGGCCACATCGCCCAAGGCCGCAAGAGCGAGAACGTCATTGACGCCGTCGCGTTGGCGATGAGTCGCTACCCAGCCCAATTGACCAAGACCCTGACCTGGGACCGCGGCATCGAGATGGCCAACCACGCCCACCTCACCGCCCGTACCGGCATCGACGTCTACTTCGCCGACCCCTACAAGCCCTGGCAGCGCGGCAGCAACGAGAACATCAACGGGCTCTTGCGCGAGTACCTCCCCAAAGGCACCGACCTATCGGTCCACAGCGCCACCGACCTGCAGACCATCGCTGACGAGCTCAACGACCGTCCCCGCAAACGCCTGGGCTACTACACACCCCGCGAACGCCTGACTACGTTGATCCAAGAAGACCTCAACCGCGTTGCAACGACTCCCTGAATCTGCCGACCCTGGGGCTCCGCGATCAGCGCGCGGCGCGCTTCCCGCCGACGGGGCGCGGGGGAGCGTCGTCCGAGGGCGGGGGCTGGGAGATCCCGAGCGCCCGCATCAGGCGGGCGACGAGCAGCAGGCCCGCGAAGAGGCAGGCGATCGCGCCGAGGCAGGCCAGTGCCATGAAGCTCCAGGCCGACCCGCCGGACCCGCTGCGCGCCGCCGTACCGAAGTCGATGGCGGCGTAGACGAGGTAGCCCCAGGCGACCATGCAGAGCGTGATCGCGGCGCCGAGGGCGAGGGCAGCCTTGTTGAACTTCCGAGGCGACGGAGCCGCCCGGCGCGACCCTGCTCTCTTCCCCGTGGACACGGAGATCATTGTGGCCGATGTGGCCTGAGTGGGGCAGTCGAACCGCCAGGAGAAGCTGTCGACACGCCGTCCCGCAGCGGCTGGAACGGCACTGACCTGCGGTTTTGCGGGACCCGGCAAAAACCTCGAGGGATCTCTTCCGTTCGCTTGTCAGACCTAGTGGTCGGGGCGTACGGTTACCACTACATCTAGTAGTTACACCGCTGTAGTTATCCACATCTGGTGCACAGGCCAGAGGGCGAACCCCACAGTTACAGGCTAGTTGTCCACAGGAACATCCCCAACCCACACCCTGTTGTACGGGTGTGTGAAGCGTGCCCGAGAGGAGGACCGCCATGCACTGTCCCAACTGCAAGAACGAGGACACCAAGGTCCTCGACTCCCGGGTCGCCGACGACGGCGGTTCGATCCGTCGGCGCCGTACGTGCGCTGCCTGTGACCGCCGCTTCACCACGGTCGAGAAGATGCAGCTCACGGTGCTCAAGCGCTCCGGCGCGACCGAGCCGTTCAACCGCGACAAGGCGATCGCCGGCGTCCGAAAGGCCTGCAAGGGCCGCCCGGTCACCGACGCCCAGCTCGCGTGCCTCGGCCAGGACGTCGAGGACGCCCTGCGGCTCAGCGGCCAGGCCGAGTTCGACGCCAACGAGGTCGGGCTCGCGATCCTGGCCCCGCTGCGCGCGCTCGACGAGGTGGCCTACCTCCGCTTCGCGAGCGTCTACCGCGCGTTCGAGTCGGCTGACGACTTCGACGCCGAGATCAAGATGCTGCGGCTCGAACGAGCCGCCACTGTTCAGCCCGTCCAGACGGGCTGACCCACATACGGCCCGGCAGACCGTGGGGAAGCGGTCTGCCGGGCTCACCAAGCACCCGCGAGAAGACTCGCGATGTTGAACCAACCACCACCACAGGAGATGGCATGACCGAGACGGTGAGCACCCGCGCCAAGGCGAGGGGCAAGGGCCTGAAGCTGGAGCGCGTCTTCAGCACCGAGGGCACCCACCCCTACGACGCCATCACGTGGGAGCGTCGCGACGTCGTCCAGCAGAACTGGAAGACCGGCGAGACCGTCTTCGAGCAGCGCGGCGTGGAGTTCCCCGACTTCTGGTCGGTCAACGCCTCCACCATCGTCACCACCAAGTACTTCCGCGGCGCCGTCGGCACCGACGTACGCGAGTGGAGCCTCAAGCAGCTCATCGACCGGGTCGTGAAGACCTACACCAAGGCCGGCATCGACAACGGCTACTTCGCCGGTGACGCCGACGCCGAGGTCTTCGAGCACGAGCTGACCTGGCTGCTGGTCAACCAGTACTTCTCCTTCAACTCCCCGGTGTGGTTCAACGTCGGCACCCCGTCGCCGCAGCAGGTCAGCGCCTGCTTCATCCTGAGCGTCGACGACTCGATGGACTCGATCCTCAACTGGTACAAGGAGGAGGGCTTCATCTTCAAGGGCGGCTCCGGCGCCGGCCTCAACCTCTCCCGCATCCGCTCCTCCAAGGAGCTCCTGTCCTCCGGCGGTACGGCCTCGGGTCCCGTCTCCTTCATGCGCGGCGCCGACGCGTCCGCGGGCACCATCAAGTCGGGCGGCGCCACGCGTCGTGCGGCCAAGATGGTCGTCCTCGACGTCGACCACCCGGACATCGAGGAGTTCGTCATGACGAAGGCGCGCGAGGAGGACAAGATCCGCGCCCTCCGCGACGCCGGCTTCGACATGGACCTCGGCGGCGCCGACATCACCTCCGTGCAGTACCAGAACGCCAACAACTCGGTCCGCGTCAGCGACGAGTTCATGCGTGCGGTCGAGGACGGCACCGAGTTCGGCCTGCGCTCGCGCGGCACCGGCGAGGTCATCGAGACCGTCGACGCCCGCGACCTGTTCCGCAAGATCAGCACCGCCGCCTGGGAGTGCGCCGACCCGGGCCTGCAGTACGACGACACGATCAACGACTGGCACACCAACCCCGAGACCGGCCGCATCACCGCGTCCAACCCGTGCTCGGAGTACATGTCGCTCGACAACTCCTCGTGCAACCTGGCGTCGCTCAACCTGCTGAAGTTCCTCAAGGACGACGACACCTTCGACGCCGCGCTCTTCGCGAAGGCCGTCGAGTTCATCATCACCGCGATGGACATCTCGATCTGCTTCGCCGACTTCCCGACCGAGGCGATCGGCAAGACCACCGTCGACTACCGCCAGCTCGGCATCGGCTACGCCAACCTCGGCGCGCTGCTGATGGCGATGGGCCTGGGCTACGACTCCGAGGGTGGCCGCTCGATGGCTGCCGCGATCACATCGCTCATGACCGGTACGTCCTACAAGCGCAGCGCCGAGCTCGCCGGGATCGTCGGCCCCTACGCCGGCTACGCCCGCAACGCCGACGCCCACAAGCGCGTGATGCGCAAGCACCAGGCGGCCAACGACGTCGTCCGCGTGCTGCACACCGAGGACGGCCGCGTGCACAAGCTGGCCTCCAAGGCGTGGGCCGACGTGATCAAGACCGGTGAGAAGAACGGCTTCCGCAACGCGCAGGCCTCGGTCCTCGCGCCCACCGGCACCATCGGCTTCATGATGGACTGCGACACCACCGGCATCGAGCCCGACTTCTCGCTGGTGAAGTTCAAGAAGCTCGTCGGCGGCGGCTCGATGCAGATCGTCAACCAGACGATCCCGCGGGCCCTGAAGAAGATGGGCTACCAGCCCGAGCAGATCGAGGCGATCGTCGCCTACATCTCCGAGCACGGCCACGTGGTCGACGCCCCGGGCCTGAAGACCGAGCACTACGAGATCTTCGACACCGCGATGGGCGCCCGCTCGCTCAAGCCGATGGGCCACGTGCGGATGATGGCGGCCGCGCAGCCGTTCCTCTCCGGCGCGATCTCCAAGACGGTCAACCTGCCCGAGGACGCCACGGTCGAGGAGATCGAGGACGTCTACCTGCAGTCCTGGAAGCTCGGCCTCAAGGCGACCGCGGTCTACCGCGACAACTGCAAGGTCGGCCAGCCGCTGTCCGACGGTGGCGGCAAGGCCAAGAAGGACGAGGCCGACAAGGCTGCCGCCTCGGCCGCGGTCGAGACCAAGGTCGTCGAGAAGGTCGTCTACGCCCCGGTCCGCAAGCGCCTGCCGAAGTCGCGCGTCTCCCGCACGACGTCGTTCACCGTCGGCGGTGCCGAGGGCTACATGACCTCCGGCGCCCACGACGACGGCCAGCTCGGCGAGGTGTTCCTCAAGCTCGGCAAGCAGGGCTCGACCCTCGCCGGCGTGATGGACGCCTTCTCGATCGCGGTGTCGATCGGCCTGCAGTACGGCGTCCCGCTGGAGACCTACGTCTCGAAGTTCACCAACCTGCGCTTCGAGCCCGCCGGTCTCACCGACGACCCGGACGTGCGGATGTCGCAGTCGATCATGGACTACATCTTCCGCCGCCTGGCCCTGGACTACCTGACCTTCGAGGACCGCTCGATGCTCGGCATCTACTCCGCCGAGGAGCGCCAGCGCCACCTCGAGACCGGCTCCTACGAGCCGCTCGTGGAGGAGACCGGCTCGGCTGCCGAGCTCGTCGAGCCCGCCGCCCCGGCATCCGCCGAGGTCGTCGAGGTTGCGGACGTCGAGACCAAGGACACCCACGGCTCCGAGGCCCGCGAGGTCCCGGCCAAGGTCTCCACCGGCGAGGCGAAGACCACCGCCGAGCTCTTCGAGAAGCTCACCGGCACCGCGGTCGACTCCCCGCTCTGCATGACGTGCGGCACGAAGATGCGGCCGGCTGGCTCCTGCTACGTGTGCGAGGGCTGCGGAAGCACCAGCGGCTGCAGCTGATCCAATCAAGTGAGGCCTGCCCGATAAGGGCAGGCCTCACTTGTCATTTGCGCACGGGAGCGGCGCCGAAGCCGGTGTGCCTAGGCCGAGGTGCGTGCGTCGTCGTGCAGCGGTTAAGGGTCAAGTCCCAGAGTCTGCTCAGATGCTGGCTGGTAGCGGGTGGAAGTAGTCGAAGAGCCCCTGCTTGATCGGCTCGTCGAACTTGAGGGTCATCTCCACGACCGGAAGGGCTTCCCCGGCCATCTGTGTTTCGACTGCCTCGGCGACCTGCGCTTTGCCGAGGTAGTAGTGATCGCTGCCCTCTGCATCGTCCTTCTTCACAAAGACGTGGATGTCGACTCGGTGCTCGACGAACTGCTTGACGTCCTTACTCTCGAGATTGCGGTTGCTCTTCGAGAACCAGCGCATCGTTGAAGGATCGAGAAGGGCATCCTCGTACGCCGTGCTTGCGGCCACGGTCTCGTCCTTGTGCAGAGTCGTGAAGGCCGTACAGATGCCCAACGACTCATCTGACTTGTAGCCGTAGATCGTCGAGGCTGTGCTCCTTGACCAGCCAACGAGCCGCGCGGCGTCACGTCTGGAGTACTGCATGCCCGGAGTGAAGAGGTGGTCGGGCAAGTAACGAGCTGCCGTCAAAGCCTGCCCCGTCTTCAAGACGTCGGCGATAGCAGCATCGAACTGGGGCGATGCCTCCCGCGCGTCGATGAAGGAGTTAGTCAGCGCTACGACGTCGTCATCCTGCTCGACGATGCCGTGGATGTAGCGCTTCTGATCGCCTTGCGAGTAGCCGCGCAACGTGAAGGTGTCGATCGCGGCTTGCACAGATCGAGCGTCGGCGGCGATGCCAGCCTGGCTGAATGCCTGGCTGATCTGCTCAACGTTGACCACAGGCTGGGTGAGAAGCAGTTCGAGCAGAACGAACTCGTGCAGTCGCTTCGTGGGCAGTACCTCGTGTGAGAGGAGGGCAAGGGCGCGGTCTGCATCATCTGGCAGGACAGGACCCTCGCGCAGGAGCGCTCGGACAAGGTGGAGGTAGTTCGCCTTCTTCGTGGCGAGGAGCACCGGGTCGACTGATTCGAATCGCTGGAAGTCCCAGAGCGTCGGGATGGCTCCGACGCGGTTCTTCATCGCCAGCAAGGCTGTCTTCAGATTGGCCATGCTGTCGAGGGTGGTGCTGGCGATCGAGCGAAGCACTCGTTCTCGAGCGACCTCGTCAAAGCTGACGCTCGACAATCCGGGCAGTGCACCCGCCTCGATGGTCTCGTTCAGCTTCTCTCGCAACGACTCCTTGTTGAGGGACTCATCCCCGAAGAGAGCAATGGGAACGAGGAAGTTGGTGGCGTAGTTGCCGATGAAGTCGATGACGACCAAATGGTCCTTGTCATCGGCGAGCCGTAGGCCACGTCCGAGTTGCTGAACGAACACGATCGCGGACTGCGTCTGGCGGAGCATGACCACTTGATTAACGGTCGGGATGTCCACGCCTTCGTTGAAGACATCGACCGTCAGGATGTAGTCGAGCTCGCCAGACTCCAGTTCGCCGACCCGCTTCTCCCGGTCTGACACAGTGTCGTCGCCCGTAAGCGCCACCGTCCGTAAGACTCTGCCCCGCAACGTGCTGCGGTTCAGTTCGGCAGCAAGTGCGTGCGCCTCTTCCTTGCGGCTACAAAAGATCAGGCCACGTGGCGCGACCCCGGCTTGCCCATATTGATCGAGCGCGGTGAGCAAGTGGTCGACTCGCTCTGCGGTGATCAGCAGCTTGAGTTCTGTCTTTTCGGTCGTCGTCGTACCGTCGTCGTAGGTCACATCGGCAACGCCGTAATAGTGGAAGGGGCACAGCATCCCGGCTTCGAGGGCGTGATGCAGGCGGATCTCGTAGGGGACGTTGTAGTGGAACAACTCGTAGACGTTGAACCCGTCCGTGCGCTCGGGGGTTGCGGTCATGCCGAGAAGGAACTTGGGGGTGAGGTGCGAGGTGACCCGCTGATAGGTCGCCGAGCCTGCGCGGTGCGCCTCATCGATGATGACGAGGTCGAAGGCGTCGGGAGCCACTTTGGACAGCACGTCCGCTCCGGACAGCGTCTGAACCGTCGCGAACACGTAGCGGCGATTGGCCTGCTTCGACGATCCAGTGAGCTTTCCGTAGTCGTCTGCGGAACCGCCCAGCACCTTCCGGTACTCGCTGATCGTCTTGTCCAGGATCTGCTCGCGATGGACGATGAACAGCAGTCGCTGGGGCGCGATCTGCCGGACGTCGAGGGCGGAGAGAATCGTCTTTCCCGTGCCGGTTGCAGACACGATGATGGCGCGCTCAGCACCCTGGCTCCGCACGAGGTCGAGGGCCAGAAGGGCGTCCTGCTGCATGGCGTTGGGCTGGATCTCTACGGTGTCGGGCTGAGGACCGACCGGGCTCGGTGAGGCCGGTCGCGTTGCCGGGGCGAGATAGGTCGCGGCGTAGGAGTCGATCCACTCCTGGGTAAGCGGTTCGGAGGCGGAGCTCTGCTCTTCGAGGACGCGACGGATCTGAGTCGCAAGGTCGCCTTCCCGCGCTGCTGACACGCGCAGGTTCCACTCGTGGTTCGTCGATAGTGCGGCGCTCGTTAGGTTCGAACTGCCGATGATCGCCGTGACGCTTCGATCGTGCTCAAACACGTAGCCCTTGGCGTGGAAACCCTTGGCCGGGTGGCGACGTACGTCGATCCCCTTGAGCTCGTTGAGCTTGAGCAGTTCGGCGAACGCTTGGGGCTGATTGAAGCCAAGGAAGTCCGACGTAACGATCGTCCCCTTGCCGTTGAAGTCGTGAAGGTGCTGCTTCAACTGGGCGATCGCACCCGACGTAATGAATGCGACCGAGAACGTAAAGGCGTTACAACGAGCAAGCTCCTCGACGAGGGCGTGCTCCACGGTGCTTCCGGCATCGTTCATGACGAGCCGAGGGTTGTAGTGCCGCGGTCCCTCGGAGCCTGAACCGACGTAGCCAAAGTCAATGTCGAGCGCGAACTGGGTCGACCAATCGATCTGAGCGTTCACTCGATGGTGGCCTTCACCAGCGCAACGGCGGGAACGTCAGCCGGCGCCCACTCCAGGGAGTCAAGCTCTTGGGGAAGAAGCCACCGCACTGCTGTGTGTTCTGTGAGGGTCGGCTCGCCGTCTACCAGGGCGCAATAGAAAGTCGTCAGAGTGACCTCGGCGAAGTCGTACGCGTGGACTGTCGTGGTGATCTCGTCACTCACCTCGACTACGCAGTCCAACTCCTCAGCGATCTCGCGCTCGAGTGCCGCGCGTGCTGACTCTCCAGCCTCGATTTTTCCGCCCGGGAACTCCCAAAGCCCGGCGAGGGACCCACTCCCACCACGCTGAGCGGCCATCACATGGCCATCTCGCACTATCACTGCGCCCACTACTGCGATCCGTCGCAGACCCGTTGACTCACTCATCTCAATCCGAAGCTTAGAACCGAGTCTGGGTTACGCACCGGTGTTACGCGAGGTGCACGAGGGAATCATCCCTTCGCCTACACCCCCACCCACCCCCGCCGGCAAGCCTCGTGCCCGAGCTGGAACCGCGTCACGACAGAAGCCCGGTCCATCAGCCCCGACACCCGCCGCTGGACCGTACGGAGTGACATTCCCAGCTGACCGCCGATTGCCTGGTCCGTCAGACCGGCGAGCAGCAGCGTGAGGATCCGCGCGTCCACGTCCTCGATGCGGTCGGCGTCCAGCACAGAGACGCCAGAGGCCGACGGCACGACCTCGTTGGACGAGGCCCAGACCAGGTCGAAGAGGTGGAGCAGCGCGTCCAGCAGCCCAGACTCGTGCACCAGCAACGCACCGCCGCCGGAGTCGGAGGCAGTCGGCGCCAGCGGCAGCAACGCCAGCGACCGGTCGGCGATGACCAGGCGCAGGGGGAGCGAGTCGGTCACCCGCACCGACTCCCCGGCCTCGATCGACTCGACGACCCGGTCCATGAAGCCGGGCCGCTCGAAGGCTGACCGCTCGAGCACGACGCGGTAGGCGACGCCGCGCGCGACGGCCACGTCCTCGGAGGCGGTGTTCTCCTCCGCGGTCACCACCGCGACCGACGTCTTCACCAGGGCAACGACCTCCGAGGACGCGCCGCGCTGCATCTGGGCGAACCGGTCGGCCACCGCGCGGGAGCCGCGTACGACGTCGACGACATCGGTGCCGGTGCGGTCGGCGACGGAGCCGCGGTACTGCTCGGTGAGCCGGCCGAGCTCGAGCTGCGCGCGGCGGATCTCCTCCTCGCGCTGCACGATCAGCGACCCGAGCGCCAGCGACGGGGGAGAGGCGACGAAGTGGCCGGGCTGGCTCGTCGATCTGGCGACCAGTCCCTTGTCCTCCAGCGCGGAGAGTGCGGTGGCCAGGGCCGCGACCGAGGACGTCATCACCTCGGCCAGGTCCTCCGCGGACGCCGACGGCAGCGCCACGAGACGCCGGTAGGCGCCCTCCTCCGTCGCATCCAGTCCGAGCACGTCGAGCATGCTGCCTTCCTTCTGAAGCCGAGGTGGGGGCCAAGCGCGGCGGAGATGTGTCATGGCGTATCCCCGCCATTGAGGAGCGTACTCATCGGTGGCAGGTTCATGCCTGCTCACCTTCTCGGAAAGGACCCACCCACATGTCCCCCTCCCTCCCCGGCACCGTCGCCGGGCTCGCGACGCTCGCGGTCACCGCCGCTGCGTTGACCGTGCCCAGCGCTGCGGCCGGCCCCGACGCGAAGGCCACCGCCGCGCCGGCCGTCGCCAAGACCACCACGGTCACCCTGCTCACCGGCGACGTCGTCACCCTCACCGACACCGGTGCGGGCCCCGACACGGTGAGCGTCGACCGCGCGCCCGGCAGCGCCGGCGGCTACCAGACCTACACCGTCGGCGACGACCTCCACGTCGTCCCCGACGCCGCGCTCCCGTTCCTCGCCAACGGCCGCGTCGACGCCGACCTCTTCAACGTCACCGGCCTGGTCGAGCAGGGGTACGACGACGCGTCGGTGCCGTCGATCCCGCTGATCGTCCAGTACGGACCCGGCGTCCGCGCAGCCGCCGTCGACGCGCCGGCCCACAGCACCCAAGGCGCGGTGCTGCCGAGCATCGGCGGCGCGGCCGTCGCCGCGAGCAAGGACCAGGCGGCCGACTTCTGGGCCGAGATCGCCCAGCAGGGCCGCGCCCGCTTCGCCGGTGGCATCGCCAAGATCCACCTCGACGGCAAGGTCGAGGCCTCGCTGGCCGACTCCGTCGCGCAGGTCGGCGCCCCCGAGGCGTGGGCGCAGGGTCTCGACGGCACCGGCGTCACCGTCGCCGTGCTCGACACCGGCGTCGACCAGACCCACCCCGACCTCGCCGAGCAGGTGGCCGAGACCCGCAGCTTCGTGCCCGGGGAGACGGTCACCGACGTCAACGGCCACGGCACCCACGTCGCCTCGACGGTGGCCGGCACCGGCGCCGCCTCGGACGGGAAGGAGAAGGGCGTCGCGCCCGGCGCGGACCTCGCGATCGGCAAGGTCCTCAACGACGGAGGCTCCGGCGCGGAGTCCTGGATCATCGAGGGGATGGAGTGGGGCGCCGGCCGCGCCGACGTCGTCTCGATGAGCCTGGGCAGCCCGGAGGCCAGCGACGGCACCGACCCGATGGCCCTCGCCGTCGACTCGCTCAGCGAGTCGACGGGCGCGCTGTTCGTCATCGCCGCCGGCAACTACGGCCGGGTCAGCGGCATCGGCTCGCCCGGCGCGGCGCAGTCCGCGCTCACCGTCGGAGCAGTCGACGGCGCGGACGAGCGCGCCTACTTCCAGGACATGGGCCCGCGCCTGGGCGACGCCGTGGTGAAGCCCGAGATCGTCGCCCCCGGCGTCGACGTCCTCGCCGCCCGTTCCTCTGCCTCCGACGGCGAGGGTCCCTACGTCTCGCTGTCGGGCACGTCGATGGCCACCCCGCACGTCGCCGGCGCAGCCGCCATCATCGCGCAGCAGCACCCTGACTGGACCGGCGCACAGATCCGCGACGCGCTGGTCAGCACGGCCAAGCCGCTGGCCGGCCAGACGGCGTACCAGGTCGGCGGCGGCCGGCTCGACGTCCCGTCCGCGACCTTGGGCGACGTCGTCGCCACCGCGAGCGTCGAGCTCGGCTACCACGCGTGGCCGTCCGACGACGATGCCCCGGTCGACCGGACGATCACCTACACCAACCTCACCGACGCCGACGTCACGCTCGACCTCTCCGAGGCCGTCACCGCTGACGACCTCTCGCCGGCACCCGACGGCCTGGTGACCCTGTCCAACGACCAGGTCACGGTTCCTGCGGGCGGCACGGCCGACGTGACGGTCACCGGTACGCCGACCGCCGGCGCAGCGGGGACGACGTACTCCGGCACCATCGTCGCCTCCGCAGGAGGTGAGCAGGTCGCCCAGACCGCGGTCGGCCTGGTCAAGGAGCAGGAGCGCTACGACCTCCAGATCCGTGCGCTCGACCGGAAGGGCAAGCCCACCGGCGGATTCGTCACGCTCTACCGCTACGGCGACCAGTACGTCAGCACCCTCGAGCTCGACCCCGCCACCGGCACCGCGCCGACCCAGCGGTTGCAGCCCGGCGTCTACAACGTCACGAGCTGGCTGCCCGTCGACACCGACGGCAGCGGTGTCGCCCTCGTGGGCAACCCCCACCTCGTGGTGGGCGAGGGCGACCAGACGGTGACGCTCGACGCCCGCAAGGCGAAGGAGATCTCGGTCAGCACCCCGCGTCCCAGCATCGACGGCGCACGCCGGCCGGGCTACGTGCACGACTCCGGGATCGGCGGGCCGTTCGCAAGCTTCGTCAACCAGTACGCGGTCTCCCCGGCGATCGACCACGTCTACACAGCCCCCACCGGCAAGGTCGGCGGCGGTCGCTTCGAGTTCGCGATGCGCTGGCGGCGTACCGCCCCGCTGCTCTCCGTGACCACCGGTGGCCAGGAGCTCGACGCCCGCAACATGCCCTCCGCGCGTCGCTGGGACGGCACAGTACGCCTGACGGCCGCCGTAGCCGGGACCGGTGCGGCGGGCGACTTCGCCGGGAAGGACGTCCGCGGCAAGGCCGTGCTGGTCAGGCGCTCGGACGACATCGCGGCGTACGAGGTCGCCGAGAACGCCGCCCGCGCCGGCGCCCGCGTCGTCGCGATCGTCAACGACCGCCCCGGCCGGTTCATCGACTACGCCGGCGGCACCGACCTGCCGATCCTGGCGATGACGCAGGCCGAGGGGCAGCCCCTGATCGACAAGCTGGGACGTGGCGGCAAGGTCACGCTGACGCTCGACGGCACCGAGCAGGCGCCCTACGTCTACGACCTGGTCCGCTCGTTCGACGGCGAGATCCCGGCCGGCCTGTCGTGGGCTCCCGCGAAGAAGGACCTGGCCACGATCACGAACCGCTTCGTCGGCGAGGCCGGGCAGCTCGCGATCGAGAGCCGGGCCGACTGCTCGGACTGGAACTGGCCGCCGTGCATGGAGTACTACGAGCCGGTCCACCTCGGCAGCCAGCGCACCGACTACGTCAGCACGCAGGACGGCTCCGCCTGGTACGAGGGCGTGCAGGACGTGCGCGGCTGGGAGCTGCGGGGCGACCAGCGGGCCTACCGCCGTGGCGAGGTCCGCACGCACAGCTGGTTCGACCCGGTGGCCCGCCCGCGCACCGGCCCGGGCTACTGGCAGCCGCGCCGGAGCGGCAACTTCTTCGCCGTGAACGTGCCGTTCGCGAGCGCCGGCTCCGACGGTGTGACGGGAGGGATGTCCGACGAGTCGACGGTGGTGACGCGGCTCTACGCCGGTGACGAGCTCATCGACGAGAGCCCCTTCCAGGCCGTGCAGCGGGAGGTGCCCGCGACCGACGGCTGGGCGGACTACCGCTTCGAGATGGACACGACGCGCCCCGACCGCTGGCGCCTCGCGACGCGCACGTCGACGGCGTGGGACTTCCGGGCGCAGACGAGTGAGTCGGACGACTGGTGGGTCAACCTGCCGCTGCTGCAGCTCGACTACGACCTCGACACCGACCTGGCCGGCCGCCTGACGGGTCGCACGCAGGAGATCGGCCTGAGCGCCTTCCACCCGCCGGCGGTCGAGGGCGCCGGCAAGGTCTCGGACGCGACGCTCGAGGTGTCGTACGACGACGGGGCCACCTGGAAGCGCGCCGACCTCGTACGCGAGAAGGTCGGCTCGTGGTCGGCGACGGTGCGGATCCCGGCGAGGGTCACCCACCTCTCGCTGCGCGCCACGGCCTCGGACGACGCGGGCAACCGCGTCACGCAGGAGGTGGTCCGCGCCGCTGGGGTGCGCTGAACGCCGCCTGAGGACGCCCGCCGGAGACCCCACCTCCGGCGGGCGTCCATGCGTTGCAGGGGCCTCGAGCGGGCCGTCGTCAGCCCACGCTGCCTGCGTCCCTGCACCCGTCAGCTCAGGAGTCGAACACCTCCACGTTGGCCCGCCCCTCGGTCGCCAGGATCAGCGAGATCCATCCGTCGGTGCCGCGCAGCTTCCGGTGCGTGGCGTCGGTGACGACGTAGTGGCCGACGAACCGGTGGGTGACGACGTACGTGGCATCCACGTACTCGCCGCACACCTCGCCGACGGCGTCGAGGCGCAGCGTCCGCTTGGGGGAGGTCACGTCGAGGGTGCCGATGGCGGGCTCGCACGATCCGGGTGCCGGCAGCGAGCCGTCGTCGGCGGCCAGCGTCGCGACGTACGTCCCGTCGAAGGGGTCGCCGATGACGGACCCGGCGAGGTGGGCGGTGCCCGCCGCGTCGAGCGAGTACGTGCCGACGTCGGCGCCACGAAGGTCCACGAGCGGCTTGGGCGCGGCGACGGCGGGGGAGGCGATGGCCGGCACGGCGAGTGCGGCGACGGCGAGGGCGGTGAGTCGGGTGATGCGGTTCATCGGTGTGCTCCTGTGGTGTTGGTCGAGGAGACGACCGTGCCCCGGAGGGCTTGACGGCGACTTGGGGGTGACTTGAGCGGCGGGCCACGTGCCCAATTTCAGGGCAGCCAGCAGCCCTCGGGCCGCCGTACGCTCGACGGAGCCGAGGCGAGGAAGTGGGGTGGACGGGCAGCCGGAACTCAACCTGCACGTGCTCGGCGAGCTCAGGGCCACGCGGGATGGCGCGGTCGTGGACCTCGGCGGGCGACGCCAGCGCGCCGTGCTGGCGGCATTGGCCATGCAGCGCGACCAGGTCGTGACCGCGGACCACCTCGTCGAGTGTGTCTGGGGCGACCACGCGCCCGCCAACGCGAACGGCGCGCTGCAGGCGTACGTCAGCCACCTCCGCCGGAGGCTCGAGCCCAACGCGACTGCACGCCAACGCGATGGCGTCATCGCCCGCGCCGGGCCGGGCTACGTCCTGCGGCTCGAGCAAGACGCCGTGGACGCGTGGGCGTTCGAGGAGGCCGTCGAGTCAGCCGCCGGTCAGGCGCCGGGGGACGCGGTGTGCACGCTCGAGACCGCGTTGCGGATGTGGCGCGGACCGGCGTACGTCGACTACGCGGGGGAGGCGTGGGCCGAGGCGGAGGTCGCCCGGCTCACCGAGCTGCGCGGGGTCACCCGCGAACGCCTCCTCGGCACCCGGCTCGAGCTCGGCGAGGCACAGCTCGTCATCGGCGACCTCGAGGCGCTGGTCAAGGAGGACCCGCTCCGCGAGGAGCGCTGGCGGCTGCTGACGCTCGCGCTCTACCGCTCCCACCGCCAGGCAGCCGCGCTCGAGGCGCTGCGCCGGGCACGGACGGTGCTCGCCGACGAGCTCGGCGTCGACCCGGGTCCCGCGCTGCGTGCCCTCGAGGCGGAGGTGCTCGCCCAGTCGCCCGACCTCGACGGACCGACCCCTAAAGTCACCAAGGACGCGACCGCACTCATCCCGCGTCCCCGCACCCCCGACGGCCTCGTGGACCGGGACGACGAGCTGGCCCTCCTGAGGGCGAGGCTCGACGACCTGGCCGACGGCACGTCGGGCTGCCTGCTGGTCGAGGGTCCCGCCGGCATCGGCAAGACCCGCCTCCTCGACGAGCTGCGAAGGCTGGCGGTCAGCAACGGCGTCTTCGTGCGGTCGGCGCGGAGCAGCGCGCTGGAGCAGGACTTCGAGTGGGGCGTGGTCCGGCAACTCTTCGGCGCCGGCGTGGACGACGTACTTGCCAAAGGTGAGCGCTTCTCAGCGCTCCGCGGGCTCTGTGAGCTGACGACGCAGCTCGCCGAGGAGGCTCCGTTCGTGCTCTGCGTCGACGACGTCCAACGCTGCGACGAGGCATCGCTGCAGTTCCTCGCCTACCTCGTCCGCCGCCTCGAGGGACTTCCCGTGCTGGTGGTCCTGGCGATGCGCACCGGCGAGCAGCAGCAGGCCGACGACCTCGCCGAGCTGGTCGCCGACGAGACGGTGGCCGTCGTACGCCCCGCGCCGCTCACCGAGCAGGGGACCGCCGCGCTGGTGACCGACCGGCTCGGTCGCGGTGCCGACGCGTTCGTCGCGACCTGCCACCGGATGACGTCCGGCAACCCGCTGCTCCTGCGTCAGCTGCTGCGCGCCCTCGCCGACCAGGGCGTCCCGCCCGACGCGGCGCACGTCGACACCGTCCGGGCCGTGGGCTCGCGCGCGATCACGTCGCTCGTGACCCTGCGCCTGCGGCGGATGCCCAAAGCGGCCACGACGGTCGCGCGCGCGGTCGCGATGCTGGGGCCGATGGCCGACCTGCGGAGCGTCGCCGACCTCTCGCAGCACTCCGAGGAGGAGGTCGCGAGCGCCCTCGACCTGCTCGCCCGCAGCGAGATCCTGCGCGACGGGCACCCGTTGGACTTCGTGAACCCGCTGGTCCGCGACGCGATCCACGCCGACGTCCCGACGGGCGAGCGCGCCCTGCTCGTCGAGCGGCTGAACCGGCGGCTCAAGTCATCCTCAAGTTCCGCTGACCATGCTGGAGCGCCGAGATCGTGAGGTGGTGACGGTGCAGCAGGCCGAGGGTCTACGCCCGCTGGCGGGTGGTGCTGTCCACCTGCCCGGCGACCCCCTCTACGACGAGGCGCGGATGCCGTGGAACCTCCAGGTCGACGAGCACCCGGCCGCGGTCGCCTACCCGGCCGACCCCCACGAGGTCGCCCGGATCGTCCGCGCCGCCGCAGCGGCCGGCCTCCGGGTCGCGCCGCAGGGCACCGGCCACGGGGCACCGCCCCTCGCGGGCAGGCTCGGCGACGCCGTCCTGCTGCGCACCTCTGCCATGACCGGGTTGCGCGTGGACGCCGCCAGCCGTTCGGCCCGCGCCGAGGCCGGCGTGCTGTGGGGCGACGTCATCACCCGGGCCGGACGCGTCGGACTCGCCGGGCAGCACATGTCCAGCCCGGGTGTCGGCGTCGTCGGCTCGTCGCTCGGCGGCGGCGTGAGCTGGTACTCCCGCCAGCACGGCCTGCAGTGCAGCGCGATCACCGCCGTCGAGCTGGTGCTCGCCGACGGCACCTTCGTGCGCGCCACCGACGACCAGGACGCCGACCTGCTCTGGGCGGCCCGCGGCGGCAGCGGCGGCTTCGGGGTGGTCACCGCGCTCGAGTTCGACCTGCTGCCGGTGCGGACGGCGTACGCCGGCATGCTCGCGTGGGACTGGCGGCACGCCCAGCGCGTGCTCACCGCGTGGGGCGAGTGGACGGCGGACGCGCCGGAGTCGGTCACCAGCGTCGCGCGGATCTTCCAGGTGCCCGACATCGAGTGGCTGCCCGACCAGCTGCGCGGCCGCAAGATGGTGATGATCGACGCCGTGGCGCTCGGCGACCCCGAGACGGGCGCCCGCTCGATCGCCCCGCTGCGCGCGCTGCAGCCCGAGATCGACACGTTCGCCGAGATGCCCGCCCCCGACATCGCCCACCTGCAGATGGATCCGCAGGAGCCCACCGCGGTCTACGCCAACAGCGTGCTCGTCGAGGGCTTCCCTGCCGGCGCGGTCGACGCGCTCGTCGAGGCCGCCGGCCCCGAGTCGGGCAGCAACCTGCTCTTCGTGGAGCTGCGCCAGCTCGGTGGCGCCCTCGCCCGGCCCTCGCCCCGCGGCGGTGCCCTTGACCACCTGCCCGCCGCGTTCCTCGTGCTCGGCGTCGGGCTCGACGTCGGCACCGGGTGGGACGCCGTCCGCGCGGACGCCCTGCGGATCCTCGACTCGCTCGCCCCCTGGTCGTCGCGCGCGTCGTACCTCTCGATGGCCTACGAGGCCGCGGCGCGACGAGGGTTCGCGCCGGAGGCGTACGAGCGGCTGGTGCGGATTCGTGAGTCTGTGGACCCGAATCGCGTGTTTGTGGCACCGCGCGCGTCTTCCAGCGACTGATTCCGCGGCTCGACTCAAGTCGGCTTCAAGTCGGTCTCAACCATCCGGGTGCACCTTCGGAGGGTCAACAACGACCCAACGGAGGAAGCAATGACCATCGCCCAGACCAGCCCCGCAGCCGTACCGTTCGCGGAGCTGGACGCACTCACGATCGGCACCGTCGCGGTGCCCGGCGACACGGCGTACGACGCCCTCGTCTCGCCGTGGAACCTCGCCGTCCCGGTCCAGCCGGCCGCCGTCCTCGCCGCCTTCGACGCCCAGGACGTCGTCGAGGCCGTGCAGTTCGCGGCCCGCCACGGCATGCGCGTCACCCCGCAGGCCACCGGCCACGGTCCGATGGCGGAGCTGACCACCGAGCTGCTCGTCACCACCAAGGAGCTCGACGAGGTGGTCATCCACCCCGAGGAGGGCTGGGCCCGCACCGGAGCCGGCGTGAAGTGGCTGGCGGTCGTGGAGGCCGCCGCGCCGTACGGCCTGGCGCCGCTCTCGGGCTCGATCACCGACGTCGGGATCGTCGGCTACACCACCGGCGGCGGGCTCGGGCCGATGGCCCGCACCCACGGCCTCGCCATCGACAAGGTCCGCGCCATCGAGGTCGTCACCGGCGACGGCGTGCTCCGGCGGGTCACGCCGACCGAGCACCCGGAGCTCTTCTTCGCCCTGCGCGGCGCGAAGGGGATGCTCGGCATCGTCACGGCGATCGAGTTCGACCTGGTCGAGCAGCCGCGGTTCTACGGCGGCTCGACGTGGTTCGACGGCGCCGACGCGCCGGCGGTCATCGACGCCTGGCGCGCGTGGTCGGCGGAGCTGCCCGAGGAGGGCACCACGTCGTTCGCGCTCTTCCAGCTGCCCGACATGGAGGGCGTGCCACCGATGCTGGCCGGCCGCCTCACGCTGTCGGTGCGCTTCGTCTGGACGGGCTCCGCCGAGGAGGGGGAGCGCTGGTTCGCCGCGATGCGGGCCGCGGCGCCGGTCATCCTCGACGACGTGGCCGAGAAGCCGTACGCCGCGATCGACTCGGTCCACACCGACCCGCTCGACCCGGTCCCGGCCCACGAGGCGGGCGACGTGCTTGCCGACTTCCCCGCGGAGGCGGTCGACGCGCTGCTCGCGCTCACCGGCCCCGGCGTCCTGTCGCCGCAGATCCTGGTGGAGGTACGCCAGCTCGGCGGCGCCTACTCCCGGCCGGGGGAGCACCCGAGCGCCTTCGCCTCGCGCGACGCGGCGTACTCGCTGCTCGTCGTCGGCATCGCGGCGATCCCGGGCGTGGAGGACCACGCCGCCGCGATCCTCGACGCGATGGCGCCGTGGGTGGGCGGGCACCGGCTGCCGAACTTCACGTTCACCCCGGAGGAGTACGTCGACGCGTACGACGAGGTGACCCTCGCCCGGCTGCGGCGGGCGCGGCGGACGTACGACCCGGCCGGCGTGCTCGCGATCGGCGGCGTGCTGGCCTGAAGCCCGTGCGACCCGTGGCCCCCTAGGTTGGTGGGGCCGCGGGTCAGCACCTGCACAGCCGTCAGGCCGCCATCCGGGGCTCGTGGCCGCAGGCGTCGGTCATGAAGTTCGTCCAGCCGTGCTCGGTGACCAGGATGAGCTCGCCCGTGTAGACGTCCTGGAGGTCAGCCGGGAGGTCATGGTGCATGCCGATCCGAGGTACGTCGACTACCCGCCGTTGCCCTACGAGGACGAGATCGACCGCACGGACGACGACAGGCGCCGTCGCCGCCGTCGACAGCTGCCGGAGGAGTCGTCGAAGGTGGTCCCCCTTGCGCGTCGCTCAGTATGATCAAAGTATGAGCACTCGCATCACGGTCAGCCTGCCGGACGACCTCGTCGCGTCGGCTGTGGCCGCGGTGGCTGCCGGTCGCGCGACCTCGGTGTCGGCGTACGTCGCGAGTGCCCTGCGGGAGAAGGCAGAACGCGAGTCCGTGGCTGAGGTGCTGGCTGACTGGCGCGCGGAGGTCGGGCCGCTGACGGCGGCGGACGAGACCTGGGTGCAGGAGGCGCTCGTCAGCGCGCAGCTGGAGCCGTGACCCGCGGCTTCTGCCTGGACGCAGGCGCCCTCATCGCCCTTGATCGAGGGCAGTCGCGGGTGGTGCACCTGCTCGACCGGGTGATTGCCGTCGGCGGGGCGGTGGAGATCCCCGCCCCGGTCATCGCCCAGGTGTGGCGCGACGGATCGCGGCAGGCGCGGCTCGCGCGCCTGCTCGGCGCGAGCGACGTCGTCCTGGTGGGCCTCGACGCTGAGATGGCGCGTGCCGTCGGAGTCCTGTGCGGATCGGTCGGCGTCGCCGACGTGGTGGACGGGCACGTCGCCCTGCACGCGCGACGTCGCGACCTAGCCGTCCTGACGTCGGACCCGGACGACATCGCGCGGCTGGACCCGACCTTGACCATCGTCGCGGTCTAGGCCCACGAGCCCGCCCGGGCGTCGGGTGGCGGGCGACGACGTCGCGCGCCGGCTCGGCTGTGAGCGGCCTCTGCCGCGGGCGGTTCAGCCTCTTCAGCCTGCCGCCATCCAGCGGCGTACCGCGCCACATGGCTGAGCGGGCCTGCGCTGATTGGGTGGTCATCGAGACGGCAGGACCGGAGCCAGCGGGCTCGGTGGGCCGACCTTGGAGTCCGCCCCGACCGTGCTCATGCGGGTCGACCGGTCCTGCCGTCTTGGCGCCACTCGGGTACGCCGTCCGCTGCACGTCGGCGCGGACGGCCGCGCTCCGGCGGTGGGCTGGGGACGCCTGATCGGCCTGTGGAGAGAGAGCGCCAGCTGTCGGTGGAGCGTCGTAGCGTCCTGCGGACCACGAAGGGGGAGCGATGGGCGCCAACAGCAGGAAGCGCAAGGCAGCGCGGCAGCGCACGCAGGAGCGGAACGAGCAGCCCGGTGAGGGCCCGACGCGGGCCGGTGAGAGCTGGGACGCTGCGAGGGCCTACTCGGTCGTCGAGGCACACGTGCACCACGCGCTGCGGCTGCTCGCCCGCAAGAAGCTCAGCGACGACGAGGTCGCACGTGTCGCGGGGCAGCTCGTCGCCAGGGCTGCGCCCCACCCGAGGCACGTGGTCGAGATCGTGCTGCACGACCTGACGCAGGTGGTGGTCGGCCACGTGGTGGACGGCGGCTGGTCGCCGTCGGACCTGGGCGAACTGGTTGCGCGCAACCTCGGGCCGGCGCACCTCACGCTGCTGGCGGCGGCCCTGCGCGAGCACGAGCGCAGCAGTGCACGTGCTCAGGCATGGCGGGACGCGGTCGACGCACTCGATGAGCCGGTGTTCGCACTGGGTCCCGGCGAGCCCGTCGCTACGTTGCTCGGACTGGTCGCACTGCTGAACGTCGCGCCCCGGCTGACCGATGCGATCGCCGACACTGCCGCGGAGGCGGGACCGGAGCACCCGAAGCTCGCCCGGGTGCGGGCCTTGCTCGCCAAGGCCGAGTCCACCGAGTTCGACGAGGAGGCCGAGGTGTTGTCGGCCAAGGCGCAGGAGCTCATCTCCCGCTATGCGCTGGACCGGCTGCTCGAGGACGGGCCGGCAAGCGGGCACGGGGACCTGCAGGTGCGGCGCCTCTGGCTCGACAGGCCGTACGTGCGGGCCAAGATGCTGCTGGTCTCGGCCGTGGCCTCGGCCAACCGGTGCCGTGCGGCGGGTGCGGACCAGCTCGGGTTCAGCGTGGTGGTCGGGTCCTCGGCCGACCTCGACGCGGTCGAGCTGCTGGTGACCTCCCTGCTGGTGCAGGCGGATGCTGCGATGTTGCGCCACGGTCGCCGCACCAGCGCGAGCGGGACGACGCGGACGAAGTCCTTCCGCCAGTCCTTCCTCACCGCCTACGCCCTCCGCATCGCGGACCGACTGGAGCGGGCCAGTGTCGAGGCCGCACGCGCTGCCGGTGCCGACCTGCTCCCCGTGCTCCGGTCGCAGGAGGCGAAGGTCGCCGAGGAGTTCCTCCGGCTGGTGCCGCACAGCGTCGGCAGGAGCACGAGCGTGAGCAACAGCGAGGGCTGGACGGCCGGTCTCGCGGCGGCCGACCATGCGCAGCTCGGGGTCGACAAAAGCCTCGACCACGCCGGGTGAGCCCTCATGACACCGCGACGCGATGTCAGGACCAGTGGCGACGCATCACCGTGGTCGCTGCGAACGGGTCCTCGCCCGAGACCGCGGCCACGATGCCGGCGCCCTCCGGCTTCGCAGCGGCGAGCAGGCGGCCCTCACCGACCCACGTACGCCAGGCGTCGAGGTAGTGGCCGGCGTTCGTGGCGTTGCGGCCGAGAACGGTCGGAACGGGGTGCCACGCCTCGCCGGTCGCGCGCGCGGCCTGCAGGGCCTTGCGAGCGCCCCGGCGCGTACGGATCGGACGGTCCGGCAGCTGCGCGTCGGTGTAGCGGGACACGAGGTAGCGCGGAACGCCGACCGGGCCGATCGCCTCGTCGAAGGCGGTCGCGAACACCTCGGCGTCGCCCTCGGTGCCGACGAGTCGGAAGCGGTACTCCCCGCCCGGGTGGACGTCGACCGCGAGCGCCGACGCCCCGACGCTTGTCAGCCCGGCCGCGGCAAGGCCGTCCGCGACTGCCGCCGCGACCGCCTCCAGCGGCGGGACGGCCGCCGTCAGGGCGAGCTGCTCTCGCACCCACGTGGTGAGGTCGTCGGCGTGCGAGCGACCGGTCACCGCACTCTGGCCGAGGGTCGCGAGCCCGCCCACGGCGCCCGCCACGAGCGCCCACTCTCCGACAGCGAGGGAGGCTGCGCCGACACCGGCAGACGCCGCCGCCAGCGCCCACGACGTACGCCAGCTGGTGTCCGGCAGCGCGGCGTCGGTCGTCAGGCCGTCCGAGGTCAGCCGCCACGTCGGTGGGACAGGCGTGAGCGTGACGACCTCGTCGACCGGCGCGACGTCCGAGGCTGGGCGGCGTACTCGCAGCGACGCGAGCGTGACGTCCTGGTAGGGCTCGCCCACCTGCCACGCCTCGCGGATGGCGTCGCGGTCGGCGGCAGCGACGAGCATCCGGGCGTTGAGGCCGTCGAACGAGTCGACCGGCGGAGGCGCGTACGGGGAGAAGGACGCGTCGATGTGGGCGACTCCGTCGACGATGTAGCCGTCGGCGTCGATGCCGTGGAACCCCTGGTGCTTGCGCACCAGCCGGGACCAGTCGTTGTCGCCCTTGGGGTGCGCCTCCGAGACGCACACGACGGTCCAGTTGGTGGCGACCTTGTCAGGCCACGTCGGGTCGGTGCGCAGCGCCCGGCCCCTCGTCTGGACGACGGCCGTCAGGGTGGTCGCGGTGGTCAGGTCGATGAGGGTGGAGACGCCGCGGGCGTTCCACCCCTCGCCGAGGAGGCCGCGGGTGCCGACGAGGACCTGGGCACGGCCGGACTCGAAGAACGCGGTGACGTGGGTGACCCAGGTGCGCGACGTCCATCCGGACGTGCACGTCGCGACGGGGCCGGAGCCGGTCTCCACGCGGAGCCGTGACCCCAGGTCGGGGTCGCGGCCGGCGACGAAGGCGACGAGGTCGTGCAGCGTCGACTCGGAGGCGGCGACGACGGACCCGGTCACCAGCATCGGGTGGAGGGGGGTGGTGTTCGGGTCCGCCAGCAGCGCCTCGAGTGCCGCGATGGCCGAACCGGCCTCGGCGTCGAGGACGCCGTCCAGGGTGACCGGCACGGTCGCGGCCGCGCGCTCGTGGTCGCACAACACCAGCACCCGGGCCCGCTCGCCGATCGCGGCGTGCTCGGCGGCGATGATCTGCGCGGCCGCGCCGGGCTTGGCGTACGACCGGGCCAGCACGCGGTCGACGGTGGAGCGCCCGCGACGTACGCCGCGACGCGTCCACTGGTAGCCCACCGACGGCAGCGCGGCCCTCACCACCGCGAGCACCTCGGCGTCGGCCGGGTCAGCGGACTCGGCGACGTGGTGGAGCAGCCAGTCGCCGAGGAGCCGGACCCAGTCCTCGGCCGACGGCGCGTGCCGGTGCTCCTCGCGCAGGCGCGCTCCGACGGGCAGGGCGAGCAGGCCCGCGTGGTGCATGCGGAGCGCGGCGTCGCACAGGTCGCGCTCGCGGTCGACGAGCGCCGCCCAGGTAGTCGTGGCGGGAACGGGCTCGACGAACCGGGTGGTGAGCCACTCGTAGAACCCGACCGACCCGAAGCCCGGGGTGGTGAGCAGGGTGGTGAGCTCGGTGAAGCGCAGGGCCTCACTGGTGAGCCAGTCCTCCTCGGTCGGGGTGGGGGTGGTCAGCCAGACGAGCTCGTCGAACGGCGCGAGGTGGCCCTCCTTCACCACCGCAGGCACCGAGACGCGGTAGCGGATGCTCCCGAAGAGCTGGTCGACGAGGGCGCGCTGGTCGCCGGCGAGGCTCTCGGGCGGTGTCGCGGTGAGCGCAAGGACGTGGGCACGGCCGACGGCGTCGAGCAGCTCGGCGAGGAGCCGCCCCCACACCTCGAGCAGGTGGTGGCACTCGTCGAGGACGAGCACCAGGCGGGTCTGCGCGCGGATCCGATCGAAGAGGGCGACGCCGTTGGGGTGGAGTCGGTCGACGACCGGGGTCGTGGAGTCGTCGTCGTCCGCGGCTTCGGAGTCGAAGACGGCCAGGGACTGGTAGGTCAGGCAGGTCAGCGGGCTGCTGAGGGACTTGTCGTCGCTCGCGTCGAGCCCCAACGTCCGTGCCTCGGCGATCCACTGGGACTGGATGGCGGTGTTGGGGGCGAGCACGACGGCGCGTGTGTCGGAGTGTGCCCGGAGCTCACCCGCGACGGCCTCGAGGCCGACGCGGGTCTTGCCAGCGCCGGGCGGCAGGACGACCCACGCCCGCGGGTGCTCCGCGTCGTCCCAGGCACGAGCGAGTGCCTCGAGCGCTTCACGCTGGTGGATGCGCAGCGGCGGCACGGCGGGCGTGTCCGGGTCGGGCACCGTCGACGCCTCCTGGTGGGCTCGGGGGAGTCACCTGGCGAGCCGCCGTGCGCTGCAGGTGTGTCGGTGAATGGTGCCACGCGGCGGCGCGCGCCCGGCTGCGGCGGGTCGGCGGACGTACGACCCGGCCGGCGTTGGGGTCAGTCGACCCACTCCAGCTCGAGGTCGTCGGTGATCTGCAGCTCCTCGTGCTCGCAGACCGCGCGGTCCGCGAAGTCGTGCCGGGCGATCACCGTGCCGGCGGCATCGCGCACCTCGAAAGAGCCGTCCCCGGCCACGAGGCACTGCCGCTCGCGGTCGGTGAACTGCGTGTCGAACCGGAACGCCGGGTCCAGAGCGGCCTCCCTGAACGGCTGGCCGTCCCCGTCGAGCACGACGACACGCAGGTCGCCCCGGTCCGACGTGTTGGTGAGCAGCGCCGTGCCGTCGTCGCTCGCCTCGCCCCCGGCGCACCCGGCAAGTAAGCCCGCGAGTGCGAGCGCGGGGACGAGTCGGCGACGAGCGGTCACGGCGACATCCTCGTGGGTGGCGCCCCGAGTCGTCAGGCGTTCAGCGCGTCGAGGCCGTGGTAGACGGCGAAGGCCGGCCAGACGATGCCCTCCAGGATGGCGAGGAGGTGCTGCCAGAGGCCGTCCGCCTGCATCCAGAAGTAGACCCAGGCGCCGAAGATGCCGAGTCCGTAGATGGCGTTGCCCGCCTGGCCTGAGGCCGTGCTGGTGCGATCGCTCATGGTGGTGCTCCCTTCACCCGTCACGCTAGGGAGCGGGCGCCCTCCTCGGCAGGGTCCTTCGGCCCGATCCCGCCACTAGCCTGAGGCCATGGCGGTACCCGGCACGAAGCTGCGTGTCCCGCTGTCGCGACGCCAGCTCGTGGACCGCAGCCGCCTCACGGACCGGCTGCCGACCGGTCGGGGCCCGATGCCGCGGCTCGTGCTGGTGGCGGCTCCGGCGGGGTCCGGGAAGACGACGCTGCTGACCCAGTGGTTGGCGGCCGGTGACGTCCGGACCGCCTGGCTGTCGCTCGACGCCGCGGACGCCGACGTGCGGCGGTTCCTCGCGCACCTCGTGGCGTCCGTCAGCGTCGCCAGCCCGGAGGTCGGCGCCGACGCGGCGGCGCTGCTCGAGGACGAGCGCACCGTGCGGGCGGAGGACGTGCTGGCCGGCCTGGTCGAGGAGCTCGACTCGCTGCCCGGGCCGACGGTGATCGCGCTCGACGACTACCACGTCATCGACGGCGCCGAGGTGCACGAGGCGGTCGCCTTCCTGCTCGACAACCTGCCACCGCAGGTCACCGTGGCGATGACGACGCGGGCCGATCCACCACTGTCCCTGTCGCGGCTCCGGGCCCGCGGTGACCTGCTCGAGGTCCGCGCCGCAGACCTCCGGTTCACCACGGCCGAGGCGACGGCGTTCCTCAACGACGTCATGGGGCTCGGCCTCGAGGCGGAGCACGTCGCCGCGCTCGAGCGGCGTACCGAGGGATGGGCCACGGGCCTTCAGCTCGCCGCTCTCTCCGCCGCCGGCACGGCCGACCCGGACGGCTTCGTCGAGGCGTTCGCCGGGAGCCACCGGTTCGTCCTCGACTACCTCGTCGACGAGGTGCTCGCCGGCCAGCCCGCGGACGTCCGGTCGTTCCTGCTCGACACCTCCGTCCTCGACGACCTGTGCGGGCCGCTGTGCGACGCGGTCACCGGCCGCTCCGACGGCCAGGAGCTGCTCGAGACGCTGGAGCGGGCGAACCTCTTCGTGGTCCCGCTCGACGACGAGCGGCAGTGGTGGCGCTACCACCACCTCTTCGCCGAGGCACTGCGCGCGCGACTCGCGGCCGGGGGCACCGAGCACGTCGGGCGCCTGCACCACGACGCCGCGGACTGGTACGCCGAGCACGACCGCCTGCCCGACGCCGTCCGGCACGCCCTCGCCGGCGGTGACGTCGACCAGGCCGCCGACCTGGTGGAGCTCGCCGTGCCCGGGATGCGCCAGCGCCGTGAGGACCGGACGATGCGCGAGTGGCTGCGCGCCCTGCCGGAGGACGTCGTACGACACCGGCCGCTGCTGGCGTTGCACCTCGCGTGGGCGCGGCTCTCGGAAGGGGACCTCGACGGGCTCGACCGGTGGCTCGACGTCGCCGAGACGGCGCTCGGGTCGGGGTCGCCCCCGCCGTCGGCCGGTCCGGTCCACGCGAGGGAGGCTCGCGACCAGGACCTGGCGACGCTGCCGGCCATGGTCGAGGTCTACCGCGCCACCGTCGCGCAGGCCCGCGGCGACGTCGCCGGGACGACCGCCCACGCGAGCCGGGCCCGCGACCTCGTCGGCCCGGACGACCACTTCGTGCTCGGGGCGTCGTCGGGCTTCCTCGGGCTGGCGGCCTGGGCAGCCGGGGACCTGGCGGCTGCGGACGACACGTTCGGCGAGGCGGCGCGCCACATCCGCGCTGCGGGCAACGTCGCGGACGGGCTCGGGATGACCGTCGTGCTCTCCAGCATCGCGCTCGGGCGGGGCCGAACCGACGAGGCACGGCGCCTCCTCGAGCACGCGCTCGCGGACGCGGAGTCGACCCCGGGCCCGCCGCTGTCGACGACCGGCGACCTGCACGTGGGGCTCGCCGAGGTGCTGGTCCAGCAGGGCTCGCTCGCCGAGGCCGAGGAGCACCTGCGTGCTGCCGCGGAGCTGGGCGAGCGGGCGTCACTGATCGAGAACCGGCACCGCATCCACGTCGCGAGAGCGGCTCTGCTCCGGGCGCGCGGCGACCTCGACGGGGCGGTCGCCGCGCTGGACCGGGCGCAGGCCCTCTTCCTGCCCGGCTACTTCCCCGACGTCCGGCCGATCCCGGCGCTGCGAGCGCGGGTCCGCATCGCCCAGGGCCGGCTCGACGACGCCCGCGCGTGGGCGCAGGAGCACCGCGTCGACCTCGACCACGGGACCTACCTCGGGGAGGTCGACCGGCTGACCCTCGCCCGGCTGCTGGTGGCGGAGGCCGATCGTCTCGACGACGTCGTCGCCGTGACGGAGCGGATCGCGACGGAGGCCGGGGTCGCCGGGCGTGGGGGGAGCGTGGTCGACGCGCACGTCGTACGAGCCCTCGCGCACCACGCCATGGGCGACCGTGACGCGGCGCTCGCGGCATTGCGGGAGGCGCTCGACCGCGGGGTGCCGCCCGGGTACCGCCTTCTCTACCTCGACGAGGGCGCTGCGATGGTCGAGCTGCTGGAGGCGCACGGGGGCGAGTCGGCGGCCGCCGTGCTCGCTGCGGCCACGCGGGACGAGCCGGCGCCCCGGCCCCCGCAGGCCGACGGGCTCAGCGAGCGCGAGGTGGAGGTGCTCCGGCTGCTCGCCACGGAGCTGACTGGACCCGAGATCGCGCAACGGCTCTACGTCTCGCTCAACACCCTGCGCACCCACACCAGGCACATCTTCGCCAAGCTCGACGTCAACACCCGCCGGGCCGCCGTACGACGCGCAGCCGAGCGCGAGCTGCTCTGAGCCGCCGCCGGGATCGAATCACCACGCAGGTCACATGACGATGCGATGTGGGGTCACCCCGTCGCTCCCTAGCGTCCTGGACATCGCCGGAACCGCCGGCCACCACCCGTCCAGGAGCCCACCATGAACGTCACCAGCAGCGGCCTCGTCAAGGCCGCCGGCGCCGCCGCCGCGGTCGCCGGGAGCATCTTCATCGCCGTCCAGGTCAACCACCCCGCCGAGGCAGCCTTCGACACCCAGACGACCGAGTGGGTCGTGCGGTGCGCCGCCAAGGCAGTGATGTGCGTCCTCGCCCTCGCGGGCATCACCGGCATGTACCTCCGCCAGCACCGGCAGGCCGGCCCGCTCGGCCTCGTCGGCTACCTCGTCTTCGCGCTCGGCTACCTGACGCTGCTCAGCGCCGAGGTCATCGCCGCCGCCGTCCTCCCGTCGCTGCTCGACAGCAACCGGGGCTACGTCATGGACGTCGTGAGCGCCGCCGCCGGCGGCACCCCGGACGGTGACATCGGCGGCATGCAGGTCGTCCTCAACGTCGCCGGCGCCGGTTACGTCCTCGGCGGTCTGCTCTTCGGCATCGCCCTCTTCCGCACGGGCATCCTGCCCCGCTGGGCCGCGGCGCTGCTCGCCGTCAGCACGGTCAGCACCGCGGCGCTCGCCTTCCTGCCCGAGGCCTTCAACCGGCCGTTCGCCGTCCCCGAGGGCATCGCGCTGATCGGCCTGGGCGTCGCCCTCTGGCGCAACCCCGGTGACGTCCGCGCCCGCACCGCCCAGCCCGCCGCAGCGGTCCTCTCGCCCTCGGTCCGATGAGCCGCCGCACCGGCTGGGCGCTCCCCGTCGCCCTGTTCGCCCTCTGCTTCGTGCCCGTGGCGTCGGGCAGCCTCCGGCTGGTGCAGCTGGCCGGAGGCCCCGAGATCATGCCGGCCGACGACCGGTTCCTCGGGTGGCCGGTGGCGCTCGTCGTGCACATCGTGGGCGCAGCGGTGTTCGCCCTGGTCGGCGCGTTCCAGCTCGTCCCGGGCATCCGCCGCCGGCACCCGCGTTGGCACCGGCGCGCGGGCCGGGTGCTCGCCGTGGCCGGTCTGATGGTCGCCGGCTCGGCGCTGTGGCTCACGCTCTTCTACGAACCGCAGCCCGGCACCGGTCCGCTGCTCTTCGTCCTGCGCCTCGTCGTCGCGTCGGCGATGGCCGGTTGCCTCGTCACGGGCGTCGTGGCCGCCCGCCGTCGCGACTTCGCCACACACCGCGCGTGGATGATCCGCGCCTACGCGCTCGCCGTCGCCGCCGGGACGCAGGTCTTCACGCAGGGCTTCGGTGAAGCCGTCGTCGGCCACGGTGAGCTGCGCGGCGACCTGCTCAAGGCCGCCGGCTGGGTGATCAACCTGGCCGTCGCCGAGTGGGTGATCCGGCGGCCCGCTCGCCGTCGTGCTCCCCGGCCGGTGCCGATGGAGGTCGGGTCGCGATGACCGGCCCGGCGACGTACGAGATCCGCGTCCAGGGCCACCTCGACGACCACTGGTCCGACCGGCTCGGCGGCCTCGGGCTCACCCGCAACGCCGACGGCACCACCACCCTGAGCGGCCCCCTGGCTGACCAGTCCGAGCTGTACGGCGTGCTTGCGGGGCTGCGTGACATCGGCGCCGCGTTGCTGTCCGTCGTGCTGGTGTCCCTTGCCGACGCCGGCCTTCCGGGCGCATCGTGGGAACAGGAACCAGGACAGGGGTGGTGAGCAGCGATGCACGCGCAGGTCGGTGACCGGCTGGTGGCCGAGAGCAACAGGGTCGACTCGCCCAGACGCGAGGGCGAGATCGTCGAGGTCCGGGGGACGGACGGCGGTCCGCCGTACGTCGTCCGGTGGGGCGACGGCCACGAAGGACTCGTCTACCCGGGCGACGACGCCCACGTGGTGCCCCTCGGGCTCTGACGGTCCGGGCCGCGAGCTCAGTCCAGGGCGCTGAGGTCCGGCGGCACGTCGACCGCCTGCGTCCGCAGCACCTCGAGGGGTACGACGTCGAGCGCGCGCTCCGACGTGGCTGCCAGCACGACGGGCGCCGCCACCCCGGCGTCGTACGCCTGGAGCCAGCGGACGGCGACCACGCACCAGCGGTCGCCGGGGACCAGGCCGGGGAAGTGCCACTCCGGGCGCGGGGTGGACAGGTCGTTGCCCACCGAGGCCTGGTGGGCCAGGAACTCCTCGGTCATCACCGCGCAGACGGCGTGCAGGCCGACGTCCTGCGGGCCGACCGTGCAGGTGCCGTCGCGGTGGAAGCCGGTCAGCGGGTCGGTGCCGCAGGGGTCAAGCTCGCCGCCGAGGACGTTGCGCTCCGTCATGGGGAGATCATCGCGCGGACGTTCAGACCCCGACCAGCTCGCGCTCGGGAGCCGGCTCGTCGTCGACCTCGACGCGCACGGTGGGCAGCAGCCGGTCGAGCCAGCCCGGGAGCCACCAGTTCCAGTGGCCCAGCAGCGACATCGTGGCCGGGACGAGCACCATCCGGACGAGGGTGGCGTCGAGGACGATCGCGACGGCCATCCCGAGCCCGAGCTGCTTGACGACCACGTCGCCCTCGGTGGCGAAGCCGAGGAACACGACCACCATGATCGCAGCGGCCGAGGTGATCACCCGGCCGGTGGCCGAGAGGCCGCGGACCACGCTGCCGCGCGGGTCGCCGGTGCGCAGGTAGTCCTCCCGGATCCGCGACAGCAGGAACACCTCGTAGTCCATCGACAGGCCGAACAGGATCGCGAACTGCAGGATCGGCATCCAGCTCGAGATGGGCATCGGCTGGTCGACGCCGATCAGCTCCGCGGCCCAGCCCCACTGGAAGACCGCGACCAGCACGCCGTAGGCGGCGGTGATGGAGAGCAGGTTCATCGCAGCGGCCTTGAGGGGCACCAGCACCGACCTGAACATCAGCGCGAGCAGCAGGACGGAGACGCCGACGACGAACGCGATCACCAGCCACAGACGCTCCTGCAGCAGGTCGGAGATGTCGGAGAAGAACGGCGTCCAGCCGGTCACCTCCGCACTCGACGGAAGCGCGGCACGCAGGTCCTCGATCAGGTCCGGGGTGCGCTCGTCGGTGGGCCCGAAGGCGGGCTCGGCGGTGACGATCGAGAGCTCGCCGTCCGGCGTGGTGACCACCGGTTCGAGGCCGGCGATGCGGTCGTCCGCGCGCAGCGTCGCCGCCGCCTCGTCCGCGGCGCCCGCGGCGGAGGTCGGCACCACCACGGTCAGCGGCCCGTTCGCGCCGGCACCGAATTCGGCGGCGACGAGGTCGTACGCCTGGCGCGTGGTGTTGTCGGCGGGCTGGCTGCTCGCGTCGCCGGGCCAGGTGCGCATGTCGAGCACGGGCGCGGCGAGCACCAGCAGGACGCCGAGGCTGACCAGCGCCCACACGAGCGGCTTGCGGCCGACACGGGCGGCCCAGCGGGCGGTGAGCGGCTCGCGGGTGCGCAGCGGACGGTTGCGGCGTACGGCACTGGGGAGGAGCTTGCGACCACCCAGCCGGCACAGCGCCGGCACGAGGGTGAGGGCGGCCGCGGCGACGAACACGACGGCGATGGCGGTGGCCAGGCCGAACGAGTCGTACGTCGACAGGCCGGCGAGGCGCAGGCCCATCAGCGAGACCAGCACGGTCACCGCGGCGAACACCACCGATCGACCGGACGTCGCGACGGCGCGGCCGGCGGCCTCGATCGCGTCGTGCCCGAGGCGGAGGTTCTCCACGTGGCGCGTGACCAGGAGCAGCGCGTAGTCGATCCCGACGCCGAGCCCCACCATCGAGGCGACCATCGGAGCGGACGTGCTCACCGACATGGTCGCGGCGAGCAGGGCAATGCCCGAGCTGCCCGCCGCCAGCCCGACGACGGCCACGCCGATCGGCAGCCCGGCGCCGACGGCGGAGCCGAGGGCGATGACGAGGATCAGCAGGGCGATGCCCACGCCGACGAGCTCGCCGGTGCCCCCGAAGGCCTCGCCCGCGGTGTCGGGGACCTCGCCGCCGAGCTCCACCTGCAGGCCGGAGGCGGTCGTCTCGGCGATCGCGCCCTCCAGCGGCTCGATGTTGCCCATCAGGTCGGGGTGCGTGATGGGCTCGGCGTACTGCACCGTCAGGACGGCGGTGTCGCCGTCGTCGCTGAGTCGGGCCGGCCCGACGTCGGCGACGTGCTCGAGGTCGCGGAGGCGCTCGGTCAGGGTGCCGATCCCGCCGGAGGGGAGGGGGTCGCCCTCGCGGTCGTGGACCACGACGCGGGCGCTGGCGAAGCCGCCGACCCCGTGCTCGCGCAGCAGGTCGATGCCCTGCTGGGCACGGGCGCCCGGCACGTCCCAGTCGTCGCGCAGCGGCGCGCCGAACGACGAGGCGAGCGCCGCGGCGGTGGCCACGAGCAGGACCCAGGCGCTGATCACCCGCCACGGATGGGCGGCGGACGAGCGGCCGAGACGGAAGAGGTACGACGACATGGTGGTCTCCTGGGTGCGGGTCGGGCTGACCCGATGACCCTGCGGCCGGCACCTTCGGGCGCACTTGGACGCGGCTTGGGTGCTCGACCCAAGAGGTGCCCCAAGACCTCTCAGAAGTCGAGCCGCGCGCGGTGCTCGCCCAGCCAGTCGGCGTACGCCGTGAAGCCCCACGCCTCGCACTGGCTCATCGCGCGTCCCGCCGCGTCGCCCGCCTCCTGGTGCCTGCCGCTGGCGGCGAGGGCGAGCGCGAGGTAGCCGTCGACCGGACCCATCACGGTCGAGATGCCGCTGATCGCCAGCCGCCCGTGCAGCGGCGCCAGCCGCGCAGCCATCTGCTCGGCCAGCGGTACGTCGCCCGCGACGGCGGCGGCCTCGGCGACCCCGCACCAGGTGCTCGTGCTGCTCCAGTTGTCCACCCGGTGCATGACGGGGGTGAGCAGTTGCGCGCGCAACCGGTCGGGCTCGCCCGCGCGGGCGATCGCGAGGAGCAGGACGTCCGCGGCCATGTCGTTGTCGGCGACCGCGATGGCCGCCGCGATCGGCTCGATCAGCTCGCCGATGCGCTCGTCCCACAGGTGCGAGATGAGGTGGATGCCCATCAGGTGGAGCGCCTCGTTGCCGGGGTTGAGCCGCGGCCGCAGTGCGTGCAGCTCGGCCGCGAGCCGGTCCACGGCGGCCGCGTCGCGCCGCAGCGAGGCGAGGCTGAGGTCGATCCACCCCAGCGCCACCTGGGCGTAGGAGTTGCGGCGGCGCGACGCGAGCCGTGCGGTGGCCGCCGCGGTGTCGACGTACGCCGTCCGGTCGCCCAGCTCGATCAGGCTGCCGGTCAGCAGCACCGACGCGACCACCTCGGCGTCCGGGTCGGCTGCCTCCCGCGTGGCGCGGAGACCCTCCCGCGCCAGCTCGAGCCGGAGGTCTGCACGTGCCGGGGTCCAGAGGGCCTTCCAGGCGGTCGGCGCCGCCCAGGCCAGCAGGGCGGGATCGCCGATCCGGCGAGCCATGGCGACGCCCTCCTCGGCGAGCGCCCGGACCTCGGCCTGGGCCGACGGGTCGTAGTAGAGCAGCACCGCGAGCGCGAGCATGACCCGGCAGCGCTCCGTCGAGTCGCCGTGGGGCAGCTCGGCCATGGCCCACCGCAGGTCCTCGACGGCGTCCTCCGGCACCTGGTTCCACTGCTGGGGCATCCAGACCGACCCGTCCGTGGACGCCGCGGCCGCCGCGGCGAGCCGGGGCAGGTCGTCCTCGCGCCGGGCGAGCGCGATCGCCTCCTCCGCGCAGGGCAGCACCTGGTCCCACTCCGCGTTGGGGCGGCAGTCGCGCGCGCGGGTCAGCAGCAGGTCGATCCGCTCGACGGTCGTGCCGAGGGGGTCGCGCCGGTGGGCGTCGATCGCGGCGGCGACGAGCCGCTCGGCCTCGACCCACGAGAAGGTACGACGAGCCTGCGCGGCCGCGTCGGCCGCTGCGCGCCAGGCCCGGCCGACGTGGGTGGGTCCGGCGGCGAGCCAGTGCCGGGCGAGCTCGGCGACCCGCTCGTCGCGGCCGACCATCCCTCCGACCGCGGCGTCGTCGGCGAGGGTGTGGGCCACCTGGGCGTGGAGCCGCGCGAGCCGTGAGGGGCTCGCGGTCGTCACGACGGCGTCGCGGGTGAGGGCGTGGGTGAAGGCCGCGGTCCCGGCCTCGGGGTCCTCGACGAGCCCCGCCTCACGCGCCGGCGTCAGCGCGTCGTCGACGTCCTCCACCGGCTCTCCGGCCACCGCCGCCAACAGGTCCAGCGAGAAGCGCCGGCCGAGGACGGCGGCGAGGAGGAGCAGCTCGCGGGTCCGCTCGGGCAGGCCCTGCAGGCGGCGGACGATGACGTCCCGGACGGTCGCGGGCAACGTCGTGCTGTCGCGGGCGTCGAGCCGGGCGAGCTCGACGAGGAAGTAGGGGTTGCCGTCGGATCGCCGGTGCCAGTCGTCCCCCACCTCGTCGGGTACGACGGTGCCGGTCACGGCGTCCACCAGGCTCCGGGCCTCCTCCGGCGTCAGGCCGGACAGGTCCAGCCGGGTCACGTGGTGGCGCGCGAGCTCCTCCCCGACCTCGGCCAGGTCGCCGGTCGGCTCGGGCAGCCTCCGCCGCGTGACGACGACCGCGAGGCGGTGCCCGGGTGCGGCGCTCGTGACGAGGTGCCGCAGCACCTTGAGGGACGCGGTGTCGGCCCAGTGCAGGTCGTCGAGCACGAGCAGGACCGGCCCGGACGACGACCGGGAGGTGACCTCGTGCGCCAGGGTCTCGCGGGCGCGGAACGCCTCACGCTCGCGACTTTCGCCGGTGCCCGACGGCGCGCCGGCCAGCAGTTCCTCGACGTGGCTGTCGAGCTCGTCGCCGGCGAGCTCGCGCAGGGCCTGGCTCCAGGGCCACAGGCTGGGCGCCCCGTCGTCCTGCGAGCACCTGCCCGTCGCCACCCGGAAGCCGCGCTCGCGCGCCGCGGCCATGACCTTGGTGACCAGCCGCGACTTGCCGATGCCGGGCTCGCCGACGAGCAGGGCGGTCGCCGGCGTGCCCGCCTCGGCGCGCGCCAGCACGTCCAGCAGCGCGGCCTCCTCGGCCTCGCGGCCGACCGTCGGCCACCCGGTCGTCGTACCGCTCGGGGCTGTGGCGGGAGGGGTGGCGGCGGGCGCGGCGGGCGCGGACCCGTTCGAGCCGGCACGCAACCACCGGTGCAGGGCGGGGTCCTGGACGAGCACCGCCTGCTCGAGCTCGCGCAGCTCGTGGCCCGGGTCGAGGCCGAGCTCGTCGGCCAGGACGGACCGGATCTGGCGCAGCGCGGCCAGCGCCTCGGCCTGCCGTCCGGAGCGGGTCAGGGCGAGCGCGTGCAGCGCCCAGACGCGTTCGCGGAGCGGGTACCTCGCCGTCGCCTCCTCGGTCGCGGCCACGACCACCGCGTGGTCACCCAGGGCGAGCAGGCCCAGGACGCGCGCCTCCTCGGCGTCGAGCCGGAGCTGGTCGAGCGACGTCCGCTCGAGGACGACCTCCGGCTCGTCGGGGAGGTCGGCGTACGCGTCACCGGTCCACAGGGCGAGCAGCTCCTCGATCCGGTCCACGCCCCGCGAGATCTCCGCGCGGGTCGGCCAGTCGGCGCCCGGCCCGGTGGTGAGCTGCGCGGCGAGCGGCGCGAGCGACCGGTGGAGGGTGCGGACCTCGTCGGCGAAGCGGTGCGCGTCGACGTCCTCGCGACCGAGCGCCAGCCGGTAACCGTGGTCGCTGGTCAGCAGGACCCGGGGCTTCTCCCGGGGGCCGAGGCCCGGCTCGAGGACGCGTCGTACGCCGGACAGGTAGGAGTGCAGGGTGCCGTGGGCGCCCCGCGGCGCGTCCTCGCCCCAGACCAGCCGCACCAGCGCGTCGGGCGGGACGTCGCTGCCGAGCCGGAGGGCCAGCGCGGCCAGGACCGAGCGCGGCTTGCGGGCGCCGACGTCCACGGTGGCTRCCGGATCGTCGGCGAGCGCCACCTGGCTCGTTCCCAGCACGCGGACCCACACGCGCAGCAACGTAGCGGGAAAGCGGCTCAAGTCGCTCTGGAGTGCGGCTCAAGAGTCGGAGGAGATCGTGCTCGCACCGCCAGCCGAGGAGAGCCGATGAAGCACACCGGGACCACCCCGTCGTACCGCCCGCAGCTGACCCTGCCCGGGCAGGCGCACACCGCCGAGGGTCCGCACGACCAGACGGGGATGTACGTCATGCACCACGCCCTGCGGCGCGACTTCGACAGGTTCGCGGCCGCTGTGGAGGGCACGCCGATCGCCGAGCACGAGGTGTGGGCCGCGCTCGAGGGGCGCTGGGTCGCGATGGCCGACGTGCTGCACCACCACCACTCCGCCGAGGACGACGAGCTGTGGCCGCTGCTGCAGCAGCACGCGGAGGCCGCCGGCGACGCGGCCGGCCTCCGGGTGCTCGCCGACATGGAGGACGAGCACGACGACATCGACCCCGCTCTCGAGAACGTGCGTGACGCCTTCGACTCGATGAGCGCGCACCCGTGCACCGATCACCGCAATGCACTGGAGATCCGGCTCGGAGCCGCCCACGAGCTCCTGCTGTCGCACCTGGCCCACGAGGAGCAGCACGCCCTCCCGATGCTGCAGCGCAGCCTCAGCGAGGAGGAGAACGCCGCCTTCGAGAAGGCGGTCGAGAAGCGCTACCCGTTGCGCTCGATCCCGTTCCTCCTCCCGTGGGCGATGGACGGGGTGCCGACCGACGCCCGTGAGCGCCTGCTCGAGTCCACCCCGCCCGGTTACGGCCTGCTCCTCCGCATCTTCCGGCGCCGCTACGAGCGCGTCGAACGCCTCGCCTTCCGGTTCGCCTGAGAGGACACCGACATGACCACCACCGTCGATCGAGGGGCCGTCCCCGCCGCCCCTGTCGCGTCCGAGCACGCCCTGACCCGGCTGAGCGCCCGCTTCGGCATCGCGTTCACCGCGTGCCAGCTGCTGGTGATGATCGCGATGGCGGTCTTCGTGCTGCCGGGCGTCGGTGCGCCCGGCGACCCGGCGGCCGAGCGCGGGCAGGCCATCCTCGACGTGGAGACCGCCTACCGCGTGAGCAACTACGCCTTCATGGTTGCCGGGACGATGTTGCTGGGGTTCCTCGGCGCCGTGCACGTGCGCCTCCGCCGGGTCGACCCCAGCGGCGTCCTGTCGACCGTCGCCGTCGCTGCCGGCACGATGCTGGCGCTGGTCTGGCCGCTCGCGGGGGTGCTGCACGACGTCGCGATGGGCGCCGCCGCCGCCGGCRCCGACGTACGCCTGCTGGCGGGGTGGGACGCGATCGCGCCGTACTCGCTCGCGTTCTCCGTGCTCCCGCGGCTCTTCTTCGTCGGTGCGATCGTGCTGGGCCTGCGGGCGGCCGGGACGGCGCCCTGGCTGCAGCGGACCGGCCTCCTGCTGCTGCCCCTGAGCCTGCTCGGCAGCGCGACGCTGCTCACCGACGCGCTCTTCCCGCTGCTCGCGCTGAGCACCCTCGGGTACGAGCTGTGGGTCGGGGCCGTCGCCTGGCACTGGCTGCGCTCGGAGCGTCCGTCAGCGGCGTGACCCCGTCACATCAACCCGTGCTCGTACGCGTACGCCGCGGCGGCGGTCCGAGAGCGCACGTCGAGCTTGGTGAAGATGTTGGAGAGGTGGCGGGCCACCGTCTTCTCCGAGAGGACCAGGCCCGCGGCGATCTGGGGATTGGTACGACCGGTGGCGACGAGGCGGAGCACCTCGACCTCGCGGGGGGTGAGTCCCGCGGGCGGCGCTGCCGGCGCGAGCAGCGAGGAGACCCGGTCCGCCGCCGGGCGAGCACCCAGGCGGCGGAAGCAGTCGCGTGCCGCCTCGAGCTCGCGGCGCGAGGCGTCGAGGTCGCCGAGCCGGGCCAGCGCCCGGCCCCGGAGGACGCCGGCGCGGGCGGCGTCGTACGGAGCGGACGCGCGCGCCCACATCTGGCCCGCCTTGCGGAGGAAGGGCAGGGCTCCCGCCGGGTCGTCGTCAGCGAGCTCGACCGCGCCGGAGCACTCGGCGGCCATCGCCGCGAGGACCTCCGAGCAGGCCAGGGACGACAGCTCGCCGGCGGCAGACCGTGCGCGGTCCACGTGCCCGGACGCGAGGAACACCTCGACCGCGGCGGGCAGGACGCGACACCGCGCCACGGCGCCGACGTCCTCGACCAGCATGCGCTCGACGGCCGCCAGCGCCGCCGCGTCCTGCCCGCGCGCGAGCCACAGCAGGGCGAGCCCGGGCTGGGGGTCGCAACCGTGGTCGGCCGCCCGCTGGTAGGCAACGTCGGCCTCGTCGAGGTCCCCGCGCAGGCGCAGGACGTCGCCGGACTCGCGGGACGTGAGCCCGATGGCGTCCGGCGACCCGGCCTCGACGTAGCGCTGCGCGGCGAGCTCGAGCTCGTCGAGTGCTTCCGCCCAGTCGCCGTGCATCCGGAACAGCTGGCCGCGGTGCAGGGCGCACTGGCCGGTGAAGAGCAGCAGCCCGGGCTGCGCGGAGCACCACCGCTCGAGGGCGGCGGTCCACTCCGCGACCCGACCGAAGTCGCTGATCTCCTGGCAGCCCTCGATCGCCGTGCAGTAGACGTGCCCGGCGATGACCGGCGTGCACTCACCGGCGATCACCCGGACCATCGCCTCGTCGAGGCAGGCGAGGCCGTCGGGGATCCGGTCGGTGTAGAGGCGAAGCCGTCCCTGACCGGTCAGCCCCATGGCCACGAGGTCGGGGTCGCGGTTGCGGCGCCCCGCCTCGGTGGCGAGGTCGGCCTGCAGCGATGCCTGCGGGATCTCGCCGCGGCCGAGGTGGGCGAACATCCGGGTGAAGGCCACCCAACCCGCCTCGGCCGAGTCCTCCCCGACGTCGGCGAGCAGCGACTGCGCCCGGGCGGACCATCCGGAGAAGAGGGCAGGCTCTCCGTGGGTGGCGCAGCTCATCGCCAGGCGGACGGCCGCCCGTACGGCCCCTTGCGGGTCGCCCGCCTGCTCGTGCAGGCGGAACTCGAGCTGCAGCGCGACCACCGTCGTGTCGTGGTGCCCGAGCAGCTCGGCCGCAGTTGCGAAGTCGTCGAGGTCGGTTGGCGGGAGGCCGGCGAGGTCGGCCTCGGACCACAGCTCGTACGCGTCCGGCCAGTCGCCGCGCGCGTACGCCTGTCGCGCCCGGTCGACGTCGCCGGCAACGGCCATCYCGCTCACCTCCGCCTTCGAGCGTACGGCCGCTCACGCCGCCGCGGGGTGGCTCGAGGTCGCCGTCCCCAGGCTGCGGGAACGGACGGCCACCCGGTCGGCGACGAAGGCCGCGTCCCGCCCGACGCCGGTCATGAGCATCGAGCTGAACGAGTACTGGAAGGCCAGTCCGCAGAAGAACAGGCCCGGGGCCTCGGCGACCACGCCCCGCTCCTCCTTCGGCCAGCCGTCCTCGCCGAGGATCGGGAGGTGGATCCAGTCGAAGACCTGGCGGAAGCCGGTCGCCCACACGACGGTGGAGACGTCGCGGGGCGTGCCGTCGACGACGGGCTGGCCGTCGCGCGACTCCTCGATCCGGCTGGTGACGCGCTCGACGCCCCGCTCGACCAGGTCGCGTCGCTTGACGCGCAGCATCGGGCCACCGTGGCGACGCAGCTCCTCCGTGAGCTTGGTGCGCATCGGGCTGCGCCGGGTGAGGACGTGCTTCCAGGCGAAGAGCAGGACCGGGAAGACCATCCGGAAGGCCGGTGAGCCGAGCCGCGGCGGGATCTCGCCACAGTCGCGGCCGGCCAGGATCACCGGATGCGTCTCGGCCAGCTCGTAGGCGATGTCGGTGCCGGAGTGGCTCGCGCCGACGACGAGCACGGCTCCGTCGTTGACCTGGCCGGGCCGGCGGTACTCGCTCGAGTGCAGCTGCAGGATGCTCGGGTCGAGAGCCCCGGCGACGTCGGGGATCAGCGGGCACCGCCCGAAGGTCCCGGTCCCGACGACGACGTTGCGGCAGGTGAACCGTCCGCGGTCCGTCGTCACGACGTAGCCGTCACCGTCGCGGTCCAGGGCCTGCACGCGCGTGTCGAGGCACACCGGGAGGGCGAACGTGCGGGCGTAGCTCTCGAGGTAGTCGCCCACCGCGTCCTTGCCCGGAAAGGTCCACCGGGAAGCGGGGAACGGCAGTCCGGGGAGCCCGTCGAACTGGGCGGGGGAGTACAGCCTGAGACTGTCCCACTGCCGTCGCCAGTTGTCGCCGACGCGGCTGGCGGCGTCGAGGATGACGAACGGGACGTTGCGGCGCTGCAGGTGGTAGCCGGTCGACAGTCCCGCTTGACCAGCGCCGATGATCACGGTGTCGATGTCTGTGGTGTCCATGGCTCGACGCTATTTCGACGGCGCCACTCCTCGCGTCGGGCGGAGCACCCATCTCCGTGACCGAYGGGCTGGGTGGATCGCCCCATGGTGGAGTGCAGCTCAGCGAGGCCGCGGCATCGGCTCGGAGGTGTAGCGCGGGTACCACCCGCGGTAGCCGAGCGTCCGGCCGAGCAGCGCGAGGGGAGTGAAGACGGCTCGCTGGACGACGGCGGGCGGGTGGGCCAGCCGCACCTCGGCGTCGTACTCCCGCAGGATCACCGCCATGCTCAACAGGTTGGGCAGACCCTTGCTGTTGGTCCGGCCGTCCTTGGCGAGGCCGAAGAAGGTCTCGAAGAACATCTCCGTGCGCAGTGCCGGCTCGATCTCGACCCGCACGCACGCCTCGTCGTCGCCGACGTTGGCCCACGTGTGGGCCCGGCCTGGAGGGACGGACGCGGTCGCCCCGGCCCCGAGGATCCGCTCCGTGCCGTCGACCTCCAACCTCACGGTGCCGTGGACGACCCGGAAGCGCTCCTCCTGGTGCGGGTGCACGTGCGTGGCGGCGGGGTGCCCACCGGGCCTGGCGAAGATGTCGCCCTCGAGGAGCCGACCGTCGGTGTCGCCCGCGACCTTGAGCCACACGATCAGCTCGCCCGTCCGCGGGTGCTCCAGCACGTCACCCGCCCTCGCCATGGCGCACCTCCTGCCGACAGTCGACTCTAGGTCCGCCGCCGACGGCACGTCATCACCAAGGCGAGGGGGTCAAGCGCGCCCCCTAGCCGCTCGCCTGGCGCGCCGCCTTCTTCGCTGCCGCCTCGTCCCGCCTCTCGACGAACCGCGTCGCCTCGCCGTCGAGCGCAGCGACGGCGGTGGCCAGCTCGTCGCGGGCCGCCTCGCCGTCGGCGTCCAGCCCCTCCAGCTCCCACACGCCCCACTGCCGCAACAGCGGCGCGACGATGTCGTCGTGGTGGATGCGCAGGTCGTAGATGCCAGCCTTGGCCATCTGCACGGCCTTGCGCGAGAAGCCGGGGATCACGCTGCCGGGCATCTCGAAGCCGACGACCTCCTCGGTGATCGCGCGCATCGTCTGGCTGGGGGAGAGCTCGAGGGCCGCGGTGACGATGTTGCGGTAGAAGATCATGTGGAGGTTCTCGTCCTTGGCGACGCGGGCGAGCAGCTTGTCGGCGATCGGCTCCTCGGTGTAGCGGCCGGTGTTGCGGTGCGAGACACGGGTGGCGAGCTCCTGGAACGACACGTACGCGCAGACGTTGAGCAGCGACTTGTCCATCGCCTCGTAGCCCGTCTCCATCGTCTCCATCCGCGCGCGCTCGAGCTCGACGGGGTCGACGCCGCGGGTGACGAGCAGGTAGTCGCGGATGCAGAACGCGTGCCGACCCTCCTCGGCGGTCCACCGGTTCACCCAGGTGCCCCACGCGCTGTCCCGGCCGAAGGCACGGTCGATCTCGCGGTGGTAGCTCGGCAGGTTGTCCTCGGTGAGCAGGTTGACCTCGAGCGCAGTGCGCGCGATCGGGGACAGCTGCGACTGCGCGACCTCCCACGGATCGCCGCCGAGGTCGGCGAAGTCCCGACCGAGACTCCAGGGGACGTACTCGTGGGGCATCCACTCGTCGGCCATCGCCATGTGGCGGTTGAGGTTCTCCTCGACCACCGGCTCGAGCTCGGTCAGCAGCTGGGTGCTCTCGAGTGCGGCCATGCCATCTCCTCGTCCGGCGGTCGCGAGGGCGGTCGCCTCACCCTCCCTGCCTACACCCGCGGGCGGTCCGGAGGCTAGGCCCGTCGGTGGCTCAAGCCATCCCCGGCCGAGCCGCGGCGGCCCACGCGGCGGCACCGCCGGCGCCGACAGCCACCCAGAACCCCCACACGGCGGGCGCGAGGTCCGCGAGCGGGTACACCGACTCCCAGCCGAGGAACCCGGTCACCACGACCGGCGCCAGGACGGCGAACGCCACCACGGACGCCAGCAGCGAGCCGGGTGCGTCCACCTCGCGGCGCGAGGCCAGGGCCGCGCCGCCGGAGACGAGGGCGAGCGTGGCCATCCCCACCGACCACCACGCCCACCGGTCGAGCGGCAGGTCGCCCGGTCGGGCCAGCACGACCGAGCCCCACACGGTGAGCGGGAGGAGGGCGACGACGAGGCGGGACGTACGCCGCCAGCCGCCGCCGCGCGGGGTCACCGCGACCACCGCTGCCGCGCGCTCGTCGAACACGAACCCGGCGCCGGCCGCGCAGCAGGCCAGGAGTGCAGGTAGCAGGACGACCGCGGTCGACGGCCAGCGGCCGAGCGCGGCGGCGACCGCCAGTGCCGCCCCGCAGCAGCCCAGGAGGGCGGGCCATGCGACGCCGCGGCGGAGGTACCACCAGCGCGGCGCCATCACTCCACCCGGAACGGGATCGGCTCCGAGACGCGGTTGTCGGACGGACCGGTGGTCATCGCGAGGACGAGGCACCCGAGTCCGACCACGACGGTGCCGATGATCGCGCCCCGCAGCAGGGGCGTACGGGCAGTGCGGTCGTGCCAGACCGCGACGAGGGCCGCGGCGGCGCACAGGCACAGGAGGTAGCCGAGGTGGGCCAGCGGGTTGCCGGCCATCAGCTCCTGCGTGCCGTCCTCGAGCGTGCCGGAGTGCCACATGGGCCACGGCACCCACAGCCGCAGCTCGGAGCTGTCGCCGTACGCGATCGGGACCGACCCGACGAAGCTGACCAGCACCGCGGCGACGACCACGACGGCCGGAGCCCCGGGGAACCGGAGCCAGCGGCCGGTCAGCACGCCGAGCAGCGCGCCGCCGAGGCAGGCGACCGGGCCCGTCGCCAGCAGGATGCTCCACACCTGCCAGTCGGGCAGTGTGCCGAACCACCACTCCTGCTCGGCCACACCCAGCGACGCGGCGAGCGCGACCCCGACCAGCACGAAGACGAGGCCGACCCCGAACGGGACGAGGCAGGCGACGACCAGCGCGAGCGTGCGCTGCGCCTCGGTGCCGGGCGCGGTGCCGACGGCCTCGACGGCCGCCTCGGTGGACCGGGTCTGGCGCGCAAGAGCGACCAGGCTCGTGAGTCCGACGAAGAAGGCGGCGATCAGCGGGGTCGGGAGCAGGTCGGTGTACTGCGGGTCGTCGTTGGTCGCGACCATCAGCGCGAGGACGCCGAAGGCCAGCGCCACGCCGACCAGGAAGATCGGGTTGCGGACGAGCCGTCGGGTCTCGATCCCGGCCATGCCGGAGAGGGCCTTGTGGTGGGAACCGGACCCGGGGACGGGCAGGGCAGTGCTGGTCATGGTGACTCCTCGAGATGCGGAGGTGGAGCAGTGGTGGCGCCGATGAGAGTCAGGCGGGTGCGCGGACGGCGTCGGCGCCGAGCATGAGGAGATAGGCGTCCTCGAGCGTCGGCTCGGTCGCGGTGGCGCCTAGCGGCGGCGTGCCACCCACGACGTGGTGGCGGCCCGTGCCGGTGCGCCAGCTGACGAGCGCGTCGGGGCCGGGGTCGTCGCAGAGCCACACCCGGCCGGCGGCCGTGGCGACGAGGTCGGTGACCGTGCCGTCGAAGCGGACGGTGCCGCCGGCGAGGACGACCACCCGCTCGCAGAGCGCGGCGACGTCCTCGGTCTGGTGGGTGGAGAGCAGGACGGCGCAGTGGCCGCCGAGGGCGGACAGGGTGCGGCGCAGGTCGGCGCGCTGCGTCGGGTCGAGGCCGGTCGTGGGCTCGTCGAGCACGAGGATCCGCGGGTCGCCCAGGAGTGCCTGCGCCAGCGCCACCCGGCGCCGCTGCCCGCCGGACAGCTTGGAGACCCGCTTGGTCGCCAGGTCGCCGAGGCCGACCAGCTCGAGCACCCGTCGTACCTCCCGGAGCCGCCGGGCGCGGTCGTTCCACTCCTTGAGGACGGCGACGTACTCGACGAAGCCGAAGGCCGTCATGTCGCCGGGGTAGCCCAGCTCCTGCGGGAGGTAGCCGAGCTCGCGGCGGATCCCGGTGAGCTCGGCGTGCGAGCCGTGCGGGTCGCGCCCCAGCAGTCGTACGCCGCCGCGGTCGGCGGCGATGGACGTGGCCACGATCCGCAGGAGCGTGGTCTTCCCGGCGCCGTTGGGTCCGAGGAGCCCCGTGACCCCTCGGTCGAACGACAGGTCGACGGCGTCCAGCGCGCGGGTGCGGCCGTACGTCTTGGTGACGGCGCTGAGCTCGACGGCGTTCACAGGACTGCTCCCATCCGGCGGTCGCGGCTGGACCGGGCCGCCAGCACGACGAGGGACACGGCGGCAAGGGCGAGGTAGACGAGCTGTTGGGTCGCCTCGACCGGCCACGTCGCGGGCAGGCCGCGCAACGAGAACAGGACGACGGCGCTCCACCCGAGGGCGACCACGGCGACTCCGACCCGCGGGCCGACGAAGCTGGACAGGGCGAGCAGCGTCGGCACGAGTGCGACGGCAGGCCCGAGCCAGGCGGCCGCCAGCCAGGCCGGCCCGGGCAGGAAGAGCCCGAGGAGGACGGTGAAGGGCAGCACGGACGCGAGCACCGCCAGGGTCCGGAGGAGGATCAGGCGGGTACGGCCGTAGGGCGCGGTGACGACGAGCGTCTCGAGCGGGTCCTGGTGGTGACCGTAGGCCGCGGCCACGCCGATCACGGGCACGAGCGGCGCGACGAGGAGGAACGGCGCGAGCAGCTGGCCGCCCGCGAGCATGACGGCCAGCGCCGCGAAGGTCAGGGCGAGGAACGACCCGACCACCCACGCCGTGCGCAGCGAGCTGGCGGCGGCGAGCAGCACGGCGGTGGGCTCCGGGAGCCCGCATCGCCGGGCCAGTCGGACCGGCAGGGGGAACGCGGGGGACTGGACGGTGTCGCGGACGGCGTCCCAGCCGCGGGCGAGCAGCAGCGGGTCGACCAGCGGCGTCGTGGACGCGCGGCACTCGGCACACCGCGCGACGTGCTGCTCGACCGAGGCGCCGACGATCGCATCGAGCCGGCCGGCGACGTAGTCGGCGAGCAGGTCGTCGTGGACGTGCCACGTGGTGGTCATCGCCATCCCTCCTGCGGCAGGGCGAGAGATCCGCGGAGCTGGGCCTTGGCCCGGTGGAGGCGGGTCTTCACGGTGTTCTGGCGGACGCCGAGCAGCTTGCCGGCCTCCTTGGTGGTCAGACCGTCCAGCACGCACGCCTGGACGACGGAACGGAACTCGGGGGAGAGCCGGGCGAGCGCGCCGGCCAGGTCGCCGTACTCCACCCCGAGCAGCACCTCGTCCTCTGCCGCGGGCACGTGCCCCCGGCCGACGGTGTCCCACTCGGGGAGGAGCACGACGTCCTTGCGCGACCGGAGTCGCGACACCATCCGTCGGAACGCGATACCCCAGAGCCAGCCCGCGACTTCCCCTGTGCCGCGGTACCGCCGCGCGTCCTTCCAGACAGTGACGAAGGTGTCCTGCACGACGTCGAGCACGACGTCGGAGTCGTTGCATCGACGCATCAGTCGTGCCACGAGCCAGGGCGCGTGGCGGCCGTAGAGCTCCTCGAGCGCTGCGGCGTCACCGTCGGCGACCAGCGTGACCAGGGCGGTGTCGTCCTGGTCCGCGAGTGCCGAGCTGCTCCCCATGACAAGACTGTCGCACCGGAAGGACCGGTTGGTTCCCGTCCGGAGCGACCAAAATTGGTCGGCGTTGCCCGAGGCCGCCGGCTGGGCTAGCGTCTTACTCGTGCAAGTAACGAAGCGATCGGTGGCGGCGACCGCGCGGCGGGCGCAGATCCTGGAGGCGACGATCGACGTCGTCGCGGAGGAGGGCTTCGCCAAGGCGTCGTTCGCGCGGATCTGCGAGCGGGCCGGCCTGTCCAGCACGCGGCTGATCAGCTACCACTTCGCCGGCAAGGCCGAGCTGGTCGCGGCGCTGGTCGAGCACGTCGTCGCCGGGATCGGCGAGCACGTCGGTGCCCTGGTCATGGCGGCGGAGACGCCGGGCGAGCGGCTCAGGGCCTACGTCGAGGGCGTCGTGGGGTACGCCGACACGCACCGCGCGCCGATGTCCGCCCTGCTCCAGGTGGTGATGTCCGGCGCCTGGGGCGACGGCAGGCCCGCGCCGAGCGACGTGAGCCACCTCGAGAGGATCCTCGCCGACGGTCAGCGCTCCGGGGCGATGCGGGAGTTCGACACCCGCGTCATGGCCGGCACGATCCAGCGGGCCGTCGAGGCCGTGCCCTTCCAGCTGGAGGCCGACGCCGACCTCGACTGCACGGCGTACGCCGCCGAGCTGGTGGAGCTCTTCGACCGCGCGACGAGGGCCGATCCGTGACCCTGCTCCGACCGCTCCTCGGCATCGTCGGGTCGACGGCGCTCTACTACCTGATGCGACACCTCGGCGTCAGCGTGTACGCCGCGCTGGTCGTGGGCGCCGTGCTGTCCCTGGTCCCGGCGTGCGTGTCGCTGCTCCGCGGCAATCGGCCCAGCGGGCTCGAGGCGTTCTTCACGGTCCTGCTCTTCGCGAGCTTCGCGATCTCCCTGCTCCCCGGCGACGAGCGGTTCCTGCTCGCCAAGGACGCGCTGGTCACCGGCGGCGTCGGCCTCTGGTTCCTCGCCAGCCTGTGGTGGTCCGACCGGCCGCTGGCCTACCAGTTCGCGAGGCCGATGGCCGAGGGCCGGCTGGGCTGGCCGGGCGACTGGGAAGGGCTCTGGGAGCGTGAGCCGTGGTTCCGCCAGATGTGGCGTACGTCGAGCACGCTCTGGGCGATCGGCACGCTGCTCGACGCCGCCGCGCGGGTCGCCATGGCGTACACCCTGCCGCCCGACCTCGTGCCCGGGCTCAACCTGGCGATGTACGTCGCGACCGCCGTCGTGCTCAACGTGGTGACGACCGTGGTCTACGTCCGAGCTGGGGCCCTGGGGAGGCGGCGGCGGGCGCCGGTGACGGGGTGAGCTGCACCGGCTTCCACGGAATGTGATATCTATTTGGAATCACATTCTGGGAGAAGGGGCTGACCGCATGGACGGGGACCGGGCACTGCAGCAGGGGGAGATCGGCGAGTCGGAGGGCGGCCCGCCGGCAGGACACCCGGTGGGGCACGAGGGCACGCGGGTCGACGTGACCGAACGGGAGGCGTGGTCCGTCGACGGCTTCGCCGGGCTGGCCGTGTCGCTGCTGCTCCTCGGCCTGGGCTGCTGGATGACGGTCGCGGGCATCATCGACGCGGACGCCGGTGAGGGCGGCATCGGCCTCATCGTCGGCGGCGCCGCCATCATCGTCCTCGGTCTGCTGCTCGCCGCCTCGCTGACGATCGTGGCTCCGGGGCAGACGCGGGTCGTGCAGTTCTTCGGCCGCTACGTCGGCACCGTGCGCAAGCCGGGGCTGCGGATGATCGTCCCGCTGACCACCCGGCGCAACGTCTCGGTCCGGGTGCACAACTTCGAGACCAACGAGCTCAAGGTCAACGACGCCGACGGCAACCCGATCAACATCGCGGCCATCGTCGTCTGGCAGGTGGCCGACACGGCCCGGGCGACCTTCGCCGTGGAGGACTACGAGGACTTCGTGGCGGTGCAGGCCGAGTCGGCCCTGCGGCACGTGGCGATGAGCCACCCCTACGACAACGCCGCCACGGAGGTCACCCTGCGCGGCGACACCGAGGTCATCTCGGCCGAGCTGGCCTCGGAGGTCGCCGAGCGGATCGTCCTGGCCGGACTGGAGGTCATCGAGGTGCGGATCTCGGCCCTGGCCTATGCCGCGGAGATCGCCCAGGCGATGCTGCAGCGGCAGCAGGCCTCGGCTGTCATCGCCGCGCGCGAGAAGATCGTCGACGGAGCAGTCGGTATGGTCGAGAGCGCGCTCGCGCAGCTGGAGCAGAAGGACATCGTCGAGCTCGACGCCGAGCGCAAGGCCGCGATGGTGTCCAACCTGCTCACGGTGCTCTGCTCCGAACGCGGCACGACCCCCGTCGTCAACACCGGCTCGCTCTACACCTGATCGGGTCGTCCGTGAGCGACGAGGCAGGGGAGTCGGCTCCCAGGCGAGGCGCAGAGCGCAAGTCCGTGCTGCTGCGCCTCGACCCTGCCGTGCACTCCGCCCTGCAGCGCTGGGCCGCGGACGACCTGCGCAGCGTCAACGCCCAGATCGAGCTGCTGCTGCGCGAGGCGCTCAAGACTGCCGGGCGCGAGCCGCGTGACGCGGGTCCGGTGCCCAGGCGGGGGCGTCCGCCGAAGGACCGCGAGGACTGACCCGCGCGGGTCGCGGGTCAGTCCGGGGGCGGCTCAGGGCTGGAAGACCACCTTGACCATGCCCTCCTCCTTCTTCTGGAAGTGCGCGTAGGCGTCGGGCGCCTCGGTGAGCGGGAGGTGGTGGGTGGCGAAGGCGTCGACGCCGAACGGGTCGTCCTCGACCAGCATGGCGAGGAGCTCGTCGGTCCAGCGGCGCACGTTGGCCTGGCCCATCCGGACCTGGATCTGCTTGTCGAAGAGCTGCATCATCGGCATCGGGTCGGCCTGGCCGCCGTAGACGCCGGAGATCGAGATGGTGCCTCCGCGGCGTACGGCGTCGATGGCGGTGTGCAGGGCGGCGAGGCGGTCGAGGCCGGCCTTCTTCATCATCGGCTCCGAGATCGCGTCGGGCAGCAGGCCGGTCATCTTCTGCACGACCTGCGCGCCGCCGGAGCCGTGGGCCTCCATGCCGACGGCGTCGATGACGGCGTCGGGACCTCGGCCACCGGTGGCCTCGCGGACGACGTCGCCCACGCTGCCGACGTCCTCGGCGTCGTCGAGGTTGAGCGGCTCGGCGCCGAACGCCTCGACGCGGGCGAGCCGCTCCGGCACGCGGTCGACGGAGATGACGCGGTGGCCGGCGCGTACGCCCATGCGGGCCGCCATGTCACCGATCGGTCCGGCGCCGAGGACGAGCAGCGTGCCGCCGTCGGGCACGTCGGCGTACTGCAGGCCCTGCCACGCGGTCGGCAGGACGTCGGAGAGGAAGAGGAACCGGTCGTCGGCGTGCTCGTGCGGCACCTTGACGGGCAGGAAGTCGGCGAACGGGACGCGGAGGTACTCCGCCTGGCCGCCGGGGACCTGGCCGTAGAGCTTGCTGTAGCCGAAGAAGCTCGCGCCGGTGCCGTGCTCGTGGTTCTGCGTGGTCTCGCACTGGCTGTAGAGGCCCTGGTCGCACATCCAGCACGAGCCGCAGCAGACGTTGAACGGCACGACGACGCGGTCGCCGACCTTGAGGTTGCTGACGCCGCGGCCGACCTCCTCGACGATGCCCATCGGCTCGTGGCCGACGATGTCGCCGGCCTCCATGAACGGGGCGAGGGTCTCGTAGAGGTGCAGGTCGGAGCCGCACAGGCCGGTCGACGTGATCTTGATGATCGCGTCCGTCGGCTCCTCGATGCGGGGGTCGGGGACCTCCGTGACCTGCATGTCGTGGACGCCCTGCCAGGTGACTGCCTTCATCGCGCTGAACCGCCTTCGGGTCGGGGGTGGTCGAAGGCGTTCCGTACCCGAGGGTCGTGGCGACATGCAGTGGCGGTGAGATCGACCGCCCCGGGGCTCCCGAGCGCCCCGGTGCACCCCGCGGGACGTCTCAGCGCGACGCGAACCAGGGGCGGTGCAGGTCGTAGAACTCCGCGTCCGTCATGGCGTACTCGAGGTCGGACCGGACCTCGGGCGGCGGCTCGACCTGCTCACCCTGACGCGCCGCGGCCTCGCTGGTGAACGCGACGGTCTCGGTGAAGGTGCCGTCCGGCTCGACGGCGAGCGTGCCGCCGATGATCTCGGGCCGCATCTGGTGCAGGGAGTCGGTGTCGGCGGTCATCATCGACCTGAGGCGGTCGACGTCGTCGACCTTGCCCCGGATGATCTGGACGAAGCCCGCACTGTCCGACCCGCCGTCCATCATCAGGGTGACGTCGTCACAGTCGTGGAACTCGACCGGACCGTCGAAGAGCTCCATCATGCTGGCGGCCCAGGCGTCCTGCTCGGGCCTGCCTGAGTTGGACATCGCGGACTCCCGCGAATCGAATCTGACGACGCCCACGAACATGTCGTCGTCGGTGAACCCGTAGGTCCCTCCGAGCCAGCCCGGTGCTCCGCTGCTGAGCTCGTTGCGCCACGTGTCCAGGTGCTCGTGGAGCTCCTGCTGGCGCGTGCATGTGCCTTGGATGATCTGGATGAACACGCTGCCCCTCCTCGGTGTGGTCACCCACCTCTCGGGAATGGGGGGTGGGAGGGCAATCCTCGAATCTACGCCGATGCGGCGGTGGGTGACAGGACTGCCGGAGTGGGTTCTAGACCGCCTCGATCCGCGCCGGGGAGCACTGTCGGTGGTCGTCCCTAGAGTCGTTCTCGTGGGGATCGCGGGGGCGATCCGGTGAGGGGTCGAGGCATGGGCGGAGAGCTGGAGCGTCGCTGGGACGACGCGGTGGAGGGGGCCTGGCGGGAGTTCCGCCAGCGCCTGGCGGACCACGTCGCCGGGATGGGTGAGGACGACTCGATCGTCGTCGAGGTGCCGCCGCAGGAGGAGACCGGGGCGGCGCCCTACTGCCAGGTGGCAGGCGGTGAAGCGGTGGTGCGCGTCGAGGCGGTGAGCAACGTCTACCTCGCGGCCGGGTCCGAGCTCGACGAGGAGCAGGAGCGTGCCCTCGAGGGGATCGGGTTCCGACGACCCGAGGCAGAGGACTGGTCCGAGGGCGAGACCAACTTCTGGCTCGACCTCGAGCTGCGGGAGGCCGACCGGGCAGCCGTGATGGTGGTCCGTGCGCTGCGCGAGGTCTACGGCGTGCTCCACCCCGTCTACCTCGACGCCGACGGGCTGGAGCCGGAGGGTGCCGTACGCCCTCTGCCGCCGAAGCCGCAGCGCGTCCAGCCTGACCCGGACGAGGTCGTCCGACCGACGTCGGTCGAGGAGGTCCGAGCGGTCATCGACCTGGCCGTGGCGGACAGCTACGACGAGGCGCCGGAGTGGGACGACGACGGCGACCTCCCGCTGCCGACGGAGGACCAGCTGGTGTGGGTGTCGGTCAACAAGAACGCTCCGCGGGTGCTGCTGTCGTGCCTGCTGGTCGACGACGTGGCGGACCGCCAGGCCGCGTTGGTCGAGGTCAACCGGCTCAACCGCACCGAGTTCGGCCTGACGTTCTTCCTCACCGACCAGCGCATCAGCGTCACGCGCGAGCTCGGGCTCGAGGTGGCCGAGCCGGCCGCTGTCCGCATCGAGGTCCTCCGGATGCTGTCGCAGGTCGACGGCTGGGCCCGTGACCTCGCCGAGCGCGTCCGCACGGCGCCCGAGCCTGTGGGCGAGCGGCCGGGCAGTCGGTTCGAGACGGCCTACGCCGTGATGGCGGAGCTCGAGCGCGACGACCGCGGGTCGGTGGGTCCGGCCGCGATGGTGCGGATCTACGGCAACGACACCGGCCTGCTGCTCAAGGCGATCCGGATCACCGAGAAGCGCCGCCGCGAGACGCGCACGCGGATCAGGGAGGCACGGGCAGCGGGGCAGCGCAGCAGGGAGAAGGTGCTGCAGGCCCGGCACGACTACCTCCGCGACCTGGCGGCTCGGATGCGCGCCGGGCTGCGCCTGATGGTCGACGCCCCGGTGCGCAAGGTGCAGCTCGACCAGCTCGCGCTCTTCGACGAGGACGAGGCCGGGACCACCCGGTGACGATCAGAGGTCGGTGTCGACGACATAGGCGTCGTGGTCCGACAGGCGCTTCCACTCGTGCGTGGCTTCCACCCGTCTGGCGGTTGCCGCTGTCCCCTCTGGGACGGCGATGTGGTCGATGCTGAGCAGCCCCTCGATCGGGTGCGGCAGCTCGGCAGTCGGGACCACCAGTCTGAGCTCAGCGACGGCCCGTGCGATCTCGCGGCGACCGCCCTGCGATCCGGCGTACTCGCGCCCGTCCAGGGCGTGGTTCCAGTCGCCTCCCCAGACGAGGGAGTCAGCGGCTCCGAGGCGCAGGACGAGGTCGTCGACAGCGTGCTTGGTCTTGTCGGCGTGGCTGGCCCCGACCCACGGATGACGCGATCCGCATGACCTCCACGGCAGCACCGAGCTGACGTACGACGTCGCACCGACCTGCGCCGCAGCGCTCGCTGGGTGCGGATCCGGGCTCGAGGTCAGGGGCAGCCGGCTGGCCACCGCCGCCCACCGACGTCGCTGGGCCATCAGCGCCAGCGACGGACTGACGGCGTACCCGGGAAGGCTCGTCCGTTCGTTGACCTCGGTCAGCAACCACACGTCGCAGTCGGCATCGAGCATCAATCTCCGGTGCTCGTCCGACCAGCGTCCGGCAAGGTTCCACGTCCCGATGCGCACGGCGGCATCATGGCGGATTCGGCTGCATGCCGCGGTGGCAATGCCTAGGCTCGTGCGCCGGGGGTGACAGGAATGTCAGCAGGAAAGTCGGCGTACGACGTTGCGCGCAAGCAGCGGGACAAGGCCGCGCGCCTCGAGCGCTCGGCCGCTCTGTGGGAGCAGGGCGCGGCGGGGGAGGTCGCTGTCGCCACGGCGCTGGCCGCGCTACCTGCCGACTGGGTCGTGCTCCACGACCTCGCGTGGCCCGGGCGCCAGCGCGCCAACCTCGACCACGTCGTGATCGGGCCGGGTGGGGTGTTCGTCGTGGACGCCAAGAACTGGTCGGGGCGTGTCGAGGTCCGTGACCAGGTGCTGACGCAGAACGGGAGACGCCGCGAGGACGCCGTCTCCTCCGTCACGGCGGCAGCGATCGCGGTGCAGGCACTGGTGTCGCCACTGGACTGTGTCGGCGTGCTCTGCTTCGTGCGCGACGAGGAGGTCAATGCCACGTCCTCGAACGTGACGGTGTGCTCGACGGCGAATCTCGTTGGCGTGCTGACCTCTCGCCCGCCGGTGCTCGGGCCGGACGAGGTCGCGCGCTGTGCGGATGCGATCCGTCATGGCGCGGTGCGGCCGGCTGCGCCAGCACCCAAGACGGCGAGGCCCGCGCGCCGTTCGTCCAAGCGTCGTTCTCGGCCGGTGGTCGCGCTGGCGGGCACCCTGTTGCTGCTGGCCGCCGTGTTCACAGGGGGTCTGCAGGAGGCCGGAGAGTGGGCAGGTCAACAGCTCGTCGGTGTGATCGCGCCCGATGAGTCCTCGGATCCGGCTCCCGTGCCGAAGCAGAAGCAGAAGAAGGACCCTGCGCGGAAGAAGGATCAGGCGAGCAAGAACGCTTCCAGCGGTCAGGGCTGATCCAGCTGTACCAGCAGGTCCGCGGAGTCGCGGGTGGCGCTGATCAGTCGTGCGTTGGGTTCGTCTACCTGGTCGACCCACGCCCGAGCGGCCTCGGGGGACTTGCCGAACTGCTCGTGCCGGCGCACCAGTCGCTCACGGCGTACGTCGTCGTCGCCCTCGACGTGCCAGACCTCGGTCAGCAGCGGGCGTGCGCGCTCCCAGCCGCAGTCGGGCAGGAGGAGGTAGTTGCCCTCGGTGACCACGAGCCGCGCTGACGGCGGGATCGCGATGGCGGCGGCGATGGGCTGCTCGAGGTCGCGCTCGAAGCCGGGGGCGAAGAGCGTGCGGTCGGGTTCGTCGTTCAGACGGCGCAGCGCGGCGACGTAGCCGTCGACGTCGAAGGTGTCGGGCGCACCCTTGCGGTTGCGGCGCCCGAGACGGTCGAGCTGGACGTCCGCGAGGTGGAACCCGTCCATCGGCAGGTGGCCGACCGCGTCCGCGCCCATCGCGGCGCTCAGGTGCGACAGCAGCGTCTCGGTGAGCGTGGACTTGCCGGCGCCGGGGGCTCCCGTGACGCCGAGGAGAGCACGACCCGGCCGGTCGAGGAGCGACGTCGCGCGGTCGACCAGCGCTGACAGGGCGCCTGTCACGGTTGCCGGTCGCTGTCAGGCGTGGAGGTCGGGACGCTCATGCCCCGAGCGTAGATGGCAGCTCCTGCATCGAACACGTCCACGAATATTGCTGACTGCGCGCCTTCACCTTCCACCTGCGCAGACAGGTCAGCGCCTCAGTCCCCGTCGTCGGTCCACCTTGTTCGACGTGCGTCCAGCGTCTCGCGCGCCAGCACGTCGTAGTGGTCCGGCGGCAGATCGAGCGCTCGCCGGACGCGCGATCGGCCGATGAGCGCGTACTCCTCCTCGTAGGCCGGAAGGTCCTGCTGTGGGTCGAGATCGCGAAGCCCGATCGTGAACCAGCGCATCGCCTCCTGCAGACGACCGGCTTCCTCGAGGGCGTCGGCGATCCTCTCGATGGCCTCGGCCGGCAGGCGGGGACCGCGGCGGCGGAGCTCGTCGAGCAGTGGCTCGGTCTCGTCTCCGCGGCCACCGCCGACGAGGTAGGAGACACGCATGGCCCTCAGGACCTCAGCGTCGTCGTGCGCGGTGGGGCCTGCCTGATCGAGGAACGCGAGCGCCGCGTCGACCTCACCTCGCATCGCCCGGTGGTCGGCGATCACGTGCAGCACGTCGAGCCTGCCGGGGTCGCCGACGGCCATCGCCGCGAACAGCTCCACGGCCGGCACGACGGTGTCGACGTCGGGGTCGATCTCCCACGAGTCGATCAGGTCGTGCACCTCGTCCAGCGAAAGCGCCATGGCGCCATCGTCCCGCATGCTGCGCGAACGACTACCTGATCCCGACCACGTCGGCCGGGATCGGACGGATCGCACCGCGGGTGGCGAGGTGCACGACCTCGCACAGCACGGAGGCGCGGCGTGCGCGGCGTACAGGCTCGTCGCCCAGGCGCGGTCGATGTCGGTGATGGTGCCCTTGCCCGGGCGGGAGCGGAGGAACGCGACGCGAAGGCCCGGTGCGACCTCGCGCTCGAGCATGACCAGGAGCTTCGCGAGGCCGTCGAGCTCCTCGGTCTCGGGTGGGTGTGCGGTGTCTGCGATCTCGGTCAGCTGGGGCAGCGGGCGGTCGTCGACGATGAGCATCATCCAGACGCTGTGGCCGCCGTAGCTCCACGGGCCCATGAGCTCGCGCCACGCGTCCTCCAGCTGTGACTGGGTGGTGAGGACTGGTTCGTACATGGCGTCGAGACTGCCCCCAGACGCTGCCCGTGGCGAACGTGTCTCCACAGGGTTTGCGGTTGTCCACAGATCCGGTCGGGCGGCTTGTGGCGGCGATCCGCGCAGTCCTTGGGTGGAGGTATGTCTCGGAACCCCACTCCCGGCTTTCGCCGGCTGCCACGCGTCGCCGACCGGATGACCGCGGCCCACTTCGACCTCGTCGCGCAGTCCCTCGCTGCCGAGCGGAGCGGCGATGCCGCCCGCGCGCTCGAGCTGCACTCCCGCGTCCCCGCCCTCAACCTCCGGAGTCGCCACCACGTGCTGCTCACCCAGCTCGCCTCGCTCGGCGACCACCTCCCTGACTGGGTGTGGGCGCGCTGGATCGCCTACCAGGCCGTGCGCTGCGAGGACCGGGAGTCGGACACGGGACGGGCCCAGCGGCTCGCGCTGAAGTACGCCATCGAGACCTTCCACGACGACCAGCTCGCCGACTGCCACGCAGACGGGGGCGACCCGGTCCGGGTGATGGCCTGGGTGGCGTCGGAGTCCTGGTTGTTCCACCAGGTCCTCGTCCACGAGCTGGGCGGACTGGAGCGCTTCGTCGACGAGATCGCGACCGGTCGCCTCGCCGAGCACGCGGAGCTCGCGCGGTCATGGGTGGGATCACCCGTGGGCGGCTACCAGGTCGGGGCGAGCCTGCCCGGCGGACGCCTGCGCGTCCACGACCCGGCCGCCGGCTCCTGGCTCGAGGTCCTCGATCTCGGCGCCAGGTCGGACGCCGGTGATGACGGGTGGGTCCTCGGGCGGCTGGTGCCGAGCGGGGTCGACGACCTCCTCATGTTCGACACCCCGCCGATCGCGGTGCCCGAGCCCGTCGCCCGCGACGTCGCCGGTGCGCCGCAACCGTGGATGCGCATCAGGGAGTCGCTCGACGAGGGCAGGCTCGTGGAGCGTCGCTTCATGCGCGCCGACCACGAGCTGCTGACCGACGTGCTGTCGATCGACCTGCTCCGGATCGGCACGGCTGCCGCCGACCTCGAACGGGTCACCGCGCAGCTGCGATCGGGGCGCGACGAGATCCCACGGGCGGCCTTCCGCATCCTGCGGCGAGCCGTCGACGGCGGCCTACGACAGTCCGACGCGTCGCACGTCGCGGCGGCGGTCCTCCAGCCGAGCGCGCGGGCCGACGCGCACAGGATGCTCGTCCGCGAGGGCCACTACGACGTCTGGGCGCGGTGGGCCGCGCTGGTCCACGAGCCCGCGCGTGGTCTGCTCCTCGACCTCGCCGAGGCGGGCCGGGCCGCCGGATGAGGTCGGTGGCTACCGCGTCCCGTAGGTCCGGCTGACGACCTCGTCGAAGACCCGGTCGGGCAGCAGGTCGCGCGACGTCGTGATCGTCCGCGCGCCGCGGCCGACGGGGTAGCGCGCGGCCGGACGCTTCGCCAGCGCGGCCTTCACGATCTTGTCCGCCACCTCCTCGGGCGTCGACGCACGGGACGGCTCGTCGAAGCGCTCCATGACGCCGTGGGCGTGACGGGCGTACGACGCGTAGGGGCCGTCACCGGACCGCTCGAGCAGCGAGTCGCGGGCGATCTCGTTCCACTCGGTGCGGATCGGGCCGGGCTCGATGAGCACGACCTGGATGCCGAAGGGCCGCAGCTCCATGCGGAGGCTGTCGCTGAAGCCCTCCACGGCGAACTTGGTGGCGTGGTACCACGCTCCGAACGGCTCGTAGAACTTCCCGCCGATCGAGGAGATGTTGATGATCCGGCCCGACTCCTGGGCGCGCATGTGCGGAGTGACGAGCTGGACGAGGCGGGCAAGTCCGAAGACGTTGACCTCGAACTGCCGCCGCGCCTCGTCGATCGGCACGTCCTCGACGGCGCCGTACGAGCCGTAGCCGGCGTTGTTGACCAGGAGGTCGATGCGCCCCTGCTCGTCGATGATCCGGTCGATGCCGGCGACCATCGAGGCGTCGTCGGTGACGTCCATCAGATGTGTCTGCACGCCGAGGTCGGACAGGGAGGCCATCCGGTCGACGCGTCGGGCGACGGCGTACACGACGAAGCCCTTGGCCAGCAGGGCGCGTGCGGTGCTCTCGCCGATGCCGGACGAGCCACCGGTGACGAGGGCGACGGGGGAGGTCATGGATGGAGCGTACGGTCGGCACATGGCGGACCTCGAGGAGACGCTGCATCCGTTCGTCGACTCCGGCGACATCCCGGGCCTCGTCGCACTTGTGGCGCGGTGCGACGACGTCGAGGTCGTCGCCCTCGGCACCCGGGACTCGAGCGGTACGCCGATGCGACGCGACGCGCTGTTCCGCGGCGCCTCGATCACCAAGCCGGTGACGGCCGCGCTGGCGATGACACTGGTCGAGGACGGCCGCATCGATCTCGAGGCCCCGGTCGCGGACCTGCTCCCCGAGCTCGCGGAGCCGCAGGTGCTGCGGACGCTGGGGAGCCCGCTCGACGACACGGTCGCGTGCGAACGGCCGATCACCGCCCGGCACCTGCTCATGGGAACGGCGGGCCACGGCTTCTGCACGTGGGAGTCGGCGGTCACGCCGCTGCTGATGGAGCGGCTGCACCAGGCGGCGGACGACATCCACGAGGTCCCGGCGCCGGACGAGTGGATGCGGCAGCTCGCGAGCATCCCGCTGATGCACCAGCCGGGCGACGGCTGGACCTACAACGCCTCCTACGACGTGCTCGGTGTCCTCCTCGCACGCGCGGCCGGGATGGACTTCGCCGACGTGATGGCCGAGCGGCTGCTCGACCCGCTCGGCATGGCGGACACCGGCTTCCACGTGCCCGCAGACAAGGTCGACCGGCTCACCACGATGTACGGCGCCGGCGACGGCGGGCTGGTCGTGCGCGACGAGCCGGACGGGTTCTTCACGCGCCCGCCGGCCTTCCCTTCCGGGTCCGGCGGGCTCGTCACCACGGCGGACGACTGGCTGTCCTTCGGGCGGATGCTGCTCGCCAAGGGCGGCGACGTGCTGAGCGACGAGTCGGTGCGCCAGATGACGACCGACCACACGACGCCGCGACTGCGGGAGATGGGCGGCTTCTTCCTCGACGGCCAGGGGTGGGGGTTCGGTGGTGGGGTCGACACCGAGCTGATCGACCCGTGGAACGTGGTCGGCCGCTACGGGTGGGTCGGCGGCACCGGCACGTCGGCGTACGTCCATCCCGACGGGACCGTGGCCATCCTCCTGACGCAGGTGGTGCTCGGCTCGACCGGCGTCGAGGACCTGCTGAAGGCGTTCTGGACGTCCACCCGCACGGCGGGAGACAAGCCGGCGACGGGTCCCTAGGGTCGAGCGCACCGACAGCGGTCGGCCGCATCCGACCAGAGCCGAGGTGGCCATGAGCGTGCGCGAGGCGGTGCACAGCGACCCGGTGTGGCGCGACCGCGCCGACTTCATCATCGCCACGAGCATCGATCCGGGCAGCACGGGAATCACCACCGAGCAGCTGTGGGCACGGCGTCTCGACGACGAGCGCTTCGAGGTCTGCTGCATCCCCTTCTTCGCGTACGACGTTGCGCTCGGCGACACGGTCGAGGTCGACGCCGACCACCTCGTGACGCGGGTGGTGGAGCCGTCCGGCCGCTACGTCTTCCGCGTCCACTTCGGCAGGCCCGAGCAGCCGCGCGACGACGTGATGGAGCAGCTCGACGGGCTCGGCGTCCTCGTCGAGTGGTCGTCCGACAGCCTGGTGGCACTCGACGCCCGCGATGGTGACCATGCCCAGCAGGTCGCGGACGTCCTGCAGGAGCGCGAGGACCGGGGAGACCTCCTGTTCGAGACGGGGAAGCAGCGATGAGCAGGCGCCGACCGAAGGCGGCTGATGAGTTCATGAAGGAGCTCCAGGCCGACCCGGAGTGGCGGGCAGTCCAGGCCGCGAATGAGCGCCGGGTGGCCGGGCAGGAGGCGTGGCACGCCGAGCAGGAGGCACCGGTGGTGGCGGCGCTCGCCGAGGTGGGCGTGGAGGTCGAGTCGGTCTGGGACCTGGTGAACGGCAAGGACGACCACTACGCGGACGCCGTCCCTGTTCTTGTGGAGCACCTGCGGGACGATTCCTACCCCGACCGCGTGCGTGAGGGCATCGCGCGATCGCTGTCGTTCCGCAAGGCGGCGCCGGCCTGGCCGGCGATCGTCGAGCTCTACCGATCTACGACCGACTCCTTCGACCTCCAACAGGGACTGGCGGTGGCGATGGCAGGCGCGGTCACCGATGAGACGGTCGACGAGCTCGTCGCAGAGGCGCACCGGGAGGAGCACGGCGAGTCCCGGCTGCTCCTCCTGCTCGGGCTCCAGCGGCTGCGGACGCCCAAGGCGAGGAAGGCGCTCGAGGGCTTGGCCGACCACCCCGAGCTGGGCGACAGCGCGACCAAGAAGCTGGGAAACCGATGACGTACCTCGAGGCGGAGGAGCCACGATGACCGCAGGGACGACGAGGACGTACAGGATCCTCAGCGCGACGGAGACCGACGTCGTGAGCCTCGGCCAGAGCCGCGACGACGTCCGCGCGAAGTTGGGTGACTTCCGGACCTTCCGGCGTACGCCCCAGAGCGAGGAGGCCGACCACTTCGTCGACAGCGGCGCCATGGCGACGTACTCCCCGGACGGGTCGCTCGTGCTGCTCGAGCTGACCGACCCGGCCGAGGTGGAGCTGCAGGGAGTGCAGCTGATCGGTGAGCGGGTGGAGGCGCTCGTCGAGGCGCTGGGCATGAAGGGGTTCGAGGTCGTGCCCGACGAGATGGGTGCCGTGGTGCCCAGCCTGTCAGTGGGCCTCTACGCCCCCGACGGCACCGTCGAGGGCGTCGGGCTGGGGAGCGACTGACGGACGAGACGCTGGTGTGAGCACACCCCGTTGGACGGTTGTCCCCACCACGAGCCTCACTACCGTGGACGCATGACTGACGACGTGAAGCAGGCAGCGATCGAGGCCGCCCAGCGAGTGGTCGACGAGGTCTCCTCCTGGCAGTACAGCGCCGAGGACAGCACCATCGCCGAGCAGTTCGACGAGGGCCTGGCCAAGGCGCAGGTGTCGGTGAGCGGCGACGAGCGCACCCGCATCCTCGCGGAGATCGACGGCATGAAGGACGAGAAGTCCTCGGCTCCGCAGGTCCGGTCCGCGGCGCCGGCGGAGTGACGTCATGGATGTGCGCGGGCTGCTGACCGAGGGCTTCGGCCGGATCACCGAGCTGTACGACGGCATCGCGGCGGACCTCGACGACGAGACCCTCCACCACCGTCCCGGCGGCACCGGCAACCCCGTCGGGTGGCTGCTGTGGCACCTGGCGCGGGTGCAGGACGACCACGTCGCCGACCTTGCCGGGGAGCCGCAGGTCTGGGAGCGGTTCCAGGACCGCTTCGGCCTGCCCAACGGCACCGGCGACATCGGTTACGGCCACACGAGCGAGCAGGTCGACGCGCTGCGGATCGAGGACCCGGCACTGCTCGCGGAGTACCACCACGAGGTCACGCTCGCGACCGCCCGCTACCTGCAGACCGTCGACGAGGCGGAGCTCGAGCGGGAGGTCGACCAGCGGTGGGACCCGCCGGTGACCGCGGGGCAGCGGCTGATCAGCATCCAGGGCGACTGCCTCCAGCACCTCGGCCAGGCGGCGTACGTGAAGGGGCTCGTCGGGCACTGATTCGACGCCGATCCCCCACAAACGTCTCGGGAGGGCCATACTTGGGGGTGATGACCACTCCGAGCGGCCGACGGCCGAAGCACCTTGCCAGCAGTCCTTTCAAGCCGGCCGTTGAGCCGGTCGTCGAGGTGTTCGAGGTCGGCGACCGCGTCACCCACGACATCTACGGCCTCGGCCAGGTGACCCACGTCGACAGCCAGGCGGTGACCGCGGACTTCGGGTCGAAGTCCGTGCGGATCGCGCACCCCTACCCCAAGCTGCACCACCTCTGAGGCGCTGCCGCCCGCGCGGGCGGCTGCCGGCTGCCTAGGCTGGCCGCATGACGACGCGGTGGCTCTTCGGCGACCAGCTCGGACCGCACTTCGTCGACGACCACCGCGGCCCGCTGCTGATGGTGGAGTCGACCGCCGTCTTTCGGAGACGGCGTTTCCACCGGGCGAAGGCGCACCTCGTGCTGAGCGCGATGCGGCACCGCGCCGCCGAGCTCGGCGACCGGCTGACCTACGTGCAGGCGGAGACGTACGCCGAGGCGGTCCGCGAGGTCGGCGGTGACGTCGAGGTCGTGCACCCGACGTCGTACGCCGCGCTGGGGCTGGTCGAGCGGCTCGGCTGCACCGTCCTCCCGCCCCGCGGGTTCGCGACCGCGCGGGAGGACTTCGAGCGCTGGGCCGAGGGCCGTCGCGGCAAGCGGCTGCTCATGGAGGACTTCTACCGGCGGGCGCGCCAGGCGCACGGCGTGCTCCTCGACGGCGGCGAGCCGGCCGGCGGGCAGTGGAACTTCGACCACGACAACCGCCGGCCGCCGCCGAAGGGCGCCGACACGCTCGGGGTCACCGAGCCCTGGTGGCCCAGCGAGGACGACATCGACGCGCAGGTGCGCGAGGACCTCGACCGATGGGAGCGCGACGGCGAGGTGTCGTTCATCGGGCGGGACTCGCCGCGCATCTTCCCGGCCACCCGACGCCAGGCGCTGGCTGCGCTCGAGCACTTCGTCGAGCACCGGTTGCCGGAGTTCGGGGCACACGAGGACGCGATCCTCGAGGGCGACCCGTGGATGGCGCACAGCCTGATCAGCGCGCCGATGAACCTCGGCCTGCTCGACCCGCTCGAGGTCGTCGAGCGGGCAGAGGAGGCCTACCGCAGCGGCGCGGCGCCGATCGAGAGCGTCGAGGGCTTCGTCCGCCAGGTCATCGGGTGGCGCGACTACGTCTGGCACGTCTACTGGCACATGGGCGACGGCTACCGCCGCGAGAACTCGCTGGCCGCACGGGAGCGGATCCCGCAGTGGTTCGCCGAGCTCGACGGCGCGGCGACCGACGCGCGCTGCCTGTCCCACACCCTCGACCAGGTCGCGGAGCACGGCTGGGTGCACCACATCCCGCGGCTGATGGTGCTGGGGTCGTACGCCCTGCAGCGCGGGTGGGCGCCGACGCAGGTCACCGACTGGTTCCACCGGGCCTTCGTCGACGGCTACGACTGGGTGATGGTGCCCAACATCGTCGGGATGTCGCAGCACGCCGACGGTGGCCAGATGATGACGAAGCCCTACACGTCGGGCGGCGCCTACATCAACACGATGAGCGACCACTGCGGATCGTGCCGCTTCGACCCCAAGGTGCGGGTGGGGGAGGACGCATGCCCGTTCAGCGCGGGCTACTGGTGGTTCCTCGACCGGCACCGGGAGACGTTCGAGGGCAACCACCGCATGTCGCGTGCGGTCCACGGGCTCGACCGGCTCAAGGACCTCGCCGAGCTCGTCGAGCAGGAGGACGCGCGAGGCAACCGACCGCCCTGACGCCCGTGGTCCGCGTCCGTCAGCGGCAGGGGAGGGAGCCGATCGGGTCCGGGCGCCCGAAGAGCTTCACGCCGCGGGGAAACGGTCGGTCGTCGGTGTCGCCCTCGTCGGCGAACTCGAGCCCGGTCGCCGCGCTCGCCCGGTCCAGTGCCAGGCGGACCAGCTCGCTCCCGCCGGGCGGCTCGCCGGCCGGATTGATCCGGTAGCGGACCTCCTCGCACGGGTCCCAGCCGACCGGCTCGTCGCTGTCTGGCTGGGTCATCGCCCAGGTGAAGGTCCCACCCTGTCGTACGACGCTCGGCGCCGGCAGCGGCCGCTCGGGCCCCAGCCCCACCGCACGCCGCACGGGGTCGAGCTGCTCGGCCGGGTGCCACACCACGACCGCAGCGAGCATCGCGGCGGTGAGCGCCACGGTCAGCCGGGTCGAGGAGCGGGACACCGGGGCAGTGTCCTCGGTGCACGGGCGGTGTGTCAGGAGGTTGGCTCGGGTCGCCGTGGAACCATGGCCACATGCCGGCTGAGCTCGTCGTACGCCAGGCCGGGTTCGCACCGGTCAAGGGCATGCGGCACCTCGCCCTCGACGCGGTCGACCTCGACGAGCACGGCGCCGTCGGCGACCGGTCCTACTGCCTGGTCGACGTGGACGCCGCGCGCGTCCTGAGGACGGTGCAGCACCCGGCGCTGATCGGCGTCGTGGCACGGGTGGACGAGGACGTCCTCGGCCTGACGCTCCCGACCGGCGCGTCCGTGGTCGCGCGAGCCGACCGGGACGGCCGGACGATCACCTGCGACTACTGGGGCCGCCCCGTCGACCTCGAGCTCACCGACGGTCCGCACGCCGCGCTCCTCTCCGCCTGGCTGGGTCGGCGCGTGCAGCTCGCGGCCGCACCTCGCGGCGGGGTGGTTTTCGGCGACCCGCTCACCGTCGTCGGCACGGCGTCGCTGCGAGAGCTGGCGCGACCTACGGGTCATCCCGCACTGGCCGACCAGGCGGCGCGACTGCGGTCGACGCTGGTCGTCGAGACCGACACACCCTTCGTCGAGGACTCGTGGGCGGGACGCGACGTGGTGGTGGGGCAGGCCACGGTGCGGATCGGCGGACCGGTCCCGCGCTGCGCCGTCGTCGACCACCACCCGGAGACCGGCGCGAAGGACCTCCGGCTGCTGAACGCCCTGGTGCGGGAGCGCCCGACCAACCGGGCCGGTGAGCCGATGCTGGGGGCCTACGCGACCTGCACCCGGCCCGGGCGGGTCACCGTCACGCGCTGACACCCGTCGTCAGCGGTCCACGTCGCGGCGGTCGACCTGACGCGGCACCGTCGGTCGCTGCTCGAGCTCCGCGAGCTCCTCGCGTGCAAGGTCGAGCGAGCCGAGGAGCGCCGACAGCGCGTCGATGGCGTCACGGGCGGCGTCGTCCCACTCGTGCCATCCCGAGCCCTGGTGCCGGACGGTGCCGCCCTGCCACGCCACCACGAGGGCGTCGAGGCTCGCCTCGGCGGCCCGCCGGCGGGCGTCGACCTCGGCGATGCGAGCGGCCGCGAAGGAGGAGACCACCGAGCGGCCCGAACGGTCGTGCTGGAGGTGGCCGGAGATGATCATTCATTGTCATTACCCACGCCCCGGGCGGGCCTACACGCGCTTGACGAGATCTGGAGACAATCGAGAGCGCTCCTTTCACCTGCGGAGCGCCGACCCGGGCGGCACGGCGGAGCACCTAGGGTGGAGCGACCACCCCGCCCATCTCGGAGGCTCCTACGTGGACACCATGACCCCCGTCTACAGCTCGGCCACGCTGCTGATCATCGCAGCCGTCGCCGTCGCCGTGCTCCTCGTCCTGATCATCGCGCTGCGCATGCACGCCTTCGTGGCGCTGGTGCTGGTCAGCTTCGGCACCGCGGTCGCGGCCGGCGTGCCGGTGGCCGAGGTACCGACCATCGCGATAGCCGCCTTCGGCAGCACGCTCGGCACGGTGGCGCTGCTCGTCGGGCTCGGCGTGATGATCGGCCGGCTGCTGGAGGTGACCGGGGGAGCGCAGGTCCTCGCCGACACCCTGGTCAGCCGCTTCGGCGAGAAGCGGGCTCCCCTGGCGCTGGGCGTCGCCGCCCTGTTGTTCGGCCTGCCGATCTTCTTCGACGCCGGGCTGGTCGTGTTCCTCCCGATCATCTTCTCCGTGGCCAAGCGCTTCGGTGGCTCCGTCCTGATGTACGCCCTCCCGGCCGCGGGTGCGTTCGCCGCGATGCACGCCATCGTCCCGCCGCACCCCGGACCGGTCACCGCAGCCACCGAGATCGGTGCCAGCATCGGCCTCGCGCTGCTCATCGGCGTCGTCGTCGCGGTCATCGCCTGGTTCGTCGGCGTGTACGCCGTCACCCTCGCGTGGCTCGGCAAGGTCTACGTCCCGATCGACGACTCGGTGCTGACCGGCGGCCGCGAGGCCGACACCGACAACCCGCCGGCGTTCTGGCACGTGCTCGGCATCCTGCTCCTCCCGCTCGTGCTCATCGGCGCCAACACGGTGCTCACCACCCTGCGGGCCAACGGCACGATCGAGGAGGAGGGCGCCTGGGCCGACGTCCTCGTCTTCGTCGGCCAGACGCCCGTGGCGCTGCTGATCGCGCTGCTCGTGGCGACGTACACCCTGGCCGTCCGTCGCTACTCGTTGGCCGAGACCGAGTCGCTCCTCAACGACTCCCTCGGCCCGATCTGCGCGATCATCCTCATCACCGGCGCCGGCGGCATGTTCGGCGGCGTGCTCCGCTACAGCGGCATCGGAGCAGCACTGTCGGACTCGCTCGACGACCTCGGCCTGCCGCTCATCGTGAGCGCRTTCGTCATCGCCACCATCCTGCGCGTCGCGCAGGGCTCGGCGACGGTCGCGTTGACCACCACGGCCGGCCTCCTCTCCGCCGGCGTCGCCGAGGCCGACCCGACGAGCCTCCAGCTCGTGGCGCTGGTGCTGTCCATCGCGGCGGGGGCCACCGTCCTGTCGCACGTCAACGACTCCGGCTTCTGGCTGGTCGGCCGGTTCTTCGGGATGGACGTGAAGACCACCCTGAGGACCTGGACCGTCATGGAGACCACGCTCGGCGTCAGCATCTTCGTGCTCTCCCTCGGCCTCTGGGCCCTCGGATGAGAACACCCGACGCACCGCTCCACCTCGTCTTCATGGGGGTCTCCGGCTCCGGGAAGTCGACCGTGGCGCGGGCGGTCCAGGAGCGGCTGGGCTGGGAGCTCGCCGAGGGCGACGACTTCCACCCGCCGGAGAACGTCGCGAAGATGCGGGAGGGCATCCCGCTCAAGGACGCCGACCGCTGGGGGTGGCTGGAGTCGCTCGCGGAGTGGACCGCCGAGCGCGACGCCCGCGGCGAGCCGACGCTCATCGCCTGCAGCGCCCTGCGCAGGACCTACCGCGACGTGCTGCGGCGCGGGGGCGAGGGCACGTTCTTCGTCCACTGCACCGGCGACAAGCACATGCTGCTGGAGCGGATGAGCGCGCGCGACCACTTCATGCCGCCCAGTCTGTTGGAGTCGCAGCTCGACACGCTCGAGCCGCTCGAGCCGGACGAGCACGGGATGGACGTCGACCCGGCGCTGCCGGTCGACCGCCTCGCCGCGATGGTGCTCGCCCGGCTCGATATCGCCTGACCGACCCGTCGGATCGTCGGGTCAGCCCACCCGTCGCGCGCGCAGCACCGCGTCGGCGATCTCGATCTGCTCACCCGTCTCCGGGTGGGCCTGCGTCCGGGGCCGCGACTCGGACACCTCCACCTCCCACGCGTCGTCGAGCGCCGGGAGCAGCTGGTCGGCGGTGTGCATGAACGAGTGGTGGCCGTGCCGCAGGCCGGTGTGGACGTCGCTCGGCGCGTGGCCGACCACGAGCAGGGTGCCGCCGGGCGCGACCGCGGCCGCCAGGCGGCGTACGACGTCGACCATGCCGCCGTCGGGCAGGTGCACGAAGTGCGAGGTGACGAGGTCCCAGGTCTCGCCGTCCGGCTCGAAGCTGCGCACGTCGATGCGCCTGGTCCCGACCCGGTCGCCGAGCTCCGCCTCCGCGGCGTGCTGGGCGACCCGTTCCAGCGCCGCATCGGCGAAGTCGGACGCCGTCACCTGCCAGCCGTGCTGCGCCAGCCACAGCGCGTCGCCGCCCTCGCCGCACCCGACATCGAGCGCGCGGCCCGGCGTGAGGTCGGCGGCCTCGGCCTCGAGCTGGACGTTGACGCGTCCGCTCCACACACGGTCGCCGGAGTAGCGCTCCTCCCATGCCGGCTGCTCGAAGAAGTCGTCGCGGAGGGCCTCGACGGCCTTCGTCGCGTCGGCGTTGGCGAGCTCGGCGTTGATCCAGGCTCCCACCCGGTTGCCGTGGGCCGCCGAGGCCATCAGGGTCATGGAGATGTCGGTCGCGTTGCCGGCGGCGAAGACGCCGGGGACGGCGGTCGCACCGGTGGGCTCGACCGCGATGACGGAGCCGAGGACCGCGCCGGCCATCTCGAACGGCGTCGGCTCGATCCCGAGCGGGCCGAGGTAGTCGGCTCGCACGTGAGGCTTCGTCGCGACGACGATCGCGTCGCGCTCGAGCAGGGAGCCGTCGGCCAGACGCAGTCCGACCAACGTGTCGCCGTCGGTCACCACCTCCCGCGGCGTGCCGTGGGCGAACCGCACCCCGATCGCGCCCAGCTTCTCGACCTCCTCGTCGGGCAGCTCGACGCCGTCGTGGACGACCATGACGACGTCGTCGGACAGCTGGCGGAACAGCAGACCGTGGTGGGCGGCCATCGGCGTCGTCGCGAGGATCGCGAGCGGCTTGTCGCGCACCTCCCAGCCGTGGCAGTAGGGGCAGTGCAGCACGTCGATGCCCCACCGCTCGGCCAGCCCCGGCACGTCGGGCAGCTCGTCGACGACGCCACCGGTGACCAGCACCCGCCGGGCGCCGTACCTCCGTCCGCCCTCGGTGGTGACCAGGAAGGAGTCGGCCTCCCCGGACAGGCCGACCACCCGGTCGGTGACCACCGCGACGCCGTAGGACCTCACCTCGTCGCGGCCGGTGGCGAGCAGCTCCAGCGGGGAGACGCCCTCGCGGCCCAGGTAGTTGTGGGCGTGGCCGGCGGGGGCGTTGCGGGGCTCGCGCGCGTCGACCACCAGCACCGACCGCTTCGACCTGCCCAGCGCCATCGCACCGCTCAGGCCGGCCGCGCCGCCACCGATGACCACCACGTCGTACGTCTCGTTCTCACTCATGTCCCCGAGCATGCAGGGGCCGTGCGATATTGACAAACAATCTTGCCGGAGTGGCAAACTGGGTTGCATGGACGACGAAGGAGTGCTGGCCGCCGTCGGTCCGCGGCTGCGCCAGCTGCGGCTCGAGCGGGAGGCGACCCTGACCGACCTCGCCGAGGAGACAGGCATCTCGGTGAGCACCCTGTCGCGGCTGGAGTCCGGCCAGCGCAAGCCCACCCTGGAGCTGCTGCTCCCGCTCGCGCGGGCCCACCGCGTCGCCCTCGACGAGCTGGTCGACGCGCCCGAGACCGGCGACCCGCGGATCCGCTCCAAGCCCGTCGTGCGACACGGACGCACCTTCATCTCGCTGACCCGCCGGCCCGGCGGCCTGCAGTCCTTCAAGATGGTGATGCCGGTCGAGAAGGACCCGCGCCCGACGTTGCAGACCCACGAGGGCTACGAGTGGCTCTACGTCCTCAGCGGCACGGTCCGGCTGGTGCTGGGGACCCGCGACCTCGTGCTCGAGCCGGGCGAGGTCGCCGAGTTCGACACCCGCACGCCCCACTGGATCGGCAACCCCGGACCGACGCCCGCCGAGGTGCTGGCGATCTTCGGCCCCCAGGGCGAACGGATGCACGTCCGCTCCTGAGGGGTGGGCCGGCCAGGCGGCGCCGGGCTCCGTCGTACGCCTCGTCCTGAGCTCCGCGAGCGTGAACGACGAGCGTGCGGCGCGTCGGACGACCACAACCCAGCAAGCGGCGATGGTCTGGGCGGGACGCATGACGACGCACGCGACTTCTGGTCGTCCGACGTGCCGGGGCCGGTCCGCGGTTCGAGCGACCGGCCCTTCACGAGATGGAGGGTCGTGGCGCTGAAGCCTGCCGCACGGGCGGCCGGGGAGGGAGGGCAGAGGGCCTCGAATCGCTCCTTACACCGCCTTGACCCGAGTTCTCGGAAAACGCCACGGAATGTCGCCGAACTCCTTAGGTTGAGCCTGCGTCGGTCCCAACGGCGCGTTCTCGGATTCGATGTAGTCGCTCACCAAACGCGAGGCACACATGACTCAGGATGCAGCCCAGGCCCGGAAGGGCACGGGACTCTCGGTCGCCGGTTGGCCACTGGGCCGGAAGATGGCCCTGGCCCTGGCGATCCCGCTGCTGCTCGCGGCTGTCCTCGGTGGCCTGCGCGTCTCCGGCGACTACGGCGACTCGCGCCAGGCCGCGCGGAGCGCCCAGCAGGTCACGATCATCCAGCCCGCGGTCGACTACCTGACCGCGTCCGAGACCGCGATGGTGGCCGCGCAGTCCGACAGCGCCGCCAGCCAGGGCGACCTGATCGACGCGATCAGCGACATCTCCACCAACGCCGAGACGCTGGTCGGGGCCCGCGACGGGGCCGAGCTCGACGAGCTGCAGACCGCCCACGTCAACGCACTGCTCGACCTCAGCCAGGCCATGCGCGGCGAGGGTGCCGAGACGCTCGGCCCGGCCACCTGGATCGCCCTCGTGCGTCAGCTCGAGTCCAGCGTGTCCCAGCTCATCACCAGCGTGAACGCCGCCCAGGAGACGCCCGAGCCCCGCCTCGAGCAGCTCTCCCAGGCCATGAGCGGTCGCCTGTCCCTCGCGCTCCAGCAGGGCCTCCTCGCGACCACGCTGTCGCAGTCCAGCTCCCAGGAGCTCTTCTCGGAGATCGGCGTCGAGGCCGCGGCCATCGACCGTCTCGCCGGGTCCGTCGACGGCGCGGACGACCAGACCGCCCTCCTGCGCCAGCAGAACACCCGCCACGCCGGGCAGATCCGCGACGACGCTGCCACCGACCTCGACGGACGCGACGCCTACGCGCCGTACGACGAGATCACCGAGACGCTCGTCACCGGTGTGACGAAGACCCTCGACGACGCGGCCGGCGCCGCCCAGCGCAACGCCCTCGTCGGCGCCGTGCTCACGCTCCTTGCGCTCGCCGCGGCGATCGCCCTCGCGTTCTTCATCGCCCGCAGCCTCCTCGGCCCGATCGGCAAGGTCCGCGACGGCGCCCTCGCGGTGGCCCGCCACCGCCTGCCCGACGCCGTCGCCCGGATCCGCGCCGGCCAGGAGCCGGAGCCGATCAAGACGATCGACGTCCACACCAACGAGGAGATCGGCCAGGTCGCGCGAGCGGTCGACGACCTCCACCGCCAGGCCATCCACCTCGCCTCCGGTGAGGCCCAGCTCCGCCAGACCGTCAACGCGATGTTCGTGACGCTGTCGCGCCGCTCGACCTCGCTGGTCAACCAGCAGCTCGCGCAGATCGAGCGCCTCGAGCACGACGAAGAGGACCCCAAGCGCCTCGAGTCGCTGTTCCGCCTCGACCACCTCGCCTCGCGCATGCGTCGTACGGCCGACTCCCTGCTGATCCTGGCCGACGCCCCGAACCGTGCCGCCGGCCAGTTCAGCCTCACCGTCGGCGAGGCGCTTCAGGCCGCGACCTCGGGTGTGCAGGACTACCAGCGCGTGCAGATCCTCTCCAACCTCAACACCCGCGTCGGTGACGAGGCCGCGGCCGACGTCGTCCACCTGCTCACCGAGCTGGTCGACAACGCGCTCAGCTTCTCGCCGCCGGCCGAGCCGGTGCGCCTGGCCGCCAAGCAGGGCCCCGAGGGCGTCACCATCACGATCACCGACTCCGGTCTGGGCGTGCCCCCGGCCGAGCTCGAGCAGCTCAACGGCGACCTCCAGCACGGTGCCGAGGCCACGCCCGACACCGCCCGCCGCATGGGCCTGTTCGTGGTGTCGCGCCTCGCCGAGCGCCACGACATCACCGCCCACCTGGCCCGCAACCCCGGTGGCGGCATGACGGCCAGCGTGCTGCTCCCGCCGTCGGTGCTCCCCGACGTGTCGCAGTCCGGTGCGCCCGCCGCGCCGGCCGCGACCACGACGGCTGCTCCGTCCACCCCGTCCACCTCGTCGTCCGCCACGTCGACGGGCTCCACCGAGCTCGTCGGTGCCGCGGCAGCCGCCGCCCCGGTCGTCTCCAAGCGCGAGGCCCGCAACCGGGCCCGCGCCGAGAAGGCCGAGGCCAAGGCCGCCGAGCGCGCCGCCGCCTCCGAGGCGAAGGCCAAGGCCAAGGCCGCCAAGGCTGAGGCCGACCTGGAGCCGGCGCCGGCCGCGACCGGTACGACGACCGCTGCCGACGACACGTCGAGCGCGCCCGCCGCGTCCGTCGCTGCCGCCACCTCGTCCTCCTCGGCTTCGGAGCCGACCCCGGACCGTCCGCCGCTCGGCAGCCTGCTGCCGCGCCGCGACCCCGGTGCCAACATGCCCCGGACGGGTGCCGACGCCTTCCTGCCGCCGGAGACCTCCGGCGCCACGGGCCCGCTCTTCGGCAAGCGTGCCGACACCGCAGCACCCGCCGCCAAGGCGGACGCCGCCGGTGACGAGCCCGCGCCGACCGAGCGCGCCGAGAAGGTCGCCCGCGTCGTCCCGATCACCGCCCTGGCCTCCCGCCAGCGTGCGCAGGCCGAGCAGGAGGCGCGGAGCGCCGAGGTCCCTGCCGAGACTCCCGCCGAGGAGCCGACCGAGGTCGCGGTGGCCGAGGAGCCGACCGAGCAGCCCGTCGCGCAGCCCGCCCGGGCCCACGACCCGCTGTCCGACCCGCTGTCGGACCCGCTGCCCGCCGACGCCTTCGACGAGCCCGCTGCTGCCGAGCAGTCCGAGCCCGCCGCCCAGGTCGAGCCGGAGGCCGAGCCCGCCGTCGAGCCCGAGCCCGCCGCCCAGGCCGACGAGGTCGAGGTGCGGGACGAGGTCGAGGTCGACGCCGCCGACCCGCTGGGTCTCGGAGCCCCGGTCCGGCCGACGGAGCCCGTCAGCCAGCCGGTCAGCCAGCCGGTCAGCCAGCCCGAGCCGGAGCCCGTCAGCGAGGTCGTGGCCGAGCCCGAGCCCGAGGAGCGTGCCGAGCCCGAGCTCGAGCCGGTGCCGTCCTACGACGCCGCCGCGCTGCTCACCGACGGCCACGGCCTCAACGGCCACGGCACCAACGGCTCGAACGGCACCAACGGCTCGAACGGCTCGAACGGGCACGGGTCGAACGGCCACGGCAGCAACGGTCACGGGTCGAACGGCCACGGCAGCAACGGCCTGTCGCTCGGTGCCGAGCCGGCCCGCGCCGGCGGCGAGTCCCCGATCTTCAAGTCGATGCGCTCAGGCTGGCTCGCCGGCGAGGGCAAGGGCGAGTGGCACGAGACCGAGGTCGACCGCGGCTGGGAGATCGCCGAGCACGTCTCGGAGCCGGCGCCGGTCGTCGAATCCACCCCGGTCGGACTGCCGCGACGTGCCCCTGGTGAGCGCCTCGTCCCCGGTAGCGTGACCCCGCCCACTGCAGCAAAGACGCGTGACCCCGAAGCAATCCGACGCCGTCTCCAGGCACACACCGCAGGAGTCTCCCGCGGTCGCCGAGCAGCCCAGAGTTCCACCCAGCACACGGAAGCAGGCCCCTCATGACTCACGACACCTCCGCCGCCCCCGTCGCCAGCCCTGCTGGTGACGACCGAGACCTCGACTGGGTGATGTCGCGATTCGTCGACGACGTACCCGACGCGGCGCACGCGATCCTCGTGTCCGCCGACGGTCTCCTCATGGCCTCGAGCACCAGCATCCCGGGCGAGCGCGCCGAGCAGGTCGCGGCCGTCTCCTCCGGTCTGGCCAGCCTCGCGGTCGGCGCCGCCCGCCTCTTCGAGGGCGGCTCGGTGATGCAGACCATCGTCGAGATGGAGATGGGCTTCCTGATGCTCATGAGCGTCGGTGACGGGTCCAACCTCACCGTGCTCACGACCGAGGAGGCCGACATCGGCCAGGTGGGCTACGAGATGGCCCTGCTGGTGGACCGCGTGGGACGTACCGTCGAGGCCCAGGCCCGCGTCGGTACGGGCGGCTGACCGGACCCGCGTCATGACGCCGCCACCCGAGCCGGAGGACGAGGGCTACCGCCCTCGACTGATCCGGTCCTACACCCTCACCGCAGGCCGGACGGCCGCGAAGGTCGAGCTGGCCATGGAGGCCACGCTCCGCCTTCAGGCGGGTGCGGAAGCTCCCGTGCTCTCTCCGTCTGCTGCGCAGGTTCTCGAGGTCTGCGATCGGCGTTCCGTGGCCGAGGTGTCGGCCCTCACCAAGATGCCGATCGGCGTCACCCGGGTGCTGCTGGGTGACCTGATCGAGCAGGGCCTGGTCCGCATCCAGGCCACCATCACCGACAGCACGTCGACAGATGAGCGGCTCGAGCTCATCGAAAGGACCCTCCGTGGACTTCGAAACTACTAAGGCACAGCGCGCGGCTGCGTCGACGAAGATCGTCATCGCAGGCGGCTTCGGCGTCGGCAAGTCGACGCTCGTCGGCGCCGTGTCGGAGATCGACCCGCTGCGCACCGAGGCGCTCGTCACGAACGAGTCCGAGGGCGTCGACGATCTTGCCGCCGTGCCCACCAAGGCCACCACGACCGTGGCGATGGACTTCGGTCGCCTGACCCTGGCCGAGGACCTCGTGCTCTACCTCTTCGGCACGCCCGGGCAGCGTCGTTTCTGGTTCATGTGGGACGACCTCTGCCGCGGCGCCATCGGCGCCATCGTGCTGGTCGACGTGGCGCGCCTCGACGAGTCGTTCTCGCCGCTGGACTACTTCGAGTCCAAGGGCATCCCCTTCATCGTCGCCGTCAACGAGTTCGACGGCGTCCCGCGCTACCCCGCCGAGGAGATCGCGGCCGCGCTGGCCCTGCCCGCCGACGTACCGATCATCAGCCTCGACGCCCGCGACCGCGACCAGGCCAAGGGTGCGCTCGTGAAGATCACCGAATACGCCCTCATGCGACTGCGCGAGTCGCTCACCGTGAATGCGAACTGACGCCATGACCCGCACCGTCCGACGGCTCGGCCCTGCCCGCACGGCCCTCGCCGCCCTGTCCTCCGTGGCCCTGATGGCCACGCTGAGCGCCTGCGGCGGCAGCGCCAGCGCCGACGAGGCCGACGCCCTGAGCGAGGTGTCGCTGGTCTTCAGCGGCGCCCTCACCGTCTGCACCGACATGCCCTACGAGCCGTTCGAGTACGAGAAGGGCGGCAAGCCCACCGGGTTCGACATCGACCTGGTGCGCGAGGTCGCCAAGGACCTCGACGCAGACCTCGACGTGATCGACGTGTCGTTCGACGACATCACCTCGGGCAACTCGCTCAACAACGACGTGTGCGACCTCGCCATCTCGGCGATGACCATCACCGGTGAGCGGGCTCGCGTGCTCGACTTCTCCAGCCCCTACTTCGACGCCAAGCAGGCGCTCATCACGCCGCGCGGCTCGGGCCTGGACCAGCTCACGGAGCTCGCCGGCAAGCGGGTCGGCGTGCAGAAGGACACCACCGGCGAGACCTATCTGAGCGACTTCGCCCCGGAGACCACGCAGGTGATCGCGTACGACGACGCGGCGGGCCTGCAGGACGCGCTCGCGGCGGGCCAGCTCGACGCGGCGATGCTCGACAACACCGTGTCCGGCCAGTTCGTCTCCGACAACCGCAAGCTCAAGCTGGCTCGGGAGTTCGACACCGGTGAGCAGTACGGCATGGCGGTGAAGAAGGACGGCAACATCCCGCTCCTGCGCACCATCAACGGCACGCTCGCCGACCTCCGCGAGGACGGCACCTACGACAAGATCTACGCGACCTACTTCGGCTGACCTGCCGCAGGTCCAGCGTCCACCCGAGCGGTGGCCCACCCACATCCCGCAGTCCCGGGACGTGGCTGAGCCACCGCTCGGGTGCGTCTCAGGGCGCGACGGTGAGGAACAGGAACGCTGCGAGCAGCACGAGGTGCACGCCGCCCTGGAGCGGCTTGGCGCGACCCGGTACGACGGTGAGGATCGCCACGGCCGCGGTGAGGATCAGCAGCACGACCTGCAGCTGGTTGAGGCCGAGCTCGAGCGGCCCGTCGAGCCAGATGCTGGCGATCGCGATCGAGGGAATGGTGAGGCCGATCGACGCCATCGCCGAGCCGAGCGCGAGGTTGAGGCTGACCTGGACCCGGTTGAGGGTCGCCGCCCGGACGGCGGCGATGGTCTCGGGTGCGAGGACGAGGAGCGCGATCACGACGCCGACGACCGCCGGCGGGAAGCCGAGCGCCGCCACGCCGGACTCGATGGCCGGCGACTCGATCTTGGCGAGGCCGACGACGGCGACCAGCGAGACGACGAGCAGGCCGAGGCTGGTGAGGGCGGCCCGGTCGGTGGGCGGGTCGGCGTGCCCGTCCTGGTCGAGGTCGACCGGTTCGTGCTCGAAGGAGCCGGCGTCGACGGCTGCGCGGGCAGCCGCGGCGGCGTCCGCCGCGGCCTGGGAGGTGACGAGCGGCGAGTGGGCGTCCTGGGTCACCGGGAGGAAGAAGTCACGGTGCCGGATGGCCTGCGTGAAGACGAACATGCCGTAGAGCGCGAGCGACGCTATCGCCGCGAAGGTCAGCTGCGCGCCGGTGAACTCCGGCCCGGGCTGGGAGGTGGTCACCGACGGCACGACGAGGCACAGCACGGCGAGGGCGATGACGGTGGCCAGCGCGGCGCCGGTGCCCTCGGGGTTGAAGACCGCGAGGTGGTGCTTGAGGGCGCCGACGAGCAGCGAGATGCCCACGATGCCGTTGAGGGTGATCATCACCGCCGCGAAGACGGTGTCGCGCGCCAGCCCGGCGGTGTCCTTGTCGGTGGTGACCATCAGCGTGACGATGAGCCCGACCTCGATGATCGTCACCGCGACCGCCAGCACCAGCGATCCGTAGGGCTCGCCGACCCGGTGGGCGACGACCTCCGCGTGGTGCACGGCGGCAAGCACGGCGCCGACCAGCAGGACCGAGAGCACGCCGAGCACGGGCGCGCTGTCCGGGTGCAGGGGCCAGGCGACGGCCAGTGCCACAGCGGCCAGCAGGGGAGTGACGGTGGTCCACGACAGCCGGGGCATGGCACAACCCTAGGGGCGCCCCCGGCAGCCGACCGACGCCTGCCCGTCAGCCCTCGGGCGTGCTGAGCTTCTCCAGCCGCGCGCGCAGCAGCGGGACCCGGTGGCTGTTGCCCTCGAGGGTGACGTACTGCTCGCCGAAGATCGCGAGCAGCGCGTCGTCGAGGCGTCGTACGGCCCCGGCGGGGTAGCGGTAGCCCATCCGCCGGATCACCGCGTCGGCGTCGACGGAGGTCAGCAGGTCGGCGAGGTCGTCGATGCTGTCGATGCCGAGCTGGGTGAGCAGCCCGGCGATCCAGTCGTAGTGGTCGGTGTGCGACCAGCCGGCGTCGCTGTAGTGCCCGGCCAGGAAGGTGGCCAGCTCCTGCCCGACGATGTGGTCGGCGTCGGCCTCGACGGCGCTGCCGGGAGCGGCCATCTGGATGCGCTCGCGGATCGTGGCGAACTCGCGGTCGGCCAGCTCGATCAGCCCGGCGGCGAGGGTGAAGCGGCGGTCGAGGTCGGCGGCGGCGTCCTCGGGGACGTTGCCCTTGTAACGGATGTCGTGCTCGAACTCCGCCCACGCGTGCTGGAGCACCGTGCGCACCTGCACGCTGGCCCGGTGCCCCTCCAGCGTCGGGAGCTCGGCGCCCGGGTGGGTCTGGACGAGCAGGTGCCGGCTGGCGTAGCCGAAGCGACCCGATCGGGCGGTCTCCTCGCCCAGGTCGCGGTCGTCGAGCATCGCCAGCTCGTCGTCGAGGACCTCCGCGACCGCCGCGACGTCGCTGTGGACGTAGGTGATGACGCGGACGCCGATCTGGTCGGTGATCTGCTCCAACGGATCGGGGTAGAGCGGACCGTCACCCTCGGTGCGGTTGGCCTTCGCGGCGAACGACGCGACGCTCTTCGTACGCCCGGTGACGCTGAGGTAGTCGATGCCGGCGTCGTCGAGGAGCACCTGGATGAGGGCGACATACGCTTGGGTGGCCGAGGCCAGCTGGGGCTGGAGCGCCGCGTAGGCGCGGACGGCCTCGCGGACCGGCTCGGCCTGGTTCTCGGGGTCACTCATGGCGCCAGCCTGCCAGTGCGGACCGCACGGCGTCGACGCGACGTCCCGCGTGCGAGCCTTCCGGCGGAGCCGGGCGCCCGTCGATATCGTCGAAGCACCATGAGCCCCTCACAGCGCCGCTCGGGCGCCCGCACCCGGTCCGCCTCCGCCCTCCTCGCCGCCCTCGCCCTGGCAGGAGGGCTCTCGGCGTGCGGGGACGACGACGGCGGTACGGCGACCGACCCGGCAGCGACGAGCACACCGAGCCCGTCCGAGAGCCCGTCCGACACCCCGAGCGAGACCCCGTCTCCCTCCGAGAGCCCGTCGGAGGACCCGTCCGCTGGCGGGGACGCCACGCCCATCCGCGTCGAGGGGTCCGCCGGCGTCACCGACGCCGTGTTGGTCGACGCCACCGAGGGCGGCGGCTCGCCGTCGGAGATGGCCTTCGCGCTCGACACCGACCAGGCCGTCGCCGACTTCGTCGTGGGGTTGCAGAGCGGGCTGCCGGGCGAGGTCACCGCCGCGGTGAAGGACCTGAGCGCGCCGGGCACGACCCCCTACGGGGCCGTCGTCTCGACCGGGTGCGAGCCCCCGCGCAGCGTCGCCATCGACGCCGGCGAGGCCGGCTTCCAGGTCGTCCCGGCCCTGCCGAAGAGCACCGTGCAGTGCCTCGCGCCGGTGACCTACGTCGTGGTCTTCTCCGTGCCCGACGCCTGAGCCGCCTCTCCGGTCAGGGAGTCGGCGTCGTCGGCGTCGTCGGCGGCACCGTCGGAGTGGGCGTCGGGGTGGGCGTCGGGGTGGGCGGCAGGATCGGCACCACCGGCGGCAGCTCGCCGTGGTAGACGAGGCCGAACGAGTTGGCCACCAGCCGCTCGTTGCCGTCGGACGGCTCGTTGACGATGCCGAAGGCGCCGGTGCCGGTGCGGGTGTACATCGCCGAGGAGCCGCCGCCGTCGAGGTTGATCGCGTTCTCCGCGCCGAGGGCGGTCATGATGTCGGCGAGCTCGACCATCGTGTAGCCGCGGCTGACCGTGGAGCGTCCGTCGACCACGAGGATGAGCAGCTTGCGGCCGTCGGCGTCGATGCCGACCGCCGTACGCGGGTGGGCGATGGTGTTGTTGACGACGGTGCGGACGCCGTTCGTGAGCAGCGGGCGGTCGCCGCTGATCGCGACCGTCGGCTTGCCGCCTGCGATGCGCTGCGACAGCGTGATCTTCTTGCCCCGCTTGAGGTTCTTCAGCTTGGCGGCGGCGGGACCGGTGCCGATCAGCACCCGCTCCTTCTGCTTGATCTTGCGTCCGGTCGAGAGCTTCGGCTTGTTGGAGATGACGCGGTTCTTGCGGAGCACGACCTCGCGGGCGCGCTTCTTGCCGGCCGTCACCTGGTAGCCCGACGTGCGGTGCCAGTCGGAGGTGAAGACGCCGATCTGGCCCGACGGGACGCGCGGGTGGTTGACCCCGCTGACGGTCCACGCCCTGCGCTGGCGGATCGTCCACTCGAGGGCCAGCGGGCTGACGTGCGGGCCGGAGTCGTCGAACCAGAGGGACGAGTTGACGCCCGGGATCCAGCCGTCGCGCGAGCCGCCGAGGACGCCCTTCTCGCGGTTGATCGTCACGCCGAGCGGGGCGTCGGTGCTGCCGATGTCGAAGAAGTCGCCGTTGACCGCGCCGAGGGCGTCGTTCCACCCGCCGAGCTGGCTGACCTTCTTGCGGCTGGTGACGTAGGTGGGGGAGAACTCCTCGAAGGAGATGTTGGGGGCGTCGAGGCTGACGGAGAGCAGGTTCATCCGGACCTGCCCGATCGGCTGGCGGCCGTCGACCTGGTCCCACTCCCGCAGCACGACGCCGGGCGCGATCTCGTAGCTGACGTCGTTCAGCACCGTGACCGTGCGGCCGCGGGCGTTGATCGGCGGGCCGACCACGATGCCGGGCTTGCCGTCGGAGGTCTGGTTGCGGCCGCGGTAGCCGTTGTCGCCGCCGTACGTCAGTCCGCCGCGGCTCTGCGTCTTGTCCGTCCGGTCGCCGTCGTCGGCCACCGACGGGCCGACGCCGACGTTGAGCGCGAGGCCCGCGACGAGGACGCCGGCGGTGGCGACCGTCAGCGCCCGCCCGCGAGCGGGGGCGGAGCGGCGTGCGGAGGGGCGTGAGCGGCGCGTGGAGGAAGACACGCGCTCCACAGTAAAGGACGTTCTGGGGCTGGTGGGAAAATTGGGATGAGCATTTCCCGCAGCGACCCGTTGCCGCTGCCGGGCCAGCGCCTAGGCTGTCGCGCGTGCCCGACGAGCCCGCGCCCGCTGCCGGTGGTGCGCGAGGCCCCGTGTGGAACACGCTCCACGTCGGTGACAACCTCGACGTGCTGCCGCTGCTCCCGGCGGGGTCGGTCGACGTCGTCTACACCGATCCGCCCTACAACACGGGCAACGACTTCGCGTACGCCGACCGCTTCCGCGACGGCTCGCACGCCAACCCGTACGCCGGCCGGCACGCCGCATGGACGGCGATGATGCGTCCGCGCCTCGAGGCCGTCCGCGAGGTGCTGGCACCGCACGGAGCGGTGTTCGTCAGCATCGACGACAATGAGGCCGCCCACCTGCGGCTGCTGATGGACGAGGTCTTCGGGGAGGCCAACTTCCTCGCCCAGGTCGTGGTGAACCTCAACCCGAAGGGCCGCCAGCTCGGCCGCGGGTTCGCGACCAGCCACGAGTACGTCCTGGCGTACGCCCGCCACCTGCCGTCCTGCGCCGTGGACGGGGCGTCGGCCGAGGCCGTCGACGAGTCCGACTTCCCGCTGACGACGCCCGACGGGCGACGGTTCCGTTACCTGCCGCTGCGCAACACCAACAAGAAGTTCAACCCGGTCAGCACGCCGACGCTCCACTACCCGCTGCACGGCGACCCGGCGACCGGTCGGGTCTCGGTCAGCGAGTTCGACGGCAGCACCGCGCTGACGCCCGTCTTCGGCGACGGTCGCCCGGCGGTGTGGCGGTGGTCGAGGCCGCGGGTCGAGGAGCGCCCCGACGACCTGGAGTGCCGGGTGATCCGGGGCCGCAGCGGTGAGCGCGCCGACATCTTCCAGCGCGACTGGCTGCACCGCGAGGGCGGGCGCCGCAAGAAGCTGCGCACCATCTGGCTCGCCGAGGAGATCGGCTCGACCGACACCGCGGTCGCCGAGCTCAAGGCAGTGGTCGGCCACGTCTTCGAGTCGCCCAAGCCCACCGGTCTGGTCCGCCGGATCCTGTCCACGCTGCCCGCCGACGTGGTCGTGCTCGACCCGTTCGCCGGCAGCGGCACGACCGGTCACGCCGTCGCGCTCGCCAACGCCGCCGATGGTGGCTCCCGCCGCTGCATCAGCATCAACTCCGCCGAGCCCACCCGCGCGGGCTCCAACGCCCAGCTCGCCGGCCTCGCCACGGTCGCCGACATCACCCGCGCCCGCCTCACCGCCGTCGCCGACCAGGTCGGCGGCGGCCTCGAGGTGGTCCGCTGACCGCGGTGGTCTCCCCGGATATCCGGTGAACTTCCCGCTTGTCGGCCGAAACTTCAGCCGACAGGTGTGAACATCCCCGGATATCCGGGGATCGCGTGCGTCAGAGGCCGGCGGCCCGCTCGAGGGCGATCAGCTCCTCGTCGAGGTACTGCAGCAGGACCTGGAGGTGGGGGACGGTGCGGCGGCAGCCGGTGAGGCCGAAGCACATCTTGCCGTCGTAGGACGTGCAGGTGATGTTGAGCGCCATCCCGTTGATCGGGATCGACAGCGGGTAGGTGCCGGTGAGCCGGGCGCCGTTCCAGTAGTGGGTGGTGCGCGGGCCCGGGACGTTGCTGACGACGAGGTTGTAGGGCGGCCGCACGATGCCCTGCATCCGGAAGATCGGGCCGAGGATGGCGGGCGCCTGGCCGAGCGCGCTCATCGCCAGGATCTGCGTCGGCGTCATCGCCGACAGGCTGTCCTTGCCGTCCACCATCGAGCGGTGGATCGCCTCGAGGCGGTCGGCCGGGTCGGGCAGGTGGGTGCCGAGCTGCACCATCACCGAGCCGACCGCGTTGCCGCCGTCGCCCGAGGCGAGCTGGGACTGCTTGGCGTTGAGGCCGACCGGCACCATCGAGATCAGGGACGTGTCGGGCAGCGCGTCGAGCTCGATCAGGTAGGTCCGCATCGCGCCGCTGACCATGGCGAGCACCACGTCGTTGATGGTGGTGCCGCTCGCGCGACCGACCGCCCGCAGCCGCTCGACCGGCCAGTCCTGGGCGGCGAAGCGCCGCGAGCCGGTGATGTTCTGGTTGAGCATGGTGCGCGGGGCGTAGAGCGACAGCGCGGACGTCTCGTTGCGCACGCTCTTGTTGAGGGTGCGGACCAGCGCGCCCGGCATGCCGGCGGCCTCCGACGCGATCGCGAGCGCCGTACGCACCGTGGCGCCCGTGACGTCGGACAGTGACGCGCCGCCCGTGCTCGCGGGCTCCTCGCGCGGCGCGCGCGGACGCATCGCCCAGGGGGCGGGCATGTTCCGCTCGTCGGGGTCGGTCGACAGCACGCTCGCGAGCAGGCGCATCGCGGAGACGCCGTCGACGAGGGCGTGGTGGGTCTTGGTGTACATCGCCACGCGGCCGTCGCGGAGGCCCTCGATCACGTGCGCCTCCCAGAGCGGTCGCTCCCACGCCAGGCGGGTGCTGTGCAGCCGCGAGCAGAGCTCGAGCAGCTCGCGCACGCGGCCCGGCTTGGGCAGCGCGCTGTGCCGGACGTGGTGCTCGATGTCGAACTGCTCGTCGGGCACCCACACCAGCTGGCCCGCCGTGCGCGTCGAGCGGTGCGGGTGCTTGAGGAAGAGCGGCGCCATCTGCTCGACGTCGCGCATCTGCTCGTACATCTCGCGGACGTAGCCGCGGCCGGCACCGGCGGGCTTCTCGAAGAGCTGGAGGCCGCCGACGTGCATCGGCATGTTGCGGTTCTCGGCGAGGAGGAAGCCGGTCGCGGTCGGGTCGATCGGGTCCACCACTGGCTGCTCCTCGGTTCGGATCCTCCGTCGTCCTCGACGCCGGGCACGAGACGGGGAGGTCCGGGCATCCTCTCGTCCCGCGGTGACCCGCCACAAGGGCGCGTGGCCGAAGGGGCGTCAGGACTCCAGCGAGTGGGCGAGCTCCGCGACGAGCGCGTCGACGACCGCGACCAGGTCGCCACCCGACTCACGGGCGACGGCCCGCTGGCGCTGGTAGGACGCCCCGCGGACGGGGATGTCGGCGACGGTGCGCAGCTCGGCCTCGCAGTCGAGCCGCTTGGCCACGGGGGTGAGCCGCTCGAGCAGGTCGTCGAGGTCCTCGGTGACCAGCCGCTCGCGGTTGTGGTCGTCGAGGATGATGATCGCGTCGAGGCCGTAGCGCGCGGCGCGCCACTTGTTCTCCTGCACCTGCCACGGCGGCAGGGTCGGCAGGTCCTCGCCGGCCGCGAGCCGCGTGTCGAGGTCGACGACGAGGCAGTGGACGAGCGCGGTCAGGGCGGCGAGCTCGCCCAGGTCGGACATGCCGTCGCAGACCCGGTGCTCGAGGGTGCCGAGGTGCGGCGCGGGGCGCAGGTCCCAGCGGACGTCGGACATCGAGTCGATGATGCCGGTGGTGGTCTGGTCGGCGATGCACTTCTCGAACTCGGACCAGGTGTCGAAGGCGAAGGGCAGCCCCGCGGTCGGCAGCTGCTGGAACATCAGGGCCCGGTTGGACGCGTAGCCGGTGTCCTGGCCGGCCCAGATCGGGGAGCTCGCCGAGAGCGCGAGGAGGTGGGGGTACGTCGTCAGCATCGACGCCAGGACCGGCATCACCCGGTCGCGCTCGGGCATCCCCACGTGGACGTGGACGCCCCAGATCAGCATCTGGCGGCCCCACCACTGCGTGCGGTTGATCAGCTCGGCGTAGCGATGGCCCTCGGTGAGCTGCTGGTGCGACCAGTCGGCGAAGGGGTGCGACCCGGCGCCGAGGAGGTCGACCCCGAGCTCGGCCGCGGCGGGCGTGACGACGGCGAGGGTGTCCCGCAGGTCGGTGACGGCCTCCCCGACGGTGTCGCAGATGCCGGTGACGATCTCGACGGTGTTGCGCAGCAGCTCCTTGTGCAGCCGCTCGGGCCGCTCGAGCCGACCGCCGGCGAGCTCGTGCACCTCCGAGGCGATGCTGACGAGGTCGCGGCTGGCCCGGTCGACGAGCGCGAGCTCCCACTCCACGCCGAGCGTCGGCTCCGGCGACGCGTGGAAGTCGATGCGCATGCGTCGAGTCTAGGGACGCCCAGGCGGCGAAGGCTCACCCCTGTGCCGGGTGGGATCCGGCCTTTGTCACCATGGCCGGGTGGACCAGCAGGACGGACGAGCGCGCGCGCCCGAAGAGGACGATCCCCAGGCTGAGCTGGAGGCCCGGCTCGAGGCCGAACGGGCCCGCGAGATCCACCTGACGATGGACCTCTGCCTGCGCATCGGGGAGATGCTCCTGTCCTCGGGTGCGGGCGCCGCGGACGTGACCGCGACGATGCGCTCGGTGGCCGACCACCTGGGCCTGCGCGCGGCCGAGATCGACGTGACGTTCACGGCCCTGTCGATGAGCTACCAGCGCTCGCTGGACGACGTACCGACCCTCATGGTGCGCCACGTGCAGCAGCGCGACATCGACTACGAGGACCTCACCGCGGTCGACCACCTCGTGCGCGACGTCCTCACCGACGAGGCCGACCTCTACCTCGCGCGGTCGCGGATGGCCACCATCGTCTCGCTCGGGCACGCATTCCCGCGTTGGGCCGTGACGGTCGCGTGGATGGTGATGGCCGCGGCCGTCGGCGTCTTCCTCGGCGGCGGGCCGGTGGTGTCGGTCACCGCCGCCGTGGCGGCCGGCCTCATCGACCGCGTGCAGATCGTGCTGGCGCGACGGCGGCTGCCGTACTTCTACCTGCAGGTCGCCGGCGGCGCGATCGCGACACTGCTGGCCGGGGCGGTGGCGGCGACACCGATCGACGTCGACCCGTCGCTGGTCGTGACGGCCAACATCATCCTGCTGCTCGCCGGGATCGGTCTGATGGGAGCCGTGCAGGACGCGCTCACCGGCTTCTACCTGACCTCCAGCGCCCGCCTCATCGAGGCGATGATGGCGACCGCGGGCATCATCGCCGGCGTCGCGCTCGGCATCTCGGTGGCCGACGGGATCGGGCTCGAGCTGGGCCAGCTCATCCCTGGGGCGCTCGGTGTCTCGGAGCTCCCGGCGGTCCTCGGCGGTGCGGCGGTGTCGGCGGCCGCCTTCAGCATCGCGTCGTACGCCCCGCGGCGTGCGGTCGTGCCGATCGCCCTCACCACCGGTGTCGCGGCGCTGATCTCGCAGGGGGTCGCTCTGCTGGGCTTCGGCCGGATCATGTCGGCGGGGGCGGCCGCGTTCTTCATCGGCCTCGTGGCCTACGCCGTCGCGGGCCGGGTGCGGGTGCCGCCGCTGGTCGTGGCGGTGCCGGCGATCGTGCCGTTCCTGCCCGGCCTCTCGATCTACCGCGGCCTCACGTTCCTGGCCGAGGGCGGCTTCTTCGTCTCCCAGGGCATCCTCGCGCTGATGACGGCGATCTCGGTCGCCATCGCGCTGGCCTCGGGCGTGATCCTCGGGGAGTACGTCGCCCAGCCGCTCAAGCGCGAGGCGCGCAAGCTGGAGAGCCGGCTGGCCGGGCCTCGCCTGGTCGGGCCGTTCCGAGCGATGACCCGCTCCGAGCGGCGTGCCCTCAGGCGGACGTCAGGCGAGTGAGCTCCGCCAGCCAGCGCTGGTGCGTGCCGTCGTACGGCGGCAGGCCGGCGCGCACGGCCAGGACGAGCGCGTCGCAGCTGGCCTGCGCCGCGGCCACGACATCGGCGGGGTAGCCGTAGGCGACCTGGTGCTCGGCGAACTCGTCCTCGTCGTCGACGAATACTTCGCCCGGCCCGGCCGGAGGGACGTCCCAGGGGGCGGACCCCACGGGCGGGAGGGGGTCCGGCAGCCGGATCACGTCCAGGTCGAGGTCGACCGCGCGGAGCACCTCGCCCTCCCACACGGCGGGCGTCGTGACATCGACGTACAGGTCGCACCAGATCCCAGGCGCCTGGAACGTCGGCAGGTGCCACCGGCCGGGCTGGACCAGCGTCACGCATGCGACGGCCGAGTGGAACTCGTGGCCCGGTCGGTGGTTGTGGGTGCCCGCCGGGAAGCCCAGCCAGTCGCCGTGCTCGTCGGAGCCGAGGAAGAACCCGTCGAACTGCCAGTGCGGCCGGTCGCCCCACTTGCTCGTCTCGCAGCGGATGGCGGTCCCGGGATCCATGGCCCCCAACCTAGGTGACCGGGCACCTCCTCGCGCCAGGAGGCGCCGACCGGGCACCTCCTCGCGGAACCTGGACGGATCAGCGCGAGGAAGTGCCCGGTCGGCGGTGTGATGCGCGAGGACGTGCCCGGTCAGCGGGTGCGGGCGGCGAGGCGGGCGACGACGTCCTGGTAGCGGGCTCCCGCGATCCGACCGAACTGGTGGATGAGGTGCGCGTCGAGGCCGACGAGGACGCGCGGCTTCCCGGCGAGGGCGCCGTCGAGGATGATCTCGGCGGCGCGGTCGGGCGACATCTTGGCGAGCTTCTTCTCGAAGAGCGCGTCGATGCGGGCCGCGTCGAGGCCGGCCGCCTTGCGGCCGTGGCGGCTGATCCCGGTGCGGATGCCGCCGGGGTGGACGCAGGTGACCGTCACCGGGTGGCGGTTGACGAGCATCTCCTCGCGGATCGCCTCGGTCAGCCCGCGGACGGCGTACTTCGTGGCGTTGTACGCCGACTGGCCGGGCACCGACACCAGCCCGAAGAGCGAGGAGATGTTGACCAGGGCGCCGTCGCCGCTCGCGACGAGGTGGGGCAGGAACTCCTTGGAGCCGTGGACGACGCCCCAGAAGTTGATGCCGACGATCCAGTCGAGGTCGTCGTAGGTGAGGTCGGAGAAGTCGCCGGTGGCGCTCACGCCGGCGTTGTTGACGACGAGGTTGACGCGGCCGAGCTCCTCGACCACGCCGGCCGCCCACGCAGCGACCGCTGCCCGGTCCGAGACGTCGACGACGTCCTGGCGGACCTTCGCCGCGCCGGCCTGCTCGGCGAGCGCGACGGTCTCGGCGAGGCCGTCGCGGTCCCAGTCGGACAGGGCGAGGAGGGCGCCCGCCCGTGCGCTGCGGAGCGCGAGCGCACGACCGATCCCCGATCCGGCACCGGTGATGACGACGACCTTGTCGGTGAGGGTGGTCAGGCTCATGCCGCCCACGGTAACTGGCGTTTACGCCGCCGGGGAGGGCAGGACGACGGCGATCGTGGTGTCGCCGGGTCGGCTGTCGAGCGTCACGGCACCGCCGTGGGCGCCGACGATCGCCTCGACGAGCGACAGCCCCAGGCCGGCACCGCCCCGGGTGCGGGCGGCGTCGCCGCGGGTGAAGCGCTCGAACGCGCGGGGTGCGAGGTCGGGCGGGAAGCCCGGGCCGTCGTCGTGCACGGTGAAGCCGGCGCCGGTGGCACCAGCCGTGCCGGTCACCGTCACCGTGCTGCCCGGTGGCGTGTGCTTGCGGGCGTTGGCGAGCAGGTTGCTCACGACCTGGTGCAGCCGGGCCTCGTCACCGGTGACCGTGATGGGCTCGTCGGGCAGCGAGAGGCGCCAGGACCGGTCGGGGTCGACCACGCGGGCGTCGTCGACCGCCTCGAGCAGCAGCCGGGAGAGGTCGACGGACCGCCGCTCCAGCGGCCGGCCCGAGTCGAGGCGCGCCAGGAGCAGCAGGTCCTCGACGAGGGCCGTCATCCGCACCGACTCGGTCTCGACCTTGGCGAGCGCGGTGCCGCCGGTCTCGGGCCGGTGCCGGGCCAGCTCGGTGTAGCCGGCGATCGTCGCGAGCGGCGTGCGCAGCTCGTGCGACGCGTCGGCGACGAACTGCCGCACCTGCTGCTCGCTGCGGTGCCGCTGGCCGAGCGAGTGCTCGACGTGGTCGAGCATGGCGTTGAGCGCCGAGCCGACCTGGCCGACCTCGGTGCGCTCGTCGGTCAGCCGCTCCGGCACCCGTTCGGCCATCTCGATCTCCCCGGACGCCAGCGGCAGCTCCGCGACCCGGTGCGCCGTGGCGGCGACCTCGCGCAGCGGCGAGAGCTGGCGGCGTACGACGACCATGCCCACGCCCGCCGCGGCGAGCACGCCGAGCAGGCCGGTCAGCAGCTCCAGCTGGACGAGCCGCTCGACCGTCTCCCGCACCTCGCCGCGGGGGAGTCCGGCGACGACCGTCCCGCCCGGCAGGTCGGTCACCAGGACGCGGTAGCTGCCGAGGTCGGGCAGGTCGACGCTCTGCGGGTCACGACCGGCGTCGAGGCCGGCCAGGGCCGCCAGCTGGGCTGCATCGAGCGGTGTGGACGCGGACGGACTCGCGCCCTGCTGCTCCGAGAGCACCGTTCCCCAGGAGTCGCCGGAGTCGGGCCGGTAGGCCTGCAACGAGCCGAACTGCTGCCCCGGGCCGAAGTCGTCGCCGTCGCGGTCAGGGTGACGGGGGCCGGTGGCGAAGCGGGTCGCGTCGCGCACGTCCGCATCGAGGCGCTGGTCGAGGCTGCGCTGCATGGCCAGCGTCGTCGCGGTGCCGATGAGGAGCGCCGTCACCGCGACCAGCAGCACGACCACCGCGACCAGTCGGGCGGTGAGGGTGAGCGGCCGCCGCGGTAGGAGCGTCACGACGCCGGCTTCAGGACGTACCCGGCGCCGCGCATCGTGTGGATCATCGGCTCGCGGCCGGCGTCGACCTTCTTGCGCAGGTAGGAGATGTAGAGCTCGACGACGTTGGCCTGGCCGCCGAAGTCGTACTGCCAGACGCGATCGAGGATCTGCGCCTTGCTCAGCACCCGCCGCGGGTTGCGCATGAGGAAGCGCAGCAGCTCGAACTCGGTGGCGGTCAGGGCGATCTCGTCGCCGCCGCGGTGCACCTCGTGGCTGTCCTCGTCGAGGGTGAGGTCGCCGACGACCAGGAGGTTGCCGGCCTCGGCCTGCGCCGCCGTGCCGCCGCGCCGGATCAGCCCGCGCAGCCGGGCCACGACCTCCTCCAGCGAGAACGGCTTGGTGACGTAGTCGTCGCCGCCGGCCGTGAGGCCGGCGATGCGGTCCTCGACGGCGTCCTTGGCGGTCAGGAAGAGGACGGGTACGTCGCTGCCGTCGGCGCGCATCCGGCGCAGCACCTCGAGGCCGTCGAAGTCCGGGAGCATGATGTCGAGCACCACGGCGTCGGGCCGGAAGTCGCGCGCAGTGGCGACGGCGTCGCCGCCGCTGTGCGCCATTCTCAGGTCCCATCCCTCGTAGCGCAGGGCCATCGCGAGGAGCTCGGCGATGTTGACCTCGTCGTCGACGACGAGGACACGCACGGGGGAGCCGTCGGGGCGGGTGAGCTGCTGCACGGACGGCATCCTGCCGGGGCAACCTGTGAGGTTGCTGTGCGACGCCTGTCAGCGGGCTGCCCGGTTGAGCCGGGCGGCCTCCCGGGTCAGGTGGGTCCGCTCGGCGAGGTTGGTCGCGAGCCCGGCGGCCTCGGCGAAGAGTCGCGCGGCCGTGACGAGATCGCCGTCCTTCTCGTGGAGGTACGCCGACGCGGCGCGGTGGCGGGGCAGGTCGGGGTCGACCTCGGCGAGCGCCGCGAGGCCGGCCCTGGCGCCGTCGGCCTCGCCCACCGCCACGGCGCGGTTGAGCCGCACGACCGGGCTGCCGGTGAGTGCCAGCAGCTCGTCGTACCACTGCACGACCTGCACCCAGTCGGTCTCCGCGGCGCTGGGGGCGTCGGCGTGCAGCGCGGCGATGGCCGCCTGGAGCTGGTACTCGCCGCGTCGCTGCTGGGCGAGCGCGGCCTGCAGGACGGTGACGCCCTCCTCGATCAGCCCGGTGTCCCACCGGGAGCGGTCCTGGTCGGCGAGGGGGACGAGCGTCCCGTCGTCGCGCAGGCGCGCCGGCCGTCGCGCGTGGTGGAGCAGCATCAACGCGAGCAGCCCGTCGGTCTCCGGGTCCTGCCTGTCGTGGCCGGCCAGCGCGGCCAGCTGGCGGGTGAGCCGGATCGCCTCGGCGGCGAGGTCGACGTCCCCGGAGTAGCCCTCGTTGAAGACGAGGTAGAGCACGCGCCGCACCGTCGCGAGGTCACCCGGCCGGTCGAACGCCTCGCCCGAGACGGTCCGCTTCGCCCGGCTGATGCGTTGCGCCATCGTCGCCTCGGGCACCAGGTAGGCCTCGGCGACCTGCCGGGTGGTCAGGCCGGCGACGGCGCGCAGCGTCAGCGCGACGGCCGAGGCCGGTGTCAGCGCCGGGTGGGCGCACAGGAAGAAGACGCGCAGCGTGTCGTCGGCCGTCTCGGCCGGACCACGCTCCGGCTCGAGGTCCACGGCGACCTCGCGCCGCTGCCGCGCGGTCTCGGACCGTACGACGTCGAGGAAGCGCCGCCAGGCGACGGTGACCAGCCAGCCCTTGAGGTCGCGCGGCGGCTCCGCGCGGTCCACTGCGCCGGGGGCGCCGAAGGTGCGCCACGCCTCCACGAGCGCCTCCTGCACGGCGTCCTCGGCGGTCGCGAAGTCGGCTCCGCGGCGGACGAGGACGCCGATGACCGCCGGCACGAGCGGTCGCAGCGTGGCCGTGTCGAAGGCCCCGTCGAAGGCCCCGGGGGCAGGGGGCGCGTCGGCGGGGGTCACCGGCTCAGGCGTCGGTCGCGGACGGGGCGCCGTAGAAGGGGCGCACCTCGAGCCACTCGTGGATCGGCCTGCCGTCCTTGCCCGGGGCCAGCGACAGCTCGCCGGCCAGCTCGACGGCACGGTCCCAGCCGTCGACGTCGACGACGTACCACCCGGCGATGAGGTCCTTGGTCTCCGCGAACGGACCGTCGGTGGCCGGCTGGCGCTGCTCGTCGGCCCGCACCCAGGCGCCCTCGGGCGAGAGGGCCTGCGCGTCGACGTACTCGCCGTTGTCCTCCAGCCGCTTGCCGAAGTCGTCCATGAACTTCATGTGCGCATCGACCTCCTCGGGCGCCCACTGGTCCATCGAGACGTCGTTCACGGTGGCGGGCGCGCCGCGGTAGTGCTTGAGGATCAGGTACTTCGGCATGTCGGTGCTCCTAGTCAGGTGCGGCCCATTGTGGCTGCGTCCACCCCGGGGACGGAGCCGTGCGGGGCTTCTCGACATCCTCGACACCATTCTTTCTCGCCGGTCTCTGGGGCGCTTGAGGGTCCGCCCACAGGCCCCGCACAGGTACGACGCGCACGCTCAGGCCCATGAGCGACGACAACTCCCGCGACGAGACCCAGCCCGTGCGGCCCGCGGGCGAGCAGTCCGCACTGCCCACCCCGCCGCCGTCCGAGGACGCGGCCGCCGCACCCACCGCACCCGTTGCGGCCGGGTCGGGACGACGCGGCTTCCGCGACCGCTTCCGCACGCTGCGCTCCTCCGACGGCAGCCGCAGCTTCGGCCTCGCCGCCCTCGTCGCATCGGCGCTCGCCGGCGTGATCGTGGGTGGGCTCGGCGTGACGGCGGTCCAGGCGGTCACGAACGACCACCACGACCGCGACGGCTGGATGCAGCAGCGCGGACCGATGGGCCGTGACGGTGACGACTTCGGTGGCCGTGGCCCGATGCACGGTGGCCCTCCGGGCGCGCCCGGCCAGGTCCAGCCGACCACGCCGCCGGACGACGAGGACGGCTCCAGCTCCTGAGGTGGTGGCCGGCGGCGAATCCAGTTGCCGTCGTGGGCGAGAATGGCGCCCGTTGTGAAGATCACCTATCCCGCCGAGCTCCCGGTCTCCGCGCGCCGCGACGACATCGCCGCTGCCATCCGTGACCACCAGGTCGTCATCGTCGCTGGCGAGACGGGCTCGGGGAAGACCACCCAGCTGCCCAAGATCTGCCTCGAGCTGGGCCGCGGACTCGGGTCGGCCGGGGGCGGCAAGCTGATCGGCCACACCCAGCCGCGCCGCATCGCCGCCCGGTCGGTGGCGGAGCGGATCGCCGAGGAGCTCGGCACCGAGCTCGGCGACGTCGTCGGCTACCAGGTGCGCTTCACCGACCGCACCAGCCGCGCGAGCCGGGTCAAGCTGATGACGGACGGCATCCTGCTGGCCGAGCTGCAGCGCGACCGCGACCTGCGCAAGTACGACACGATCATCATCGATGAGGCCCACGAGCGCAGCCTCAACATCGACTTCCTGCTCGGCTACCTGAGGCGGCTGCTGCCGCGCCGGCCCGACCTCAAGGTGATCATCACCAGCGCCACGATCGACGTCGACCGCTTCGCCGCGCACTTCAGGGCGCCGGTGGTCGAGGTCTCCGGTCGTACGTACCCCGTCGAGGTCCGCTACCGACCGCTGCTGGAGCTGCCGGAGAGCGACGAGGACGGCGACCCGGTCCAGCGCGACCAGACCGAGGCGATCCTCGACGCGGTCCGCGAGCTGTCGGCCGAGGGACCGGGCGACGTGCTCGTCTTCCTGCCGGGCGAGCGGGAGATCCGCGACACGGCCGACGCGTTCGACGCGCTCAAGAGTGACCGCCTCGAGATCGTGCCGCTCTACTCCCGCCTCAGCGCCGCCGACCAGCACAAGGTCTTCTCCAGCCACTCCTCGATCGTGCGCCGCGTCGTGCTCGCCACCAACGTCGCCGAGACGTCGCTGACCGTCCCCGGCATCCGCTACGTCGTCGACACCGGCGTCGCGCGGATCAGCCGCTACTCGGTGCGCACGAAGGTGCAGCGGCTGCCGATCGAGCCGATCAGCCAGGCCTCCGCCAACCAGCGGTCCGGGCGCTGCGGCCGCGTGTCGGAGGGCATCGCGATCCGGCTGTACTCCGAGGAGGACTTCGAGGCGCGCCCGGAGTTCACCGACCCGGAGATCCTGCGCACCAACCTCGCCAGCGTCATCCTCCAGATGGCCTCCCTCCGGCTCGGCGACATCGCCCGCTTCCCGTTCGTCGAGCCGCCCGACCGCCGCAACGTCAAGGCCGGCACCGACCTCCTCGAGGAGCTCGGCGCGATCTCGACCGATCCCGATCCGCAGCGTCATGAGAATCCTCGGTCCGGACCGGGGAAGCCCATGACGTCCCGTCCGGGAGTGCGCCTCACGAAGGTCGGGCAGCGCCTGGCCCGGCTGCCGATCGACCCGCGGCTCGGCCGGATGATCCTCGAGGCCGAGCGCCTCGGCTGCCTGCGCGACGTCCTCGTCATCGCCGCCGCGCTGTCCATCCAGGACCCGCGCGAGCGCCCCGAGGAGCAGCGGGCGCAGGCCGACCAGCAGCACGCCCGCTTCAAGCACGAGTCCAGCGACTTCCTCACCTGGCTCAACCTCTGGCGCCACATCAAGCAGCAGCAGCGCGAGCTGTCCTCGAGCGCGTTCCGCCGGATGTGCAAGCGCGAGCACCTCAACTACATGCGGATCCGCGAGTGGCAGGACTACGAGTCCCAGCTGCGCCAGGTGGCCAAGGAGATGGGTCTCGATACACGCGGCTCGTCCCTCGCCGCGCACTCGACCACCGAAAAGGCCGCGGACGGTGGGGCTGCGTATGACGAGGACGGCATCCACCAGGCGCTGCTGTCGGGCCTGCTCAGCCACATCGGTGCGCTCGAGGAGCGCGAGAAGGGCAAGCCGGGGGAGCGGCGCCCGATGCGGGAGTACCTCGGTGCCCGCAACGCCCGCTTCGCGGTCTTCCCCGGCAGCGTGCTGAAGGGGCGCAACCCCGACTTCCTGATGAGCGCCGAGCTGGTCGAGACCTCGCGCCTGTGGGCCCGGCAGAACGCCGCCATCAAGGCCGAGTGGGCCGAGCGCCTCGGCGCCCACCTGGTCAAGCGGACCTACTCGGAGCCGCACTGGTCCCGCAAGCGCGCGGCGGTGATGGCCCGCGAGCGGGTCACGTTGTACGGCGTCCCGCTGGTCGCCGACCGGCTCGTGCAGTACGGCCGGATCGACGCGCCGCTGGCCCGCGAGCTCTTCATCCGGCACGCCCTCGTCCAGCGGGAGTGGGACTCCCGGCACCGGTTCCTCGCCGAGAACACCCGCCTCCTCGAGGAGGCCGAGGAGCTCGAGCACCGGGCCCGACGCCGCGACATCGTCGTCGACGAGGAGACCCTCTTCGAGTTCTACGACGCCCGCGTCGGCGCCGACGTCGTCAGCGGGCAGCACTTCGACCAGTGGTGGAAGCGCGCGCGGCAGAAGAAGCCCGACCTGCTCACCTTCGACCCCGAGATGCTCACCCACGACACGGCCGGCGAGGTGCGCGCCCACGACTTCCCGACCCAGTGGCACGACAGCGACGAGGCCGGGCTGACCTTCCCGATCAGCTACCACTTCGAGCCCGGCGCCGCCGACGACGGGCTCACCATCGACGTGCCCGTCGCCACCCTCAACCGCATCGAGGCCGACGACTTCTCGTGGCTGGTGCCCGGGCTGCGCGAGGAGCTGGTCACCGAGCTGATCCGCTCGCTGCCCAAGAACCTCCGCGTCGCGATGGTGCCTGCACCCAACACCGCCCGAGAGTTCCTCGACGCGACGCCGCCGGGGGCCGAGCCGCTGCTCGACGCCCTCGAGCGGTTCGCGCGGAGCACCCGCAGCCTCGTCATCCCGCGCGAGGCGTGGGACTGGTCCAAGGTCCCCGCCCACCTGCGACCGACCTACCGGGTGATGACCGAGAAGGGCGCCGAGGCCGGTCGCGGCAAGGACCTCGACGCGCTCAAGGAGCCGCTGCGGCCCACCTTCGAGCAGGCGATGGCCGACGTCGCGTCCGACTCCGGCGTGACCGCCACCGGCCAGACGGCGTGGACCTTCGGCACGGTCGAGGAGTCCTTCGTGCAGCGCCGCGCGGGTCACGAGGTCCGGGGCTTCCCGGCCCTCGTCGACGAGGGGGCGACGGTCGGCCTGCAGGTGCTCGCCACGGCAGACGAGGCCGCGGCGCACCACCGGCTCGGCGTACGCCGCCTCGTGCTCCTCGCGCTCGGCCCGGCCGACCCCGTCGACGAGGTGCTGGCCGCGGCCGGCCTCGACCAGCGCGCCAAGCTCGCCCTCGTCGGGTCGCCCTACCCGTCGGTGGCCGACCTCCTCGCCGACGTGCGCGCCGGCATCGTCGGGGAGGTCGTCGACCAGCACCCCACCGTGCGTGACGAGGCGGCGTACGACGCCGTGGTGGCCGCCTCCCGCGAGGCCGTCGCGTCGGGGATCGGCCCGGCCGTGCACGACGTGATGCGGACGCTGGAGGCGTGGCGCACCACCGACAAGGCGATCTCCGGGCGCGCCGACCTGATGACGCTCCCGGCCCTCACCGACATGCGCGCGCAGGTCGGCCGGCTGATGACGCCCGGCTTCGTCGGGGACGCCGGCGTCCGGCGGCTGCGCGACTACCCGCGCTACCTCGGCGCCGTGACCCACCGCCGCGAGCGCCTCGACGGCCAGGTCGCGCGCGACCGCCAGCTGATGGACCAGCTCGCCGGCCTCCAGGAGGCGTGGCTGCACGCCGTCGCGGCCGTGCCCGACGGCCAGCCCGTGCCGCAGCACCTGCGCGATGCCCGGTGGATGCTCGAGGAGTACCGCGTCTCGCTCTTCGCCCAGCAGCTCGGCACCCGGGAGAAGGTCAGCGACCAGCGCATCCGCAAGGTGATGGCGCGGGCCTCCTCCTAGCCGCGTCCTAGGGTGGACCGGTGACCGGCCGCCAGCACCACCGCCCGATGACGCCCGGCGACGGGTTCTTCGCCGACATCGTGGGAGGAGCCGACCCCGCGCAGGTGCGCGAGGCCGGCGACCTGGCCGCGACCGTGCTCGTCCGGGGCGCCCGCGAGTCCGGTGACCCCGAGCTGGCCGAGCGCGTGGTCCACCTCGCCGACACCGAGGGCCTCGAGACGCTCGCGGAGGTGTGGTCGGGCGCTCCCGCCGACACGCTCGCGGGGAGCCTGTGGCGGCTGTTCCTGCTCCGGTCGTGGGTGCACGCCGACCCGGACCGGGTGGCCAGGGACTACGAGGCCGGGCAGCGTCGCGTCGACGTGGCCCGCGTCGTCGCCGGGGTCGCCGACCCGCCCGGCCCCGACGAGCTGCGCCTGATGGTCGACGAGGTGCTGCGCGGGATCACGCGCGGCGACTTCGCGGTCACCCTCTTCCGCGCCGCCGCCTTCGCCCGGATCGTCGCTGCCGGCCGCGCCGCCCTCGGCAGCGCCTCGCACGGGGAGATCACCCGGATGCTGACCCTGTCGGAGCAGCTCGAGGCCGCCGGACACGTGGAAATCAGGGACAAGCTCGCCTGAGGCGTTAAAATATCCGTGAGTGCGTCGGGCTGTGGCAGCCCCGGGTCCCAAAATTAGCCGCTACGAGCGGCCACGCGCCGTGAGGCGCTCCCGGTCCGGCGCACTCACTCACCCGGATGGTGTCGGCGTCCGGTCTAGGCTCCCGGGATGAGCATCGGCAAGCGCATCGGCGCCTTCATCTCGGGCATCTCCAGGCCCGGCACGACCGCCACCGGCACCACGTCCGCACCCGCCCCCGGTCCCGGCGCGACGTACGCCCCCGAGCGCGACGGCGAGCCCGACCCCGGCGAGGTCGTGTGGGCCTGGGTCCCCTACGAGGACGACCCGAGCCAGGGCAAGGACCGGCCGGTCCTGGTCCTCGACACCGACGGGGACGGCTGGGTCGGGCTGATGCTCAGCAGCCAGGACCACGACCGCGACGCCGAGGACGAGGCCCGCTGGGGCCGGCACTGGATGGACGTCGGCACGGGCGGGTGGGACTCCCAGGGCCGGCCCAGCGAGGTGCGCCTCGACCGGCTGATCCGCCTCGAGCGCGACGGCGTACGACGTGAGGGGGCCGCGCTGGACGAGACGATCTTCACTGCCGTCGTCGAGGCTCGGCGTGGTCTGTCCCGATAGGGTCTGCCCGTGTCTCGCCCCTCCTTCCGCCGCAGCGCCCTGCTCGCGACGGCCCTCACGGTCGCCCTGACGACAGCTGCGTGCTCCGGTGACGCCGAGCCCCAGCCCGAGCCGACCCGGTCGCCGAGCAACGGGCAGTCCGGCAAGCCGACGGAGAAGCCGCGCGAGGTCACCTTCGGCGCCTACGGCACCGACGAGGAGGTCGCGGCCTTCCAGAGCGTCGTGGACTCCTTCAACGCCTCCTCCACGACCCGCAAGGTCACCCTGCAGTCGTGGCCCGACCACGAGTCCGCCCTCGCCGACGTGCTCGCCGGCAACGCGCCGGACGCCTTCCTCACCTCGCGCATCGACCTCGACCAGCTCGTCGAGGGCGAGGCGCTGCAGCCGGTGAGCCTGCTGCTCGACGAGCGCGGCGTCGACTTCGGCGACCGCTTCTCCCGCGACGCCGTCGACGCCTTCGCGATGGACGACGAGCTCCAGTGCATGGCCTACTCGGTGTCCCCGATGGTCGTCTACTACAACACCGACCTCGTCGACTTCGACAAGATGGAGCGGCGCGGGCTCGACGTGCCGAGCGTCACCGACGAGGGCAAGCGCGAGCGCTGGACCCTGGCCGAGTTCGAGGCGGCCGCCCGGTTCGCGTCGCGTCGCGGCGACCCGCGCGGCGTCTGGATCGATCCGACCCTGCAGGGGCTGGCGCCGTTCATCTACTCCGGCGACGGCCAGGTCTTCGACGACGACCAGGAGCCGACGTCCCTGGCCTTCTCCGACGACAACACCCGCGAGGCGCTGAGCCAGACGCTCTTCATCCTCCGCGACTCGTCGCTGACGCCGACCAACGCCCAGCTCGCCCGGGCCACGCCCGTCCAGCTCTTCAAGCGGGGCGAGCTCGCGATGGTCGCCGGCTTCCGCAACCTCGTCCCGGAGATGCGCGAGGCCGACGACCTCGACTTCGACGTGCTGCCGATGCCGACCATCGACACCCGCGCCACCGTCGGCGACATCAGCGGGCTGTGCATCTCGGCGGACTCCGAGGTGATCAACGACGCCGCCGACTTCATCGCCTACGCCGTGTCCGACGCGGCGATCGCGACGGTCGCCTCGACCGGCTACATCGTCCCGGCCAACACCTCGGTCGCCGCCTCGCCGGAGTTCCTCGCTCCCGACGACGAGCCGGCCAGCGCCGAGGTCTACAACCAGAGCATCCGCTACATGGTGGTGCCGCCGTTCATCGACCAGCGCGAGGAGCTCATCGAGGCGGTCACGCCGTTGCTCGAGCAGCTCGTCACGGCCCCCGGCCCGCTGGACCTCGAGGCGACGACCGAGGAGATCGACCAGACCTCCCAGGAGATCCTCGCGCCCGAGGAGACCGAGTCGCCCGAGCCCACGGAGGACCCGAGCGAGTCCCCGTCGGAGTAGCCGGCGCTACTCGCGCTCGGCGCCGAGGATCGCGCCGACCAGCGCGCCGGTGACCAGCCCGGCCTGCCAGGGCCGGGCGCCGTAGGACGCCAGCTGGGCGCGGACGGCCTCGGCCAGCTCGGCCGGCTCCCGGGTCGCCGGCGGCGCCCACATCAGCCGGCGGAGGTAGTCGGGGGTGAGGAGGTTCTCCACCGGGAGGTGGTGCACCTCGGCGAGGTTGAGCATCGCCTCACGGGCGGCCTTGAAGCGGCGGTCGGCGACCGGCTCGCGGTCGGCCCAGGTGCGGGGGTGCGGGGGGCCGTCGCCGCGCGGGGCGCGGGAGGGGAGGTCGTCCTCGTCCATCTCGCGGGCCTGGCGCAGCGCCTCCACCCAGGCCGGGGCGTAGCGGCTCGCCCCTCGACCGTGGAAGCCCTGCGTCGCCAGCAGTGCCCGGCGGTCGGTCGGCATCGCCGTCGCCGCGACCACGATGGCCGAGTCGGGCAGGATCCGGCCGGGGGTCACGTCGCGCTCGGCGGCGATGGAGTCGCGGGCCTCCCACAGCGCCCGCGCCGCGCCGAGTGAGCGTCGCCCGCGCAGGCGGTGCACCCCAGACGTACGACGCCACGCGTCGACCCGGACGGCCGGCTCGAAGCCCAGCAGGTGGTCGAACTCCTGGCGCGCCCACTCCGCCTTGCCGGCCCGCTCGAGCTCGGTGGCCATGTGGTCGCGGAGCTCGACGAGGACCTCCACGTCGAGAGCGGCGTACTCGAGCCACGGTGTGGGCAGCGGGCGCGTCGACCAGTCGGCCGCGGAGTGCTCCTTGCGCATCCGCTGCCCCAGCACCGTCTCCACCAGGGTGGCGAGCCCGACGCGGGGGTAGCCGAGGAGGCGGCCGGCGAGCTCGGTGTCGAACAGGCTGGTCGGGGTGAGGCCCACCTCGCGGAGGCACGGCAGGTCCTGCGTGGCGGCGTGCAGGATCCACTCGGTGCCCTCGAGGGCCTCCTGGAGCGGGGCCAGGGTCGTCATCCCGATCGGGTCGACGAGCCACGTGCTGGCCCCCTCGCGGCGCAGCTGGATGAGGTAGGCGCGGTTGGAGTAGCGGTAGCCGGACGCCCGTTCGGCGTCGATGGCGACCGGCCCGGTCGCCGCGGCCAGCGCGGCGCACGCCTCGAGCAGGCCCTCGTCGGTGTCGACCACGTCGGGGAGGCCGTCGCGCAGCTCGAGCAGCGGCGCAGGCGGCGGGGGCGGGGCGTCGTCCTCGACCGGCGTCCCGTCCAACCCGGAATCGGGTCCGGTGGCGGGTGCGGCGTCGACAGAGTCGTCCGGCTCGCCCTCGAGTCGGGCTCCGGCGGGGGAGTGGTCCGCGTTGTCGGGCATCGGGTCAGGTGCCGCGCTGCCCGCGTCGGCTGGGGATGGCCGTCACGCCCTCGGGCACCGGCGGCAGCCCGACGGCGGTGCACATCAGCTCGCCCCACGCCTCGACGTGGGCGGTCATGTCGAGCCCGCCGTCCTCGTCGACGTCGGGCGTCCACGAGGCGCGGATCTCGACCTGGGCGGTGCCGGTCTCGTCGGCCATCCCGCCGAAGCTCTCGGTGGTGACGCACGTGACGGTGCCGGACGCGGCGTGGTGGCCGGCACCGTGGGCGTCGAGCGCCTCGACCAGCCACGACCAGCCGACGGCGGCCAGCATCGGGTCGGAGCCGAGCTCGGGGTCGATGTCGGCGCGGGCGTAGGCCACGCAGCGGAAGGTGCCGTCCCAGGCGTCGTTGCCGGCGGGGTCGTGAAGCAGGATCAGCCGCCCGGTGCCGAGGTCCTCCTCGTCGACCGTGACGTCGCCGCTCAGTGCCGACGACCACGGCGCGATCCGCTGCGGCGCGGGCATCTCCTCGCAGAGGACCTCCGGGCGCAGCGAGGCCCGACGCATGGACTCCACAGCCGCGCGGAACTCCGCGGGCCCAGCCGCGGGAGCGTTGCCCGGGTGGGTCTCGTGACGGGCCACCATGAGGTCAGAGTAGGCCAGCGCCCGGCTCCGCCGATGTGCCGCCACGCCGCCTGACCTGCGAAGATTCGCGGGTGACCGACGCTGTGCGCACGCCCCATCCCGGACTGGCCCAGAGCCCCTTCCTCGCGGCGGCGCGTGGCGAGGTGCCGTCCCACACCCCGGTCTGGTTCATGCGTCAGGCGGGTCGCTCCCTGCCGGAGTACCTCAAGGTGCGCGAGGGCATCGGGATGCTGGAGTCCTGCATGGACGCCGACCTGGTCACCGAGATCACCCTGCAGCCCGTACGCCGCTACGGCGTGGACGCGGCCATCTTCTTCTCCGACATCGTGCTGCCGCTCAAGGCGGTCGGCGTCGACCTCGACATCAAGCCGGGTGTCGGCCCGGTCGTGGCCTCACCGGTGCGCACCATGGCCGACGTCGAGGCCATCCCCGACCTCACCGACGAGCACGTCCCCTACATCTCGCAGGCCGTGCGCCAGCTCGTCGCCGAGCTCGGCGCCACACCGCTGATCGGCTTCGCCGGGGCGCCCTTCACCGTGGCGTCGTACCTCGTCGAGGGCGGGCCGTCGAAGGAGCACGCGAAGACGAAGGCGATGATGTTCGGCGCCCCCGACGTGTGGGACGCGCTGATGCGCAAGATCGCCGGCATCGCCGCGGCCTACCTCCGCATCCAGGTCGAGGCCGGGGCCTCGGCCGTGCAGCTCTTCGACTCGTGGGCCGGTGCCCTCACCCCGGCCGACTACCGCGCCTCCGTCATGCCGCACTCCGAGCGGGTGCTCGCCGCGGCGGGCGAGCTCGGCGTGCCGCGGATCCACTTCGGCGTCGGCACCAGCAACCTGCTCGGCCTGATGGGCGAGGCCGGCGCCGACGTGGTCGGTGTCGACTGGCGTACGCCGCTGGAGCACGCGATCCCGCTGGTCGGCGACCGGGCGGTGCAGGGCAACCTCGACCCGACCCTGGTCTTCGCGCCCACCGAGGTGATGACCGCGCGGGCGGCCGAGATCATCGAGGCCGGGCGGCGCGCCAAGGGCCACATCTTCAACCTCGGTCACGGCGTCATCCCCTCGACCGACCCGGGTCAGCTCACGGCGCTGACCGAGTTCGTGCACGGCTTCTAGCCTCGCCGAGGCTGATGGGCGTCACCGGCGTCAGGTCCGCGACCAGTTCCGCGACCAGCTCGGCCGGGGTCTCGGTGGCGGGGTCGGACGCGGTGGCCGGCAGCTCGACCGAGGACAGGTAGATCCGGGCCTGGCGCACCAGTGCCCGCTGCAGGTCGCGCAGCGGCTCGGGCACCCGCTCGGCCCGGCGGCGCAGCATCAGCAGCGTCACCGTCGTCTGGTCGGTCTGGATGGGACGCGTGGTGAGCACGCCCGCCTCGACGAGCGGGTCGGCGACGATCGAGAAGTCGGGCAGCACCGAGATGCCGAGCCCGGCGGCCACCATGGCCTTGCCCATCTCGGCCCCGTCGGTGGCGTACGTCGTGCCCGGCAGGCTGCCGGCGAAGAGGCGGTGCGCGTAGCGGTGCATCACGAACCCGGGGCGCATGAGGACGTGCGGTTCGGCGCGGAGGTCGTCCACGGTGACCCGCTCCTTGGCGGTCAGCGGGTGCCCGACGGGGAGGCAGGCGACCGGCGTGCCCTCGATGAGCCGGTCGGCGACGAGCGTCGGCGGCACCTCGTCGCCGGGCAGGACGTTGACCAGGCCCAGGTCGAGCGATCCCTCGGCGAGACCCTGCTGGATGTCGACCTGCCGACCGTTGACGACCTCGACGCCGCCCGAGCCGTGGCGGGCGTGCAGGTCCCGCAGGGCAGGGGCGAGGAGGCTGGCTGAGGCGGTGACGACCGTGCCGATGCGCAGGTCGCGCCGGCGGGCGGACTGCTGGCCCGCGGCCTGGCGCAGCCGGTCGACCGCCTCGAGGACCTCGGTCATGTTCTGGAGCAGGTCGAGTCCCTGCCGGCTGATCCGCGACCCGGTGCGGCGGCGGTCGAGCAGCGTCGTGCCCAGCTCCTTCTCCAGCTTGGTCACCGCCTCGCTCAGCGCCGGCTGGGAGATGTGCATCGCCTCGCTCGCGCGGCGCAGCGAGCCGTGCTCGGTCACCGCCGCGAGGTACTCCAGCTGTTCGATCCGCACGCTCTGCTCCTGCCGGGGGGTCTGGTCTGGCTGTCTGGGTGGGGCTGTCGGGTCGGTCGGGTCGCGGGGTGGACGGCAAAACCTGCTACCGGGAGTTCGTGTCCGCGACGTCGATTCCCTAAAGTCTACTAAGTAACTATACAAAACGGGAGGAACTCACCCATGACCACCCTGCGTGTCCGGCCCACCCAACGCCGGATCGACTCCGCGACCGACCCCCGGTCCACCGACTGGAGCGCGGTCTTCGCGTCCATCTCCGAGGGCGCCCTCCAGCGCGAGGTGGACGGAGAGCTGCCCGTCGAGGCGGTCCGCCTGCTCAAGTCCGAGGGCTTCGGTGCGCTGCGCGTGCCGGCCGCGTCCGGCGGCGGCGGGCTGGACCTCGTCGGCCTCGCCCGGCTGTGGATCGAGCTCGCCGCCGTCGACGCCAACCTGCCGCAGGCCTTCCGCGGGCACTTCGCCCTGGTCGAGGACCGGCTGTGGCACCACGCCCGCACGAGCGACCAGCGGGTGTGGTTCGACCGGTTCGTCGCCGGCGAGATGGCCGGCAATGCATGGTCCGAGGTCGGGTCCGACATCGACCTGCCACGCACCGTCCTGCGCCCGCGGGCCGACGGGTCCTACCGGCTCGACGGCACGAAGTACTACACGACCGGCACGATCTTCGCGGAGTGGACCGACGTGCACGCGCGCCTGGCGCTGCCCGGGCACCCCGACGAGGTGGAGGACCCCACGGCGATCGCACTCGTCGACACCCGCGACCCGGGCGTGCGCACCGTCGACGACTGGAACGGCTTCGGCCAGAAGGGCACCGGTAGCGGCACGACGACGTTCGACAACGTCGGCGTCCCGGCCGACCACGTGCTGCCGTTCGAGGACCGGTTCCCCTACCAGACCGCGTTCTACCAGCTGAACCTCCTCGCCACGCTCACCGGCATCGCCAAGGCGGCGCTCCGCGACGTGGTCGACGCCGTGCAGAAGCGCACCCGCAACTTCTCCCACGCCAACGCGCCGCGGGTGCGCGACGACGCCCAGGTGCTGGCACTGGTCGGCGGGATCGCCGCAGCGGTCTACGCCGCCGAGGCCGCCACCTTGCGGGTGGCAGGCAGCATCCAGGCCGTCGCCGACGCGCCCCTCGCGAGCGCCGAGGAGATCGCGGCCCTCGTCGAGACGAGCGAGATCGAGTCGTCCACCGCCCAGGTCGCGGTCTCCGAGCTGGTCCTGCGGGCCACCTCCGACCTCTTCGACGCGCTGGGTGCCTCCGCGACCGCCCGGCCCCTCGCGCTCGACCGCCACTGGCGCAACGCCCGGACGGTCGCCTCGCACAACCCGCGCATCCTCAAGGCCCGGGTCGTCGGCGCGCACATCGTCAACGGCACGCCGCCGCCGTACGCCTGGTCGATCGGCGGGACGCGCCGTCGCCAGGACTGGGACGACACGCGGCCCCGCCAGGGCGACGCCGCCGGCTGAGACCGACCGGTCACGCACCGGCCCCGGAGGGGGTGGGGGCGGTGCCTTGCGTTGCCTGCAAGGCGCCACCTTCCACCCCCTCGACATCCCCGCGCGACGTCGGTCCACGGATGGGGCATCGTCGCTGCTACCTTTGTCTACAAGATCTATAGAGTTTGTGTTGGAGGAGAGATGAGCGTTGCCGTCGTCCCGGAGGTCGGGGCCGTCCCGGTGCTGTCCCACGACGAGGCGATCGCGGTCGCCACGGAGATCGCCACCGGGCTCGCCGCCACGTCGCTCGAGCGCGACCGCGACCGCCTGCTCCCCGGGCTCGAGCTGGACCGCCTCTCGGCCTCGGGCCTGCTCGCGGTCACGGTGCCGACCGAGCACGGTGGCGCCGGGCTCCCGGTCGAGACGCTGGCCGAGGTGTTCCGCATCCTCGCGACCGGCGACCCGAGCGTGGCCCAGGTGCCGCACAGCCACTTCGTGTACGTCAACGCGCTGCGGCACCAGGGCACGCGTGAGCAGCGGTGGTTCTTCTTCCGCGAGGTGCTGACCGGCAAGCGGTTCGGCAACGCGCAGTCCGAGGTCGGCACCAAGCACGTCCGCGACATCCGCACCACGCTCACGCCGGCCGGCAACGGGCGCTGGACGCTCAGCGGCACCAAGGGCTACAGCACCGGCGCGCTCTTCGCCGACTGGATCCCGGTGCTCGCCCGACAGGACACGCTGGCCGCTCCCGGCACCGGCCCGCTCCACGTGGCCTGGGTCGAGCGCCAGGCCCCCGGCGTCAGCGTCACCGACGACTGGGACGGCATGGGCCAGCGCACCACGGCCAGCGGCACCGTTCAGCTGGACCAGGTCGAGGTGACCACCGACAGGATCACGCCCTACCACCTGACCTTCGAGGGCCCGCAGACCTACGGCGCCTTCGCGCAGGTGCTGCACGCCGCCCTCGACGTCGGCATCGCCCGCGCGGCGCTCACGGAGGCCGCCGAGTTCGTCCGGACCACGTCGCGTCCCTACCCGGACGCCGGCGTGGACCGGGCGGCCGACGACCCGCTGGTCGTGCAGGCGCTCGGCGAGATGGAGCTCGACGTACGCGCCTCGGAGGCGCTGCTGCGCGAGGCCGCCCGGGCCGTCGACGCGGCCGACGCCGACCTCACCGCCGACAGCGCGGCGACCGCGAGCCTGGCCGTGGCCGCCGTACGAGCCCACTCCGCGCGGGTGTCCGTCGAGGTGTCGAGCCGGCTCTTCGAGGTCTCCGGCACCCGCTCGGCGCTCGACTCGCTCAACCTCGACCGCCACTGGCGCAACGCCCGCACCCACACCCTGCACGACCCGGCCGCCTGGAAGGTGCAGCACCTCGGCAGGTACGTCGCCGACGGCACGCCGCCGCCCAACCACGGCCAGCTCTGACCCCGCGAAAGGATCATCGATGAAGTTCCACTGGTTCCTGCCCACCAACGGCGGCGACGGCCGGCAGGTCGTCAGCGGCGGCCACGGCGTCTCCCACGGCGCCGGCGGACGCCCTGCGAGCGTCCCCTACCTCGGGCAGATCGCCCGCAGCGCCGAGCAGCTCGGCTTCGAGGCCGCGCTCACCCCGACCGGCGCCTGGTGCGAGGACGCGTGGCTGACCACCGCGATGCTGGCGCCACTGTCGGAGCGGCTCAAGTTCCTCGTCGCCTTCCGGCCGGGAATGACCTCGCCGACGCTGGCCGCCCAGATGGCCGCGACCTTCCAGAACCTCTCCGGCGGCCGGTTGCTGCTCAACGTGGTGACCGGGGGCGAGTCCCACGAGCAGCGCGCCTACGGTGACTTCCTCGACAAGGACGCGCGCTACGAGCGCTGCGACGAGTTCCTCGAGATCGTCCGCCGGTTGTGGACCGGTGACGAGGTCACCTTCGCCGGCCGTCACCTGCGGGTGGAGCAGGCGCGCCTCCAGCAGCTGCCCGACCCGGTCCCGGGCATCTACTTCGGTGGCTCCTCGCCGGCCGCCGGCTTGGTGGCCGCGAAGCACGCCGACGTCTACCTCACCTGGGGCGAGCCGCCGGCCGCCGTGGCGAAGAAGATCGCGTGGATCCGTGAGCTCGCCGAGCAGCAGGGGCGCGAGGTGCGTTTCGGCATCCGCATGCACACCATCAACCGGGACACCTCCGAGGAGGCGTGGGCCGAGGCCGACCGCCTGCTCGAGGGCATCGACGACGCCGAGATCCGCCGCGTGCAGGAGGGCCTGAAGAGGTCGGAGTCCGTCGGCCAGCAGAACATGCTCGCCCTCAACAACGGCTCGCGTGACGGCCTGGAGATCCACCCCAACGTCTGGGCCGGCGTCGGCCTGGTCCGCGGCGGGGCCGGCACCGCGCTCGTCGGCAGCCACGAGGAGGTGGCCGACCGGATCGAGGAGTACGCCGCGCTCGGCATCGAGGAGTTCGTCCTCTCGGCCTATCCGCACCTCGAGGGCGCCTACCACTTCGGTGAGGGCGTGCTCCCGGTGCTGGCGAAGCGGGGCCTGTGGACCAACCCGGCCCCGGTCGCTGCCAGCGCGTCAGTGCCGTTCGGCGGCCAGCGGGCCGCCTCATGAGTACCCCACGACCTTCTTCTCCTCCGCTTCGCTCCCCCGAACAACGCCGCGGGGACCCCAAGGGCAGTGCGAGAGTCGCCGTCGTGGTCGGCAACCCCAAGCCACGCTCGCGCACGTACGAGTCCGCGCTGATCCTCGCCGACCGGCTCGGCGGCGCCGACCTCGTGGTCGATCTCGCCGACCACGCCTCGGAGCTCTTCGACTGGGGTGCGCCACGCGTCACCGAGCTGGTCGAGGAGGTCGCCTCCAGCCTGGTGGTGGTCGTCGCCAGCCCGACCTACAAGGCGACCTACACCGGGCTGCTCAAGGCGTTCCTCGACCGCTTCCCGCACCAGGGGCTCGGCGGCGTGACCGCGATCCCGCTGATGCTCGGCGCGTCACCGGTCCACTCGCTCGCCACCGAGCACGGGCTCCGCCCGCTCCTCGTCGAGCTGGGCGCGTCCGTGCCGACGCGCGGGCTCTACGTCCTCGACTCCGAGCACGACCGGCCCGAGACGTACGACGCGTGGTTCGCCAGCGCGCAGCAGCTCCTGCCGACCCTGCCCGCTCCCACCCCCTCCCTGGAGGTGTCGTCCGCATGACCGCACACGCCCAGTCCCGCGACACGTCCGTCCCGGCCATCGACCAGCGCGCCCTGCGCGACGCCTTCGGCGCCTTCCCCTCCGGGGTCGTCGCCGTCGCGGCGTCGGTGAAGGGACAGCTCACCGGGATCGCCGCGTCGTCGTTCACCTCCGTGAGCATCGACCCGCCCCTCGTGTCGTTCTCCATCGCCACCTCGAGCTCCACCTGGCCGCTGCTGCGCGAGGCCGAGCACCTCGGCATCAGCGTGCTGGCCGACCACCACGACGCGGTGTGCCGGCAGCTGGCCGGCCCGCGCGAGGATCGCTTCGCCGGCCTGCCGTTCAAGGTCACCGGCAACGGAGCGGTGCTGCTCGACGAGGCCGTCGCGACCTACGACTGCTCGCTGCACGAGGAGGTCGTCGCCGGCGACCACGTCATCGTGCTGCTCGAGGTGCACGAGGTCGGCGCGGGAGGCGGCGAGCACCCGCTCGTGTTCCACCGCTCGACGTTCGCCAAGCTGCACCGCGACGACCTCGACCCCTCACGCCTCGACGGCCGGATCAACGGCGCCGAGGTCGACCGGGGTGCCCGCGAGTCGGGCTCGACGGCTCGCGACGGCGCGGAGGACGCGGCATGAGGAACAAGCACACCGGCGCGGCCGCCGACGTACCCCCGTCCCCGCGCCGCGTCGCCCTCGCCTCGGCGGTCGGCGCCACGATCGAGTGGTACGACTTCTTCCTCTACGGCACGGCCGCCGCGGTGGTCTTCGACAAGCTCTACTTCAACGGCCTGGACGGACCGGCCGCGCAGTTCGCGGCCTTCGCGACCTTCGCCGTCGGGTTCTTCGCCCGACCGATCGGCGGCCTGATCTTCGGCCACTACGGCGACCGCATCGGGCGCAAGCAGATGCTCCTGCTGACCCTGGTCATCATGGGTGTCGGCACCGCGCTCATCGGCATGCTGCCGACCTACGACCAGATCGGCGTCTGGGCGCCGATCGCCCTCGTGCTGCTGCGGGTGCTGCAGGGCATCGGCGTGGGCGGCGAGTACGGCGGCGCCGTGCTGCTCGCCGTGGAGTACGCCCCGGCCGGGCGCCGCGGCTTCTACGGCAGCTTCGCCCACATCGGCGTGCCCGGCGGGCTCGTCCTGGCCGCCGGCGCCTTCTCGCTGGCGGGGATGCTGCCCGAGGAGGCCTTCCTGGCCTGGGGCTGGCGCGCCTGCTTCCTGGTGAGCATCGCTCTGCTCGGCATCGGTGCCTACATCCGCCTCTCCGTCATGGAGACCCCGGAGTTCGCCAAGGTCCAGGAGCGCAAGGAGATCTCGAAGCTGCCGCTGCGCGACCTGCTGCGCGAGCAGCCGCGGCCGCTGCTGCTCGGCATGGGCACGCGCTACATCGAGGGCTTCACCTTCAACTTCTTCTCGGTCTACCTGCTCGCCTACGTCGCGACCAACCTCGAGCTGCCGCGCAGCTGGGCGCTGGACGCGATCCTCGTCGGGGCGGCGCTCGGTGTCGTGCTCGTGCCGATCGCCGGCGCCCTCAGCGACCGCGTCGGGCGCAAGCCGGTCTACCGGGTGGGGGCCTGGATCGGCCTGCTGTTCGCCTTCCCGGCGGCCTTCCTGGTGCAGACCGAGAACCGCTGGGCCATCTCGCTCGTCTTCGTCGTCGGCCTCGGCGTCATCTACGGCACGGTCTACGGGCCGCTCGCAGCCTTCTGGTCCGAGCTGTTCGACACCCGCTACCGCTACACGGCCCTCAGCACGCTCTACCAGGTCTCCGGCATCCTCGCGTCCGGGCTGACGCCGCTCATCGCGGCGTGGCTGGTCACCCGCGGTGACGGGACCCTGTGGTGGGTCGCGACCTACAACGTGGCGGTCGCCGTGGTCTCGCTGACCTGCGCGCGGTTCCTGCCCGAGACCCGCGGCCGCGGGCTCGACAGCGCCGACCCGATGCTGGAGCCCGTACCCGAGCGCGTCCCGGCCTGAGGGTGCACACTGGCTGACGCGTAGACACGCGGACAGAACCCTCGGCCGGACTCCCGTCCCACGCCTGGCGCCGCAGGCGTGGGACGGGTCATGTCCGCGCGTCTACGCGGCGGGCGTCCGCGACACGGCGGTCCGGCGACGTCGTACGACGAGCCAGACCGGCAGCCCGAGCACGAGGGCGACCGCGGCGAAGGGCAGCAGCGCGCCGACCATCGTGGTCACGATGGTGAACAGCGTCCCCATGGCCTTCGAGCCACCGTCGAGCCCGGCGAGGAATCCCGTCGGCCTCTCCTCCTCGGGCTCGTCCTCGACGACCTGGTGGGTGGAGATGTCGACGGTGATGGTCGACAGCGACGTCTGGTCGGCCAGCCACGACTGCTGGGACTTCAGGGAGTCCAGCTCGGCCTGCCGGCCGGTGAGCTGCGACTCGATCCAGATGACGTCCTTGAGGTCGCGGGCGTCGGCGAGCAGCAGCTCCACGCGGCGCAGGCTGGCCTCCTGCGCCCGGACGCGGGCGCCGTTGTCGATGACCTGGGTGGTGACGTCCTCGGAGCCGCGGTCGGAGGAGCGCAGCACCCCGACCTGCTCCAGCGCGGACATCGTCTCGCCGAACTTCCGGCTTGGCACCCGCACCACCATCCGCACGTAGGAGGTGTCGCCCTCGGAGTCGGTCTCGGTGGTCTCGTCGGTGATCTCGCCGCCCTGCGCGTCGACGACGCGCTGCACGTCCTGGCGGGTCGCCCGGACGTCCTCCCCGGCGAGCGAGACGGTGCCGTTGGAGATGACCGAGCGCTGCAGCTCCGGGGCGGTCGGGCCGTCCTGCCCGCTCGACGCGTCGGACGACCCGGTGGAGTCGGCCGACGAGCCGCCGGCGTCCGGGCTCCCGGCCGAGCTCCCGGACGAGCTCCCGGACGAGCTCCCGGACGAGCCGCTGGACGTCTCGCTGGACGTCTCGCCCGAGACGTCCCCGGAGACGGCGTCGCTGCCGCTGTCGTCGGCGGAGCAGGCGGCCAGCAGGGCCGTCATGGTGAGGGCGGTGAGGAGTCCCGCGGTGCGGGAGCGGGTCGCGGTGAGGGTCATGGCCGTCCGACGCCGCCGCCGCGCGGGCCGGTTCCGGCCGTGACGCAACTGTGACGCGTCAGGCCTTCTTGCTCGGCGCCCGCTTCGCCGTGCGCTTGGTGGTGGTGACCTTCGGCGGCGCAGCCTGGGGCGCCGCCTCAGTGGGCGCCTCCTTGTCGGGCACCTTCTTGTCGGGCACCTTCTTGTCGGTCGCCTTCTTGTCGGCCGTCTTCCGGCCGGCCGGCTTGCGGCCCTTGAGCCGCACCCGCAGCGCGTTGCCGTTGCCGGAGGTCTCCAGGTAGGGCTGGGCGGTGATGAGGGTGCTCAGCCGCGCACCCGGGCCGGCGAAGTTGCGCGCGTCGAAGGACGGGTGGGTGCGGATCAGCTGGTTGCCCAGGGCGGGGAGGAGCGCCCAGCCCTCGTCGTCGGAGACCGCGTTGACCGCGCGGGTGAGCGCGCTCTGCAGGTTGATCGAGGGGGCGTCCGTCCCGCTGCCGTCGTCGGTGTCGTCGTCGGTGTCGTCGGTGTCCTCGCCCTCGCCCGGCCGGTCGGCGACCACGGCGAGGTCGATGAACTTGTCGCACGCGTTGCGCAGCGACTCCGGCGCCTTGTTCTCCCCGAGCACGTAGACCTTCTTGCCCGACTCGCGCAGCCGGTGGGCGAGGCTGGTGAAGTCGCTGTCGCTGGTGACCAGCGCGAACGCCTCGACGTTGCCGTCGTACAGCAGGTCCATCGCGTCGATCACGAGCGCGAGGTCGGTGGAGTTCTTGCCGGACGTGTAGGCGTTCTGGTGCATCGCGCGCAGCCCGAGTCGGTTGAGCTTGCGCGCCCACTGGGTGAGGTGCGGGTTGGTCCAGTCGCCATAGACGCGCCGGATGGTCGGGTCGCCGTACTTCGCGACCTCGCCCAGCACCTCGTCGGCGTAGGCCGGTCGCGTGTTGTCGGCATCGATCATCACCGCGATCCGGTCGGCGGCTCCGTGGGACTCCATGGGTGCAGCCTAGGGCGCGCCCGAGCGTCGTCACCCCCTCTGGCAGGGTGGTGGCGTGAGGCGTGACGCGGTGGTCGTGGGTGGCGGGATCGCCGGTCTGGTCGCGGCTCGCAGCATCGCCGCCACGGGCCGTGACGTCCTGCTGCTGGAAGGCTCGCCCCAGGTCGGCGGCAAGCTCCGCAGCGCCGAGGTCGCCGGGCTGACCGTTGACGTCGGCGCCGAGGCGATGCTCGCCCGCCGCCCCGAGGGGCTGGCGCTCGCCGAGGAGCTCGGCGCCGAGGTGGTCCACCCGACGCCTGCGACGTCGGCGGTGTGGTCGCGCGGGTCCCTGCGGATGATGCCGCGCTCGCTGATGGGCGTCCCCTTCGACCTCGACCAGCTCGCCGCCAGCGGCGTGCTCAGCCCCGAGGGCCTGGCCCGGGCGAGCACAGAGGCCGCCACTCCCGTCGGCGACGACGTCTCGGTCGGAGACCTGGTCGCCGCACGGCTCGGCGACGAGCTCGTCGACCGCCTCGTCGAGCCGCTGCTCGGAGGCGTGTACGCCGGCCACGCCCACCGCATCTCGGCCGCCGCGGCCGTGCCGCAGCTGCTCTCCATGGCGCGCCGCGGCAGTCTCCTCGAGCAGGCCTCCGGCGTGCCGGCCTCGGTCGCCCCGGTCTTCGCGGCCCTGCCCGGCGGGATGGGCCGACTGCCCGCGCTGGTCGCCGATGGTGGTGGCTTCGAGGTGCGCACCTCGGCGACCGTCCGCGCGCTGCGTCGTACGCCGTCGGGCTGGGCGTTGACCGTCGGCCCGACCACGAGCGCCGAGGCCATCGAGGCCGACGCGGTCGTGCTCGCCACCCCCGCCGCGGCGACCGCCCGCCTGCTCGGCGACGTGCTTCCGGACGCCGCGGCGGAGCTCGCCGCGGTGGAGGCCGCCAGCGTCGCCGTCGTCACGCTGGCCTTCCGGGCCCAGGACGTTCCCGACACGTTGTTCGACCGCTCCGGGTTCCTCGTRCCGCCCGTCGAGCGCCGCACCATCAAGGCCTCGACCTTCTCCTTCGCCAAGTGGGCGTGGGTGCGGGACCTCGACCCCGACGTCGTGGTGCTCCGCACCTCGCTCGGACGCCACCGCGAGGAGGCCACCCTCCAGGCCGGTGACGAAGGGCTGGTGCGGGTGTCCCTCGCCGACCTCGCCGCGATGGCGGGCATCACCGCCCGGCCGGTCGACACCCACGTCCAGCGGTGGGGCGGCGCGCTGCCGCAGTACGCCGTCGGCCACCTCGACCGGGTCGCGCGGATTCGCGCGGCCGTCGAGGGACAGCCGGGCCTCGCGGTCTGCGGGGCGGCGTACGACGGTGTCGGCATCCCCGCGGTGATCGGCTCGGCCCGGCGGGCCGTGGCCTCGGTCACACGGGCAGAATGACGGCATGAGCGAGCCGACCCCGACCTCTGCCGAGCAGACCAACGCCGCCCGCACGCGGGAGCTCAACGACACCATCCGCTACACGATGTGGTCGGTGTTCCGGCTCCGCGACGTCCTGGGCGACGACGCCGACCGCGCCGCCGAGGCGACCGACGTCGAGGCGCTCCTCGAGGTGCTGGCCGAGCAGGACGTCGTCGTGCGCGGCATCTACGACGTCAGCGGCCTGCGCGCCGACGCCGACGTCATGGTGTGGTGGCACGCGGCCGACTCCCAGCAGCTGCAGGGCGCCTACAACGCCTTCCGGCGCACGGCCTTCGGTCGCCGCCTCGACCCGGTGTGGTCGCAGATGGCGCTGCACCGGCCGGCGGAGTTCAACAAGTCGCACATCCCGGCGTTCCTCGCCGACGAGGAGCCCCGCGCCCATGTGTGCGTGTACCCGTTCGTGCGGTCCTACGAGTGGTACCTCCTCGACGACGGCGAGCGTCGCCGGATGCTCGCCCAGCACGGCCAGCAGGCCCGCGGCTACGCCGACGTGCGCGCCAACACGGTCGCGTCCTTCGCCCTCGGCGACTACGAGTGGATGCTCGCCTTCGAGGCCGACGAGCTGCACCGGATCGTGGACCTCATGCGCGACCTGCGCGCGTCCGACGCCCGTCGCCACGTGCGCGAGGAGGTGCCGTTCTACACCGGCGCCCGGGTCACGCCGCAGGAGCTGCTCGACCGCCTGCCCTGACGCGGCGCGCCGGGTGCTGGACATGGCCCCAGTCGTCGACTGGGCAATGTAGAGTAAGTCACTCAACATTGTTCTCAGGAGGACCCATGACCGCCACCTTCCCCACCTCCCAGGCCCCCGCCGTCCGCTCGACGGGTCGTGCGTCGAGCCGCACGACCGACCGACAAGAGGCTGCCCGCACCGCGCTCGCCGAGCACCTCGCCACCCACGACCCGCTCGCGCACGTCGACCTGTCCGTCCCGGAGCGCACCTGGGCCCGCGTCGGCGCGGGCGCCGGCGCCGACATCTGGCTGATCACCTGGCCCGCCGGCTCGAGCACCGGCTGGCACGACCACGGCTCGGCGAGCGGCGCCTTCGTCATCCTCGCCGGGTCGCTGACCGAGTACGTCTGGACCGGCGTCGCCACGGCCGGGACCCTCGGGGCGTCGTCGGTGCGCGAGTTCGACGGCAGCCACATCCACGACGTCGTCAACCACGGCACCGAGACCGCCGTCTCGCTGCACGCCTACGCCCCGGGCCTGGCCGCGATGACGCGCTACGAGCTCGTCCGCGGACGGCTGCAGGTGACGAGCGTCGAGCAGCGCGGCGAGTCCTGGTGAGCACCGTCTCGACCGTCCGGTACGACGGCATCGACGCCCTGCTCGCCGACGCCCGCAGTCGGCTGGACCGGGTCGACGTCAAGACCGCCTACCGGGAGGCACTCGGCGGCGCGGTGCTCGTCGACATCCGCCCCGCGGCACAGCGGGCGGAAGAGGGGGAGGTGCACCCCGCGGTGGGCCCGCTGGTGGTCGAGCGCAACGTGCTCGAGTGGCGGTTCGACCCGCGCTCGGACGCGCGCCTGGAGGAGGCGTCGTACGACACCCGCATCCTGGTGCTGTGCCAGGAGGGCTACACCTCAAGCCTCGCCGCCGACGCGCTGCGCAGCCTCGGCCTCGACGCGACCGACGTGGTGGGCGGCTTCAAGGCGTGGCGCGAGGCGCACCTGCCGGTGGCGTGCCGCGGCGACGGCTGACCCGGGAACGGCCCCGTCCGCAGTAGCGTCGGAGCATCATGAGGATCCTCGCTGCTGCTGCCGTGCTGACCGTCCTGGGTGCCACCGCCTGCTCCACCGAGGCCGAGATGAGGGCCGTGGATCCTGCCTCGGGCTCCGGGGCCGCCGCCGATGCGTCGTCCGGCGAGGTGCCGCAGCCCGTGCCCGACGGTGAGGTGCGCACGAGCGGACTGGTGATGGTGATCGACGAAGGCGACGGTCCGGAGCTGTGCCTGGGTGCCGTGGCGGAGTCCTACCCGCCCCAGTGCGGCGGCCCCGCGCTCGCCGACTTCGACTGGGGCGATGCAGGCTCCGAGGAGGCCTCCGGGGTGCGGTGGGGCTCCTACGCCCTGACCGGCACCTTCGACGGCACCACCTTCACCGTCACCGACGCGATCCCCGCTGCCCTCTACGACACCATGGCCGCGCCCGAGGAGGAGCCGCTCGCCGCCGCGTGCGACAGCCCGACCACGACCGACACGGCCAAGGCGACCCCCGAGGACATGGACGCCACGCTCGCCGCGGCCTCCGCGCTGCCGACGTACGCCTCCGCGTGGCTCACCGGAAACACGATCAACGTCGCCGTCACCGAGGACGCCGAGGGCGCCGAGGCCGAGCTGCGCACGACGTGGGGCGGGATGCTCTGCGTGACCACCGTCGAGCGCACCGACGCCGACCTCAACGAGGTGAACCAGGAGCTGCAGGCCGCGCTCGGTGACCAGCTGCTGACCAGCGGCTCGACGTCGCCGGACTCGCTCGACGCGCAGGTCGTGTTCGACGACGGGTCGATCCAGGAGTGGGCCGACGCGACGTACGGCGACGGGCTGGTGCGGATCAGCTCGGCGCTGGTCCCCGTGGAGTGACTACTTCTTCTCGTTGAGCGTGATGCTGATCGAGTTGATGCAGTAGCGGTCGCCGGTCGGCGTGCCGAAGCCGTCGGGGAAGACGTGGCCGAGGTGCGAGCCGCACGTCGCGCAACGGACCTCCACGCGCTTCATGCCGTGGGCGTTGTCCTCGATGTACTCCACCGTGTCGGTCATCGGCTGGTAGAAGCTCGGCCAGCCGCAGCCGGAGTGGAACTTGGTGTCGCTGGTGAACAGCTCCGACCCGCAGGCCTTGCACGAGTAGGTGCCCTCGGTCTCGGTGTCGGTGTACTCACCGGTGAACGCGCGCTCCGTGCCGGCCTGGCGGAGGACGGCGTACTCTTCGGGGTCGAGCTGCTCGCGCCACTGCTCGTCGGTCTTCTGCACGTCGTAGGCCATGCCCCCAGTTTACGGAGGCGCTCCAGCGTGCGGCCCGGCTAGGGTCGCTGCATGGCAAAGGCGTCGGAGGCGTACGTCCGGGCGGGGGAGCGCGAGGTCAGGATCTCGTCCCCCGATCGGGTGATCTACGAGGCGACCGACCGCACCCCGGCGGTCACCAAGCTGATGGTCGCGGAGTACTTCACCAGCGTCGAGGACGGCCTGATGCGCGCGTTGCGCGACCGGCCGACCGCGCTCGAGCGGTGGACGAGCGGCGTCCGTCCCGGCATGAAGCTGGCGACGGGACCCCAGGACCGCAACGCCGACGCGTTCTATCAGAAGCGAGTGCCCAAGGGCGCGCCCGACTACCTCGAGACCGCGACGATCACCTTCCCGTCCGGGCGCACGGCCGACGAGATCTGCCCGACCGAGATCGCGGTGCCGGTCTGGTGCGCCCACATGGGCACGCTGACCTTCCACCCGTGGCCCGTGCGCCGCTCCGACGTGGACCACCCGGACGAGCTGCGCATCGACCTCGACCCCCAGCCGGGCACGACGTTCGCCGACGCAGTACGGGTCGCCGGTGTTGCCCGCGAGCTGATCGACGACCTCGGCATGACGGGCTTCGCGAAGACCTCGGGCAACCGCGGCATCCATGTCTACGTCCGGATCGAGCCGAAGTGGGACTTCGCGGCCGTCCGCCATGCCGCCATCGCCTTCGGCCGCGAGCTGGAGAAGCGTGACGACGGGGTGACCACCGCGTGGTGGAAGGAGGAGCGCGGCGAGCGGATCTTCGTCGACTTCAACCAGAACACCCGCGACCGGACGATCGCGTCGGCGTACTCCCTGCGGCCCATCGCCGGCGCCCCGGTGTCGACGCCGGTGACGTGGGACGAGCTCGCCGGCCTGACCTCACCGTCGGACCTCAACCTGTTCTCGGTGCCGTCGCGGCTTGCCGTCGATGGCGACCCGTGGGCATCGATCGACGACGTGCACCACTCGCTCCAGCCGCTCCTCGACCTCTGGGACGAGCACCCCGTCGAGCTGAACTACCCGCCCGACCACCCCAAGATGCCCGGTGAGCCGCCGCGCGTGCAGCCGTCGAAGAAGGTCGAGTCCCACTGGGACGCCGACGGGAACCGGGTCGAGGGCACCTGACGGCGTGGCCCCCTCGGGCGGTGAGTGACGCAGGTTCTGGGCGCTCGGAAGATGTCTCACGCACCGCTCAGCCGAGCTCCCAGGGGGCGGGGATCGGGAAGTACTGCTCGAGGAACTCGTGGAGCAAGCCGTCGGCGCGCTCCTCGTCGAAGGCGGCGAGGAGGTTGTCGGCGATGCAGAAGAAGTCGCGGTCGCGCCGGAGCATCTGCTTCAGCTGGACGGGCAGCTGCTGGTGGCCGAGGTCGACGTAGCCGTGGTGGGCGCCGGCGCGGAAGGCCTGGCCGGTGATCAGCCCGTAGGTCTGCGCGAAGGATGACAGCATCGACAGGTCGGTCTCGGAGCGGAACGGCGCGTGCGTGGTGCGCTCGACCTCGGCCGGGAAACGGGCGGCGATCTCCTCCAAGGTCGTACGGCGCTGCGGGTGCGGGCTGTGCATCATCGTGTGGGTCAGCGCCACCCCGAACGCGTCGGCGAGCACGCGGCGGTTGTTCTGAGCGGCGGTCAGGTAGGGCCGGTCGTCGGTGCCGGGGAGGCCGATGGCGCGGTGGTCGGCGACGAACGCGGCGTACTGGCCACCGGGGCGGAAGAAGTGCTCGGGACGTCGCGGACGGCCGAGGAAGACGTCGTCGTTGACGTAGACGAAGTGCTCGGCGAGGTCGGGCACGGCGTGCAGACGGGTCTCGATCGCGTGCGAGCTGAAGGTCGGCAGCGCCGACTCCGGCAGGATCTCGCGGTGGTCGACGACCCGCACGCGGTCGTGCGTCGTGTCGAGCCACGGGGGGACCTGGCCGGCGGTGACGAGGTGGATCCGTCGCACCCACGGCGCGAAGAGGTGGATGCTGCGCATCGAGTAGCGCAGCTCGTCGCGGCTGCGGTAGCGCGAGGCTCCCCCTGCGCGGGCGCTCGGGGTGCCGCCGAGCTCGCGGATCCGCTCGTCGCGGGCGGCGAGCCAGGCCTCGTCGTCGCCGTCGACCCAGGTGTAGACGACGTCGACGTCGAAGCGGCAGTCGTCGATCGTCGGGAGCGCCATCACCTCGAGGGTCGGCACCTCGACGTCCTCGACCGTGGTGGTGGTGCGGGGCGTGCCGGCCGGCACCCGGTCGCCGTAGCGGTTCGGGCCGGGCGCGAGCAGGTCGCCGTCGGGCGACTCCTCCCAGAACTGCACGCCGACCTCGACTCCCTCGCCGAGCACGCCGTCGTGCCCGCCGCGCATCGGCCACGGTTCGAGGAACAGCGTCGCCGTGCGGGTGCGAGCGAGCTCGTCGGTCATCACCGCGACAGTGCCGCGGCGCTCGGGCCAGCCGCGCTCGGCCGGGTCGCGCACCGACAGCCAGTCGGGCACCGGTCCGGAGGCGAGCGCGGACAGGAAGGCGCCGCGGCGTGACGACGGGACGACGACCACCGGGTGCAGGTCGAGCCCGCGGGCCGGCACCACGAACCAGCCTTCGCCGGTCGCGGCGGCCGCGGACGTCAGCGCCCGCAGGGCCGTCGTACGTGCCTGGGCGGGGGTGACGCCCGCGGCGCCGGTGGTCTCGGGCAGGTCGCCGAGCGGACCGGGGCGGAGGCCGTGCAGCACCCGGCGCGGGGCGAGCGGGTCGGCACGGCGGGCGACGGCGGTGCGGAAGGTCTCGACCCACTGTCGGGCCAGCACCTCGCCGTCCCAGTGGTGCGAGCGCTCCAGGGCGGCGGTGCCGATGCGGCTGCGCAGGTCGTCGTCGGTGGCGATCCGGAGCATCGCGGCGGCGAGGGCCGCCTTGGACGCCGGAGGCACGAGGAGCCCGTCGACGTCGTGGGTGATCATCTCGCGGGGGCCCGACGGGCAGTCGTACGACACCGGGGGCACGCCCGCCGACATCGCCTCCTGCAGGACGAGCGGGTAGCCCTCGCCGCGGGAGGCGAGGACGGCCACGCTCGTGCGTGCCCACTCGGCGGCGAGGTCGTCGGTCGAGCCGGGGAGGTGGACGCGGTCCTCGAGCCCGAGCTTGCGCACCTGCGCGGCGAGGTTGTCGGCGCGAGGCCCGTCGCCCCAGATCGTCAGCGTCCAGCCCGGCAGCTGCTCGTGGATGCGCCAGAAGGCGTCGACGACGTGCTCGAACTGCTTCTCCGGAGCCAGCCGGCCGGCCGTGACGAACGTCTTCTGGTCGAGCGGGGAGCGCGGCTGCGGGTGCGAGGGCAGCGGGTTGGGGATGACCTGCAGCTCGGGGGCGGCGCCGCCGAGGCGTCCGGCCAGCCAGCGCGACATCGACTCGGTCAGCGAGACGACGACGTCGGCCCGCGGGGCGAACTGCAGCAGCGCGCCGAGGTCGTTGACCCGGCTCGAGGAGGCCCGGTGCTCCTGGTGCACCAGTGCGATGTCGGCCGGCGCGAGCTGGGCGACCACTGCGAGCAGCTCCGGTGTGGTGGTGACGAGGACGTCGGCCTCGATGCTGCCGAGCGCCTCGCGCGCGGCGGCGTCGGTGAGGGCGTTGTAGAGCGCGTCCCAGCTGCGCGGCACGATCGTGGACTCGCGCTCGGCGAGCTCGGCCGGGTGGTCGCCGGAGACAGCGACGGGACGCTCGGGGCGTACGTCGACGAGGTAGGTGACCTCGAGACCGTCGGCGAGCGGGTAGTGGGTCTCGTCGCCGCTGCGCGTGATGCTGAGGATGCGGACGCGGTGACCCTCGCCGAGGCCGAGGAGGGCGTTGGCCTGCTCGATCCCGGAGCGCGCGGTGCCGCCCATCCCGTCGGCGTTGAAGAGGACGTAGACGACGTCGAGCGGCCCGTCGCGGCGCGCCCGGCGCATCGCGGAGCGCACCTTCCCGCCGAGCCTGTCGGTCAGTGCCACGTGGTCCTCAGTCCTGTCCGGGAGCGGGTCGCCACGATCCTAGGGGGAGCAACACCGGCCGATAGGGTGACCCGCATGCCGACGTCCTCCACCCCGCTCGTCCTGGTGTCCGGTTCGGGGCGCAGTGGCACGAGCTCCCTCGCCGGCACCCTGAAGCGGCTCGGCCTCCACGTGCCGCAGCCCGAGGTCGAGGCGTCCGAGACCAACCCGCGCGGGTTCTACGAGCCGCAGTGGGTCATCGACTTCCACAAGCGCCACCTCAAGGAGCTCGCGCTCTTCAACATCGACAGCCGCCCGGCCGCCGTCGACATCGTCGCGCGCTACGTCGGGACCGGCCTCCCGACCGGTGAGCTGCACGAGTGGCTGTCCGGCCAGCTGGCCGAGTACGACCAGGCGGGCGACCAGATCGTGGTCAAGGACCCGCACGCGTTCTGGTTCGCCCAGGTGTGGGAGGTCGTCAGCGCCGAGCTGGGCGCCGACCTGCGCTGGCTGACCGCGCTGCGCCACCCCGCCGAGGTCGTCGGCTCCCGTGACATCGCCTACCTCTCCAGCCAGTCCGAGGAGCTGCGGCTCACCAAGGAGACGTCCAACGTCGCCGGCTGGGTGCACGCCGCGCTCCTCACCGAGCAGGCCGGCCGTGGATCCAGGCGCTCGTTCGTGCGGTACGCCGACCTGCTGGCCGACTGGCGCGCGGCCCTCGCGCCCGTCCAGCAGCAGCTCGAGCTCGACTTCAACGCCGACCTCGCGGCCTCCCCGGAGCACCGGGACCACCACCCGGTCGACGACTTCATCGAGCCCTCGATGCGCAAGTCGCAGCTCACCTGGGACGACGTCCGCACGCCCGACTGGCTGCGCGACATGGCGGAGGAGGTCTGGCAGCTGCTCGGCGTGCTCACCACCACGCCGCACGACGTCGACACGCTCGCGCGGCTCGACGACATCCACGAGGACTACCGCACGCGCTACGCCGACGCCGTCGCGCTCACCTTCGACCACACCAAGGCCGAGTCGACGCTCGCCGGGCGCCAGGCGCGCGACGCGCAGCGGGCGACGGTGCAGCAGCTGCGCCGCGACCTCGAGAAGGCCCGGCGGGCGCCCGAGCCCACCGTGGGTGGCCGGGAGGCGGCCGCCATCCTCCGCCGCGCCGTCGTACGCCGCGTCACGCGCCGCTGACCCTCGCCGGCTCAGACGCCGGTGACGCCCTCGCCGGAGCCGGAGGCCTGCTCGTCGAAGTTCTCGTGCTCGATCAGGTGGAGGACCGGGACGCCGAGCTTGCGGCGGGCGCGGGAGGTCCAGTCGACGTGGAAGAACTCCGCGACCACGTGGGAGCGGGTCAGGATGATCGCCTCGCGTGCGTCGACCGAGGTGACCAGCGCGGCGAGAGCGTCGACCGGCGGCTCGGACGTGACCTTGCCGGTCGCCTTCCCGCCGGCGTCGTGGATCGCGAGGAGCGTCTTGTGCAGGTCGGAGGAGGAGTTCTCCTCGCACTCGCGGCGCAGCGCCTCGATGTCGACGTCGTTCATCGCCAGGGCCGGCGCGGCCATCAGGTCGCCGGCACCGAGGGTGCCGAGCGAGGCCTCGATGCGGGCTGCGGCGTCCTCGAGCGGCAGCAGGACGTGGTAGACGACGGTGTCCTCGATCTCGGCGTGCAGCGAGCGCACCTGCTTCGCGTCCGCGGCCGTGAGGGCCTGCTCGACGAGGAGCACGACGTCGTATGTGCCCTCCCCGTCGTGGATCGAGTCGTCGGGGATGTCGGTGTGGTCGGTCATGACTCGCCTCCGGGTTCGGTACTGAGAATTCTAGTGAGGTCGTAGCCCGCCGGCTCGTCGAGCTGGCCGTAGCCGCAGCTCTCCGGGTCGCGGTCGGTGCGCCACCTCTTGAAGTGGGCGGTGTGCCGGAACCGCCGACCCTCCATGTGGTCGTACTTCACCTCCAGCACCCGCTCGGGGCGCAGGGCGGTGAACCCGAGGTCCTTGCCGGCGCTCCACCGGCTCTGGGTGCCGGGGACGCGGTCGGGGTTGGCGGTGAGGAACTCGTTCCACCGGCCCCACGGGTGGTCGGCGATGTCGCAGACCAGGGGCTGGAGCTCGTGCCAGAGCTCGGCGCGCCGCGTGGCGGTGAAGCTGGCCGAGACGCCGATGTGCTGCAGCTCGCCGTCGTCGTCGTACAGGCCCAGGAGGAGCGAGCCGATCAGCGGCTCCTCGGGGGTCGAGGTCTTGTGCTCGCGGTAGCCGGCGAGGACGACGTCGGCCGTGCGCTCGTGCTTGATCTTGAGCATGGTGCGCTTGTTGGGCTCGTACGCCGACCCGAGCGGCTTGGCGACGACGCCGTCGAGCCCGGCGCCCTCGAACTCCTCGAACCACCGCTCCGCCTCGGCGGGGTCCTCGGTGGTGCGGGTGAGGAAGCACGGGCCGCTCCCGTCGAGGTGGCCGAGCGCCTCGACGAGCGCGGCGCGGCGCTCGGAGAGCGGGCGGTGCATGAAGGACTCGTCGCCGAGCGCCAGCAGGTCGAAGGCGACGAAACCGGCCGGTGTCTCGACCGAGAGCTTGTCGACCCGGCTCGCGGCGGGGTGGATCCGCTCCTGGAGGGTCTCGAACTCCAGCCGCCACCCGTCGGGGCCCTGCAGGCCGACGAAGATCTCGCCGTCGAGCACGATGCGCTCGGGCAGCTGGCGGCGTACGGCCTCGACGACCTCGGGGAAGTAGCGGGTGAGCGGCTTGGTGTTGCGGCTGGCGAGCTCGACCTCGTCGCCGTCCTTGAAGACCAGGCACCGGAAGCCGTCCCACTTGGGCTCGAAGCTCAGGCCGCCGTGCTTCGCCGGGTCGGGGACGCCGCTGACGCTCTTGGCGAGCATCGGCTGCACCGGCGGCATCACGGGAAGGTCCACACCACGAGCCTAGTGGGGCACGCCGCCCGTGCGGTGCGTCAGCCCGCAGGGGCGGCGTGCCGCGCGTCAGGCGACGCTGCCGGCCCGCCGGCGCCCGACCACGAAGGCCAGGACGAGCGCGACCAGCACCCCGATGACGGGCGGGACGAAGAATCCGGTCTCGTTGGCGGCATACGCGAGGGCGCTGGCCAGCGCGTAGATCCCGAGGTTGACCCAGTGGAAGGGCTCGACCGGGTGGCCCTCGGGCATGCCGGCGCGCCAGCGGGCGAGGTAGTCGCCGATGATGACGCCGCCGAGGGGCGGGATGAACACGCCGAGCAGGACCAGGTAGTCGACGAGGTGGTTCTGCACCCCGACGAGGGCCAGCACCGTGCCGATGACCGAGCCGCCGACCACGAACGGCAGCTTCGACGGCTTCTCGAAGAGCTCGGCGCCGGCGACACCGAAGGCGTAGGCGGTGTCGGCGTTCGACTTCCACAGGTTGCCGAAGAGGAGGAACAGGCCCCACCCGACCAGCCCGAGGTTGTAGAGCACCAGGACGAAGTCGCCCTCGCCGAAGGTCATCGCGCCCGTCGCGCCGAAGAAGATCATCAGCCCGTTGCCGATCAGGAACCCGATCGCGCACGCGAGGACGGCCTGGCCGCCGGTCTTCGCGAAGCGGGTCCAGTTGGGTGCCTGCGTGCCGGCCGAGACGAACGTCCCGACGACGGTGGTGATCGCGACCGACCAGGTCATCGTGGCGTCCGGCTCGATCTGTGCGAGGCCCGACYAGCCACCGACCTCCTCGAGCGAGCGCAGCAGCACCCAGAAGGCGAGCACCAGGATCAGGGGCGTGGAGATCGCCGAGACCCAGAACATCCCGCGGTAGCCGTAGCAGGCGGTGAGGCACATCAGGGCGCTCGCGAGGATCATCACGGTGGCACGAGCCGGGTACGACTCCCAGCTCAGCGCCTGAGCGGTGAGGTCGCCGATGGTGCCGATGACGACGCCGTACCACCCGATCTGGGTGCCGCCGAGCAGGATCGAGGCGAGCTTGGCACCCCGCTGGCCCAGCACGTAGCGCGACATCACGACCGTGGTCAGGCCCGTGCGGGCGCCGATCCAGCCGAGCACCGCGACGTAGACGCCGAGCACGAGCGAGCCGAGCAGGATGACCTGGACCAGCTCGGAGAGCGTGAACGCCGCCCCGAGCTGGGCCCCGGCGAGCATGGTGGGGGTGAAGACGGTGAACCCGAGGAGCACGACCGCGAGCGAGATGAAGGACTTGCGGGCGTGCCGGGGGACAGGGGTGACCGGGTAGTCGGGATCGATGACCTCGGTCGTGGGGGACGTGGTGGCTCTCAGTGGGGTGTTCATGCCTCCTCCCCGATGTCCTCGGCCCACAGCTCGGGCTTCTCGGCGATCATCGTGTCCATCAGTGACTTGCACGTTGCGTCGTCGGCCACCACGAGCTCGACCCCGCGTGAGGCCAACCACGACTCGGAGGCCTCGAAGGTCCGGTTCTCCCCGATGACGATGCGCGGGATGTCGTAGAGCACCGACGTGCCGGCGCACATGAAGCACGGCGAGAGCGTCGTGTAGAGGGTGCTGGCCCGGTAGACGCGTGCCGGGAGGCGGCCGGCGTTCTCGATGCAGTCGGTCTCGCCGTGCCGGATCGCCGAGCCCATCTGGACGCGCCGGTTGCGGCCGACGGCGAGCACCTCGCCGTCATGGACGAGCGCCGCCCCGATGGGGATGCCGCCCTCCTGCCAGCCGATCCTGGCCTGCTCGATCGCGAGGTCGAGGAAGGTCTGCTCCGCTGTGTCGATCATCGCCTGGCCCTTCGTCCGTCGTGGCGCTCCCGCCCGTGCGGGTGTGTCCCGGCTCACACCACCAGAGCAGCCGGGTACCTGGCAACGGACACCTCGACCGTCCAGTGCCACTAGTCTCTTGACACATTGTCCGTCCACGGAGGTGCCGCGTGCTGATCCCGTTGTCCGACGTGCTGGCGCTGCCGTCCTTCCGGGCGGCCGGCGCCCAGGTCCTCGCGGGCCACCCCGACGGTGTGCTGGTGCGCTGGGTCCACTCCTCCGAGGTCTTCGAGATGGGCGGGCTGCTGGCCGGGGGAGAGGTGCTGCTGACCACCGGTCTCGGCCTGCACGGACGCACCTCCGAGCACCTGACGGCGTACGTCGAGCAGCTCGCCGACGCCGGTCTGGCGGCCCTCGCGCTCGAGCTGGGGCGGACGTTCTTCGAGGTACCGGCAGCCATCCTCGAAGCGGCCGGGAGACGTCAGCTGGTGGTGCTCGGCCTGCGCCAGGTGGTGCCCTTCGAGCGGATGGTCGAGGACTTCCACGAGCTCGTGGTCCGCCAACGCGCCCACGCCGGCGGGGGAGCGGGCTGGGGCGACCTCGCGCAGGTGGTGATCGACGGGCGGGGCCTGCGGGCGCTGCTCGACGAGGTGTCGCGGGCGGCGGGCAGCGAGGTGGAGCTGCGCGACCGCGACGAGCAGCTCGTGGAGCGGAGCACGATCGTGTCGGTGGCCGAGGACGCCGAGGTGGTCGAGCCGGTGCGGGGACCCGCGGGCGTGGTCGGCACGCTGCACGTCCTCGGCACGGCGACCCGGCAGCGCCGCCGGGCAGCCGCGCAGGGTGCAGTGGCCGTGGCGCTCGAGCTCGGCCGTGCCGGTTCGCTGGGCCAGCGGCYGGGCCCGAGCCAGTCGCTCGTCTCGGACCTCTGCGCGGCGAGCCCGATGCCCGGCAGCGAGGTGACCGACCGGCTCGCCGACCTCGGCTGGCCGCCGGCGGACGGCCGCGGCTGGCAGCCGATCGCGGTCGCCGTCGAGCCGGGTACGGCGCTGACCGACGTGGTGCCCGCCCTCGAGCAGGCACTCCGCACCGTCTCGACCTCCGTGCTGGCCGGGATCGCGGGGAGCCGGGTGGTCGCGGTGGTGCGTGGCTGGACCCGTCCCGGCCTGGCCAGGACGGGACTCACCGAGGCGCACGCCGAGCTCGCCCGACGCCTGGGCGTCGGTGCGTCCGGCGACGTGGGTGCCGCGGCGCCGGCGCTGCTGGTGGCCGGGCCCCTCGTCGGTGACCCGGCCGAGCTCGGTCCGGCCCTCGGCACCGCCCGGGAGCTGCTCGAGCTCGCCCGACGCACCGGTCGACGCGACGGCGTGCTGCTGGCCCGGGACCTCGCCGCATCGCACCTGCTGTCCTCCGTCGGACCGACGGCCTGGGCTGCCGTGGCGGAGGAGCAGGTCGGGGCGCTCATCGCGCACGACAGCCGGCACCGCACCGAGCTCCTGCGCACCCTGGACACCTACCTGACGCTCGGCACGTCGAAGGCTGCGGCCGCGTCAGCGCTGGGCATCCGTCGGCAGTCGCTCTACGACCGGCTCGAGCGCATCCAGCGGCTGCTCGGCGTCGAGCTCGACGACGCGGACCAGCAGCTCGGGCTGCGCCTCGGGGTGCTGGCCTGGCGCCTGCGCACCGGCATCGACCCCCGGGTCGGCTTCGGGGGCTGAGCGGTCCTACTCGTCGCCGGTGAGGGAGAACGAGCGCAGCCGGTCACCGGCGAACCAGGCCCCGACGACCGTCACGACGAGGCTGGCGATGATCGCGTAGCCCAGGTTGGCGGGGTCGGGGAGGGCGCTGGAGATCTCGTGGCCGATGCGCAGGCCCCACTGGCCGATGCTCAGCCAGGCGATGCCGCTGAAGAGGTTGCCGAGCAGGCTCTCCCAGATCAGCACGAACATCAGCGACGCGATGACGGCGTGCCGGGTGACCGCGGAGATGGCGAGGAAGAGCGCGGAGTACGCCGTCCCCGCGACGACGGCGCCGACGAACAACGCCACCGCCCGGGTGCTGTCGCCGGTGATGAGGGCGGCGACGAGGATCGGCAGCGCACCGGCGGCCAGAGTGGCGCCGAGCGCCACCAGCCACTTGCTGATCGCGATGCCGTAGCGGTTCACCGGCTTGGAGAGCAGGTAGACGATCGAGCCGTCGTCGACCTCGGGGCCGAGGACCGACGACGCCGCGAGGATCGCGACGAGCGGGAGCACGAGCGGGTAGCCGAGGTTGGGCAGCACCTCGTAGGCCGCGTCGCCGTCGACCAGCGCCGTGACGAGCGCGACCAGGCCGATGAGCAGCACCGGGAAGGCCAGCAGCAGGAAGAATCGGCGTCGGCCCAGCAGTGCCTGCAGGGCGAGCTTGGCAATGGTCGTGTTGATCATCGGGCCACCAGGTAGGCGAAGACGCTCTCCAGCGACTCGTCGCTGGGGGAGAGCTCGAACAGGGTCACGTCGTGCTGCCGGGCCAGCCGGGGGAGGTCCACCGCGAAGCTGCCGAGGTCACCGACCTGGACGTCGAGCTGGTCGCCGCGCAGGCTGACCGAGCGCACCGACTCCTGCGCCATCAGCACGGAGGCGAGGACGCGGTTGTCGCTCGACTGGACGGCGTACTGCACCGGCCGGTCGGTCATCAGGCGGCGGATCGCACCGAAGTCGCCGGAGGCGGCGTGCCGGCCGGAGACCACGACCTCGATGTGCCGGGCGAGCCGCTCCACCTCCTCGAGGATGTGGGAGCTGAAGAGCACCGTGCGCCCCTCGTCGCCGAGCCGCCGCAGGAGGTCCATCAGGTGCATCCGCTGGCGCGGGTCGACGCCGTTGAACGGCTCGTCGAGCAGCAGGACCGTCGGGTCGTGGACCAGCGCCGCCGCGATCTTGATGCGCTGGCGCATGCCCTTGGAGTAGGTGTCGAGGCGTCGGCCGGCCGGCTCGACCATGTCGACCACCTCGAGGATCCGCTCGGTGGCGGCGGCCGCCTCGCGCAGCCGGTGCAGGTCGGCGTTGGCGCGGACGAACTGGCGGCCGGTGAGGTAGCCGAAGCTCAGCTCGCGCTCGGGCACGAGGCCGATCTGGCGGTAGGTCTCGGTGTTGCGCCACACCGGTTGGCCGTCGAGCGTCACGTGGCCGGCGGACGGGGCGAGGAAGCCCGACATCATCGCCATGAGCGTGGTCTTGCCCGCGCCGTTGGGGCCGAGCAGGCCGGTCACGCCGGGCCCGATGGACAGCGAGACGTCGTTGACCGCGACCACGTTGCCGAACCAGCGCGACGCGGAGTCGAGGACGAGGGTGCTCATCGCGAACCCACCTTCCGGAAGCGGGCGACCAGGCCGAGGAGGCAGCCGGCGGCCAGCAGCACCGCCACGATGGCGTACGCCGGCACCCACGCGCCGTCGACCGGCACCGGGGTGTCGACGCCGGCGTCCCAGGCATTGGCGAGGCCGTTGTAGAGGGACCACGGGGAGAGCAGGCCGACGCCGACCGAGACCGACTCGCTGTCGCCCTCGTAGTAGGCGATGTTCTGCATCACGGTGACGATGCCGGTGAGGACGATGAGTGCCATCACCGAGCCGACGACGGCGAAGCCGCGCCGCAGGGACACCGACGAGATCAGCCCGCTGACGCCGGCGACCATCATGGCGAGCAGGACCTGCAGCGCGATCGCCTTGAGCACCGACGTCGTCTGGTCGCTCTTGTCGAGCCCCGACAGCATCGCGCCCGCGAAGAGCACCACGGTCGGGATCGCGGTGAAGAGGAAGATCGCGAGGGTCAGCGAGAACCAGCGGACGAGCGCGAAGACCGGTGCCGCCAGCGGGCGGGCGAGGTAGAGCACGATCGAGCGGTGGCGCAGGTCGCGGGAGAACAGCACCGGCGCCTGCGAGGCCGCGAAGAGGCTCACGAGCAGCTGCGTCTGGTTGGTGTAGTCGGCGTAGGACACCGGGAGCTCGCCGAGGCCGGTGAGCACGACGACGCCGACGACGATCGTGGCCGGTAGCAGCGACATGGCGAGCAGGAGGAACGGCATCACCTTGGACTTGCCCGACCGTCCGAGGCCGTAGGCGTGGCGCAGGCCGGTGACGAAGAGGTTGCGGGCGATCGCCGGGGTGCCCTCACGGACTCCGTCGAAGTGGCGGTAGCCGAGGTCGTGGATGACGCCGGGACGGCCGGCGTCGGGGGTGAGGTCAGACACGGGTGCCTCCTTCGAGGAAGACGTCCTCGAGGTGGTGCCGGTCGGGCTGGAGGCGCATCAGGCCCAGGCCGAGGTCGGCGGCGACGTCGCGGATCAGGTCGTGGACGGCTCCGCCCTCGGCGAGCTCCGGCGGGGGCGGGTCGATCGCGACCATCGCCCCGCGGGGACGGCAGGTGAGCCCGCGCTGGGCGAGCGCCTCGCCGAGTCGGTCGCGCTCGGCCTCGGTGCCGACCACCTCGACCAGCAGGCTGCCGGTCCGCTGCAGGAACTCGCCGGTGGCGCTGCTGCGCAGCAGGTGGCCGCCGTCGAGGACGATGACGTGGTCACTGACCTGCTCGAGCTCGCCGAGCAGGTGGGAGGTCACGAGGACGGCGATCCCGAAGTCGCTGCCGATGCGCTGCACGAGCCGCAGCATGTCGGTGCGGGCGGCGGGGTCGAGGCCGTTGGTCGGCTCGTCGAGGAAGACGAGCCGCGGGTCGTGGACGAGCGCCTGGGCGAGCTTGGCGCGCTGCTTCATGCCGGTGGAGTAGCCGCCCATCGGCCGGTAGCGCTCCTCGTCGAGGCCGACGTGGCGCAGCACGTCGGCGGCGCGCTCGCGGGCCGCCGACGCCCCCAGGCCCGACATCCGCGCCATGTGGACGACGAAGTCGCTGGCGCTGACGTCGGGCGGGAGGCAGTCGTGCTCGGGCATGTAGCCGACGAGCCGTCGGATCTCCTGGCTCTCCTGCTCGATGTCGTGGCCGAGCACGCGTGCGTGCCCGCCCGTGGGCTCGAGCAGCCCCAGCAGGATCTTGATCAGCGTCGACTTGCCGGCGCCGTTGGCACCGACGAGTCCCGTCACGCCCTCGCCGACGTCGACCGTGAGGTCGGTCAACGCGTGGACCGTCCCGTAGTGCTTGGTGAGCCCGGCGGTCGAGATGACCGGCGGATGCCCCATGAGTTCCCCCGTCACGACCGCCACGCTAGCGGTGCCGGGCGACACCCGGCATCAGGGATCGCCCGGATCCGTGTGGAGGTGTCGTGAAGATCGGGACGCTCGGCCTCGTTGGCAGCCCCGCCCGAGGCGGGCCCTAGGCTTGGGCGCACATTCCCCGGTCGGTCTGCCGGGCATTGGCAGCCCCGCCCGAGGCGGGCCCTAGGCTTGGGCGCACATTCCCCGGTCGGTCTGCCGGGCATTGGCAGCCCCGCCCGAGGCGGGCCCTAGGCTTGGGCGCACATTCCCCGGTTGGTCTGCCGGCAGGGCCCGCCTGACTTTGAATCAGGACTAGCGACGTAGGTTCGACTCCTACCCGGGGAGCTACATCTCGAACACCAGGCGGGCGGGCACCTGGCCGGCGAGGACCTCCTCGAAGCAGGCGTTGACGTCGTCGAGGCGACGGCTCTCGGTGACGACCCGGGTCAGGCCGCGGGCGTGGAGGTCGAAGCACTCGGCCAGGTCGTTGCGGGTGCCGACGAGCGAGCCGATCACCGAGATGCCCTTGAGCACGGTCTCGAAGACCGGGAGCTCGAGCCGGTCGTCGGCAGGGAGGCCGACGAGCACCAGGCGGCCGTTGGGGTTGAGGGCGGCGTGGGCGGCGCGCATCGCGGCCGGCGAGGGCACGGTCACGAGGGCGACGTCGACGCCGCCGATCGCCTCGAGCTCGGCCTGCTGGTCACCGCGGGCGTCGACCACGTGGTCGGCGCCGAGGTCCTTGGCCAGCTGCAGCTTCTCGTCGTGCACGTCGACCGCGACCGTGCGCGATCCGAAGACGCGCGCGTACTGCAGGCCCAGGTGCCCGAGGCCGCCGATGCCGACGACCATGGCGGTCTCGCCCGGCTGCGGCGCAGCGACCTTGAGTCCCTTGTACGTCGTCACCCCGGCGCAGGTCAGCGGCGCGGCGTCGCGCGAGGTCACCGCGTCGGGCACGGCGACGACGTGGCTGGCGTAGGCGACGGCGTACTCGGCGTAGCCGCCGTCCATCGTGTAGCCCATGTAGGCGGGGGTGGTGCAGTAGGTCTCCCAGCCGGCGACGCAGTAGCGGCAGTGGCCGCAGGCGTGACCCAGCCAGGGGAGGGCGACGCGCTGCCCGACCGTGACGGGGAGGTCACCCTCGCCGACGGCCTCGACGACACCGACGCCTTCGTGGCCCGGGATCAGCTGGTCCTTGGGCTTGACCGGCCACTCGCCGCGAGCGGCGTGGATGTCGGTGTGGCACAACCCGCAGGTCTCGATCTTCACCAGAACCTGGCCGGGACCGGGCTCGGGGACCGGGACGTCGCGGATCTCCAGCGGAGCTCCGAGCGTGGGGACGACAGCTGCCTTCATCATTCTCTCCTCGATGCGTTGCGGACGGGTACGGCGATGAGCAGGGCGCCGGCCAGCAGGGTCAGGCCGGCGAGGACGAAGAGGACCGCGATCACGGCGTTGACGACCGGGAGCTCGGCCCCGGTGGAGACGTCGGCCGAGACGCCCCGGGTGCCGTCCGCGCGCATGAGGACGACGGTCCAGTCGCCGCCCTGGAGGTCCCAGGTGAGCGTGGCGTCGGTGCCGGTCGCCTGCGCCACCCAGAACGTCTGGTCGGTCGGTCCGGTCGCGGGGGCACCCCCGTCGGTGGTCTCCAGGACGGCGTTGCCAGCCCGGAACTCGCTCAGGGTGTCGCGGGAGACGTCGCCGAGGTAGCCCTCGACGTCGGACGTCGCGGCGACGCCGACGAAGAGCGGCTCACCGGTGTCGGACCGGGCGCGGATCCGGACGTCGCCGAGCCACACCGCCGGCACCCAGGAGGGCGCTCCCTCCGTGTCGATCTTCGCGTCCTCGGACGTGATGGCGAACGTGTCGCTGGCGAGCACCGTCGTGGGGGTCATCAGGAAGCCGTCGTCGCGCTCGGTGGCGCCGATCAGGGCCAGGGTGCCGCCGGCGCCGGCGAACGCGAGGCCCATGAGCACGAGCAGGGAGCCGACCACCGCGGAGACGACGCGGCCTGCCGTCCAGCCGCTCCGGCCGCCGGGGCCAGGGGCACCGGGTGCGCCCGGACGTGCGTACTGGGGCAAGGCCGGGGGAGGCGTCCCGGGCGCCGGGTCGACCGGTGGGAGCACGGCGGCGTGTGGCTCGTGTCCACCCATGTCGAGGCGAAAGGGCGGGTACTCGTCGGTCATCAGCGAGACGTAGCCGGCGACGCGCAGCACCCAGCGGTTGATCCCCAGGACCAGGTCGAAGACCTGCTGCGGGTAGCGGCCGGTGAACAGCAGCACGACCCCCGCGACCAGGACGAGCACGCCGAGCAGGCTGATGCTGATCCAGGTCTTGTCGCCGGCGCCGCCCACGCCGTACGCCACTCCGCCGGTGAACAGCGCGATGATCAGGAAGTGCGGGATGGCGAGCAGCCACCACTTCACCAGCACCAGTCCGCGCGAGAGCCGTTCGGGGTGGTCGACGGACAGGTGGGCGGGGTAGTCGGGCACCTCCGCGAGCGTGAACGGCGGGTAGCGGTCGGTGCCGAGCGTGTAGCAGTAGTAGGAGACGCGCCAGCTCCAGCGCATCACGCCGACGTTGAAGTCGAAGATCGCGCGGGGGTAGCGACCGGTGAACAGGATCGCGAAGAACGCCACCACGCTCAGCACCGCGAATCCCAGCCACAGGAAGGCGAGCACCACGTAGTGGGGGACGGCGAGCAGCCACTTGACCAACCACAGCCCGCGGTTCAGGCCGGGGTCGAGGTCGGCGTCGACGTGCACGGGGTAGGTCGCGTGAGCGGTCGAGGTGGTCATGACGAGTCCTTCCTCCGCGGCGCCCGGGCCCGTGCGTGACGAGGCCCGGGGAGCCGCTTCCTCCCTTCGATCGTCCCGCCACGGGGAGGAGGCGGGGAGGGCCGAACGGCACCTGTTCCCGGCACCTGCCCGGGACCTACGGCCCTGTTGGGTGCTGGGCGGGGGAGTGAGACTCGAACCTCCAGACCCCAGGAGGCTCCCCCGTGATGACCAGTGCGCCAGCCCCACGCCCGTTCGACTGCGTCCGGGTGGTGGTCGAGGACGTCCCCGAGCTCGACGACCTCGTGCGGGAGGCCGCGCACCGCGCGCTGGAGTCCGATCGTGCGCTCGAGCTCGTCGAGGCGGCCGTCCCCCTGCGCGACCACGCCGCCCGGGCGCGGGTGATCAGGTGCATGGACGAGGCGCTGGCGGTGGCGCGGCTCACCGCGCCCGGCGTCCCGGTCCGCGTGGGCTCCCCGATCGAGCTGCCCCGGCCACGTCACTCCCCGTGACCGGCGTCGCGGAGGTCAGCGTCGAGCCGGTCCCCCTGCACCGGCTCGAGCCGCTCCTCACGCCCGAGCGCATCGAGCGGCTCGAGACGTACGTCGCCGCGGCGCGGGAGCTGCTCGAGGGGCGCGTCGTGTGGAACGTCAACTCGACCGCGCGCGGCGGCGGCGTCGCGGAGATGCTGCGCACCCTCGTGGCGTACGCGGCCGGCACAGGGGTCGACATCCGCTGGCTGGTGGTGGGCGGTGACCCCGAGTTCTTCGCCGTCACCAAGCGGATCCACAACAGGTTGCACGGTGTCCCCGGTGACGCAGGGAGGCTCGACGCCGCCGCCCGGGCGACGTACGACGCAACGCTGGCGCGGCAGCGCGAGGAGGTGGTCGCGCGGGTGCAGCCCGGTGACGTGGTCCTCCTCCACGACCCGCAGACGGCCGGGCTCGCCCGGGCCCTGCGTGAGCGCGGCGCGCTCGTGGTGTGGCGCTGCCACGTCGGCCTGGACGAGCACAACGAGTGGACGCGGGAGGCGTGGGGCTTCCTGCGGGAGCTGGTCGAGCCGGCGCAGGCCTGCATCTTCTCGCGGGAGTCGTTCGCGCCGGACTGGGTCGACCGGCGGTGGCTGCGGGTGATCCCGCCCTCGCTCGACCCGTTCAGCCCGAAGAACGCGGACCTCGATCCCGGTGAGGTCGAGGCCCTCGTGCACCGGGAGGGGCTGGTGGTCGAGGGGGCACCGCTGCCCACGGTCGGCCGGGTCGTGCTCCAGGTCAGCCGCTGGGACCGGCTCAAGGACATGGCGGGCGTCCTCGACGCCTTCGCCGAGCACCTGGACGAGCTGCCGGCCGACGTGCACCTGGTGCTGGCGGGCCCCGCGACCGACGGCGTCGCCGACGACCCCGAGGCTGCCGCGGTGCTGGCGGAGTGCCGCGAGCAGTGGCGCTCGCTCCCCGCGCGGGTCCGCGACCGGAGCCACCTCGTGTGCGTGCCGATGGACGACCTCGACGACAACGCACGGGTCGTCAACGCGCTGCAGCGCTGGTCGACCGTGGTGGTCCAGAAAAGCCTCGCCGAGGGGTTCGGCCTCACGGTGACCGAGCCGATGTGGAAGGGCAGGCCCGTGGTGGCCTCGGCGGTGGGCGGGATCCGCGACCAGGTCGAGGACGGCGTGAGCGGCGTCCTCCTCGCCGACCCGCGCGACGGCGCCGCGCTCGTGGCGGCTCTGTCGGCCCTGCTGGACGACGCCGACCGGCGCMGCGCGATGGGCCGTGCCGCCCACCTGCGCGTCCGCGACCACTACCTCGCCGACCGGCACCTCATCCAGTACGCCGAGCTCTTCGCGCAGCTGGCGGGCGAGGGGTGACAAGCCCGGCCGGTGGCCGGGCGCCAGGTGGTCGCGCTCATCGCGACCCGGCCACGAGGCCGGCGTCCCACCCCGGCGCCCGGCCGCCGGCGGGCGGGCCGACCCGGGACAGGTCGTGGCCGCTGCGGACGAGGAGCCACGACGTGAGCGAGTTCGAGTTCCACATGTCGCCGGTGTGCTGCTCGTCCAGCGCCCAGGTGGCGGTGCGGAAGCGCGGCACCAGGGCGAGCACCCGCTCCGCGTGCCAGGCGTCGTCGCTCATCCGCACGGGGCTGTCCACCGCCTCGTCGACGTCGGGGATCCGACCGCCCCGCCAGCACCGCACCTCGTAGCGGAACAAGCGGGACCGGCCGAGCCACCTCAGGCCGACCGGCCCCTCGGCCACCACACCCCGCTCCGGCTCGGGCGTGTTCCAGACCGGCGCCATCTCGACGACCCAGCGGTCGCGGCCGAGGCGGACCTCCAGCGCGGAGTGGTAGAGGTCGGCAGCGCGCCGGTGCTCGCGGCGAGCGACGAGTGCCTCGAAGGCCCGACCGTTCAGCCGCACGCACCGCCCGCCCGCACCCAGAGGGAGCCAGTACAGGTCCACGTACGACACGTCGACGCCACCCCGCAGCGGCGTGCTCCCGGTCATGGCGTCCTCCTCGGCGCCAGTCGACCGCGCACCGGCCGCGCACGGTAGGGCCCAACGTCCCGCGCTTCCCGCGGCCGGTGCGAGCGGTGACAGACTGCGGCCATGGACAACCTCACCGTCATCGTCCTCGCCGCCGGCGGCGGCACCCGCATGAAGTCGAAGACCATGAAGGTGCTGCACCCGATCGGCGGGCGCTCCATGATCGGCCACGTGCTCCACGCCGTGCAGGCCGTGGAGCCGACCAGCGTCGTCGCGGTGGTCGGCCACCAGCGCGAGCAGGTGGGTCCGCACATCACGGAGCTGGTGCCGTCCGCGGTGCTCGCCGTCCAGGAGACGCAGGACGGCACCGGGCACGCCGTACGCGTCGCGATGGAGGCGTCCGGCACGACGACCGGCACCGTGATCGTGGCGGCCGGCGACACCCCGCTGCTCGAGGGGGAGTCGCTGCGCGCCTTCGCCGAGGAGCACCACGCCGCGCAGCGGGCGGTGAGCATCCTGAGCGGCCGGCTGGCCGACCCGTTCGGCTACGGCCGGATCGTGCGCAACCACGAGGGTGACGTCGAGGCGATCGTCGAGGAGAAGGACGCGACGCCCGAGCAGCGCGAGATCGACGAGATCAGCTCCGGCATCCTCGCCTTCGACGCGGAGTTCCTGGTCTCGGCGCTGGCCCGCATCACCAACGACAACGCCAAGGGCGAGTACTACCTCACCGACGCCGTCGGCCTGGCGCGCGAGGACGGGCTGACCGTCGGAGCCCACCTCATCGACGACGTCGCCCAGACCGCGGGCGCCAACGACCGCGCCCAGCTGGCCGAGCTCGGCCGCGAGCTCAACCGCCGCATCGTCACCCGCTGGATGAAGGACGGCGTGACGGTCATGGACCCGGCGACCACGTGGATCGAGGCGGACGTGGTGCTCGAGCCCGACGCCACGATCCTCCCCGGCACCCAGCTGCTCGGCGCGACCGTCGTGCGCGAGGACGCCGTGGTCGGGCCCGACACGACGCTGAAGGACTGCGAGGTCGGCGCCGGCGCGCGCGTCGTACGCACCCACGGCGAGCTCGCCGTCATCGGCGACCAGGCCTCGGTCGGGCCGTTCGCCTACCTCCGGCCCGGCACGCAGCTGGGGGTGAAGGGCAAGATCGGTACGTTCGTCGAGACCAAGAACTCCACCATCGGCGACGGCGCCAAGGTGCCGCACCTGTCCTACGTCGGCGACGCCGAGATCGGCGAGGGCACCAACATCGGGGCCGGCACGATCTTCGCCAACTACGACGGGGTGGCCAAGCACCGCACCGTCGTCGGGCGCCACGCCAAGACCGGGTCCAACAACACCTTCGTCGCACCGGTCGAGATCGGCGACGGCGCGGGCACCGCAGGAGGAACCGTCGTACGCCGGAACGTGCCGGCCGGCGCGCTGGCGGTCAGCAGCGCCCCGCAGCGCAACCTCGAGGGCTGGTCGGAGTCGAAGCGGCCCGGAACGGCGCAGGCCGAGGCCGCGCGAACGGCGCGTGAACAGCAGGAGACGCCCGACCAGTGACCCCGGGGTTGGTGGTGGCCGGGATGTGGGTCAGACTTCTGTCCAGCACCTCCGAACGAGCCTTCCCCCGAGGCTGACCAGGACAGCGAGGAGTCGCGTCGCGTGACCGGAATGAAGCGGACCACCGAGAAGAACCTGATGGTCTTCAGCGGCCGGGCGCACCCCGACCTCGCCACGGAGGTCGCCGACCTCCTCGAGTGCGGGCTGGTGCCCCAGGACGCGCGGGCGTTCGCCAACGGCGAGCTCTACGTGCGCTACGAGGAGTCCGTGCGCGGCTGTGACGCCTTCGTGCTCCAGAGCCACACCGCTCCGATCAACGAGTGGATCATGGAGCACCTGATCATGGTCGACGCGCTCAAGCGGGCGTCGGCCAAGCGGATCACCGTGGTCATGCCGTTCTATGGCTACGCCCGCCAGGACAAGAAGCACCGCGGCCGCGAGCCGATCTCGGCCCGCCTGGTCGCCGACCTCTTCAAGACCGCCGGCGCCGACCGGCTGATCACCGTCGACCTGCACGCCGACCAGATCCAGGGCTTCTTCGACGGTCCCGTCGACCACCTGATGGCGCTGCCGATCCTCACCGACTACGTCAAGCAGAAGTACGGCGACCAGCAGCTCGCCGTCGTCTCGCCGGACGCCGGCCGGATCAAGGTCGCGGAGCGCTGGTCGGCCCGCCTCGGCGGCGTGCCCCTGGCCTTCATCCACAAGACCCGCCGGATCGATGTCGCCAACGAGGTCGTCGCCAACCGCGTGGTCGGTGAGGTGAAGGGCAAGATCTGCATCCTGACCGACGACATGATCGACACCGGCGGCACGATCGTGAAGGCCGCCGAGGCGTGCATGGCCGACGGCGCCGCCGGCGTGATCATCGCCGCGACGCACCCGATCCTGTCCGACCCCGCCGTCGACCAGCTCAAGAACTCGTCCGCCGTCGAGATCGTGGTCACCAACACGCTCCCCGTGCCGCCGGAGAAGCAGTTCGACAAGCTCACCACCCTCTCGATCGCGCCGCTCATCGCCCGGGCGATCCGCGAGGTGTTCGAGGACGGGTCCGTCACGTCGATGTTCGACGGTCACGCGTAGGTCATTGGCCCCGTGAATCCCCGGTCAGCCGGGGATTCCTGAACTTGTCGGCCCGTGCACGGCCTGACAACCTCAGCGATCCCCGGTCAGCCGGGGATCGCTGAAGACCTCAGAGCGTCCGGTCGAGGTCGTCGAGGGAGTCGTTCCACGAGCGCGCGAGGACGGTCGGCACGTCGCCCTCGAGGGCGGTCGCGACCGCGGCGCGCAGCTCACGGCGTACGTCGACCGGGAGCGGCAGGATCGGGAACGCGTCGCCGATCACGTCGCCCATCGCCTGGCCGGAGCGCCGGGCGAGGGCGAGGCCGTCAGTGACGTAGCGCTCGAGGTAGGGGCGGACGAGGTCCGCCTGGTCCCAGCCCCAGAACCCGCTGCCGACGGCGTCGAACTCGTGGCTGCCCAGCTCGCCGCCCATCAGCTGCGCCCAGGCGGCTGCCTTGGCCTCCGGTGTGGGTACGACGGCGCGCGCGGCGAGCGCGGCGTGGTGGCCGGAGACCGACTTGTCGCGCTGCTCCTCGGGGCCGATCCACGAGTCGTCACCCAGCTCGGCGAGCCGCTGCACGGCCGCCCAGCGGACGCTCTGGTCGACGTCGTCGCCGCCGAGCCAGTCGACGAGGAAGTCGCGGTCCGCGCTGATCCGGGCGAGCACGCGTGACGCACCGGCGGCGAGGGCCGGGTCGCCGCCCTCGACGGCGCCGCGAGCGATGTCGGCGATGACGGCGAGGTGGCCGGCAGCCTCGTCGGGCGAGGCGTAGCGGCGGGTGACCGACTGCAGCGCGCGCATCACGCCCTCGAAGACCAGCGGGTGGGTCTCCGGGCGCAGGTGGGTGTCGGCCAGCGCGACGAAGTCGCCCACCGGGACGACCTGCGACTCGCAGAGATCGACCGCGGTCCACCACAGCATGGCCCGGGTGAGCTGCGACTCGATCGAGGAGAGGCCGCCGGTGATCGCGGCCCACGACTGCTCGTCGGGGCGGACCACCGCGAACGTCTCGTCACCGGAGTTGGGCACGACGACCCGGCCGGCGAAGTCCTCCAGCCGCACCGGCTCGCCGCCGAGGTGCACGTCGCGGGAGTCCACGAGCCGCATCGCGTCGTCGTACGCCGACACGGTGATGCGGTGCGACCGCGATCCCTCGCGGGTGAGGACGGGCACGCCGGCCTCGTCGCGGGTGACCCGCAGGGTGTCGAAGCCGGTCGAGCGCAGCCACGCCTCGGCCCAGCCGCGCACGTCCTTGTCGGTGGCGGAGTCGAGCGAGTCGAGGAACGCGGCCAGGTCGGCGTTGCCGAAGGCGTGCGCGGTGAGGTGCTTGTTGACCCCGGCGAGGAAGTCCTCGTCACCGAGCCAGTGCCCGAGCTGCGCCAGGGCGGAGTTGCCCTTGGCGTAGGTGATCATGTCGAAGTTGGCGAAGGCCGTGTCGACGTCGACGATCTTGGCGGTGTCCTCGGCGATCGGGTGCGTCGAGCGGCGCCGGTCGGCGCGGTAGCCCGCCGGCTTGCGCGTGATCGCGGCCGACGTCCACGCGTCGGTGTAGCCGGCGGCCACGCCCGCGACGTCGTAGCCCATGAAGTCGGCGAAGGACTCGTTGAGCCACGAGTCCTCCCACCACTTCATCGTCACCAGGTCGCCGAACCACATGTGGGCCATCTCGTGGGCGATCGTCGAGGCGAGCCACTCGCGCTCGAGCTCGGTGGGCGTGCCCTGCGTGAGCGCCTGGTCGCGGAAGACCACGCACCCGGGGAACTCCATCGCACCCCAGTTGAGACCGGGCGCGAAGACCTGCTGGTAGTCGGCGTAGGGGTACTCCGGCTCGAAGATCGTCGTGTAGTGCTGGAAGCAGGCGCTGGTGATGCGCTTGAGCTCATCGGCGTCGCGCTGCAGCTCGCGCCCCTGAGACGCCCGCGCGTGCCAGCCGAACGGCAGCGTGCCGCCGGGTGCGGGGGCGTACGGCTCGTCCCACGTCACCGAGACCCAGGGGCCGCCGACGAGGGTGAAGAGGTACGACGAGAAGGGCGGGGTGGTGCCGAAGGTCCAGACGTCCGCGCCCTCGCCCGACGTGCGCCCCTCGAGCGGGCCGTTGCCGAGCACCGTCCAGTGCGACGGCGCGGTGACGGTCAGGGTGAACGTCGACTTGACGTCGGGCTGGTCGAAGCAGGGGACGACCTTCTGCGCGATGTCCATCGAGGTGTGGGCGCAGACGTAGCGCTCGCCGTCGGCCGGGTCGATCGTCACGGTCATGCCGTCGCCGTCGGTGACGTAGGGCATCCGTGCGGTGACGCGCACCGTGTTGGACGCGGCCAGGTCGGTCAGCGCGATCCGCCCGTCGGCGTACGACGCCGGGCTGCCGTCGAGGGTCACGTCGGTGCCGCCGTTGAGCTCGAGGAACGTCGAGGCCCCCGGCTGCGTGCAGCCGAAGGAGATCGTCGCCTCGACGCCGAAGTCCTCGGTCGAGGTCAGGTCGAGGTGGAGCTCGGTGTGGACGTCGGTCAGCAGGACGGCGCGCTCGCGCGCCTCGGGGAGCATCAGGGGCACCGGGACACCCTAGTGAGCAGTCCATGGGCGGCGCCTCCCAGTTGGGTGCAGGCCACGCTCGCCGCGATTCGACCTCGCACCCGCACCGGGTCTAGGGTTCACGGGTTGCCTCGGCGAGGGAGCCCGCACGTCAGGACTCCGTGATCGACTGGGCCGGACCGCATCACTGCGCCGCGCCCCCGATCCGGAGCGCGGCGTTCGTCGTCTCCGGCCCGAGGCCCCCGACCCCCTACCGACGTACGGAGAACATGATGTCTGCCCCCGAGAAGATCGCCGCCGAGCCGCGCACCGAGTTCGGCAAGGGCGCTGCCCGCCGCATCCGCCGCGACGACAAGATCCCCGCCGTCATCTACGGCCACGGCAACGACCCGGTCCACGTCATCCTGCCGGGCCACCAGACGATGATGGCCCTCAAGCACGGTGGCGCCAACGCCCTCCTCGCGCTCGACGTGGACGGCAGCGAGCAGCTCGCCCTCACCAAGGACGTGCAGATCGACCCGATCCGTCGCGTCATCGAGCACCTCGACTTCGTCGCGGTCCGTCGCGGCGAGAAGGTCACCGTCGACGTCCCGATCCACGTCGTGGGCGACGCCGCCCCCGAGACGCTGGTCGTCAACGAGAACGCCGTCGTGTCCGTCGAGGCCGAGGCCACCCACATCCCCGAGTTCTTCGAGGTCTCCGTCGAGGGCGCCGCCGCCGGCACCCAGATCCTGGCCAAGGACCTCACCCTCCCGTCCGGCACGACCCTGCTGGCCGACGAGGAGCTCCTCATCGTCAACGTGACCGAGCAGATCTCCGCCGAGGCCCTCGAGGCCGAGCTGGAGGAGGCCGAGGCCGAGGCCGGCATCGAGCACGAGGTCTCCGACGCCGAGATCGCCGACCGCCCGGTCGGCGTTGTGGAGCGCGAGGAAGTGCCCGGTCACCGATGGAAGGATGGACGCGTGACGGAGACGAGCGTGACGAACGACGTGTGGCTGGTCGTCGGTCTCGGCAACCCCGGTCCGACCTACGCCGGGCACCGGCACAACATCGGCTACCTCGTCACCGACGAGCTGGCCTCCCGGATGGGATCGCCCCCCGGCAAGGTGAACTGGCGCTCCCACAAGTCGGGTCGCGCCGACGTCGTCGAGGGCCGGCTGTCCCTGGGTGGTCCCCGGGTCGTGCTCGCCCGCGGCCGCGGCTACATGAACGAGTCCGGCGGCCCGGTCAAGGCGCTCGCCACGTTCTACAAGGTCGACCCGGCACACATCATCGCCATCCACGACGAGCTCGACATCGCCTTCGGCACGCTGCGGGTCAAGCTCGGCGGCGGCGACAACGGCCACAACGGGCTCAAGTCGATGCGGTCCTCGCTCGGCACCGGCGACTTCCACCGCATCCGCGCCGGCATCGGCCGACCGCCGGGCCGCCAGGACGTCGCCGACTTCGTGCTGTCCAACTACTCGACCGTCGAGCGCAAGGAGCTGCCGTTCCAGGTCTCCGACGCCGCCGACGCGGTCGAGTCGCTGATCACCGACGGCCTCGAGAAGACCCAGCAGCGCTTCAACTCCTGACCGTCCCCCGTTTGGGGCATGAGGTCCCGCCCGCCACCGCCTAGCGTCGGCAGCACGGACGGACGGGGGACTTCGATGGCAGGCGCCACGAGCCGGCGCCCGCGGCTGCGCCGCCTGCTGGCGGTCGTCACGCTGCTGGGCGTGCTCGGGCTCGCCGCCGCCCTGGTCCTCAACCTCAGCCTGACCAGCCGGATGGGCCGCATCGACGGCGCCTTCGTCGGCCTGGGCGAACGCCCGCCGCCGGCGCCCGGCGAGACGATCCTGATGGTCGGCACGCGACCCGGTGGTGGCGAGGACGTGTCCTGGTTGCCCGGCGACCAGTCCGTCGAGGCGGTCATGCTCGTCGAGGTGCGCCCCGACGGACGCAGCGCGCGGGTCGAGTCCGTGCCGATGCCGTACGACGACCGCGTGGGGCTCGGTGCCCGGCCGGCGAGCGCGTCGGTGGCAGCCGTGGAGTCGACGGTCGGCCGCCGGGTCGACCACGTGATGGCGATCGACTGGCAGACCTTCGCCACGCTGGCCGCCGAGAACGACGTGGACGCCGCCTACCGCTACGGATCGGCCCCCGTCGCCCAGCACGACTACCTCCGCCTCGTGCTGGAGGGCACCCTCCACGCCGAGCTGCGCAAGCAGCCCCTCTCCCTCTACCGCGCCCTGCGCACGACGGCCTCGGGCGTCGCGATCGACGACACCTGGACCATCGCGGAGCTCGACCTCCTGGTGCTCCACCTGCGCGACCTCCGCTCGGCCGACATCAGCTTCGCCGCCGCCGGGTAGGGCTCCCCAAAATGGGCGAAAGCCCCCGTGGGCGGTCCGACCGAGCGGTCGCAGTCCACAAGATCGGAGCGTGACGGGCGTGGGGCCCGGCGCGTGAGTCGGGGGAGTGAGATGGCTGTCGCCAGCGTCGTCATACCCGCCCACAACGAGGCGGCCACGATCGGCCGCAACCTGCGGGCGCTGCGTGAAGGCACCGGATCCGACCTCGACGTGGTCGTGGTCTGCAACGGGTGCACCGACCGCACCGCCGACGAGGCCCGCGCCGCCGACCCGAGCGCCCGCGTCATCGAGATCCCGCAGCCCTCGAAGGTCGAGGCGGTGCGGGTCGGCAACGCCGCCACCGACGTCTTCCCGCGCATCCACCTCGACGCCGACATCGAGCTCAACGGCGCGGCCGCGCTCCGGCTCATCGAGCCGATCGCCCGCGACGAGGTCCTCGCCACCGCCCCGCGACGCGACGTCCCCCGCACGGGGTGCTCGCGCTGGGTGCGGTGGTACTACGACGTCTGGGAGGCGCTGCCCCAGGTGGAGTCCGGCCTCTTCGGCCGCGGCGTCGTCGTCCTCTCCGAGCAGGGGCAGGCGCGGGTCACCGCGCTCCCGCGGATGATGAGCGACGACCTCGGCATGTCCGACTCGTTCAGCAGCGAGGAGCGCCGGGTGGTGCCCAGCGCCGTCGCCGTCGTGCACCCGCCGCGCACCGTCCGCGACCTCGTACGCCGGCGCATCCGCATCGCGACCGGCAACGCCCAGGCCGGGCAGCTCGGCGTACGACGCCCCGGTTCGCGCACCAGCGCGCGCACCCTGGCCGGCCTCGCCGTCACCCGGCCCGGCCTGGCCCTCCGACTCCCGGTGTTCGTGGCAGTCCACGTCGCCGCCCGGCTCGGCGCCCGTGGGGCGCTGAGGTCCGGGGACTTCACCACCTGGCAACGAGACGAAAGCTCACGCACATGACCTCACTGTCCAACGCACGTCCCCGTTCTCGGGACCGCGCCCTCGTCGCTCCCACCGCGACCGTCGAGGACGGCGCCCGCGTCGGTCCCGGCGCGCAGGTGTGGGACCAGACCGTCGTGCGCTCGGGGGCGCAGGTCGGCGACGGCACGATCCTCGGGCGCGGTGTCTACGTCGGTCCGGGGGCGCGCATCGGGGAGCGCTGCAAGGTGCAGAACCAGGCGCTGGTCTACGAGCCGGCCGTCCTGGGGGACGGCGTCTTCATCGGCCCGGCGGTCGTGCTGACCAACGACACCTACCCGCGGGCGGTGACGACCGACGGCCGGCGCAAGGGAGCCGAGGACTGGGAGCCCGTCGGGGTGACCATCGAGGAGGGCGCGTCCGTCGGGGCGCGCGCGGTGTGCGTCGCTCCGGTGCGGATCGGCCGGTGGGCCAGCGTGGGAGCGGGCTCGGTGGTGACGCGCGACGTGCCCGACTACGCGCTCGTCGTGGGCTCGCCCGCGAGGCGGATCGGCTGGGTGGGCCGCAGTGGCGTCCCGCTCGTCTCGGACAACCGTGACCGGTGGATCTGCCCGGTCACCGGAGAGGTCTACGTGGAGGCCGCTGGCCGACTGGAGGAAGCACGATGAGCACCCGCACCAACGGCCCGCTGGGCGTCGCCGTCATCGGCGCCGGCTACTGGGGCCCCAACCTGGTCCGCAACTTCGGGGCGTCCCCCGACTGGAACCTCGAGCTGGTCTGCGACCTCGACCTCGAGCGGGCGCGCCGCGTCGCCGGCCCGCACGTCGAGGTGACCGACAGCGTGGAACGGGTGCTGGACGACCCGCGGATCGACGCCGTCGCCATCGCCACCCCGGCCCGTACGCACCACGGGCTGGCGCTGCAGGCGCTGAGCGCGGGCAAGCACGTGCTCGTGGAGAAGCCGCTGGCGGACAGCGTCTCCCGCGGCCGCACCATGGTGGACCTGGCCGATGCGCAGGGCCTGGTCCTGATGACCGACCACACCTACTGCTACACGCCCGCCGTGCAGAAGATGCGCGAGCTGGTGGGCAGCGGCGAGCTGGGCCAGGTGCACTTCGTGGACTCGGTCCGGATCAACCTCGGACTGGTGCAGCCCGACATCGACGTGCTCTGGGACCTGGCGCCGCACGACCTCGCGATCCTCGACTTCGTGCTGCCGGGGGGTCTTCCGACCACGGGCATCGGCGCGACCGGCGCCGACCCCATCGGCGCCGGCCGCGCCTGTGTCGGCCACCTGACCCTGCCGCTGCCGGACGACGGCCTCGCGCACGTGCACGTCAACTGGCTGAGCCCGACGAAGATCCGCCAGATGGTGATCGGCGGGTCGCGTCGCACGCTCGTGTGGGACGACCTCAACCCGCAGCAGCGGCTCAGCATCTACGACCGCGGGGTCGACCTGGCTCGCACGTCGGTCGCCGGCGCCGACCGCGCCGCCTCCACCGTCTCCTACCGCCTGGGCGACACCTGGTCCCCGGCGCTGCCCGAGCGCGAGGCCCTCGGGTCGATGGTCGGCGAGTTCGCCGCAGCCATCCACGAGGGCCGTGCGGCGCTGACCGACGGCCGGTCCGGGCTGCGCGTCCTCGAGGTGCTCGAGGCCGCTTCGCAGCGGCTGGCCGAGCGCCCGGAGACGTCGTACGACCCTGCGGTGCCGGTGCCGGCGGGTCCGCCGCCGGTGCCCCGCCAGGCCGGCGCCGCCACGAGCGAGCCCGTGATGGAGAGTGTCCGATGACCGCCCTGGCCGGCGCGACCGCGCTGGTGACCGGCGGTGCCGGCACGATCGGGTCGACGCTCGTCGACCAGCTCTTCGACGCCGGGGCCGCCCAGGTGCGGGTCCTCGACAACTTCGTCCGCGGACGTGAGGCCAACCTCGGCGACGCCCTCGGACGCGACGGGGCCGACCTCGTCCTGGTGCGCGGCGACATCCGCGACCGCGACCTGGTGCACGACCTGACCAGCGGCTGCGACCTCGTCTTCCACCAGGCCGCGATCCGGATCACCCAGTGCGCCGAGGAGCCCCGCCTGGCCCTGGAGGTGCTCGTCGACGGGACCTTCAACGTCGTCGAGGCCGCCGCGTCGGCGCCAGGCGTCGACAAGCTGGTCGCCGCGTCGTCGGCGTCGGTCTACGGCCTCGCCGAGGAGTTCCCGACCCCGGAGCACCAGCACCCCTACGACAACGACACGTTCTACGGCGCCGCCAAGACGTTCAACGAGGGCATGCTGCGCAGCTTCCGGGCGATGAACGGCCTCGACTACGTGGCCCTGCGCTACTTCAACGTCTACGGCCCGCGGATGGACGTGCACGGCCTCTACACCGAGGTCCTGGTGCGGTGGATGGAGCGCATCGACGACGGCCTGCCGCCGCTGATCTTCGGTGACGGCCGGCAGACGATGGACTTCGTCTTCACCACCGACATCGCGCGCGCCAACGTGCTGGCGGCGTCCTCCGGCGTGGTCGAGGGCGTCTACAACGTCGCCCGCGGCGAGGAGACCAGCCTGCTGGGGCTCGCCGAGGCCCTGCTGCGGGTGATGGGCTCCGACCTGCCCGTCGAGCACGGGCCGGAGCGCGGCATCAACGGCGTCGTACGCCGCCTCGCCGACACGTGCGCGGCCGAGCGCGACCTCGGCTTCACCGCCACGACCGGCCTCGAGGACGGCCTGCGCCAGCTCGTGGAGTGGTGGCGCCCCCAGCGCGAGCAGATCGCCGCGGGACGCTCCGTGGCGGTGTCCCGATGAGCCTCGACCACCTCGCTCAGCAGCAGCTGACCCGCATCAACGTGATGCAGCCGTGGCTCGGCGAGGAGGAGGTGGCAGCCGTCTCCGAGGTGCTGCGCTCCGGCTGGGTGGCGCAGGGGCCGCGGGTGGCGCAGTTCGAGGCCGCCTTCGCCGAGTCCCAGCAGGTCGCGCACGCCGTGGCGCTGAGCAGCTGCACGACCGCGCTGCACCTGGCCCTCGTCGTCGCCGGCGTCGGCCCCGGCGACGAGGTCGTCGTGCCGTCGTTCTCCTTCGTCGCCACCACCAACGCGCCGACCTACGTCGGGGCCACGCCGGTCTTCGCCGACGTCGACCCCGTCACCGGAAACCTCACGCCTGCCACGATCGCCACGGTGGTCACCCCGCGGACGCGCGCGGTGATCGCCGTGGACCAGGGCGGCGTACCGCTCGACCTGCGGGCGATCCGCGCCTGGTGCGACCCCCTCGGCATCACGGTGGTAGAGGACGCGGCCTGCGCCGCCGGGTCGACCGCGCACGGCCTCCCGGTCGGGTCGGAGGCGGAGATCGCCACTTGGTCCTTCCACCCCCGCAAGCTGCTCACCACCGGCGAGGGCGGCATGCTCACCACGTCGCGCTCCGACTGGGCCGAGCGCGCCCGCCGGCTGCGCGAGCACGCGATGAGTGTCTCAGCCGCCGACCGGCACGCGAGCGTCCTCGCGCCTCCGGAGAGCTTCGACGAGGTCGGCTTCAACTTCCGGATGACCGACCTGCAGGCGGCGGTCGGGCTGGTCCAGCTCGGCCGGCTTCCCGAGATGGTCGCGCGTCGCCGCGAGCTCGCCGCGAGGTACGCCGACGCGGTGGCGGCCCTGCCCGGCCTGCGCCTGGTGGGGGACCCCGACTGGGGCACCACCAACTACCAGTCCTGCTGGCTCGAGGTCCTGCCCGAGCACCCGATGGACCGCGAGCAGATGATGGAGCACCTCGCCGCCGCCGGCATCTCGGCGCGCCGCGGGATCATGGCCGCGCACCGCCAGCCGGCGCACGCCGGGCTGGCCCGCGCGCAGCTCCCGGTCACCGAGCGGCTGACCGACGCGACGCTCGTGCTCCCGCTGTTCCACCAGATGACCGACGCCGAGCACCAGCGCGTGTGCGACGCGCTCGGATCGGCGTGGCGGCCGTGAGCGGGCTGGTCCTCGTCGGCGCCAGCGGGCTGGCCCGCGAGGCGACCGCCGTCGCCGTCCTCGTCCAGCACGACGGCCCCGTCCAGGTCGTCGACGACGACCCCGCCCGGTGGGGCACCCTGCACGGCCTCGCGCCGGTGCTCGGCGGCGTCGACCTGGTCACCGGGCTGGTCGACCACGAGGTGCTCCTCACCCTCGGCAAGGGCCGGCTCCGACGACGGGTCGCGACGCGACTCGCCATGGTCGGCCTCGGCGCCTCCCGCTACGCCACCCTGCTGCACCCGCGGCTCGTGCTGCCGGGCAGCTGCTACATCGGCCGAGGCTCGATCGCCCTGGACGGCGTGGTGCTGACCGCCGACGTCGAGGTCGGCGAGCACGTCGTCCTGATGCCCCACGTGACGCTCACGCACGGCTGCACCGTCGCCGACTTCGCCACCCTCTGCGCGGGGGTCTCCCTCGGCGGTGACGTCGAGGTCGGCGAGGCCGCCTACATCGGCATGAACGCCTCGGTGCGCGAGGGCGTGCGCATCGGGGCCGACGCCACCGTCGGGATGGGCTCGGTGGTCCTCGACGACGTCCCCGCAGGAGAGACCTGGGTGGGAGTCCCCGCCCGACCGATCCGGACAGGAGTCCATGCATGAGCAGCAAGAGCACCACCGTCCCCTTCGTCGACCTCGCCTCGCAGCACGCGGAGATCGCGGCCGAGGTGGAGGCGGGGATCGCCGCGGTCTTCGCGGCCACGGCGTTCGTCGACGGCCCGCCCGTCGCGGACTTCGAGCACCAGTACGCCTCGTTCGTCGACGTCGACCACTGCGTCGGCGTCGCCAACGGCACCGACGCCCTCGAGCTCGCACTGCGGGCGGCGGGGGTCGGGCCGGAGGGCGAGGTCGTCATCCCGGCCAACACCTTCATCGCCACCGCCGAGGCGGTCTCGCGGATCGGCGCAGTGCCGGTGCTCGTCGACTGCGACGACGAGCGCCTCCTCATCGACCCCGACCAGGTCGAGGGCGCGATCAACGACCGCACCCAGGCCGTCGTGGCTGTCCACCTCTTCGGCCAGCTCGCGCCGATGGTGCGGCTCGCGCAGGTCTGCGGCGACGCGGGCGTTCCCCTCGTCGAGGACGCCGCCCAGTCCCAGGGCGCCCGGCTCGGCGGCCGGGGCGCGGGTGCGCTCGGCACGGTCGCGGCCACCAGCTTCTACCCCGGCAAGAACCTCGGCGCCGCGGGCGACGCCGGCGCCGTCACCACCGACGACGCGACCATCGCCGCCGAGGTGCGCCGCCTGCGCAACCACGGGTCGTCGACCCGCTACGTGCACGACGTGATCGGCATGAACTCCCGGCTCGACACCGTGCAGGCGGTCTACCTGCGGGCCAAGCTCGACCGGCTCGAGAAGTGGAACGAGCTGCGGGTCCGCGCGGCCGCCCGCTACGACAGCCTGCTGGCCGACGTGCCGGGCGTACGCCGCCCGCTGCTCGGCGCGGACGGGCAGCACGTGTGGCACCTCTACGTCGTCCGGGTCGCCGAGCGGGACCGGGTCCTGGCGGAGCTGGGCCGGGCCGGGGTGGGTGCGGGCATCCACTACCCCTACCCGGTGCACCTGACCGGCGCCTACGCCCACCTGGGTCTCGGCCGCGGGACGGCGCCCGTCGCGGAGACCGCGGCCGGGGAGATCCTGTCCCTGCCGATGCACCCGCACCTCACCGAGGCCCAGCAGGACCGCGTCGTCGAGGTGCTCGCCGACGCGGTGGCGGGTGGCCGCTCGTGACCACCCTGCTCGTCGCCAACGACGGCGGCCACCTGATGCAGCTGCACACCCTGCGGCCGCGGCTCGGCGTGGGCGACGACGTGGTGTGGGTGACGCCCCGCACTCCGCAGACCGAGTCGCTGCTCGCGGGCCAGCGGGTCCACTGGGCGCTGCCGTGCCCGCCCCGGGACACCCGGGCGCTGGCGCGCAACGCAGTGGCGTGCCGCCGCCTCTTCACCGACCACGACGTGTCGCTGGTCGTCAGCACCGGCGCGGCCCTTGCCCTCGCGGTGCTGCCGCAGGCGCGAATGCGCGGCATCGAGACGGTCTACATCGAGAGCGCGACCCGGTTGGACGCCCCCTCGCTGTCCGGCCGCGCGCTCGCGATGGTGCCGGGCATCACGACCTTCAGCCAGTCCAGCGCGCTGGCGCGGGGGCACTGGCAGTTCCTCGCCTCGCCGTGGGAGCTCTACGAGGCGACCCCGGCCGCCGAGCGCCCGGTGCGGTCGATGGTGGTGAGCCTCGGCACGCAGGACGGCTACGGCTTCCGCCGGCTCCTCGACCGGCTGGTGCCCATCGTGCCGGAGGGCGCGGAGGTGCTGTGGCAGACCGGCGGCACCGACACCACCGGCCTCGGGATCGACGCCCGGGAGCGCGTGCCGTCCGAGGAGATGGCAGCAGCCATCCGGGCCGCCGACGTCGTCGTCGCGCACGCCGGCACCGGCATCGCGCTGATGGCGCTGGAGAACGGCAAGTGCCCGATCCTGGTGCCCCGCCGCGCGATGCACGGTGAGCACGTCGACGACCACCAGCTGACGATCGCGCTGGAGCTCGCGCTGCGCGACCTGTGCATCTCCCGCGACGCCGACAGCCTCAAGGCCCGCGACCTGGTGGCGGCCGCGAGCCGCACGGTCACCAAGGTCTCCGACCCGCCGCCGCTGCACATCAGCGGGGTGCGGATCCCGCGCCAGTGGTCGAGGCGCACGCAGGTCACAGCGACCGGAGTCGTGACCGGAGTGGCGACGGGCGTGGCCGAGCTCTGAAGCCGTATTCCAAATGGGGGATATCGACCCTCTCACTGCCCGCTCGGGGTGCCGTGCCAACAGGATCAGGACGGTGGCGCGCCGCGTGTCGCGCCGTGAGGGTGGGGTAGAGATGGCCAGCAGCGCTGGGAACAAGGAGCAGGGTCTCGGGCGTGCGTGGATGGTGAAGGTCGTGGTGCTCGCGCTCGTCGCGGCACTCAACGCGCTGGTGGGACCGGCGCTCCTGGGTGGTCCGACCGCGGCCAACGCCGCGGACCCGTGCGGTCCGACGGGCAACAAGGTGGCGTGCGAGAACTCCAAGCCCGGCACCGACCCGGAGATCTGGGACATCAACGGCGCGGGTGACTCCTCCATCCAGGGCTTCGCGACCGACATCTCGGTCAACATCGGCCAGCGCATCGACTTCAAGGTCAAGACCGACGCCTCGGCCTACACGATCGACATCTACCGGACCGGGTGGTACCAGGGCCTCGGCGCGCGCAAGATCGCCTCGGTGACGCCGAGCGCCTCGCTGCCTCAGAACCAGCCCAACTGCATCACCGACGCCACCACCGAGCTCTACGACTGCGGCAACTGGGCGGTCTCGGCGTCGTGGAACGTGCCGACCACGGCCGTGTCCGGCGTCTACGTCGCGCACCTCCAACGGAGCAACGGCGACTCCAGCCACATCACCTTCATCGTCCGCGACGACGCCAGCACCTCCGACGTCGTCTTCCAGACCTCCGACCCGACGTGGCACGCCTACAACACCTACGGCGGCTCGAGCTTCTACCAGGGTGGCGCCCACGGCCGGGCCTACAAGCTCAGCTACAACCGCCCGTTCCTGACCCGCGGCACCGCTGCCGGTCGTGACTTCTACTTCGGCGCCGAGTACGCCGCGGTGCGCTTCCTCGAGCGCAACGGCTACGACGTGTCCTACATGGCCGGCGTCGACTCCGACCGCCGCGGCAACCTCATCAGGAACCACAAGGTCTTCCTCTCCGTCGGGCACGACGAGTACTGGAGCGGCCCCCAGCGCGCCAACGTCGAGGCGGCGCGCGATGCCGGGGTGAACCTGCAGTTCCTCGCCGGGAACGAGGTCTACTGGCGCACGCGCTACGAGCCGTCGGCCGACACCTCGCGCACGGCGTACCGGACCCTGGTGTCCTACAAGGAGACGTGGGGCAACGCGAAGATCGACCCCAACAGCCAGTGGACCGGCACGTGGCGCGACCCGCGCTACGCCTCGCCCGCCAACGGCGGCGGCTCCCCGGAGAACGCACTCGTCGGCACGGCCTACATGGTCAACTTCAGCGACCTCGCGATGACCGTGCGGCAGGAGGAGGGCAAGCTGCGCCTGTGGCGCAACAGCGGTCTCGCCAGCATGACCGGTGCGTCCACGACGCTCGCGCCGCACACCGTGGGCTACGAGTCCAACGAACCGTTGGACAACGGCTTCGGGCCACCAGGCCTGATCAAGCTGTCCACCACCACAGGTGCGGTGCCTGAGTACCTGCGCGACTTCGGCAACACGGTCAACGCCGGCACGACCAAGCACCACCTGACGCTCTACAAGGCGCCGAGCGGCGCCCTCGTCTTCAGCGCGGGCACGGTGCAGTGGACCTACGGGCTCGACGCCGAGCACGACTCGGAGTACCCCGACAACGTCGCCGACCCGCGTATGCAGCAGGCGCAGGTCAACCTGCTCGCCGACATGGGCGCCCAGCCGACGACACTGATGGCCGGGGTCAATGCCGCCACCAAATCGACGGACACGGCCGGCCCCACCGTCGCGATCTCCACGCCCGCGGCGGGTGCGGCGCAGAAGAACGGTGACGTCGTCACCGTCACCGGCACGGCGTCCGACGCCGCGGGCCGGGTGGCCGGGGTGGAGGTCTCCGCCGACGGCGGCGCTACCTGGAAGGCCGCCACCGGCACCACGTCGTGGACCGCCACCTTCGTCCAGAAGGGTCGCGGCAACAGCGCCGTGATGGTGCGCGCGATCGATGACAGCGCCAACATCGGCACGTCCGCGACCCGCAGCTTCTCGGTGACCTGCCCGTGCAGCATCCTCGGCAACGTCACCCCGCCCACCCCTGACACCGACGACAACGTCGGCGTCGAGCTCGGCCTGCGGTTCACGCCGGTCGTCGACGGCTTCGCGACGGGCGTGCGGTTCTACAAGGGCGCCGGCAACACCGGCACGCACGTCGGGTCGCTCTGGGGTCCCAACGGGCAGCGCCTGGCCCAGGTCACCTTCGCCAACGAGACCGCCACCGGATGGCAGACCGGCACCTTCGGTGAGGCCGTCCCGCTGACGGCCGGTACCAGCTACACGGTCTCCTACACCGCGCCGCGCGGTCACTACGCCTCCGAGTCCTGGGCCTTCGTCTACCGCGGCGTGGACACCGGCGCGATGCAGGTGGCGGGTGGCTACGGTGCGACCCCGGCCGGCGTCTTCGGCGGGACCGGGACGATGCCCGCCCAGAGCTACCAGATGTCCAACTACTTCGTCGACCTGACGTTCGCGGCCACCGACGACTCGCCGCTGATCGGGATGAGCCAGGCCCCGGCCCCGGGTTCGAGCGCCATCCCGGCGACGACGACGGTCTCGGCCCGGTTCTCCAAGCCGATGGCACCGGGCACGCCCGGCCTGACGCTGGTCGACTCGAACGGCGCCTCCGTCGCCGGCACGCGGTCGTACGACGCGACCACGCGCACCATCACGTTCACGCCGAGCGCGCCGCTGGCGTCGTTCGTCCGCTACACCGCGACGCTCGCCGGGACGGACGCGCAGGGCAACCCGATCGCCTCGGGTGGCACCTGGTCGTTCACGACCGCCAAGCCGCCGAACCCGCCGGGAGTCTGCCCCTGCTCGCTGTTCAGCGACGAGACCACGCCCACGATCCTGGAGATCAACGACGGAGTGCCGCTGAGCCTGGGGACGCGGTTCACCTCCGACGTGAAGGGTGTCGTCACGGGCGTCCGCTTCTACAAGTCGCCGGGCAACACCGGCGCCCACGTCGGGTCCCTGTGGAACCAGAACGGCGTCGAGCTGGCGTCCGGGACGTTCACGAACGAGTCGGCCAGCGGCTGGCAGCAGCTCAACTTCGCCACACCGGTCGCGATCGCGAAGAACACGCCCTACGTCGTGTCCTACCGCTCCCCGACGGGGCGCTACTCGGCCACCCTCAACGCCTTCTCCGCGCGTGACCTCTCGTGGGCTCCGCTGCGGGTGACGTCGACCGCGGGTGCCTACACCTACGCTCCCGGCTTCCCGGGTGGACAGTCCAGCACCAACTACATGGTCGACGTGGTCTTCGACAAGACGCCGGCGAGCATCTCGATGACCGCCCAGTCGCCGGCACCGGGTGCACTCGACGTCCCACGGACCAGCAAGGTGGTCGTCGACCTCTCCGACCAGGTCGAGCCCGGCTGGTCGCTGACCGTCGGGTCCGGCGGTGCCCTCGCGGGCACGGCGGTGCTCTCCACCGACCGCCAGCGGATCACGTGGACGCCGTCGGCACCGATGCCGGCCGGGGCCGACGTCACCGTCACCCTCGCCGGGGTCACCACGGCCGACGGTGCCGTCCTCGGCACGCGGAGCTGGACGTTCCGCACCCGCTCGGCCGAGACGCTGCAGAACCAGACGCTCCTCGGCGACGTCGTGCCCGACACGGCCGCCGCCGACGACGGGGCTGCCCTGGAGCTCGGCATGGCCTTCACCCCGTCGCGCAACGGCACGGTCAAGGCGATCCGCTTCTTCAAGGGCGTCGGCAACAACGGCACCCACACCGGATCGATCTGGTCGGCGGCCGGTTCGCGGCTCGCCACCGTCACGTTCGCCAACGAGACGGCGACCGGCTGGCAGTCGGCGACGCTGGCGCAGCCTCTCGAGGTGACGGCCGGCACGACCTACGTCGTCTCCTACTTCGCGCCCCAGGGTCACTACTCGGTGACGTCCGGCTTCTTCAGCAGCCCGCTGACGAAGGGCGACCTGTCGGCGCCCGCGACCAACAACGGCCGCTACGGCTACTCATCGACAGGTGGGTTCCCGGGCTACACCTACGGCGCGGCGAACTACTTCGTCGACGTGCTGTTCGAGCGGGCGGCCGCGTCGCTGGCGGTCGAGGGACGGACACCGCAGTCCGGTGCCGGTCAGGTGTCGGTGGCGGCCAAGCCGTCGCTCACCGTGTCCGCGCCGCTCGCCACGGGTTGGTCGATGAGCCTCGCCCGGAGCGGTACGTCGGTCGCCGGCACGTCGGCGCTGTCGGGTGACGGTCGCACGGTCACCTTCACGCCCACCGCGCCGCTGGCGGCCGACACCGCCTACACGGTCACGGTCTCCGGGCTCACGTCGACCGACGGGGCCAGCCTGCCCACGCAGACCTGGTCGTTCACGACGGGCTACGACGACTCCGGCACGACGTCGCTGTTCGCCGACGTCACCCCGGCCACGGCTGCGGCCGACGACACGTCGGCCATCGAGCTGGGCACGCGGTTCACCCCGTCGCAGAACGGCACGGTCACGGCCGTGCGGTTCTACAAGGGGACGGGCAACACCGGCACCCACATCGGCTCGCTGTGGGACGCGGGCGGCGGCCGGCTGGGCCAGGTCACCTTCTCCAACGAGACGGCGACCGGCTGGCAGACCGCGACCTTCGCGACACCGGTCGCGGTGACGGCCGGCACGACCTACGTCGTCTCCTACTACGCACCGGTCGGTCGCTACGCAGCGTCGCCGGGCTACTTCGCGACGCCACGCACGGTCGGCCCGCTGACGGCACCGTCGGGCAACAACGGCGTCTATCGCTACGGCGCCGGCGGCGGCTTCCCGGCCGGGTCCTACAACTCGACCAACTACTTCGTCGACGTCGTCTTCCGCGCGACGTCGCCGTGATCCGGACCCGGATCGGCTGACAGGGGGCAGACATCGACGCAGCAGGGGGTGCGGGCGTGGGGACGCAGCACGGTGAGCAACAGCAGGACGCGGGTCACGACCCCGGCCTGGCACGCACGGCGGCCGGCGCGTTCGGCTGGAGCTTCCTCAACGCGGCCCTGGCCAGGTTGGGCACGCTCGTCGTCGGCGTGCTCATGGCCCGGATCCTGGGGCCGGGGGAGTTCGGCACGTTCGCCGTGGCGATGGTGGCGCTCCTCGCGGTGCTCAGCTTCAACGAGCTCGGCGTCAGCCTGGCCGTCGTCCGCTGGGAGCGTGACCCGGAGGCCATCCTGGGCACCGTCAACGCGATTTCGACGGCGGGCAGCGTCCTGCTCTTCCTCGCGATGTACGCYACCGCCGGACCCGTCGCGGGCCTGCTCGGTGCCCCGGACGCGGCCGGCATCATCCGGCTCATGTCGGTCTCGGTGGTCTTCAGCGGGATGGTCGCCGGGCCGGCCGCGCTGCTGCAGCGCCGCTTCCGGCAGCGCCGCCGCCTGGTGATCGACCAGACCGTCACCTGGTCGGGCACCGGGTTGTCGCTGGCCCTGGCGCTCGGCGGCTTCGGTGCCTGGAGCCTGGCGTGGGGACGGGTCGCGGCGACCCTCATCGGCGTCGCGCTCTTCATCCACGCCACCCGGCCCTACCGCCTGCGCGTCGACCGCGACCTCGTCATGCCGCTGCTGCGTTTCGGACTCCCCCTCGCGGGGACCAGCATCGTCGTGTTCGCGGTGGCGTACGTCGAGCAGGTCGCGGTGGGCGCCACGCTCGGCGCCACGGCCCTCGGCTACTTCGTGCTGGCCTTCAACCTGGCGTCGTGGCCGCTCAACATGTTCTCGCAACCGCTGCGGAGCGTCGCGCCGGCCGTCTTCTCGCGGCTCCAGGCCGACCCGCAGCGCCTCGGTGACTCCTTCACCACCCTGCTCCGGGTGATCGCCGTGGTGACCCTCCCGGTCTGCCTGGTCGGTGCCGCGGTGGCCGACGACGTCATCCGGTTCGTCTACGGCGATGACTGGGCGCCGGCGGCCGGCATCTTCGCCGTCCTCGTGCTGGTCACCGTCGGGCGCATCTTCGTCGAGCTGTCCTACGACCTGCTGGTGGTGCTGAAACGCACCGGTCGGCTGCTGACGGTGCAGCTGCTGTGGCTCGCCGTCCTGGCCCCGGTGGTGCTCGTCGCCGCCCGCGAGCGAGGCGTGGTCGGCGTCGCCGTCGCGGAGCTCGCGGTCATGGCGGTCGTGGTGGTGCCGTGCTACCTGCTCCTGCTGCGTGGGTGCGGCCTCCGGATCGCGCCCCTGGGCGGTGCCGTGCTCACCCCGCTCGTCGTCGCAGCGGTCGCTGCCGCGGCAGCCGCCCTCGTCGCGCGGGAGCTGGCCTCGCCCTTGCTGTCCACCCTCGCCGCCGGGGTGATCTGCTTGGCCGCGATCGCGTGCATCCTCGCGTTGCACCCCGAGCACGTGCGCCAGCTCCGGGCGCTGAGGTCGGGTGCCGCGGCCCCTGACGACGCTGCGGCGCAGGACCCCGTCGACGGGATGGTCCCGTGACCGCGACCGACGTCGAGCGCCTGGACGACAACTGGGCGGTGCTCGACCGCCTGGTGCGGCGCACCGAGTCGCTGGCCCGTCGGGGTCGCGACGAGCAGGCGGCCGTGGCCGCGATGACGGCCGCGACCTTTGCCTGGTGCAACCCCTCCGGGGTCTTCGCGAGCGGCCCCCTCGAGGACGTGCTGGCGCGGCTGGGCTCCGACCTGCCCGCGCCGCGGGGAGCCGCGCCGACGCGGCCCGCAGGCACCCGGCCCCGCGTGCTGCACGTGGCGACCCAGCTCTACGGCACCGGCGGCCACACCCAGATGCTGTCCAGCTGGCTGCGGCTCGACCGGGCCCGCGAGCACCACGTCTGCGTCACCGGCCAGGAGGGACGCGACGTCCCGGACAAGATCAGCCGGGTCCTCGCTGGTCCCGACGCCCTCACCCTCCTCGACGACGGCAGGCCGCGCCTGCTCGACCGGGCGGCGCGGTTGCGCGAGCTGGCCCTCGACCACGACCAGGTGGTGCTCCACGTCCACCCCAACGACGTCGTCCCGGCGATCGCGCTCGCGCTGCCGCCGGGCGAGCGTCCCGAGGTGCTCCTGGTCAACCACGCCGACCACGTCTTCTGGCTGGGCGTCCACGTCGCCGACCGCATCGTCAACCTGCGCACCAGCGGCGCCCGGCTCAACGTCGAGCGCCGCGGCATCCCCGAGGCGCGCAACGCCCTGCTCGTCCGTCCGCTCGTGATGCGCGACCGCCGTCTCTCCCGGTCCGCGGCGCGCGCCGAGCTCGGGCTGCCGCCCGACGCGCTCGTCGTCGCGAGCGCCGCAGACACCTACAAGTACGGCGCCGCCGGCGGTGAGACGCTCCTCGACGTGCTCCTGCCGGTCATGCGGGCGCACCCCGAGGCCCGCCTCCACGTCGCCGGGCCCGAGCCGGACGGTGACTGGTCCGTGCTGGCCGCGGAGGGCCTCGGCCGCGCCTGGGGACTCCTGCCGGACGTGCATACGCTGCTCGAGGCCGCCGACGTCTACGTCGACTCCCACCCGTTCTCCTCGCTCACGTCCATGCTCGAGGCGGCGTGGCTGGACACGCCCGTGCTCACCCTGCGGTCGCCCGACGAGCGGCTCGGGGTGCTGGGCGCTGACACGCCCGAGCTCGACGACGACCTCGTGGTCGCGGGCTCGGGATCCGAGCTGGCCGCCCAGCTGGACCGCCTGCTGGCCGACGCCGACGTGCGGCACCGGGTCGGTGCGAGCACCGGCGCGGCCGTACGCCGTTTCCACGCCGACGGTGCGTGGGCCGAGCTGGCCGGGAAGATCCTGGACGCCCCGCCGGCTGCCGGTCCTGCGTCGGCGCCCGGGTCTGCGGTGCGCAGCACGGGACCGCTCGACCAGCGGCTGCTGCACGTGATGGGCAACGGCGTCGGCCAGGGGCTGGCCGGGACGCTGGACGTGGTGTCACCGCTCCTGTCGTGGCCGCGCCGCGTCGAGACCGCGGCCCGGCTGCTGCGCAGCGGCCGGGTGCGTCCCGCCCTCCTCCTCCCGCGCGGTGCGGCGAGCGGGATCAGGAGCGCACGGGCCGCCGTGGGTCGGGTGCGGGCGTCTGCGTGAGCCGGCGCATCGCGCCGGCGAGGCCGATGAGCAGGAAGAAGCAGCCTGCGGTCTGCGGAAACGCGAACGCGTCGAAGAAGGCCAGCCCTCCCGCGCCGGCCGCGACCGACGCGAGCAGCGCCTGCGCGAACTGGACGTGGTGTGCGTCGCCGGCGTCGGCTGCGTCGACCGGACGGGCATCGCGCTCCGCCTGCAGGGCCCGGCGGGCGCTGCGGGCGCTGACGAGACCCGACACGATCAGGGTCAGCAGCGCCAGCAGGCCCAGGAAGCCCGCCTCGATGGTCATCCCGAGGTAGGCGTTGTCGAGGATCCAGTACTTGGGGAGGAACGTCCCGAAGCCCTTGCCCACGACCGGTGACCCGGAGATGAACTCACCGGCGATGTCGTAGCTGCCGGTCCGGGAGGCGATGCTCGGGTCCTGGTCGGCGTTGGAGAACAAGCCCCGGATCGAGCCGAGCAGGCCCGGCACCGACACGTACATCACGACGCTGACCGCGGCGAAGAAGCCGAGCGCCCGCAGCCGCGTGCGAAGGTCCCAGGACAGCGCGAGCACGAACATCCCGGCCAGCGAGCAGAGGTAAGCCGACCGTGACATCGAGAAGAAGATCGAGGCGATCATCGCGACGAGCATCGCCCGTGACAGCCAGCGGAACCGTGACTGCATCGACGCGCACACGATGGCGAGCGGGAGCATCATCCCCAGCACGACGCCGTACTCGATCGGGCTCATCGACGTCCCGCTCGGCCGCGAGAAGCCGGAGCGCGAGCTGAGCGTCCACCCCTCGGTGCCCGCCGTGAGGCCGGGCACGCGGATCCGGTCGACGAAGAGCTCGCCGGTGGCGTACTGGGCCAGGCCCAGCAGGGCGACCAGTCCTGCCGCGAACGCCAGCCTCCGCAGGACGGTGACGAGCCGGTCCATGTCGCTGACACCGTCGCAGGCGAGCAACACGACCCCGGCGAGGCTGATCAGCCGCAGCATCCCCGAGTCGGCGGTGCTGATCTCGTCGCCGGGCAGTGGACCGGCCATGGCGTGGGCGTAGACCATGAGCATCACGACCAGCAGGACCATCATCGCCGCCCGCACGGGGCGGAACCGCCCGTCGGACCGCTCCGTGCGGCGAACGGTGTGCCAGGCCCAGTAGAGGAACAGGCCGATGCCGAAGAGGGTGGCGGGGCTGCCCGCGCTCCCCAGCGCGCTGACGACCATGGGCGACGGGATGAACCACAGCAGGCACACGTAGGCGGTCAGCAGCGCCGCGGCGTCGACCCCGCCCTTGCGGGCGATGCCGGTCCCGGTCCGCTCCTGGACCGCGAGGGTCACGACGCCTCGCCGCGCTCGTCCCGCCGCCGGCGTCGCTTCACCAGCCGCGCGGTCACCGCGGCCGGCGCGGCCCGTTCAGGATCGGTGTGGTCGGGGGACGGGTCGTCCGCGTGCACCGGGTGCAGCGACACCGGCAGCGGATGCTCGGGCTCGTCGTCGCCGGCCAGGTCCTCCGGGTCGGGGTCGCGGCGACCGGTCAGCCACCCGTCGACGAGTGCGATCAGCAGCAGACCCATCCCGCCGAGCGCCGCCATCGTCATCAGCGACGCCCTGATCATCGCCTTCTTGGTGGCGGCCGGGGACTCGTCGCGGGTGAGCACCACCGACGTCACACGCTGGGCTGCGGGCAGGTCCAGCCCCGATTGCAGCTTCTCCAGCTCCACCGGGACGCGATCGATCAACGAGGACAGAGCCTCGGTCGCCACGTCCGGCGTCGCGGCCTCGACGGTGAACAGGATGATCGGTGCGCTGTTGGTGTAGTCGGGGACGATCTCGTACGTCGTGCCGACGGGGTAGTCCTCGCCGAACGCGTCGCCGACCTGCTTCGAGGTCAGCGCCCGCACCACGACGTCGCGCGCCTGTCCCACGCCGCCCAGCGACAGGTAGGGGTTCTCCTCCGACATCTCGCCGGTGGGGCCCTCCGTCTGCGAGGGCGGGAAGACCAGGACGGTGCCCGTCGCCTCGTAGGTCTCGCCGACGCGCTGCGCGACGAGGAACGTCGCTCCGAGGGTCAGCACCGCCAGGGCGAGGACGAGGTACCAGCGGCGGCGCAACGACCGCCACACGACCCGCATCTCCATGGCTGTTCTCCCTTCCCTGGCTCAGCCGCCGGTGCGGCGGGCGTCGATGAAGTCGGTCAGGGTGCCCACGCTCTCGAACACCTCGCCGGTGAAGTCCTCGTCCTCGATGACGATGTCGAAGCGGTCCTCGAGGGCGGCCGCGAGCTCCACCACCCCGAGCGAGTCGAGCTCGGGGAGCTCACCGAAGAGCCGCGTGCCACGGGTGATCGAGTCCGCACGGTCCTCGATGCCGAGGGTGCGGGTGAGCACCTCGACCACTCCGGGGAGCGTGTCGGCGAGCGTGTCTGCAGGCTGGGTCATACGAGGACCTCCGAAGGTGAGGGGTGGCCGAGGAAAGCGGTGGGGCTGGCCGTGAGGCCGTAGGCGCCGGCCTGGAACACGACGACGAGGTCGCCGACCTCCGTGCCGGGCAGGTCGACCTCGTCGCCGAGCAGGTCGAGCGGCGTGCACAGGCAGCCGACAACCGTCACGGGGCCGGTGGGTTCGTCGAGGGCCCGCGTGGCGAGGGCCAGCGGGTAGTTGCGCCGGATGACCTGGCCGAAGTTGCCGGAGGCGGCCAGCTGGTGGTGCATGCCGCCGTCGACGACGGCGTAGCTGCGACCGCGCGACTCCTTCACGTCGACGACGCGGGTCACGTAGACACCCGCCTCGCCCACGAGGAACCGGCCGAGCTCCATGACGACGGTGGCGTCCGGCAGCGCCGGCGCGAGCCGTCCGTCGACCAGCTCGGACAGCCGTCGACCGACGGCGTCGAGGTCGAGGCGCTCGTCCTTCTCGAAGTAGGGGATGCCGAAGCCGCCGCCGAGGTTGACGTACTCCACGGTGCCGGGCACGTGCTCGGCGAGCTCGAGGACGAGATCGACCGTGCGCTCCTGGGCCTCGCCGAGGATCGCGGCGCTGAGGTTCTGCGACCCCGCGAAGACGTGGAAGCCGACGACGTCGACGTCGTGCTCGCTCACCTCGCCGAGCAGGGAGGGGACGGCCTCGGCGTCGACCCCGAACTGCTGGGGGCCACCGCCCATCCGCATGCCCGAGCCCTTGACGGCGAACGGCGGGTTGACGCGTACGGCGGCGCGCGGGCGCAGCGCGAGCTCCTTGCCGGTGCGCACGAGGCGTTGCAGCTCGGTGCGCGACTCGACCTCGACCGTCACGCCCGATGCCACGGCCCGTCGCAGCTCGGCATCGGTCTTGCCGGGCCCGGCGAAGCTGATCGCGCTCGGGTCCTGTCCGGTGTCGAGCGCCACGGCGAGCTCGCCCGCGGACGCGACGTCGAGGTGGTCGACCAGCCCCGCGAGGTGCTGGACGACGGCAGGCATCGGGTTCGCCTTGACCGCGTAGCCGAGCGACACCCGCTCGGGGAGCGCGGCCTTCACGGCGGCGACGCGCTCGGTGATCATCGCGCGGTCGTAGGCGAAGAACGGCGTCGAGCCGACCCGGTCGGCCAGGCGATCGACGGGCACCCCGCCCACCAGCAGCGTCCCGTCGACGGTGCCGTGCGCGGTCACGTGGTCGGTGGTCCTCATGCGGTCAGCTCCTCGCGCAGCAGCACCCGGTCGAACTTCCCGTTGGGGGAGCGGGGGAGCTCGGTGCGCACGACGATCTCCGCCGGCACCATGTAACGGGGCAGCTGCCGGCGGAAGACCGCGAGCAGCGCGTCAGGCTCGAACCCCTCCACCGCGGGGCTGACGACGACCACGACCCGGTGCCCGAGGGCCTCGTCCGGCAGGCCGAGCGCGGCCGCGTCGCGGACCAGGCCGCTGTCGTAGGCGACCTCCTCGATCTCGGTCGGGCTCACCCGGTAGCCGGAGGTCTTGATCATGTCGTCGGTGCGGCCGACGAAGTAGAGGAAGCCCTCCTCGTCGGCGACGACGCGGTCGCCGGACCACACGGCGAGCTCGGGCGCGCGCCAGTCGGGGCCACCCGGGATGGGGCGGAACCGCTCGGCGGTGCGGGCGGCGTCGCCCCAGTAGCCCTGGGCGACGAGCGCTCCGCGGTGGACCAGCTCGCCCTCCTCGCCGGGCCCGCAGGGCGTGCCGTCGGGCTGCAGGACGAGGATCTCGGCGTCCGGGATGGCCTTGCCGATGGAGTCGGGGCGGCGGTCGACCTCGGCCGGGTCGAGATAGGTCGAGCGGAACGCCTCGGTCAGGCCGTACATCAGGAACGGGCTGGCCTGCGGGAAGATCTCGCGCAGCCGGGTGAGGGTCGACCGGGGCATCCGGCCGCCCGTGTTGGCGAAGTAGCGCAGCGACGCGGTGGCCTCGGCCGGCCAGTCGGCGGCGGCGAGCTGGATCCACAGCGGCGGGACGCAGGTGAGGCCGGTGACACCGTGGCGCGCGCAGAGGCGTACGACGTCGCGGGCCAGGAGGTAGTTGACCAGCACGACGTGGGCGCCCGCGGCGAACGCTGTCGTGACCTGGCTCAGACCGGCGTCGAAGCTCAACGGGAGCGCGGCCAGGATGACGTCGTCGCCGTCGTTGCCGAGGTAGGTCGAGACGCTCTCGGCGCCCACCAGCAGGTTGCGGTGCGACAGCACGACGCCCTTGGGGCGGCCGGTGCTGCCGGACGTGTAGAGGATCGCGGCGGTGTCGGCGTCGATCGCCCGGCTCGGGGGCGGCGGGTCGACCGCGTCGCCCAGGAGGGCCGACAGGGCGTGCACCCGCACCTCGTCCTCGTCGGGGACGACGCCCGGGCCGGCGTCGACGAGCAGCACGTGCGCGAGCGCGCGGCAGCCCTTGGCGTCCTCGCGCACCGACTCCCAGCGCTGGTGCGTCGTGATGAGCACCCGCACGTCGCAGTCACCGAGGATGTAGGCCACCTGGGAGCCCTTGAGCGCCGGGTTGACCGGCACGAACACGCCACCTGCGACGGAGGCGCCGAAGATCCCGCCGATGGTCTCGGGTCGCTTGTCGAGGTAGACCGCCACGCGGTCCCCCCGCGCGACGCCGAGGCCGGACAGGACGGCGCCCGTGCGGGACGCCAGGTCCCAGGCGGAGGCGTAGTCGAGCGTGACCTCCTGGTGGCTCAGGGCCGGGCGGTCGCCGAACCGGACGGCGCCCTCCTCGAGCAGGTGGTGCAGCTGCGTCCGCATCAGGTCAAAGCCCCCTCGTTCCGTGGCCGGAGCTCGCCCCCCGGCGACCGGCTGCGGGGCGACGAACAACCCACTCGTCGTCCCACGGACCACGCTACGGACGCGCGGCCTCGGCGCGGACCGCTCCGGGGCGGAGTACCGGATTTGGGGTAGCAAGGTCGAGCCACGCGGGTCCGCGAGGGGCGCGCAGCAGCTCGGGGCGGACCAGCACGCGGACGGCCGCCCGCGCGGTGGCGTCGCCCCGCGCCGCCCGGCTCGACTCGCGCAGGACGAGCGCCACCCAGTACAGGGCGGTCCGCGGGCGGGAGGACAACCGCGAGAACAGCCGCAGCCGGTTGGCGGTGAGGAGCGCCCAGAGCCGGGGCGAGGTGGAGGAGTCGCCCTCGAGGTGGACCGCGCAGGCGTCGGCGACGTAGCGGACGCCGAAGCCTCGCCTCCCGGCCCGCAGGTGGAAATCGGTCTCCTCGGAGTAGAGGAAGTAGGACTCGTCCCACGGCCCGCAGGCGTCCAGGCAGGCGCGGCTGACCAGCTGGGTCGATCCCTCGGCCCAGTCCGGCGTCGCGTCCTCGGCGTAGGGGGCGGGATCGGTGACGAGCTCGCCGGTCGCCGGCCACCGGCCGGCCACGGTGGCGCCGATGAACGCGTCGGCGAAGGCCCTCAGCAGGGTCGGGCGCCGGCGCATCGAGTGGATCAGCTCGCCGTCGCCGTCGACGAGCCGCGGGACCGCGATCCCGGTGCCCGGGCGGTCGAGCGCCGCCACCAGCGTGGGCAGGCAGCCCGGCTCCAGGCGTACGTCCGGGTTCAGCACCAGCGCCGCCGGCGCGTCGGGGGTGGCGGCGACCGCGGCGTTGACCCCGGCCGCGTAGCCCGCGTTGCGTCCGGTCTGCACCACGGTGGCGTCCGGGCACAGGCGCTGGGCCACCGCGACGGTGTCGTCCGACGAGTCGTTGTCCACCACGACGAGCCGGTAGGGCACGTCACCGGCGCCGACGGGCAACGACGCCACCAGTCCGGGCAGCACGTCGGCGCTGTTCCACGTCACCACCGCGATCGTCACCGGCCCCACCGGGGTGTTCCCGGGGGTGCTCATGCCATCACCTCCGCGGACCGGGTACGCCGACGCACCAGCGGACGTCTCGCAGGCGCAGCGGCCGCCGCTCCTGCCGAGTGGCGGCGCGGGCGCCACCGCTCGAGCCAGAAGACCAGGACAGCGGTCAGGGCGATGCCGGTCAGCCCGGCGGCCCCGAGCGCGCGCATCCTGCTGCCCTGCATGGGGTAGACGATGGGGTCCGCCGACGACGGGACGGCGTGGGCGCGCAGGTTGGCCGGAACCCCGAGCTCGTCCTGCCGCTGCTTGAGCACCTCCTCCACCCGGGCCGAGGTCTCCAAGGCCAGCGCGTGCACCTCGTCGGGGGTGGCGCCCGCCACCTGCACGTCGAGGTAGTTGGCCGAGAAGAGCGGCCGCCACTGCGTGCCGAGGTTGGGCACGCGGACCTGGACGCCGTCCCGGGCGCCCATCCCGACCATCGTGGCGTCGACGTCACCCGTCAGCAGCGGCGGATGGCCGTCGTTGAGGTCGGTGGAGACGACCCCGACGAGGGGCTGCAGGCCGTAGCGCGGGTTCTCGAGGACGTTGTTGTCGTGCTCGGTGCCCGACGGCCCGATGACCACGATGTTGTACTGCGTGAAGAACACCGGCGCCTGGCGCTGCACCACCGCGAACACCCCGAGCGTGAGGGCAGCGCCGAGCACCACGACGTACCAGCGTCGCAGGGCGGCAGCGAGAAAGTCCCGTGCGGTCATGCCGCCCCACCGGTGGTGCGGTTCCTCATCCGATCTCCTGCACGGGCTCGACCAGCTGCGGCGGCAGGTGGAGGTAGGCGGTGGTCTTGCGCTTCTGGTCGATGTCGCCGTAGACGCGCTCGACCTGCGCGGTCGTGAGACCGGTGGACTCGGCGACCTGCTCGATCGGGCGGCCGGTGTTCTTGCCGTGCAGGCAGAGGTCCATCAGGTTCCACGGCAGGGAGAAGTAGAACTCCTCCTGCGACTGCGGCAGCGAGTAGGTGTCGGTCGTCGACGGCCGGGTGCGGACCTGCTCGGGGACGCCGAGGAAGTCCGCGAGCGCGTAGACCTGGGTCTTGTAGAGGTGGGCGATCGGCTTCACGTCGGCCGCCCCGTCACCGAGCTTCACGAAGAAGCCCTGGTCGTACTCCAGGCGGTTGGGCGTGCCGGTGACGACGTAGTTGAGCCGGTCGGCGTGGTAGTACTCCGTCATCCGGCGGGCCCGCTGCTTGAAGTTCGTCGCCGCCACGATGCCGAGGTAGGACTCGGTCGTCAGGCGGTGGCGGGTCGTGGTGCCGTCGGGCGCCTGCACGACCACCGAGTAGAGACGCAGGCTCTCGGACTCCACGACGCTCGGCAGCACGATCTTGGACTTGTGGTCGGGGCCGTAGTCGGGGCACACCATCCGGATCGCGTCGTCGCGGCGCTCGTAGCAGCGGGCCGCCTCGAGCACCGGGGTGATGTCCTCCACGACCGAGTCGATGCCGAGCGAGTCGGAGACGAGCGTGCTGAACGCGAGCGTGTCCTCGGAGGAGTCCCGCTCGGGCATGTGGATGCCGAAGACCCGGTCCTTGCCGATCGCGGCGACGCACAGGGCGGCGACCACGCTGGAGTCGATGCCACCGGACAGCGCGACGATCGCCCCCTTGCGGCGGGCGCGGGTCAGGTAGCCGCGCAGCGAGGCGCTGATCCGTGCGACCTCCGCCTCGAGGTCGATGGCGAGCACGTCGGCGTCGCCCTGGCTGTCGACCTGGCTGCTGGTCTGGCTGCCGCTCTGGACGGTGGTCATGCGGTGCTCCTCACGTGCTGGACCCGGTCGATGACGGTCATCGGCGCGGGTGGTGCGTCGTCGCTCGCCGACCCGGCGTCGACGACGAGCTGCTGGTGGAGCAGCTGGGTCGAGACGACCGCGAGCAGGCGCATGTTGTCGGTGTTCCCCGCCCGTACGCCGCCGGTGCGGGCGGCCTTGGCGAGCAGCCCGGCCACCGGCCGCGGGGCGAAGACCCCTGCCGCGGCGAGGGCCTCGGGCGAGGTGACCTCGGTCAGCCACTCCGGCGGCGGGCCGCTGAAGAAGCTGGCGGTGTCGGGCGAGCGGTAGGGCTGCTTGGGCCGGCGGCGGATCTGCTCGGGGACGAGGTCCTCGAAGGCGATCTTCAGCAGGTGCTTCTCGTCGAGCCCGCACAGCTTGTGGCGCGCCGGGAGCCGGTTGGCGAGCTCGACGACGTCCTTGTCGAGGAAGGGGAAGCGCCCCTCCACCGAGTTGCCCATCAGCATCCGGTCGCCCTGGCTGGACAGGATGTAGCCCGGCAGGAGCGTCGTCATCTCCAACCACTGGGCGCGTGAGAGCGGGTCCCAGGCGTCGCTGCCGGCCGGCATCCGCGACACGACGTCGGGGCCGCGGTCGAGCTCGGCCCGGAGGTCGGGGGCCAGCATCGCCTTGACCGCGCTCGTCGAGGCCCACCGCGGGCGGTGGGAGATGGCGGGGTCGTCGGCGTCGAGGTCCTGGCCGAAGAAGCTGCGCGCGAAGGCCGGGGCGGTGCCGGGGTTGCGCTCCATCCACGGGTAGAGCAGCTCGACCGCGCGGTCGCGGGTGGCCGAGCCCGGGTCGCGGGCCCAGAAGGCGCGCACCCGACCCTCCCGGAAGATGTCGTACCCGCCGAGCACCTCGTCGGCACCCTCGCCCGTCACCACGACCTTGTAGCCGTTGTCCCGCACCAACCGCGACAGCAGGAACAGCGGCGCGGGCGCGGTGCGCAGCACGGGCGTCTCGGTGTGCCGCACCACCTCGGGGAAGACCTCGGCGACGTCGGCGGGGGAGACGGTGATCTCCTCGTGCTGGGCGCCGAGCTCGGCCACCATCTTCTGCTGGTGGACCCCTTCGTCGAATTCCGCGTCGGTGAACCTCAGCGAGAAGGTGTGCAGCGGCGCCTCGGTGTACCTCGCGATCACCGCGGCGGTGATGGAGGAGTCGATGCCTCCGGAGAGGTAGGCGCCGACGGGTACGTCGCTGCGCACGAAGCGCAGCCGGGCCGCCTCGACGAGGCGCTCGCGCAGCTCGGCGGCGTTGGTCTCGATGTCCTGCCCCGGCTCGGTGTCCCGGTCGGGGAAGTCGATGCTCCAGTAGGGGTGTCGCCGGAAGCCGTCGCGGTCCAGCACCGCGACGTGGCCGGGCTCGAGCTGCTCGATGCCGGCGAACACCGTGCGGGGGGCCACCGTCGACCAGTAGGTCAGCACCTCGTCGAGCCCGATGGGGTCGAACGCACGCGGCAGGGCCGGGTCGGCCATCAGGGCCTTGACCTCGGAGGCGAAGGCGATCCTGTGCCGGTCACGCGTGAAGAAGAGCGGGCGCACGCCGAGGCGGTCGCGCGACAGCACGAGCCGCTGCTCGCGCGAGTCCCACAGGGCCAGGGCCCACTGGCCGTTGAAGCGGGTGAAGCACTGCTCGCCCCACTCCTCCCAGGCGTGCACCACGACCTCGGTGTCGCTGGCGGTGCGGAAGCGGTGGCCGCAGCGGCGCAGCTCCTCACCCAGCTCGACGTAGTTGAAGATCTCGCCGTTGAACGAGATCCACACGGTCTCGTCCTCGTTGGCCAGCGGCTGCGCGCCGCCCTCGGTGTCGATGATCGCGAGCCGCGTGTGCCCGAGCGCGGCGTGGTCGTCGCGGTAGAGGCCGCTGCCGTCCGGACCGCGGTGGCGCAGCCGACCGATCATCCGGGTGACGAGCTCCCGGTCCGGGGGTGGGCCGTCGAGGACGACGACGCCGCAGATGCCGCACATCAGGCCGTCCCACCGGCCCGGGCGAGCACCGCGCGCATGCCCTCGGCGGTGCCGAGCAGGTCGGGGTCGATCTGCTCCTCGCGGAGCACGACGTGGAAGACGTCCTCCAGGAAGATCGCCGCCTTCACCGCCTCGAGGTGCCGGTCCCCGTCCGGGTCGCGCAGGCGTGCGTACTCGGCGAGCGCACGGTCCACGTGGGCGGCGTCGGGCCGCTGGGCCTGAGCCGGCTCGGGCTCGGGTGCGGGTGCCGTTGCGGGTGCGGGCTCCGGCGCCGGCTCGGGAGCGGCCGCTGCGACCTGCGCTCGGCGTACGCGGTAGTTGAGCATCGCGGAGTTGTCGTAGTCGGAGGCGATGACCCGCCCGGGGTTGCCGGCGACCAGCGCGCGTGCGGGCACGTCGCGCGAGACGACGCTGCCGGCGGAGATCGTGGCACCGTCGCCGATCGTGACGTCACCGGTGATCGTCGCACCGGGACCGATCCACACGTTGTCGCCCAGCCGGGGGACGCCCTGGTCGCCCGAGGCCACCCGCTGCCCGATCGTGACGTTGTGGTGCATGACGCAGTTGTCGCCGATGACCGCGCCTCCGACGAACACACCCGTGTGGTGCATGAGGAGCAGGCCGGGCCCGATCTGCGCCTTCGGGTCGAGGTCGGCGTGGTGGATGTTCATCACCCGTCGTCGCCAGACCACGGCGAAGACCCGCGCCGGCAGACCCTTCACCGGGTGCTCGGCGTGGTACTGCCGGGCGAACTGGTCGAAGCGGTAGCTCGCGACCACGCGGAAGTCGGCGTTCCACATCCACAGTCGCAGGCGTTGCGCGGGGCCACGCTGGCCCCCCGCCGTGATCGTGTAGTACTTGTCGACGTCCGTACGGAACGGACGGACGTCCGGGTCCTCGACCCGGTCGTGGACTTCCCCCATGACTGCTCTCCGAAGCTGCAGGCCTCAGCCCACGGGCTGTTCCGCGAGGGTCTTGGACTCGACGAACCTGGTGAGGCCGCCCACGCTCCCGAGGTTCTCGAAGACCGTCTCGGACTCGCCGACGACGATCCCGAAGTGGTCCTCGAGGAACTCGATCAGCTCGAGGATGCCCGTGGAGTCCACGATGCCCTCCTCGAGCAGCGATGCCTCGTCCTCGGGCAACCTGTCGTGGTCACCGAAGAGGTAGTTGTCGCCGATGAATTCTCGGAGCTCGTTCCTGATCTGGTCGTGCACGTTCGCCTCCCCTGGCAGTTTCCGGGCCTCCACCCCAGTCGACCCGCCACCCAGTGGAGCAGGGGCGAGGAGGGGCGGCAGCGCGTGGCAGGAACACTCCCCAATAGTGGTGAGGGTGGTGGCGGCGCCCCGCCCGCCCGGGTGACGTGCCTACTGTCGGAGCCGTGGCCGCCGCGGGGGACGGCCGGACCGAGGAGTCGTGACATGGGCGGCAGCAGCCAGGCGCGGGGCACGATCGGCACGGGCACCGACATCGTGTCGGTGGCCCGCATCGCGGCGCTCCACCGGACCGCCGGCGACCGGTTCCTCCGGCGCTGGTTCACCGACGACGAGATCGACTACTGCACCTCCCGAGCCCGCCCGGAGCTGCACCTCGCGGCCCGGATGGCGGCCAAGGAGGCGGTCCTCAAGGCGTTGCGCCCGGCCCGCGACGCCCCCCTCGCGTGGCGCTCCATCGAGATCGGCCGGGACGCCGACGGCGCGCCCAGCGTGCGCCTCGGCGGTGACGTCCGCGTGCTCGCCGAGAGCAGGGGAGCCGGCTCGATCCACGTGTCGCTGTCCCACTGCGACGAGTACGCCGTCGCGGTGGCCGTCGCGGACGCCGCGGCGGGCTGACCGCCGGTCGACGGTGGTCCTCAGCTGCGGGGCAGGCTCGCGCCGAGCGGGACGGCCTGCCGCCGGGACCACTCCGCCGGCCGCTGTCGGGCGGACTGCCCACGCACCAGCCAGACCTCGTCCCACTGCACGCCTGCGAGCCAGTCGCGGCCACTGACCTCCGGACCGAGGTCGGCGAGGTCGGACACCGCGAGCCCGGTGACCAGGACGTGCTCGGCCCGGCCGAGCGACCTCAGGGAGTCGCGCACGTGTCGCGGCGCGACGGCGGACATCACCACCGGGCGGCCGTCGCGCTCGAGGACGACGGACGCGCCGGCCTCGGCGGCGAAGCCGCTACGACGGTCGGCGTTGAGCAGGTGGAGCGGCTGCTCCCGGGAGTAGCCGAGGAGGTCCACCTCGTGCGCGATGTCGGCGAGCACGACCTGGACGCCGATCTCCGAGCGCACGCGGGCCGCGATCCGGGACTGCTGCAGCCAGCGGCGGCGCCAGCCGTGGTCGCGGATGAGCGGGAGCCGGCCCCAGTCCCGGGCGCCGGGATCGACCGTGCCGCACGTCGTGTGGATCGGGACGAGTGCCGGGTAGAGGTCACCGACGTGGCGGTGCGCCTCGTCGAGCCGCGCCAGGTTCGTGGACATGCTGTTGTGGGTGATCGCCGTGTCCACGGCTCCGGCGAGCCGGCCCGCGGCGCGGACCCGCAGCGAGTACTCCACGGCGTAGGCGTGCCACGCCAGCTCCGGCTCCTCGCTGAGCGGTTCGCGGAGCAGGTCATCGCGGCGCGCGATGAGCAGCACCTCGTCGAGGGTGTCGACGGGCACCGGGTCGGGCGCCGACTCCCCGATCAGGATGACGCGGTCACGCAGCCGGCCCACGGACGTGTGGTCAGCGGTGACCCCGTTGGCGCCGAGGATGCCCCAGTGCTCGTCCTCCAGCGCCGCCGCGCAGGCGGCCAGCCGGTCCAGGTCGTGCAGGTAGACGTCCTGGTGCACCAGCACCACGACGTCGTGGCTGGCCTGCCGCACGGCGTGGTTGAGCGCCGCGCCGGCCGAGGTGTGGGCGTGCTCGGTGTTGTCCACCGGCAGGTACTCCACCTCCACCGGACCGTCGTACGCCTCGATCGAGCGGTCGAGGCAGTGCCGTCTCACGGCAGCGTCGTTGTACACACATGCGATCGTCATCCCCACGGCGCGAGTCGATCACGGGCCGCCGGCGCCCTCCGGAGCGTGCGCCGCGACATCCCCCGGTTGGGGTACGCGGGCGCTCCCCGCTCCGCGTGATGATGGAGCCGTCGAAGGAGGGGGCGATGGCACGCACACGCTCGCGCGCGGTCCTGGCCGCTGTCGTGGTGGCGGTCGTCGTGGCCGTCCTCGCGGTGGTCGCCGTCCGGCTGCTCGACGACGAGCCCACGGCCGCGACCCCCCAGGACTCCGCCGCGAGCGATGCGCCGGCATCCGCCGGGACCAGCTCGCCCGCGCCCGGTGCCTCCACGCCCGACGCCTCCGCGCCCGACGCCTACCCGGATGCCGACAACACCGGCGTCCCGCCCGACACCGAGCTCGCTCCCTACACGGGGCCGTGCACCATCACCGAGACCGCCGTGCTCTCGGCGGTGGACGCCACGGGGGTCTGCCTGGCGATCGTGGTGCAGGCGGCGGACGTGCTGATCGAGTCGTCACGGGTGCCGCGCGTCGAGTCCACCGCCACCCAGGTCGACCCGACGTTCTCGGTCGAGGTCGTCGACTCCGACGTCGTCGCCGGCGAGTGGATCGGCGGCGCGGTGTGGGGCGACAACCTCACGGTCCGCCGTACGGACATCACCGGAGGGGCCTACAGCGTCCACTGCGGGAGCGGCTGCCTGGTCGAGGACTCGTGGCTCCACGAGCAGTTCAACCCCGACGGGGAGGCCGCGCACAACAACGCCTTCCTCTCCAACGGCGGCTCGCACATGGTCATCCGGCGAAACACGCTGCACTGCACGCCGACGCTCAACGACACCGACGGCGGGTGCACCGCCGACCTGTCGCTCTTCGGCGACTTCGGTCCGATCCGCGACGTTGTCGTCGAGGACAACCTGCTCAAGGCCAACGCCTCGTCGGCGTCCTACTGCGCCTACCTCGGGCACGCGCCGGGCAAGGCCTTCCCCGTCGCCACCGGGGTGGTCGTCACCGGCAACGTCTTCGAGCGGGGCACCAACGACCTGTGCGGTGTCTACGGCCCGGTCAYGTCCTTCGACCCGACGGCCTCCGGGAACGAGTGGCGCGACAACACCTGGGACGACGGCACCGAGCTCGTCCCTGAGTGACGACGTCCCTGGGCAGAGCGCCTGCGGTGGTTGAGGAGGGACGAAGTCCCGTCACGAAACCGGTTCGAAGAAGGCTGGCCAGCAACCGTCCACAGGCACGGCCGCTGTCGGTGGTCGCCGGTATAATCGAACACATGATCGAGACGCTGGCAGGGTCCGGGGCAGGTGAGGTCGAGGACCTCACGGCCACCGAGCTGCTGGCCTCGATCAAAGCCTCGCGCGAGATCGAGGACGTGGAGGCTGCCCGCCAGCTCGTCCTCGCAGCCCGGTGGGCAGACCTGCACCCGCCGGAGTCGATCCACGGCGCCGCTGCGTTCACGGTTCCGGGCTGCGAGCACGAGGAGCCGATCGCGGGTGAGGGTGCGCCGCTGGTGGCGGAGTTCTGTGTCGCCGAGCTCGGCACCGTCCTCGGTGTCTCGACGGTCGCGGCGAAGAAGCTCGTCGGCCATGCCCTCGAGCTGCGCCACCGCCTCCCCCGCCTGTGGGCGCAGGTCCAGTGCGGGCGTGTGCCGGCGTGGCGGGCCCGCGTGGTCGCGGAGACCACCATCCACACCACTCCTTCGCTGACGCGGGAAGCTGCGGCGTTCGTGGATGCCCAGGTCGCTGCCGTGGCTGGTCGAGTCGGGCCGGCGCAGCTGGACCGACTGGTCGCCGAGGCGATCAAGAGGTTCGACCTCGCCGGCACCGACCCGACCCAGGATCCGGAGGACGGCTACCTCCACGTCGCCCCGCGCCACGCGACCATCCACGACGATGACGTGCACTTCGCCGGCACGATGCGGATGGAGGCCGAGCTCGACATCGCCGACGCCCTCGACCTCGACCGGGCAATCGCCCACGGCGCCGCGTCGCTGAAGGCACTCGGCTCCGATGCCTCGCTGGACGCCCGCCGCTCCGCTGCCCTCGGTGACCTCGCCCGCACCCAGACCGCGCTCGACCTCGCCGGGGCGGGAGCTGATCCCCAGCGCCTGCCGGCAGCACGTGAAGTCGTCCTGCATGCGCACTTCGACGCTTCACTCGACGACCTGGCCACGGTGTTCGGTCCGACCGGTCGCGTGGAGGAGGGCCAGCGCCTGGTGCTGCTCGACCAGGTCAAGGACTGGTGCGGTAACTCCCGCACGAAGGTCACCGTCAAGCCCGTGATCGACCTCAACGCCGACCTGTCGACCCCGGCGTACGACGTGCCCGACCGGATCCGCGAGCAGGTCATCCTCCGCGACAAGACGTGCGTGTTCCCGTGGTGCACCCGCCCGGCCCGCGGCTGCGACATCGACCACGTCGACGAGTACGACCACCACGCCCAAGTCGAAGGCCGACCACAATCAGGGCCGACTGCGACGCGCAACCTCGCGGCCCTCTGCAGGTTCCACCACCGCCTCAAGACCCACACCGCTTGGCGCTACCGGATGACGGCGCCCGGGGTGTTCGAGTGGACCTCACCGCACGGACACCGTTACCGACGCGACCACACCGGCACGACCGCGGCCGACCAGGCCGACCCACCCGATCCGCCCGGCATTCCGCGACCACGCCGACCATGACCCCGCCCCGAACCCCGCCACCTCCCGGGTGGCGGGGCCACCGGCACGTCGTGGCTGGGCTCCGGCGCCAATACCCCCGGAGGCCGCGTTGATCGACGCGAGCCGAGTCACCGTGTCCTGCTGTCGCGGGACGTCCACTCAGCACCGTGTACCCACGAGGTCGCGACAGCCGGCCGATGCGGCACCTCACGAGCCACACCCGCGTTCGTCGGTGAGGACGATCGAGAGGATCATCGGCGCTCGACGAGCCGTGCACGCCACTCCGGACGAGCAGGTCACGGATCGGGTGGACGTGTCGCCCTGGCTGGAGCAGAAGCTGGCCGCAATTCTTGCCCACGGCTCGGAAGTTGATCGAGGCGCCCTTCCTGGGCTCATCGCCCGCCTGTCGACGACGGCCCGCGAGGAACTTCTTTCGACTGAGTGGTTCATCCGTCGTCCTCTGGCGCGCTGAGCCAGACGCAGCTCGCGCATCGCGAGGACGGCGCGGTCAGCGCAGGCGCTTGACCGTACCGACGAGTGCGCCGCGGGCGCGGGAGGTCACCGGGGGCCGGCGGAGGACGTCGCGCTCCACGGAGTCGACGGTGTCGCCGCAGTGGAGGCTGTAGCGGGGTTGCAGCCAGCGGTCGGTGTGGGCCCAGCGGCGGTCGCTGGTCTGCACGGTGCGGTAGCCGAGTGGTCGCAGCTCGTGCAGGACGGCGCGGTCGTAGCGGCCGAGCGGCAGCGCCGCGTCGTGGACCCGGCTGCCGGTCACCTCCTGCAGCACGGTGCGCGCGATGACGAACTCCTCCCGGCGCCGGGCCGGGTCGAGGCCGCGCCAGGGCCGGTGTGACATGCCGTGGTTGCCGATCGTCATGCTGGCCGCGTGCAGCTCGCGCACGTCGTCGCGGCTCAGGCTGCCCGGACGGTCCAGGCGCCCGGCGACGACGAAGAAGCTCGCGTGCAGGCCGCGCTCGCGCAGCGCCGGCAGTGCGATCTCCACGTCGGAGGAGTTGCCGTCGTCGAAGCTCAAGCGCACGTCGGTGCGCCCGACGACCGTGTCGAGGACGCCGAGGAAGATGTCCCGGCTGATCCAGTAGGAGTCCTCGCCGGGCTCGCGTCGGCGCTGCGGCGCGCCGATGCCATGGAAGCAGACATTCACCACGCGCATGCGTCGAACCGTAGGGGCGGGCCGTTCCGCGACCTCGGCCGTCCGGCACAGGCTCACAAAATATGGGTATGTGGCTCGGCGGCCCCTGCCCGGGCCGACCGGCCTTCCTACGGTGGGCGCATGTCAGGGGAGTCCGTGGGGGTGGACCTGGCACCGATCACCGATGACGACATCGGTGCGGTCGCCGCGTTCCTGCACCGCCACCTCAATGCCAGGTTGAGTGCCGACCAGTGGGCGCGGTGCGCCGTCCCGCCGTGGAGCGGGGACGCTCCCAACCACGGCTTCCTGCTCCGCCAGGGCGACGACGTGGTCGGGGTCTACCTCGCCTTCTACTCCGAGCGCGTGGTGGACGGCGAGCTGCGCCGGCGGTGCAACCTCGCTGCCTGGTGCGTGCTCGAGGAGCACCGCGCGCACGGCGTACGCCTCGTGCGGGCGATGCTGCGCCAGCGGGACTACGACTTCGTCGACCTGTCGCCCAGCGGCAACGTGGTCGCCATCAACGAGCGCCTCGGCTTCTCGAGGCTCGACACCGCCACGGCACTGGTGCCGAACCTCCCGCTGCCGTCGCGCCGGGGCGTCCGGGTGCTCACCGCGCCCGGGGAGATCGAGGCGGCCCTCACGGGGGACGACCTGAAGGTCTACCGCGACCACCGTGGCGCCGCGGCCGCCCTGCACTTCGTGGTGCGCGTCGGCCAGGACTCCTGCTACGTCATCGCCCGTCGCGACCGGCGCAAGGGCCTGCCGCTCTTCGCCTCGCTGGTCCACGTCTCCGACCCGGCCGTCCTGGCCCGGGCCGGGCACGCGCCCTACCGCCACCTGCTGCTGCGCCACCACGCGCTCGTCACGCTCGCCGAGCGACGGGTGGCCGGCCGGCCACCTCGGCTGTCCCGGGCTCAGGCGGCGCCGCGGCCACGGATGTTCCGCAGCGCCGCCCTCGAGCCCCACGCCGTCGACTACCTCTACAGCGAGCTCACCTGCGTGCCGTGGTGAGCGGCACGCAGGTGATGGTCGGAGCCTGACCCGGGTCAGCCCGGGTTCACCGCCTCACCGCTGTCCCAGACGTTGCCGGACCACGCGTTGCCGGCTGCGTTCCGGTCGAACGACGTCACCGGCCCGTAGACGCCGCACTTGCGGTTGGCACCGCGCTCGAAGACGTTGTTGGTGACCCGCACGTTGGTGGCGGTGTAGGGCTTCGAGTCGGAGTCACCGCCGTAGAGGCAGTAGGAGATCGACGAGTTGTTGGCCCTCAGGAAGTTGTTGTCGATGACGACGTCGTCGATCGGGTCGAAGTCGCCGAAGAACGAGACGTCACCCGAGCAACCACCGTCGTTGGGGCCGAGGATCGCCGTGCAGTGCAGCGTGTTGTGCCGCAGCACCATGTGGCTGCCGCCGTTGGAGATGAAGGCGTTGTTGTGGAAGCTCTGGCTGTCGGGGTTGTACTGGTCGTGCAGCCAGGAGTCGGTGACCTCGCAGTTGTTGTTGCAGTGGAAGCTGTGCTGGCCGCCGGTGACGTCGACCCGGCGCGCGGTGATGTTGTAGCCCCACAGCGCTCCGGTGGACGTGGCGCCGGCGCGCACGTCGGAGTCGCTGATGCTCACCGAGCTGTTGCCGTCGCCGTAGATCGACTGCACCCGCGGCACCAGCGACTTCTCGATGATGACGCCCGTCGTGTTGATGACCAGCTCGCCGCAGCGAGCGGTGGCGTCCACGGCCGACAGCGTGCGCGGGGAGGTGATCGTGCACGGACCGGTGTAGGCCGTCAGCGTCGTGCCCGCCGGTACGCCGGTGTTGTCGGGACCCGGCCACCCGCCGGGCGGCGGGGTGGTGGGCGTCGCGGTCGGCGTCGGGGTCGGGGTCGGGGTGGCACCGCCGCCCGCCGGGACGAAGCGCACGTCGACCCAGTAGTTGGCGTCGCCCCGGGCCTCCTGGCTCGGGAACCGCGCCTTGCTGCCGGGCCGCGTCACGCCGTTGCTGCCACCCGGGGCGCGCAGCTGGTCGTTGCTCTTGGCCTTGCTCCACCCGCGCGGGGTGGCGGCGTGGATCCCCTTGGTCCCGGTGTGCACCGAGACGACGTAGCCCTTGCCGGCGGTGAGCTTCACGCCGGGCTCGAAGCGGACCTTCTTCCAGCCCGTGCCCTTGACCGGGCTCAGCTTCGTCCGGGCCAGGATCTTGCCGCTCTTCGACCACAGGGTGGCGGACTCGGGGGTCGAGGCCGTCGACTTGCGCGGCTTGTAGTAGCGCACGCCCTTCGCCGTACCGGCGACCTTGGCCTTGAAACGCATCCCGACCTCGCGCTCGGGGCCGGTGCGGATCTCTGCGTCAGGGGTCTTGCGGGTCAGCAGCCCGACCTCGGAGGCCTTCGCCTGCCGCGTTGACTCGCCGTGGGCGGACAGGGTCGGCTGCTCGACGAGCGCAAGGGCCCCGAGGGCGGCGGCGAGGACGAAGACGGGCACGAGACGACGACGGCCTCGGAACAGGGCATGGCCGGATGCAGCGGCCGGTGCGGTGGGGCGCACAGGGGACGACATGGAGAACCTCGATGGCACGGGGGCAGGGGACGAGACCGCGCGAACGGGGGTGGGGGTCGGAAACGGGGGGCCTGCGCGGTCCCCGGCATCCTCCACAGGGACCCGCGGACCGACAAGGCAGGGGAGGAACTTCCCCAAAATGTGCCGCAGCGGGCTAGCGCACCACGGTGGCCGACCACGCCTGCTCGATGAGCAGCTGCGGTGCGGCGTCGGGGGTCGTGTCGACCGACCAGGTGTCGGTGACGCCGGGCTCGTCGGCGCGCGGCATGCCGTAGATCACGGTGTCGTCGTCGAGCCACTCGACCTGGTCGTCGAGCCCGCGAGGCCCGGCCTCGAGGAGCGTGCGCTCGCCCGTGGTGAGGTCCAGGACGGCGATCTGCCACTCGACCCGACGCCCCGGGTCGACGTCGACCTTGAAGGCGACGCGGGTGCCGTCGGGTGACAGCGACGGGCACTCGGCGTCCTGGGACACGGTGGTCAGCGTGCGCTCGGCGAGGTCACCCTCGACCAGCCACGTGCTGCCTCCGGTGGCGACCGTCGCATAGAAGGTGTTGTCGTCGACGAAGGTCACGCCCCAGACGTTGCGGTCGACGGGGTTGACCTCGCGACCGTCGGCGACCAGCTGGAACTTCTCGAGGTTGCCCCACCGCTCGCCGCCGCCGAACTCGTGCACCTCGGTGGCGGTGGAGAAGCCGGTCGACATGTAGGAGTGGCCGGCCACGAAGACGGTCGTCGCCACGAGCGTGCCGTCGGGGCTCAGCCGGGTACGGCTCGGGATGCCCGGCAGGTCGTTGCTCGCGACCTGCTGCCAGTCGGTGTCGAGCTCCACTCCTTCGTACGACGTTGCGACGCCCTCGTCGCTGATCAGGCACGACGTGCCCTCGGGCCGGGCCGCGACGCGGTTGCAGGAGACGCCCGTGAACGCGCGCGGCCCGCCCGGGTCGTCGAGCGGCACCACGGCAACGACGCCGTACTGGCTGTCGAGGCCGGTGTGCCGGAAGACGATCCGTGGGCCATCGGTCACCTCCGCGATGGGTGTCTGCTCGGCCTCGGGCTCCGCGGCCCGCTCGGCGCGCACCTCGCGCCCCTGGTCGACGACGTAGACGGTCGCTGCGACGGCGATCGCCACGACGACCGCGATGAAGGCCAGCACCCGGGCGCGGGTGCTCACGTGGTGACCGCGGCGCCGTCGAGGCGCGGGATCCGGGTGGCGGCGGCGAGGACCGCGAGCGCCAGCAGCGCGGCGACGGTCGCCATGGCGACCGTCGGGCCGAGCAGCAGCCACAGCAGGCCGAACCCTGCCGAGGCGAGCATCCGGGCGAGCGCCACCACGGTCTGGGCGGCGGCGATGCCGCTGGATCGTGCCTGGACGGGGACCAGACGGCCCGCGATGGCGGCGATGACGCCGTCGGTCGCGGCGTAGAAGGTGCCGAGCAGGAGCAGCGTGCCCAAGGTGGCCGCGGCGGTCGAGGTGGGAAGGACGGCGCACAGGTAGGCGCCGACGAGGGCGAGGTGGCCCACGACCAGGGTGCGGGCGCGCCCCACCCGGTCGGCCAGGCGGCCGATCGGCACGGCCAGCAACAGGTAGGCGACGTTGGTGCCGACGTAGAAGAGGGGGAACCAGGTCACGTTGATGCCGCCGTGGTCGAGCAGCGCGAGGTAGATGAACCCGTCGCCAATCGTCAGCAGGCCCAGCACCCCCGAGACCGCGAGCAGCGGGCGCAGTCGCGCGTCGGTCAGGTCGCGCCACCGGAACGGCGGCGGGGTCGGTCCGCTGCTCCGCTCCCGGTCGCGCCGGGCGCGGACATCGGGGCCGAGCAGGCCGAGGAGGGCCACGCCGGCGAGGGCGAAGGCCAGCGAGACCACGAGCACGACGGAGTAGCCGCCGGGCACGACCACGAGCAGGCCGAACGCGATCAGCGGTCCGAGCGCCGCACCGATGGTGTCGAGCATCCGGTGCACGCCGAAGGCACGACCGAGGTGCTCGGTGGGCGTGGCGGTGCTGATCATGGCGTCGCGGGGCGCCGTCCTGATGCCCTTACCGATCCGGTCGGCGGTGACCACGGCGGCGATCCCGGCCGCGCCCGAGGCGAACAGCAGGAAGACGCGCGCCACGGCGGACAGCCCGTAGCCGAGGAAGGCGACCCACTTCGGGCGGTCCGAGGCGTCGGCCAGCCAGCCGCCGCCGAGGCGGACCAGCGCGCTGACACCCTGGTAGAGGCCGTCGATGAGGCCGTACGCCACCGGCGTGAGCCCGACGACCGCGGTGAGGTAGAGCGGGAGGATCGCGGAGACCGACTCCGACGACACGTCGGTCAGCAGCGACACGATCCCGAGCGTGATGACGACCCGGCCCACGGGGGGCCGGGTCGAGGACGAGCCGCGGGTGGTGCCGCCGGCGGGCCGGTCGCGGACGGAGATGTACATCCCGCTCACCCGTCCGTGGCGCGGAGCGAGGCGTGGACGGCGTAGCTCGACCCGGAGCCTCGGGGGGTGACCGTGACGGTCACGACGCTGTCGCCCCGCTGGAACGCAGCCGCCTGGGATCCGGCGACGCTCGGCGGGGTCGCCGTCTCGTCCATGCCACGGCCAGCGAGGCGGTTGCGGTAGGCGATCAGGACCTGTGCCGGGGAGAGGGACGTCGTGGCCACCAGCCCGACCTGCAGCCGGTCGCCCATCGGCGAGAGGCTGCTGCTCTCGACGCGGGCGCCCCGGGTCGGGCGGAGGGCGTCGGGGAACTGCCGCAGCAGCCGGCCCTCAGCGCTCCCGCCGCGGGGGAGGGGCGTCGTGACGAGCGGCGCGGGGTTCGTCGGCGCCAGCAGCTCCGCCAGGCTGGAGACGGGGGACTCGGGTGACTCGGGCATCTCGAGCGCAGGTGCGGAGCCCGGTGCGGTGCCGTCAGTGGCGTCGGAGTCGTCTGTGCCGGGCGAGGTGCTCGGGCTGGGCTCCGAGGACTGGCCGCTGCCGTCGGACCCGTCCTCGCTCCCGTCCGCGGCCCGGTCCTTGGCTCGGTCCTTCTTCCGGCCCGGCTCGTTCGAGCCGGCTCCGGCCGACGGGGACCCGGTGGCATCCGGGGGCGCGGTCGGTGACGCGGCGTCCGGGGACGCCCCGTCGGCGCCGCAGCCGCCGAGGAGCAGGCAGGCCACGACGCCGATCACGGCGACCCGTACAGGTCTGGTGTTCATCTGATGCTCGACCCCCACGGTCGTTGACGAGATGGTGCCCGCGCGGTCAGTATGCGCCGCGGTGACCGAGCACCGCTCGCACTGTGCGGACGAGGATCGAGAGGTCGTGGCGCAGCGACCAGTTCTCGACGTACTTCAGGTCCAGCCGCACCGACTCCGCCCAGGTCAGGTCCGAGCGGCCCGACACCTGCCACAGGCCGGTGACGCCGGGCTTGACCACGAGCCGGCGCCGGGGGTCGACGTCGTAGCGGGCGACCTCGCACGGCAGGGCCGGACGGGGTCCCACGAGGGACATGTCGCCGCGGACGACGTTCCACAGCTGCGGCAGCTCGTCGAGCGAGTAGCGGCGCAGCTTGCTGCCCAGCGGCGTGATCCGCGGGTCCTGCGCGATCTTGAACAGGACGCCGTCCTTCTCGTTGTCGTCGCCCATCCCGAGGCGTGCGGCCTCCGCGTCGACGCCCATCGAGCGCAGCTTCAGCATGGTGAAGGGGACGCCGTCGCGCCCGATGCGCTCCTGGCGGAAGAACGCGGGGCCGGGGGTCTCCATCCGGATGGCCACGGCGAGGGCGGCCAGCAGCGGGAGGGAGAGGACCAGCGCACTGAGCGCGAGGGTCCGCTCGACCAGGTCCTTCAGCAGCCGGCGAGGTCCCCGGAGGGCGGGCTTGCCGACGTGCAGCACGCCCAGGCCGGCGGTCGACATCACCCGGGTCCGCTGGGGCTCGACGTCCAGCAGGCCCGTGCCGAGGAACAGCTCGGTGCCCAGGCCGGACAGGGACCAGTGGAGCCGGCGCACCTCGGCGGGCGACAGCTTCGCGCCTGGCAGCACCACCAGGGCGTCGGCGCCATGGTCGTGGGCCGCCGTCGAGGAGGCCTGGAGACCCACGTAGACCGGCACGTCGCCCTCCACCGGGGTCTTCGACGCACGGGTGAGGCAGGCCGCGACCACCTCGTGGGTGCCGCTCGCCCGGAGGTGCGCCACGGCCTCGCGGACGTCGCGCGGCCGGCCGGCCAGCACGACGCGCGGGAGGGGACGGCGTACGCCGGCGACGAACGGCAGGGCGCTGGCGACGGTGAAGCCGGCCACCAGGGCGGCGAGGGCCAGCGGGTCGGCGTGCCACACCAGCGGCGAGATCGCCAGGGTGAGCACGGCCGTGCGGGCGCCGGCGGCGAGGACCACGCCCAGCCGGCCGCCACGGGACTGCCCGAGCGCCTGGCGCCGGTAGCGACCAGACACGGCGAGCAGCGGCGGCCACGCCAGTGCCGTCGCGATCGCGGCGGGCAGCTCGAGGCGGCCCTGGGACACCGACACGACGGCGAGTCCCAAAGCGAGCACGAGGTCGAGGACGAGCGCCGGCCACATCGGGACCGCCCGGGAGGCCCTCCGCTGCGGCAGCTCCGGGACGACGGTCGAGATGACCGGCTCCGGGAGGGCCGTCGGCACGAGCACGGCCGGGGCGACGAGCGGCAGGGTGGTGACCCCTCGCGGGCGGGGGATCTGCCTGTCCAGCAGGCCACCGTCCGCGGTGACGACGTCGGTCACCATGTCGGTCACCCTGTCCGCCGCGTCGGTCACCGGCGCGGGTGCCACGACGGGCACCACCCCGGACACCATGTCGGTCACGACCTGCGTCATTTCCCCAACCCCCTTCGGGACACCGCCCAAGGCGCCCCGTTACTGACCTTGCTTCGAGCCTAGGAACGCCCGTCCGGGCGGGCATGCCGCAAATGAGCGAAAGCCGTGCACGCCGGGGAGATACCCATTCAGAGGGATGGGCAGGTCCGGTCGGCCGGACCTACTCTCGAAGAGGTGCACCAAGCACTGGTTCGCTCTTCTCGGGCCAGCCCCGCACTGGCCGCCTTCCTGGTGGCCGCTGGCGTGACGCGGAACCCCACGCTTCGTCACCCGGAACCGATGCGAACCAGTGGCGGCGGTCGAGGTCCCCCTCCTCGGCCGCCGCTTCCGTGTGCACGCGCGCCTCAGGCCGCGCAGGGGTCGGCACCCCGTCGTCGAGCCGGTGGGCTCAGGCGCCGACCTTCCAGCCGATCTGGTTGGCCATGCCGACGGCGGCGAGCTGCGAGGAGACCTCGAGCTTGCCGAGGATCGACTTCACCTGGGTGCGGACCGTCGCCTCCGACACGACGCTGTCCTGGGCGATCGCCCGCACGGTGCGACCCTCGATGAGCGCGCCCAGCACCTGCCGCTCGCGCGGCGTGAGCAGGTCGAGGCGGCGGCGTACGTCGTCGTGGGCCTGGCGGTCGCGGGCCCAGGCCTCGAGCAACGACTCGAGCTCCTCGCGGGTGACCACCGGCAGCCCCTGGTGCAGCCGCCGCACGGTGGCGAGCGCCTGCTGGAGGGCGCCGGTCTTCGACAACACCTTGCGTGCCCCGAGCCGCATGCACGCTCCCCAACGGCCGACGTCGTCCGATGCCGTCAGCACCACGACGTTGGCGTTGGCCCGGGCGAGCGGGGCGACGAGGTTCATCCCGTCGCCGAACCGGCCGAGGTCGAGGTCGAGCAGGACCGTGCGGGGGTTGGCCCGCAGGGCGAGCGACCGCAGCGTGGCCATCGACCCGCCCTCGTCGGGCGGCTCCAGCCGTCGTACGTCGTAGCCCTCCAGGGAGAGCGCCAGCTCGAGCGACTCCGCGAAGAGCAGGTGGTCGTCGATGATCAGGACCCTGTGGTCACCCCGAGACGCGCCAGGCACGGCCGTCCTCCATCGTCAGCTCGGGTGCGGTCAGTCGGGTCGTGCCCAGGTCGTTCTCCGGCGAGCGCCGGGCCGAGGGCAGCGAGATGACGAACGACGATCCCGCGCCGTCCCGGTCGGCCAGGCGCAGCGAGCCACCCGCCTCGGTCATCAGGCGCTGGGCCACGTTGAGCCCGATGCCCTCGCCCTTGGAGGCGGTGCCGCGCTTGCCCCAGTCGAAGATCTGCGGCCGCTGTTCCCGGGGGATCCCGCGACCGAAGTCGGTCACCGTGATGTCGACCGTCTCCTCGTCGCGCCGCATGACCTCCACGACGCTCTCGTCGGTCCCGCCGTGCTTGGCGGCGTTGTCCACCAGGATGTTGAGCACCTCGGCGAGGGCGTCGAACGGAGCGCGCACGACGTCGCCGGTGGTGTGCAGCTCGACGTGGCGGCCCTTGAGCCGCTGCAGCTCGAGGATCTGGGTCAGCGCGTCGTCGAGGCGCAGGTCGGCGGTCTGCGGGCCGGTGCCGGCGAGCATCCGCTCCATCCGGTCGAGCTCGCGCCGGAGCGAGGCCCACAGCCGCTCGCGTGTCTCGCTGGTCAGGTCCTGGCGGTCGAGCAGGGCCGATCCCATGACGAGCCCGGCGATCGTGCTCCGCAGCTCGTGCAGCCGCTCGCGCTGCTCGCGGGTGGAGTCGACGAGCACGTGCTCGAAGGAGTCGATGCGCCGCCGCTCGTCCTCGAGGGTCCGGCGCAGCGTGGCCCAGGCGATCCCGAGCCAGGCGGCACCGGCCGCCGTGCGGGCGAGCCACAGGGCGGCGTCGACGTTGCCGCCGGCGAGCCCGGACGGGGGCACCAGCTGGCCGAGGACGACCACGCCCACCGTGACGAGGAGCAGTGCGCTCATCGGTCGCGACCCCGCGCGCTGCTGCAGCACGAGGACCGCGGACAGCAGCTGGGTGCAGAGCAGGACCCCGATGAGCAGCTGCATCTGCGTCGACGGCGGCTGGACCCGCGGGAACTGGAGCAGCAGGTGTCCCGCTGCCACGAGTCCCAGCCCGAGTCCGATGACGAAGGTCTCGTCGGCGACGCGTCGTACGCGCTCGGGAGCCAGGAGCGGGACGACCACCCCGAGCATCCCGACCATGCCGACCGCCAGCATGAGCAGCTGCGCGGTCGCCCCTCGCGGTGGCGTGCTGTGCAGCGCGATGAGCGTGACGACCAGGGCCTGCGCTGCGACGAGCGCGCCCGTCGCCACGATCCAGCCTGCCACTGCGCCGGCGTGCCGACGCCACGTGACGAGCGCGGTGCAACCGGCGGCGGCAACGAAGACGCCGCTGACGACCCCCTCGCCCAGCGACGGCACCGTCGACGCCGACGGCGGCGACCACCACGCGTGATCTGTCCCCGACCCGATCCACACCAGGACGAGGAACGAGGCGAGCCCCATGATTCCCGTCCGGCACCTGTGGCGCGTGTCCCCCCTGCAAGACCCCAGCATTTCGTGCTACCCCCCTGCGGTACAGCTCAAGTTGTTGTCGAGACGCGTCGGCTGCTTCCCAAAGCTGCCGAGCGCGACGTGCATCTGACGTGTGAGCCAGGCTCTCGGCTGAGAGTGCAACTCACGGTGCGGGGGGTCCAATGATTCTGTGGTCGTACCTCAAATAGGGCAAAGGCGGTCTGGTCCGCAGTTCGCAGGACTCGTGGAGGCTTCATCAAGGAGCCCCTCAGGTCGTCCCCAGCATGGCCCGAGCACGCGGCGATTTCCCCTCAAGGGGGTAGTCGAAGGCGGGGGCCTCGCGGCGGGTGCGGAAGTCGAGGACGGGCCGCGTCCCCAAATATGTGCACGTTCGCCAAGGGCTGGACGTGTGGAGGCGTACGACGGACAGGCTGGAGCCGCCGGCAAGCGGGAGGAGGCCCCATGAGCGTGCCAGGTCCGGTCTGGGTGCTGTCGCCGCACCTCTTGGTCGCGCAGGCGGTCACGGCCGCGCTGCGCTCGGTCGGGGTGCCGGCCGAGACCCGGAGGTGGGAGTCGGTGGTCGACGAAGACGGCTCGCCCGTGCCCGTGGCGGCACGACCAGCGGTGGTCGTCGCCATCGTCGACGGGGTTGACAACTCAGCCGTCGTCGGTCATGTCGAGGCGCTCGCCCAGCCGGGCGACGCGCGAGTGGTGGTCGTGAGCTCCCCGGACACCTCGACCCGGTGGGGCGGCCTGCTGTCCAACGACGCCGTCGACGTGGTGACCGTCACGACCTCGGTGTCGCAGCTCGCCGACGTCGTCCAGCGCCTCACCGCAGGCACCTCGTCGATGGACCCGGAGGAGCGGGCGGCCCTGCGTACCTCGTGGGCCAGGGACCGCGACCGGCGCCGCCACGTGCGCGACCAGCTGGAGTCGTTGTCGCCGCAGCAGCGGCGGGTGCTCGAGCTCCTCGCCTCAGGCCGGCGGGTCGCTGAGGTCGGGGTCGAGATGGGTGTCGCGGAGGGCACCGTCCGCAGCCACGTCAAGGCGCTGCGCGCCAAGCTCGGCGCATCCACGCAGCTCAAGGCGGTGGCGATGTTCCACCAGGCCTACGACGCCACGGGAGGCGGCGACCTCGTGCCCAGGCCTCGAGGGGCCGGTGAAGACCCGGGCGACGACCCGGGTGATCAAGCCGGCCATGACCGGAGCGGCGAGAAGGTGGGCGCCGGCCGTCGATAGGCTGGCGTCATGATCGATCCCACGACGCTCGACGACCACGCCTTCGCCGTCTGGGCGGCCGAACGGGCCGGCTCGGTGCTGCTCGACGTACGCGCCGGGGCCGCGGCCGACGGCCTGGAGGGCAAGGCGCTCAAGGACGCGGGCGACGCCGCCGCGCAGGCCGAGCTCGACCGGATCCTCACCCAGCACCGTCCCGACGACAGCGTGCTGTCCGAGGAGGCGTCCGACGACAAGTCCCGGCTGACCGCCCGACGCGTGTGGATCATCGACCCCCTCGACGGCACCCGTGAGTTCTCCGAGCCGCCGCGCGACGACTGGGCCGTGCACGTCGCCCTCTGGGAGGACGGCGAGCTCGTCGCGGGCGCGGTCGCCCAGCCCGCGCTGGGGGAGACGTTCAGCACCGGCCGCCCCAGCGTGGTGCCGCCGCGCACCTCGGAGCGCCCCCGAATCGCCGTCTCTCGGAGCCGGCCGCCGGCCTTCGTCGAGGCCCTCGCCGCCGACCTCGGCGCCGAGCTGGTGCCGATGGGCAGCGCGGGCGTGAAGGTGATGAGCGTGGTGCGCGACATCGCCGACGCCTACGTCCACGCCGGCGGGCAGTACCAGTGGGACAACGCCGCCCCGGTGGTCGTCGCCCGCGCCGCCGGTCTCTACTGCAGCCGCGTCGACGGCTCGCCGCTGGTCTACAACGAGGACGACACCTCGCTGCCGGACCTGATCGTCTGCCGTCCCGAGCTCGCCGACCAGATCGTCGACTTCGTCCGACGCCACGGCACCGCCTGAGCGTCCGCTCCTGCTCAGTGGACGAGCTTGAGTCCGATGATGCAGCCGACCAGCCCGGCCAGCAGCAGGGCCTTGACCACTGAGAACGCCTCGGTGCCGGTGACCATGGCGACGACGACCGTCAGCACGGCGCCGATGCCGACCCACACGGCGTACGACGTGCCGACCGGCAGCGTGCGCATGGCATAACCGAGTCCGCCCATGCTGAGGGCGAGCGCCACCACGAAGGTGGCGGTCGGCACCGGGCGGGTGAGGCCGTCGGAACGGCCGAGGGCGGTGGCCCAGACGGCCTCCAGCACTCCGGACAGGACGAGCACGAACCAGGCCATGGCCATCTCCTCGATGGCCGTCTTGTCGCTGTCCGGGTACGGCTCCCTCGTCCGGTCGCCCGATGACCGGGCGCCGCCGACCATATCGGGTTGCGGGTCGGCGTACGTCAGGCGAGCGTGGGGCCATGACCTCATTCGTCTCGCACACGACCGTCGACTGCCGCAACGCCTACGAGCTCTCGGAGTGGTGGAAGGGGTTGCTCGGCTACGTCGACGTCGAGGGCGACCCCAACGAGCCGGGACACGACGAGTGCATGATCCTCGATCCCGACACCGGGCACGCGATCCTCTTCATCGAGGTGCCCGACGAGGAGCTGCCGGCGAAGCGGATCCACTTCGACCTCCGGCCCCGTACGGGCACTCGTGACGAGGAGATCGAGCGGGTGCGGGGTCTCGGTGCGATCGAGCTCGGCGACCAGCGTGGTCAGTACGGCCCTGGCACCGGGTGGGTCGTCTTCGCCGACCCGGAGGGCAACCAGTTCTGCATCCTGCGCTCGCAGGCGGAGGTGGACGCCGGTCCGCCCCCGCCCGCGGGCGACTGAGGCCCTAGTTGGCCAGGTCGTAGGCCGCGCAGCCGATCATCTCCATGCTCACCGTGAGCCGGTCCATGCTGATGTTGCGCTCGATGGTGTCCTCGGGTGAGTGGTACGGCGGCTCGAGGAGCGCCGGCGTCGCCTCGCCGCGCCAGGAGAAGTTCGCCGAGGCGACGCCCACCTCCTGGAAGGACTGGTGGTCGCTCGCGCCGCGTGCGGTGACCGGTGAGATCTGCGGCTCGTAGCCGAGCCGGGTGGCCGCTGCCTGGATCCGGTCGGTCGTGGCGTTGCCGGTGCCCGAGAAGGACAGCAGCCAGTAGCGGGTCGCCGCGCTCCAGCTGGTGCCGACCATGTCGTTCTGGAAGACGCCGCGGATCCGGTCGCGCTGGGTCTGGGCCAGCTGCGAGACGTGGTGGCGGGAGCCGATCAGGCCCTGCTCCTCCGATCCCCACAGGGCCAGCCGGATGGTGGCGTCCGGCTTGGGCAGCTTGTTCAGCACCCGCGCGAGCTCGAGGGTGAGCACGGTGCCGGAGCCGTCGTCGTTGGCGCCCGGTGCGCCGATCACCGAGTCGTAGTGGCCCGAGACGTAGACGACCGAGCCGTTGGCGCCCTGCCGGCCCGGGATGTCGGCGAACACGTTGTTGCTGGTCAGCCCGCGGTGCGAGGTCGTGTCGATGGTGAGGCGCAGCGGGCGCACCGACAGGTCCTCGCGCAGCAGGCGCTTCTGCACCTGTGCCACGCCGAGCACCGGGATCGTGGCGACGGGCGTCCACGGCGGCGGTGTGGAGCCGGTCGTCGGCACCAGGCGGGGGGACGAGGCGGATGCGCGACGGGGGTACTCCAGGTCGGCCGGCAGGAGCACGACGGCTGCCGCGCCGCGCTGCTGGGCATCGAGCACGAAGGCCGCGCGCTGGTTGACCCGCGCGACCGGGTCGGTGTTCTGCACGTCGTCGGCGAGCAGCACGGCGCCGGTGACGGCAGCCGGGTCGGCCGGCCACGTCGGGGCGCTCGCTGCCTTCACGTCGACGACCCGTCCCGTGACCGGGTTCGCGTCGAGCGCGGCGTCCGGGGAGGCCCCGGCCTGCCAGCAGATGCCGTCCTCGAGCTGGTTGTCGGGGTCACCGATCTCGGCGAGGAACTTGTCGGCGACCGGGAAGGGCTCGAGGCGTACGTCGCGGCAGCCGGCGCTGCGGAAGGAGGTGAGCGCGTACTCGGCGGCCGCCCTCTCCGAGGCCGTGCCGCCGATCCGCGGTCCGATCTGCTCGGAGAGCACACGCAGGTCGCGCAGCGCGCGCGCCGGTCTGATGTGGCGCACGACCTGGTTGTCGCGCTGCCGGAGCGCCGGTCCGCGTACGGCGCCGGGTCGGGTCGCGTCGGCGGCCCAGGCGGGCTGGCCGGCAGCGACGACCGCGACACCGCCTGCGGCACCGGCGAGGAGCCTGCGGCGGCTGAGGGTGCCGGTCTGGTGGGTGGGCAGGGTGGAGTGGTCGGGTCCCGAGATGTGATCCATCATCCGAACCTATGTGTCCGCCTCGCGGACGGTAAAGGGTCGAAAGTCGGACCCTGGACGTGCAACGGCCCGGCGGAGYGGGTGCTCTGCCGGGCCGTGCGTGAGGTGCGTGGAGGCGCGTGGGTCAGGAGACCCAGGTGCGCCAGCCGAAGCCGTTGGCCAGGTACTTGGCGTCGGCCTTGACCGTGAACGACCAGTACCAGGTGCCGCCGCGGCGGGGCAGCCGGACCTTGTACTTGCCCTTCTTGTTGGTCTTGATCGTCTTGAACTTCTTGTAGCCCTTCTTCTCCTTCTTGGAGACCTGGATGACGATCTTCTTCTTGGCGTAGTCGGGCGTGACCTTGCCCTTGATCACGAAGCCGGAGCTGGGGCGGGTGATCTTGCGCGCGACGCCGATCGTGAAGGGGGCGGACTCGCTGGGCGTGTAGTTGTCGCCGTAGGTGCCCTGGTCGGGGTCGGTGAAGCCGCTGTAGACGACCTTGTAGGCGGTGTTCATCTGCGGCTTGACGTCGTAGAACGACGCGTAGGTGTTGTCCGCGGTGGCGACCGGGGCCCACGCGGCCGAGCCGGCCTGCTGCGCCATCAGCGTGACGGTGCCGTCGGCGCTGCCGGGGGAGTAGCCGTCGGAGCTGGCCAGGTCGACCGAGACGTAGAAGTCGTCGCCGTACTCGACCTGGGCGGCGCTCGGCGTCGCGACGATGGTGGTGGTCCAGGTGTCGGCCGCCTGGCTGGGCGCGGCGATGGCGATCGGCGTGAGGCCGAGCAGTCCGGCACTGACGGTGCCCGCGATGAGACGAGTGGTGCGCATGTCCCCGTTGTTCCTCTCAGGAGAAAGATCTGGCCGCCCGGCAACGCCGGGCGTTGAGGTGGTGCTACCCCTGAGCCGCACAGGACAAACCCCTCGTCCCCCGCGCGCCCGTGTCCGGCAGCCCCCGTAGACTTTCATCCTCCCCCACCCTCTGCCCATGTGGGGGCTCTTCCGCGTGCTCTCGAAGGGATCCCCGGTGCCGTCCACGCCCCTCGCCGCCGTCGCCAAGCGTGTCGTCGCCACCCCGACCCTGGGTGGTGCGCTCGCCGACGCCGCGGTGCAGTCCTCCCTCGACCTCACCGGGCCCGGCGCCGTGCGGCCCTTCGTGGTGCACGGACTGGTCGAGCGCGGGCGCACGGTCCTGGCCGTCACCGCGACCTCGCGCGAGGCGGAGGACCTCGTCGAGGAGCTCGCCGACCTCGTCGACCCCGATGCCGTCGCCTACTACCCGAGCTGGGAGACGCTGCCGCACGAGCGTCTCAGCCCCCGCAGCGACACCGTCGGCCGCCGGCTGGCCGTCCTGCGGCGCCTGCGCCACCCCGGCACCGACGCCGCCAACGGTCCGCTCAAGGTCGTCGTGGCGCCGATCCGCAGCCTGCTGCAGCCCCAGGTCGCCGGCCTCGCCGACATCGAGCCGGTCGAGCTGGAGCCGGGTGACACCCGGCCGCTCGACGAGGTCGTGCGCGGCCTGGCCGACGCGGCCTACAGCCGGGTCGACATGGTCGAGCGCCGCGGTGAGTTCGCCGTCCGCGGCGGGATCGTCGACGTCTTCCCGCCCACCGAGGAGCACCCCCTGCGGGTGGAGTTCTGGGGCGACGACGTCGAGGACATCCGCTCGTTCTCCGTCGCCGACCAGCGCACCGTCGAGACGGTGGCCCGGCTGTGGGCGCCGCCGTGCCGCGAGCTGCTGCTCACCGACGACGTACGACGCCGCGCCGCCGAGCTGGGCCAGGCGCACCCGCAGCTGCTCGAGCTCACCGACAAGATGGCCRCCGGCATCGCCGTCGAGGGCATGGAGTCGCTCGCGGTCGCGCTGGTCGACTCGATGGAGCTGCTCGTCGACCTGATGCCCGCCGACACCACCGTGCTGGTCCTCGACCCCGAGCGCGCCCGCACCCGTGCGCACGACCTGGTCGCGACGAGCGAGGAGTTCCTGGGCGCCTCGTGGGCCGCTGCCGCCGGTGGCGGCACCGCCCCGATCGACCTCGGCGCTGCGTCCTACCGCGAGATCGCCGACGTGCGGCTGCACGCCCTCGGCCTCGGCCACGCGTGGTGGACGGTCAGCCCCTTCGGCATCGACACCGGCGACGGGCCCGACGCGGGTCTCGACACGACCGAGAGCAGCGCGGTGCCGAGCCGGACCCTTCCCACGCACCCCGCCGAGGCCTACCGCGGCGACCTGCAGCAGGCCGTCGACGACATCCGCGGCTGGATCACCGAGGGGCGCGACGTCGTGGTCGTGCACGCCGGTCACGGACCGGCCGAGCGGTTCGTCGAGCTGCTGGGGGAGAACGACATCGCCGCCCGCCTCGTCGAGGAGGGCGACACCGCGGGGCCCAACGTCGTGACCGTGACGTGTGGCCACCTCGTGCACGGCATCGTCGACGACGAGGCGCAGGTCGCCGTCGTCACCGGCGACGACCTGTCGGGGCAGAAGACGTCCACCCGCGACATGCGCAAGATGCCCGCGCGGCGCAAGAAGCAGATCGACCCGCTCGAGCTCAAGGCCGGCGACTACGTCGTGCACGAGCAGCACGGCGTCGGCCGCTTCGTGGAGATGAAGCAGCGCGAGATCGGTGGCGCGGTGCGCGAGTACCTCGTCCTGGAGTACGGCCCCAGCAAGCGCGGCGGGCCCAACGACATGCTCTACGTCCCGGCCGACACGCTCGACCAGGTCACCCGCTACGTCGGCGGCGAGAACCCCAGCCTCGACCGCCTCGGCGGCGGCGACTGGACCAAGCGCAAGAACAAGGCGCGCCGCGCGGTACGCGAGATCGCGGCCGAGCTGATCAAGCTCTACGCCGCCCGGCAGGCGACCAAGGGCTACGCCTACGGTCCCGACACGCCATGGCAGCGCGAGCTCGAGGACGCGTTCCCGTTCACCGAGACGGTCGACCAGCTGACCACGGTCGACGAGGTCAAGGCCGACATGCGCCGGGTCGTGCCGATGGACCGGCTGGTCTGCGGCGACGTCGGCTACGGCAAGACGGAGATCGCGGTGCGGGCGGCGTTCAAGGCGGTGCAGGACGGCAAGCAGGTCGCCGTGCTGGTGCCCACGACGCTGCTCGTCACCCAGCACCTCTCGACGTTCTCCGAGCGGATGAGCGGCTTCCCGGTCGTCATCAAGGGCCTCTCGCGCTTCCAGACCGACAAGGAGGCCAAGGAGGTCGTCGCCGGCCTGGGCGACGGGTCGATCGACATCGTCGTCGGCACCCACCGCCTGCTCAACCCCGACATCAAGGTCAAGGACCTCGGCCTGATCATCGTCGACGAGGAGCAGCGCTTCGGTGTCGAGCACAAGGAGCAGATGAAGCGGATGCGCACGTCGGTCGACGTGCTGTCCATGAGCGCCACGCCGATCCCGCGCACGCTGGAGATGGCGGTCACCGGCATCCGTGAGATGTCCACGATCACCACCCCGCCCGAGGAGCGGCACCCGGTCCTCACCTACGTCGGCGCCTACGAGGACCGCCAGGTGGTCGCGGCCCTGCGCCGCGAGCTGCTGCGCGAGGGCCAGGTCTTCTACATCCACAACCGGGTGCAGTCGATCGAGAAGGCCGCAGGTCGGATCAAGGAGCTCGTGCCGGAGGCTCGCGTCGCGACCGCTCACGGCCAGATGAACGAGCGCCAGCTCGAGCAGGTGATGCTCGACTTCTGGGAGAAGCGCTTCGACGTCCTCGTCTGCACGACGCTGGTGGAGTCGGGCCTCGACGTCTCCAACGCCAACACCATGATCATCGAGCGCTCGGACACGCTCGGCCTCTCGCAGCTGCACCAGCTGCGCGGTCGCGTCGGCCGCTCGAGGGAGCGCGCCTACGCCTACTTCCTCTACCCGGCGGAGAAGCCGCTGACCGAGACCGCCCACGAGCGGCTCGCGACGCTGGCCCAGCACTCCGACCTCGGCGGGGGCATGGCCATCGCGATGAAGGACCTCGAGATCCGCGGCGCAGGCAACCTGCTCGGTGGCGAGCAGTCGGGCCACATCGCCGACGTCGGCTTCGATCTCTACGTCCGCCTGGTCGGCGAGGCGGTCGCCGACTTCAAGGGCGGCGCCGAGGAGGAGCTGGCCGAGGTCCGCATCGAGCTCCCGGTCGACGCCCACCTCCCGCACGACTACATCCCGAGCGAGCGGCTTCGCCTCGAGATCTACAAGAGGCTGGCCGAGGTGCGCACCGACGCCGACGTCGACGAGGTCCGCGTCGAGCTGCTCGACCGCTACGGCAACCCGCCCGAGGTCGTGGAGTCGCTGCTCGTCGTGGCGCGCTTCCGGGCCCGGTGCCGCCAGGCCGGGGTCCGGGAGGTCACGGTGGCCGGCAAGTACGTCCGGTTCGCACCGGTCGACCTGCCCGAGTCGCGCGTCGTACGACTCCAGCGGCTGCACCCGAAGAGCGTCGTCAAGGCGCCGGTCAGCACCATCCTCGTGCCGCGGCCGCAGGGGACCGGCTTCCCCGTGCGCCCGGTCGCGGGCGTGGCCCTGCTTGAATGGGCCCGCGCCGTGATCGACGATGTGGTCGATCCGCCCGCGCCCGCGCCCAGCCCGGCCTGACCAGCGTCGACCAAGGAGTGACCCCGTGAGCAAGACCCGCCTGATGACGGCTGCGACGACGGCCATCGCAGGACTGCTGCTGACCGGATGCGGCAGCGCCAACCCCGGTGTCGCGGTCAAGGTCGGCGACGAGGAGATCTCGGCGCGCCACGTCGATGAGGTGACGTCCAACTACTGCACGGCGGTGGGCGAGCTCGAGTCCGCCGTGCCGATGGGCTTCGTGCGCCAGTACGTCGTCCAGCTGCTGACGCTGCGCTCGCAGGCCTCGCAGATCGCCGACGACTACGGCGTCGAGCCGGGCACGACCTACTTCACCGACGTCGCCCAGCGGCAGGACACCGCGAGCACCAAGCCCGAGGAGGTCCAGGACGACTACGTCGAGCTGGCCTCCACGTCGGCCTACGCCCAGGACATCCTCGACCAGGTCGGCCGGATCGTCCTGGAGGACCAGGGCGTCACGGACCCGACGGCGGAGCAGACCACCCAGGCCGGCATCGACGTCTTCAACCAGTGGCCCAACACGCACGACCTCGAGATCGACCCGCGCTACGGCCTGCGCAGCGTCGACGGCGTGCTGTCCCCGGTCGACACCAGCACCTCGGTCGCGGTCGGCGACACCGCCAAGGCGGGCATGTCGACCGAGCCCGACCCGGCGTTCGCCGAGACGCTGCCGGTCAACCACCGCTGCGGCTGAGGCCATGACCGCCCCTGCTCCCAGGAGCTCGGCGATGGAGGACTTCGCCGACCAGATGCGGGTCCTCCAGCGCGAGTGCGCCTGGAAGCGGGAGCAGACCCACACCTCGCTGATCCCCTACGTGCGCGAGGAGGCCGAGGAGGTCGTCGAGGCGATCGAGTCGGGTGACCCGGCCGCGTTGTGCGACGAGCTGGGCGACCTGCTGCTGCAGGTCGTCATCCATGCGGTCATCGCGGAGGAGGCGGGCGACTTCACCCTCGACGACGTGGCCCGCGGGGTCATCGCCAAGATGGAGCGGCGCAACCCCCACGTCTTCGGTGACGCCGTGGCGACCGACACCGCCGAGGTGATGCGGCTGTGGAACGCCGCGAAGGCCGCCGAGAAGGCGGAGAAGGCCGAGAAGGCTCGACAGGGTTGATCGGCCGGCCGGAGCCCGAACGTCATGGGGAGTGGTCGCTCCGGCCACCGTGGGCCATGACGTCCTCGGCCGCGGCCCGGAGCCGGTCGGTGTCCATCACGTCGCGTGCCACCATCGCACCGAGGGACAGCTGGGTCGGCTCCGGGACGAAGGCGTCGACGTAGGTCTCGTCGAGGCGACCGGTCGCGGTGACCATGGCCACCGCGTCGACGTAGGTCGCACGTAGGTCCTCGAACCTGCACCGCAGCGACCGCCCGGGCTGGACGAGGACGTCGGTGGCCAGCGCGACGAAGGCTCCCATGCGGTCGACGAGGACGCCGACGTCCGCGCCACGGTCGACCAGGTCGCCGACCAGGCGCACGTGCTCCTCCGCCATCGCGACCACCAGGTCGCCCGGATCGGATCCCCGGGCGGGAAGGCGCAGGCCGTGGGGCGGCTGGAAGTGGACGTCGCCCGGGGCGTCGATCGCCCACGACGTGGGATCGGCCCGCCACTGCGACGGCAGCGAGCCGAGCTCGCGGCGGAACGCGCGGCTGAAGACGTCGTACCCGCGGAACCCGCACTCGGCCGCGATGACCTGGAGGGGCCGGTCGGTCGTGGCCACGAGGTGGGCCGCCCGCTCGAGGAGGAGACGGTCCCGGAACCGCGTCGGCGACTCGCCCGCCATCGCGTGGCGTACCCGCTCGCCCGCCGGGTCGGTCTCGTCGGCGGTCGCCCGGGCGACGAAGGCGCGGAGCAGGTCGGCGGGGAGCTCGTCGGGGAGCTCGTCGGGGAGCGGCACCCGGCGCAGGCTAGCCGCGCCCACGGACACCCCGGCGACGTACGCGTCGTGCGTGGCTAGGCTGGCGGTTGCCCACGAGATCCCTCAGACGTTCCCCACCAGGAGTCCTGCCATGTCGATCATCTCTGCCGTCGGTGCCCGCGAAATCCTCGATTCGCGCGGCAACCCCACCGTCGAGGTGGAGGTGCTGCTGGACGACGGAGCGTTCGGCCGGGCGGCCGTGCCCAGCGGCGCCTCGACCGGCGCCTTCGAGGCGGTGGAGCTGCGCGACGGCGGCAAGCGCTACCTCGGCAAGGGCGTGCAGAAGGCCGTCGACGGCGTCATCGACTCGATCGCCGGTGCGGTCGTCGGCCTCGACGCCGACGACCAGCGCCTCGTCGACCAGACGATGCTCGACCTCGACGGCACGGCCAACAAGGCCAAGCTGGGCGCCAACGCGATCCTCGGCGTGTCGCTCGCCACCGCCAAGGCTGCCGCCGAGTCGGCCGGCCTGCCCCTCTTCCGCTACGTCGGCGGGCCCAACGCCCACCTGCTGCCGGTGCCGATGATGAACATCGTCAACGGTGGCGCGCACGCCGACTCCAACGTCGACGTCCAGGAGTTCATGATCGCGCCGATCGGCGCCGCGACCTTCCGCGAGGCCCTCCAGCACGGAGCGGAGGTCTACCACGCCCTCAAGTCGGTGCTGAAGAAGAAGGGCCTCTCGACCGGCCTCGGCGACGAGGGCGGCTTCGCCCCGGACCTCGAGAGCAACCGCGCCGCGCTCGACCTGATCGCCGAGGCCGTCAAGGCCGCCGGCTTCACCCTCGGCACGGACATCGCGCTGGCGATGGACGTCGCCGCCAGCGAGTTCTTCGAGAAGGGCTCCTACACCTTCGAGGGCAAGAAGGTGAAGACCGACGCGATGGTCGACTACTACGCCGACCTCGTCGCCAACTACCCGATCGTCTCCATCGAGGACCCGCTCGACGAGGAGGACTGGGACGGCTGGAAGGCGATCACCGACGCCCTCGGCACGCAGGCCCAGCTGGTGGGCGACGACCTGTTCGTCACCAACGTCGAGCGCCTGCAGCGCGGCATCGACGGCGGCCAGGGCAACGCCATGCTGGTCAAGGTCAACCAGATCGGCTCGCTCACCGAGACCCTCGACGCCGTCGAGCTGGCCCACCGCGCCGGCTTCCGCAACATGATGAGCCACCGTTCCGGGGAGACCGAGGACACCACGATCGCCGACCTCGCCGTGGCCACCAACTGCGGCCAGATCAAGACGGGCGCACCCGCTCGTTCGGACCGCGTCGCGAAGTACAACCAGCTCCTCCGCATCGAGGACGAGCTGGGTGACGCGGCTCGCTATGCCGGCCGGGGTGCCTTCCCGCGATTCGGCGGCTGAGCAGGCACACTTGCCTGCATGCCTTCCCAGCGCCGCACTCCTCGGGCCGGGCCCGGCGGATCGCGCGGCCCGCGGCAGGGCTCCAGCACGCACCCCGGCGCCCGCGGCTCACGGCCGCGGGCAGCCGGGACGCGTACGACGCCCGCACGCACCGCTGAGCCGGTCGCCGCGGCCTCGCGTCCGGCCGCCCGGCGCAGCGCTGCGCGTCGACCCCGCTTCACGGGCCGTGCCGCGGTGCTGGTGCTGGTGCTCGCGGTGCTGACCGTGTCCTACGCGTCGTCGCTGCGGGCCTACCTGCAGCAGCGGTCCCACATCGGCGACCTCAAGGTGCAGATCGCCGAGCGCGAGGCCAGCATCAACGACCTCGAGCGGGAGAAGAAGCGCTGGGACGACCCGGCCTACGTCAAGGCGCAGGCCCGCGCGCGGTTCGGCTACCTGATGCCCGGCGAGGCCGGCTTCGAGGTGATCGGGCCCGATGGCGAGCCGCTCGAGGCGCAGGCCTCGCTCAACGACCCCGACGACGTGATCAAGACCGTGCCCACGGCCTGGTGGACGTCGGCGTGGGAGTCGATGGAGCTGGCCGGAAACCCGCCCCCGCCCGAGGAGGAGCCGGTCGACCTCGTCGACGGGACCAAGCAGTGAGTGACGAGACCCCCCGCGAGACCCCCCGCGACAATCCACGCATCGACGCAGCAGACGAGGCCGTGATCCGCGCCCAGCTCAAGCGGCGCCCCCGCGGCATCGACTCGATCGGCCACCGGTGCCCCTGCGGCAACCCCGACGTCGTGACCACCGAGCCGCGGCTGCCCAACGGCACACCGTTCCCGACGACCTTCTACCTCACCTGCCCCCGCGCGGCCTCGCGCATCGGCACCCTCGAGGGCACCCACGTGATGAAGGAGATGCAGGAGCGGCTCGGCACCGACGAGGAGCTCGCCGTGGCCTACCGCGCGGCGCACGAGCGCTACCTCGCGTTCCGCGCCGGGGTGGGGGAGCGGGCCGGGCTCGACGTCCCCGAGATCGACGGCATCAGCGCCGGCGGCATGCCCGACCGGGTGAAGTGCCTCCACGTCCTCGCCGGCCAGTCGCTCGCGATGGGGCGCGGGGTCAACCCGCTCGGCGACGAGGTCCTCGACCGGCTCGGCGACTGGTGGGCGTCGGGGCCGTGCGTCGAGCAGCCGCCTGCACCATGACCCGATGAGCAACCTCGAGGCGACCGTCGCGGCCATCGACTGCGGGACCAACTCGATCAAGCTCCTCATCGGCACCGTGCGCGACGACGGGCAGCTCGACGTGGCGCTGCGCGACTCCCGCGTCGTACGCCTCGGGCAGGGCGTCGACCGCACGGGCGTGCTGGCCGACGAGGCGCTGGAGCGCACCTTCGCGGCGATCGACGAGCTCGCCGGGATGCTCCGCGACCACGGCGTCCCGCCTGAGCGAGTCCGCTTCTGCGCGACGTCGGCGACCCGCGACGCGAGCAACGCTGCCGTCTTCGCCGAGGGCGTACGCCGTCGCCTGGGCATCGAGCCGGAGGTGCTGACCGGCGACGAGGAGGCCGCGCTGGTCTACGCCGGCGCGATCGCGGCACAGGTCCCGATGCCGCCCGAGCCGGTGCTCGTCGTCGACATCGGCGGCGGGTCCACCGAGCTGGTGCTCGGGCAGGGCGGCGACCGGCAGGCGGTGTCGATGGACATCGGGTCCGTCCGCCTCCACGAGCGCCACCTCCACACCGACCCGCCGACCGCGGAGGAGCTCGCGGCGTGCGTGGCCGACATCGACCGGCACCTCGACGACTCCGGGATCCCGCTGGACCGCGCCCGCACCGTCATCGGCACCTCCGGCACGGTCAAGACGATCGCGTGCGGGGTCCTGGGCCTGGCTTCCTACGACCGCGAGGCCTTCGACCAGGCCGTGCTGCCCAACGCCGCCACCGCGTCCTTCGTCGACGACCTGCTCGCGCTGACGGTCGAGGAGCGGCGCGCGCTGCCCTACATGCACCCCGGACGTGCCGACGTCATCGGCGCGGGCGCCCTCATCTGGAGCCGCATCCTCGACCGGGTGCCGGTGATCGAGCACGTGGTCTCGGAGGCCGACATCCTGCACGGCATGGCCGCCGCGATCGCCCGATGAGCGAGCCGGTCCTCCTCCCGCACCCGGTCGTGGGAGGCGCCTTCACCAGCCCGGTCACTCCCGGCACCGGCTGGCCCGACGACCCGGCGACCGCGGAGACCCCGGTCGCGCGCGACGCCGACGGCGTACGACGACTCGCGACCGACGTGCCGCTGGCCGAGCTCGACGCCCGGGTGAGCGTGTGCGCGGCGTGCCCCCGGCTGGTGGCCTGGCGCGAGGGCGTCGCGGTCGAGAAGCGGGCGTCGTTCGCCGACCAGCCCTACTGGGGGCGCCCGATCTCCGGCTGGGGCGACCCCGAGCCCTCGCTGCTGATCGTCGGGCTGGCCCCCGCCGCCAACGGCGGCAACCGCACCGGGCGGATCTTCACCGGCGACCCGAGCGCGGACTGGCTCTTCGCCAGCCTGCACCGCACCGGCTGGGCGGTGCAGGAGACCAGCCAGCACGCCGGCGACGGCCAGCGCCTCGTCGACGCGCGGATGGTCGCGACCGTGCGCTGTGCGCCGCCCGAGAACAAGCCCACCGCGGTCGAGCGCGACACGTGTGCCCCGTGGATCGCCGCGGAGCTGGCCCTGCTGCAGACGGTGCGGGTCGTCGTCGCGCTCGGCTCGTTCGGCTGGGACGGCGCCGTGCGCTCGCTGGTCGCCGCGGGGGCGCCCGCGCCGTCGACGCGGCCGAAGTTCGGCCACGGCGCGGAGGTCGCCCTGGGCGACGTCACGCTGGTCGGCTGCTACCACCCGTCGCCGCACAACACCTACACCCGACGGCTGACGCGGGAGATGACGGACGACGTCTTCGTGCGCGCGAGGGCGCTGACAGAATGATCCGGTGACCCTCCACGCCATCACCGTCCTCGGCCACGACCGTCCCGGCATCATCGCCGAGACCACCGACAAGCTCGCCGGGCTGGGCCTCAACCTCGAGGACTCGACGATGACCTTGCTGCGCGGTCACTTCGCGATGATGCTGGTGTGCGAGGGCTCGGCCGCCGATGCCGAGATCGAGCAGGCCCTGGCGCCGCTCACCGCCGACGGCAGCCTCACCGTGACCGTCCGCGAGGTGCCTGCCGGGCGTTCGGAGGCCGGCGACGCGACGGCGTGGGTGCTGTCGGTCCACGGCGGCGACCGCCCCGGCATCGTGTCCGCGGTCGTCGGGGTGATCGCGGGCGTCGGCGGCAACATCACCGACCTCACCACCCGCCTGGCCGGCGACCTCTACCTGCTCGTCGCCGAGGTCGACCTGCCGGCCGGGGCCGACGTGGCCACCGTCGAGGGCGAGCTGTCCCGCGTCGCCGCCGACCTCGGCGTCGGGGTCACGCTCCGCGCCGCCGAGACCGACGAGCTCTGAGCGCGCCCGGATGAGCCTCAACCCCCGGGTCCTGGAGTGGACCGAGACCGACCTCGGCGTGGCCGGGGAGCTGCGCGAGGTCGTCCGCGCCCCTGCCGCCGTCCTGTCGACGCCCGGCCAGACGGTCGACCCGACCTCGCCCGACGTCGTACGCCTCGCCGCCGACCTCGTCGCCACCATGCGCGTCTCGCCGGGCTGCGTCGGGCTCGCCGCGCCGCAGGTCGGGGTGGGCGCCAAGGTGTTCTGCGTCGACGTGTCCGAGCACCCCAAGACCCGCGACCACCACGGCACCTTCGTGCTGTGCAACGCCGAGGTCGTCTCCGGCAGCCGCAACGAGAAGGCGCGCGAGGGCTGCATGTCGGTCCCCGACTTCACCGGTGACGTGAAGCGCCCCAGCCGCGTCGTCGTACGCGGCCAGCTGCCCGGCACCGGCGAGGAGGTCGAGATCGAGGCGGAGGCCTTCGAGGCGCGGGCGCTGCAGCACGAGATCGACCACTGCGACGGGCTGCTCTTCCTCGACCGCGCGGCCGGCGCGCACGCCGTCTACGCTCGCAAGACGTACCTCTGACCTGGCTCCCAGGTCGCTGCCCCGGTATCCCAACCGGTAGAGGAAGCGGTCTTAAAAACCGCACAGTCTGGGTTCGAACCCCAGCCGGGGCACTCTCGAGCAAGGGGGACGACGATGCGCGTACGACGACTGGCCGGGGTCGCGTGCCTGGTGGCGGCCGCACTCGCGCCTGGAGCGGCGAGCGGCCACGCGGCCGGCGCCACCTGTGACGGGCGCGCGGCCACCATCGTGGGGACCGACCGGGACGACGAGCTCACCGGGACGCCCGGGGACGACGTGATCGCCGGTCTCGCCGGCCCGGACACCATCGACGGCGGTGGGGGGAACGACGTCCTGTGCGGCGACGCGGGCGCCGACGTCGTGATCGGCGGCCCGGGCTCGGACCGTCTCTTCGGCGGCGACAACGGGCTCGTGCCGCAGTTCGAGGACGCGCCCTCGCCGGTCGGGGACACTCTCGTGCCCGGGCCAGGCGACGACCTCGTCGACCTCGGCGCCAACACCGTCGTCGCCGGGGACTACAACTCGGCCGACACCCTCGACCTGACCGACGCGGCCGCCGGCGTCACGCTCGACCTCGTCGCCGGCACCGCGGTCGGCGAGGGCACGGACGTCGTCGTCGTACCGGCGCCGGCGAGCTCCGAAGGTCCTGCGGTGGAGGTGCTCGGCTCGGTGCACGCCGACCGGATCCTCGGCACCGAGGGCAACGACCACCTGGTCGGCCAGGGTGGAGGGGACTGGATCGAGGGCCGGGGTGGGGACGACCTCGTCATGAACGCGTGGGACGAGTACTCCCCGACTCCCGGTGAGGACGCCGACGACCACTTCGACGGCGGCGCGGGCGCGGACTTCGTCGACTCCACGGGCGGCACGGACACGCTGCTGGGCGGCGCGGGTGCGGACCACGTGCGCAAGTCGGGCGGAGCGACGACCATCGACGCCGGTCCGGGGCGCGACGAGGTCGACGTCTACCTGTCGGGAGGCCGGCACACCGTCACCGGTGGAGGTGGTCGCGACCACGTCTCGCTCGCCGTGCTCCGCAGCTTCGGCCGCACGCGCGGTGTCCTCGACCACCGCGAGGAGCTGTTCCGCGTGCGCCACGCGAACGGCCGCCGCACCCGGGCCGTCGTGTCGTCGGCGGAGCAGATCACCATGCCGCACAACGCCGGACGGTGGACCTACCTCGGCACCCCGGGGGACGACCGCGTCGGGGGCGGGGCGGCGTACACCGCACGCGGCCGCGGGGGCGACGACGTCCTCATCGGGTCGTACGCCGACGACGTGCTGCTGGGCGGCAAGGGGCGGGACCGGGTCGTCGGCGGGCGCGGCGAGGACCGCTGCCGCGGCGAGGAGCTGGTCGGATGCGAGCTGCGGGGCGCATCCTGAGAAGTTGCTGTGACGGGAACAGCGCGCCCTCCGCCCACGTTTGAACCCATGTCACCCCGGCTAGAGTGAGGTGACACGACAGGCGTCGTCACCGCGACGACGTCGACCCTCCGGAACCTCCGGAGGCGGCCTCCAAGGAGAGACCATGAAAAGCAACAACCCCGTCTTCGCCCGTTCCGAGGAGTTCAACCGAGCCTCCTCCAACTCCTACGGCAACCAGACCTACGCCGCCGGCGGCTCGTCCTACCCCGGTTACGGCGACGCCGGCACCGACCCCTCGACCTGGGGCACCGGCACGCCCGGCCAGGTCGACCAGGGCCGGATGACGGTCGACTCGGTCGTCCAGAAGACAGCCATCTCGGTCGCCCTCGTCTTCGTCGCCGCGTTCGCCACCTGGTGGTGGATCGGTGACGTCTCGAGCAACGCAGACCTCGGACAGGTCTACCTGCTGTCCATGCTGGGTGCCGGTGGCGCCTTCCTGCTGTCGCTGGTCAACTCGTTCAAGCAGATCATCAGCCCGGCCCTGGTCATGGCGTTCGCGCTCGCCGAGGGTGTGGCCCTCGGTGCGATCAGCGCGCTGTTCGAGGCGCAGTACCCCGGCATCGTGATGAGCGCGGTCCTCGGCACGTTCGCCGCCTTCATCGGCACGCTCGCCGCCTACAAGTTCCTCGACATCAAGGTCGGCGACAAGTTCCGCCGCGGCGTCATCGCCGGCATGTTCGGCATGGTGGGCCTCGGCCTGCTGTCGTTGGTGCTGAGCTTCTTCGGCATCCAGTCGCCGCTCTACGGCAGCGGCCCGATCGGCTTCCTCTTCGCCCTTGCCGGCCTGGTGCTGGGTGTGTTCATGCTGATCCTCGACTTCGACTTCGTGGAGAACGGCGTCGCCGCCGGCCTTCCCGAGCGCGAGTCGTGGCGCGCGGCCTTCGGCCTCACCGTGAGCCTGGTGTGGATCTACACCAACCTGCTCCGGATCCTCGCGATCATGCGGGGCGACTGATCCAGCTCATCAATTGATCCACTCCGCCGGCCCGCTCGAGCTCAGCTCGGGCGGGCCGGCGGCATGTCGGGAGCGGTGGCCCACCCACGTTCCGCAGGCTGGGAATGTCGCTCAGGCACCGCCAGCGGCAGCCGAGTCGGCCGAGGGGTCCTCGACCGCGTCCTCGTGCTCGCCCGGCGACTCGGCGTCGGTCGAGGGCCGGCGCCGGCGGTGCCGGAGCTCGACCCAGCGGCCGCGGAGGCCACGCTGGGTGCCGCCGACCTCGGTGCCGTCGACCTCGGTGCCGGGCGTACGAGCGGCGCGCACCGCCGCGGCCGCGACCGGCAGGATGCCCTCGCGGCGGCGCGGCTCGGGCAGCGCCTCGTCCTCGGGCAGCAGGTCGAGGGCCGCGAGGCAGGAGGGGATGAGCACCGACGCGAGCTGTTTGTAGCCGTCGGCCGAGGGGTGGAAGCGGTCCGGCCCGAACAGCAGCGCCGGTGCGGCGTCGAACTCCGGGCCGAGGATGTCGCCGAGCGAGATCGAGCGGCCGCCGTTCTCGACGACGGTGATGGTCTGCGCGGCCGCCAGCCGGCGCGACCACTCGCGCGCGACCTGCTTGAGCGGCTGCGGGATCGGCCGGATGGTGCCGAGGTCGGGGCAGGTGCCGACCACGACGGCCACCCCCTGCTCGCGCAGGCGTCGTACGCCCTCGGCGAGGTGGCGCACCGACGCGGACGGCAGCACGCTGTGGGTGACGTCGTTGGCGCCGATCAGCACGACGGCGAGGTCGGGGTGGGTGCCGAGGGCGGCGTCGACCTGCTCGGCCAGCGCGCTCGACTGCGCCCCAACGACGGCGAACGAACGCAGGTGCACGCGGCGGTCCGCCTGCGCGGCGACCCCCGTGGCGAGGTGCGCGCCGGTCGTCTCCTCGACGCGGTCCACGCCGTAGCCGGCGGCGCTGGAGTCCCCGAGCAGGGCGATGCGGATCGCCGGGCCCGGTCGGCCGCGGCCGTACCAGCCCGTCGCCTGCGGAGGTACGTCGTTCGCGTTGCCGATCAGCCTCCGCGCGATCTTCGCCTCGGCGACCAGGACCCCGTAGAGCCCGGCGCCGAGGACGGAGAGCCCGCCGCCGCCCAGGGCCGCGGCCGATGCCAGCTTGCGTGCTGCTCCTGTTGCCCCCACGCCCCGATGCTACGCAACCGGCAGTGACGGCTACGGACGAGTAGACGGCTAGATTGGCCCGGTGCAGTACGTGAACTCGCTCCTCGACCTGATCGGCAACACCCCGCTCGTCCGGCTCAGCCGGACCCTCGACCTTCCCGGAGGAGACCAGGGGGACGGCGCAGACGCCCCGCTGGTGCTGGCGAAGGTGGAGTACCTGAACCCCGGCGGGTCGGTGAAGGACCGCATCGCCAGCCGGATGATCGAGGCTGCGGAGGCGTCCGGCGAGCTCCAGCCCGGCGGCACGATCGTGGAGCCGACCTCCGGCAACACCGGTGTCGGCCTGGCGATGGTGGCCCAGCAGAAGGGCTACAAGTGCGTCTTCGTCTGCCCCGACAAGGTCAGCGAGGACAAGCGCAACGTGCTGAAGGCCTACGGCGCCGAGGTCGTGGTCTGCCCGACGGCCGTCGCGCCGGAGCACCCGGACTCCTACTACAACGTCAGCGACCGGCTCTCCAAGGAGCCCGGCGCATGGAAGCCCGACCAGTACTCCAACCCCCACAACCCCCGCTCCCACTACGAGACCACCGGTCCGGAGATCTGGGAGCAGACCGAGGGCAAGATCACCCACTTCGTCACGGGCATGGGCACCGGCGGCACGATCAGCGGTGTCGGGCGCTACCTCAAGGAGCAGGCCGCCCTTGCTGGGACTGACGTCCAGGTCATCGGCGCCGACCCGGCCGGCTCGGTCTACTCCGGCGGCACCGGCCGTCCCTACCTCGTCGAGGGCGTCGGCGAGGACTTCTGGCCCGAGACCTACGACCGGTCCGTGGCCGACCGCGTCATCGAGGTCTCCGACGCCGACTCCTTCGCCTTCACCCGCCGCCTCGCGCGCGAGGAGGCCATGCTGGTCGGCGGCTCCGCCGGCATGGCGGCCTACGCCGCCCGCCAGGTCGCCCACGAGCTCGCGGCCGAGGGACGCTCCGACGCCGTCGTCGTCGTCCTGCTGCCCGACTCCGGACGCGGCTACCTCACCAAGGTCTTCAACGACGAGTGGCTCGGCCAGTACGGCTTCGCCACCGGCGCGCAGGCCGACCACCGCACCGTCGGCGAGGTGCTGCGCGGCAAGTCGGGCCAGCTGCCCGACCTCGTGCACACCCACCCCGGCGAGACGATCGCGGAGGCCGTCCACATCCTCCAGGAGTACGGCGTCAGCCAGATGCCGGTCGTCCGTGCCGAGCCGCCGATCGTGGCCGCCGAGGTCGCGGGCTCGGTGTCCGAGCGCACGCTCCTCGACGCGCTCTTCGCCGGCCACGCCAAGCTGACCGACCAGGTCGAGGACCACATGTCCGAGGCGCTGCCGACGATCGGGTCGACCGAGGCCGCGGCCGACGCGGTGTCGCTGCTCGAACACGCCGACGCGGTGCTGGTCCAGGAGGACGGCAAGCCCATCGGCGTGCTGACCCGGCAGGACCTGCTCACCTTCGTGGCCGCCTCGTGAGGCGCCCCACGACGCGTCTGGCCACAGGCCTGGTGGCCCTCGCCTGCCTGGGAGCCCTCGGGGCCTGCAGCAGCGACGACGCCAGCACCAGCACCAGCACGGACCCGGTCGAGGTGGAGGTCGGCAAGGCCTTCTCCTGGAACGGCTTCGACGTCGAGGACGGGTGGGAGCTCAACGCCATCAAGCGGTCGGCCGGCCTCGAGGAGGTCACCACGCCCGAGGTGAAGGGCACGATCAAGAACACCTCCGACGAGGAGCGCGCCGCGCTCTTCGAGATGGTGTTCTCCACCGACGGCTCGCCGGTCGCGACGCTCAGCTGCTCGGCCGCGAAGATGGTCACCGACCAGTCCCAGCAGTTCATCTGCCCGGGCCTCAGCACGACGATGCCTGAGGACTACGACGCAGTCGTCGTCCAGGAGTTCCGCCGAGACACGTCCAGCTGACGTGGGGCACCGACATGGGTGACCTCTCCGGCGAGGTCATCCTCTTCCTCGTGCTGGCGGCACTGGCCGCGGGCTTCGTCGACGCGGTGGTCGGCGGCGGTGGGCTGATCCAGCTGCCTGCCCTGCTGCTGGGCCTGCCGGGCGCGTCGGTCGTGCAGATCGCCGCGACCAACAAGCTCGCGTCGTTCTGCGGCACCTCCATCAGCGCGGCGACGTACGTCCGTCGCATCCACCCCGACCCCCGCACCTTCCTGCCGCTGATGCTCGCTGCCGGGCTGGGATCGGTCGGCGGAGCCCTCGTCGCCTCGATGCTGCCGCGCAGCGCCTTCGACCCCATCATCCTGGTCGTGCTCGTGGTCGTCGGCGCTTACGTGTGGTTCAAGCCGAGCGTCGGCCAGCTCACCAACCTCCGCTTCCAGGGCGGCAAGCACCTCACCGTCGTGGTGCTCACCGGCCTGACCATCGGGTTCTACGACGGTGCCATCGGGCCGGGCACGGGCTCGTTCTTCGTCTTCGCGCTGGTCGGCCTGCTCGGCTACAACTTCCTCGAGGCCTCCGCCAAGGCCAAGCTCGCCAACTGGGCGACCAACCTGGCGGCGCTGGCGGTGTTCGTGCCGCAAGGTGCGGTCATCTGGCAGCTGGCCCTGCCGATGGCAGCGGCCAACATCACCGGCGGCTACCTCGGCGCCCGGCTCGCGGTGGCGCGCGGCGCAGGCTTCGTGCGGGTGTTCTTCCTCGTCGTCGTCGCCGGCTTCGTCGTACGCCTCGGCGGACAGCTGGTCGGGTGGTGGTGACGGCGTCCGGGCTGTCGGTGCGGGGGAGGAGCGCGTCCGGACGGTAGCCTCCACCTCGTGGGAGCGGTCTCGGCAGTCGACGGGTTCCAGCGGCGCCATCGCGTCCTCGGCTTCCCGATCGCAGTCGTCTACAAGTACTTCGACGACCAAGGGCCCTACCTCGCGTCGGCGCTGACCTACTACGCCTTCATCGCGATCTTCCCGCTGATGCTGCTGGGCACCTCGATCCTCGGCCTCATCCTGCGCGGCGAGCCCGACTGGCAGGAGCAGATCCTCGACTCCGCCCTCGCCCAGTTCCCGATCATCGGTGACGAGCTCGGGCGGCCCGAGGGCCTGCAGGGATCGGTGACCGGTGTCGTGATCGGTGGACTCGCGGCGCTCTACGGTGCGATGGGGCTGGGCCAGGCGCTGCAGAACACCCAGCACGTCGCGTGGTCGGTACCGCGCAACAGCCGCCCCAACCCCTTCTACGCCCGGTTGAAGACCCTCGGTCTGCTGGTGACCGGGGGGTTCTCGCTGCTGGCGGTCTCGATCGTCTCCACCGTCGCCAGCACCACCGACCTCTTCGGCGAGGCGCTCGACCAGGGCTTGAAGCTGTTGCTCCCGCTGATCACCGTCGTCGTCGTCGGCACCTTCCTGACCCTGCTGTTCCGGTTCGCCGCCACCGCTCAGCACTCGTTCGTGCGGGCGGCGCCGGGCGGGTACGCGCTGGCGGTGATGTGGCAGGTGCTGCAGCTCGGCGGAGCGGCGTACGTCGACCGCGTGCTCGTCAACACCTCCTCGATGACCAAGACGTTCGGCCTGGTCCTCGGACTCATCGGCTTCCTCTGGATCGGTGCGGTGATGGCGGTCCTGGCGACCGAGATCAACGTCGTGCTGGCTCGTCGGCTCTGGCCCCGTGCCCTCCTCACGCCGTTCACCGACAACGTCGTGCTCACCGAGGCCGATCGCCGCGCCTACGCCTCCTACGCGCGGATGCAGCGGCACAAGGGCTTCGAGAAGGTGGTGGTGCGCTGGGAACCCGGCCCGTTGGAGCTCGACGCCGACGAGCCTTCCGTGCCGCCGGACGCGGTGGACGAGTCCGCCACACCGCCGGAAGCGGTGGACGAGCCGTCGCCGCAGCGCCCGGCGTGACGTCGTACGTCACCATCGCCCGCGACGCGACCGCCGAGGTGGAGGACCGCGGGTCGCGCTTCCTCTGCACGCTGCGCCGGGTCGCGACCGAGGACGACGCCCGTGCGCTCGTCGCCGCGCTGCGGCGTGAGCACTGGGACGCCCGGCACCACTGCTCGGCCTTCGTGCTGGGCCCGGACGGTGCGATCCAGCGCTCGTCCGACGACGGCGAGCCGGCGGGCACTGCCGGGGCGCCGATGCTCGACGTGCTGCGCGGCGCCGGGTTGAGCGACGTCGCCGCCGTGGTCACGCGCTGGTTCGGCGGCACGCTGCTCGGGGCCGGTGGCCTGGTGCGGGCCTACGGCGACGCCGTGCGCGGCGCGGTGGCGGAGGCCGGGGCGTTGCGCCGCTCACTGCTCACCGAGCTGGCCCTGGACCTCGACCACGCCGACGCGGGCCGGGTCGAGGGCGAGCTGCGGTCGCGCGGTGTCGTGGTGCTCGACGTGGCGTACGACGCCCGCGTGCGGCTGCTGCTCGCCGCCGCGCCGGAGGGGGTGGAGCGGCTCGATGAGCTGGTCGCCGCAGCCACGGGCGGGCGGTCCCTGGCGACCCCAGTGGGGGAGCGCTGGGTCGACGTCACCGACTGACGTCGCCGTCGACCTCTCCGTCGACCTCGCCGTCGACGTAGACCCACCGGCCGGCGCGCTGCTCGAACCGGCTCACCTCGTGCATCGCGCCGCCCTCCCAGCTCGCGACGAACTCGACGGTGTCGGCCTCGGCGGCCAGGATCCGCAGCCCGGTCCACCGGGTGCCCGGGTCGGGGCGCACGTCGTCCGGCCGGGTGCGCGGGTGCCAGGTGCGGAAGAGGTGGTCGGCGTCCCCGGTGACGAAGGCGGTGTAGCGCGAGCGCATCAGCTGCTCCGGCGTCGCCGCCTGCGCCACGTTGACGAGCAACGGCCCGCAGCAGCCGTCGTACGACTCACCGGTCCCGCAGGGGCAGGGGGTGGACAGCACGGGGGCGACGATACTGGCCACCGTTTGTGTTGCGGTGTAATCATGTAATACATGAAGACAGATGAGAGCCGTCGCGGTCGCCGCGGCGGGTGGCAGGTCGCCGACCTGCCGGACGCGTCCGACGCGTCCGAGTGGTTCCACGGGCGGCTGCCCGAGGCATGGTTCAGCGCCGTCGACGTCACCGTCGACCGCGAGGAGATCCTGGTCGTCGGCACCCTCGCCGACGACGTGAACGGGGCCGAGGCGGAGGGCCGCATCGGCCGCTTCCGGTCCGAGACCAAGGCCGAGCGCATCGAGATCGCCCTCGAGGCCCAGGCCCGCTACGAGCGCAAGGTGTCGTGGGGGGTGCGGCTCGGCGACACCGAGGCGCTGTTCACCCACGTCGCCGCGCCGGTGATGACCCGGCTGCGCCAGCCCGAGCGTCGGGTGCTCGACACGCTCGTCGACGCCGGCGTCGCCCGGTCGCGCTCCGACGCCCTCGCATGGTCGGTGCGGCTGGTCGGCCAGCACGCCGACGAGTGGCTCGGCCAGCTGCGAGACGCGATGGGGGAGGTCGACAAGCTCCGCGGCGAGGGCCCCTCGCTCTGACCCGACCCGCGCCGACGCGCGGGCACGGCCCGGCAAATCCGGTGTCGCGCCCGCGCGTGCCCGCGTTAGGTTCGCCGCCATGACGATCGAGCGGCCGGTGCCGTCCTTCAGCAACGACGAGGTCGGGATGCTTCGGTCCTACCTCGACCACTTCCGCGCCACGATCAGGCTGCAGGCGAGCGGGCTGACGGACGAGCAGCTCGACCAGCGACTCCCGCCCAGCGACCTGACGCTGGGCGGGATGCTCAAGCACCTCGCCTTCGTGGAGGACTACTGGTTCTCCTACAACCTGGCCGGCCATGAAGCGTCCCCGCCGTGGGACGCCGCTCCGTGGGCCGAGGACCCCGACTGGGACTGGCACAGCGCGGCCGGTGCGACGCACGCCGAGCTCGACGCGCTGCTGGCCGACGCCATCGTCCGCTCGGACGCCTGTCTCGACACGGCCCTCGCCGCCGACCCGGACCTCGGCCGGCAGGTCGCGCGTCCGCGCGACCCGGCCAGGGGCGAGACGGCGACGCTGCGCTGGGTGCTGGTCCACATGGTCGAGGAGTACGCCCGTCACGCCGGTCACGCCGACCTCATCCGCCAGTCCGTCGACGGCGCGACCGACGTCTGAGCGGGTCGCCCGCCCACGTCGTGCCGGGTCAGTCCTGGTGCAGGCAGAGCACGTTGCCGTCGGGGTCCTTGAACCACGCCGCCTTCTCGGCGCCCATCACGCACACGTGGTCGACGGTCTTGAGGTCGGGCAGGTCGTAGTCCTCGAAGACCACCCCGCGCTGCTCGAGCTCGCCGATCTCGGTGCCGATGTCGTCGACCTCGAAGCTCATCGCGGTGCTCTCCGACGGACGGCTGTCGGGGCGGGGGAGCAGGACGAGCGTGGAGCCGCCGTCCAGGGCGTACGTCGCGCTGCCCTCGTCGTTGGTGCCGGTGTAGTCGAGTCCCAGGGACTCGGAGTAGAACGTGCGGGCGCGGTCGACGTCGGTGACCGGCATCATCATCGCGACCGTGCGGTGCGTGAGCGCCATGGAGCGCCTCCTTCTCTGCTGGTCACCCCCAGTGTGCGCCCGCTCGGGCGCCATCGGGAGACTGCTCCAGACCGGTCGGACGAAGAGGAGCGCGCGATGGGCATCAGGGCGGCGACGGAGGCGGACTGGCCGGCGATCTGGCCGTTCTGGCGCGACATCGTCGAGGCCGGCGAGACCTACGCCTACCCGCTCGGCGCGACGTCCGACCAGGCCCGGGGCTGGTGGTTCGACGGCAGCCGGGTGACGGTCCTCGAGGAGGACGGCAGCGTCCTCGGCTCCGCCAAGATGGGCCCCAACCGCCCGGGCCGCGGCGCCCACGTCGGCACGGCGTCGTTCATGGTCGCCGCCACCGCACGCGGTCGCGGCGTCGGTCGGCGCCTGGCCGAGGACATGGTCGCGTGGCACCGTGAGCAGGGGTTCGCCGGCATCCAGTTCAACGCCGTGGTCGAGACCAACACCGGCGCGGTCCGCCTGTGGCAGGACCTCGGCTTCACGATCGTCGGCACGGTGCCCGGTGCGTTCGAGAGCACGCGGCACGGACGGGTCGGCCTGCACGTGATGTACCTCGACCTGGGCTGAACCAGGCGCGCGCAGGGCCTCCCATCTGGTGGAATGTCCCCATGGGCGAGCCGATCCGCGTGTACCTCCTCGACGACCACGACGTCGTGCGTGAGGGACTCACGTTCCTGCTCGAGCAGCAGGAGGACATCGTCGTCGTGGGCCAGTCCGCGACCGCGGCCGAGGCGACCGCACGCATCCCGGCCCTGCGGCCCGACGTGGCGGTGCTCGACGCGCGGCTGCCGGACGGCTCGGGCATCGAGGTGTGCCGTGCCGTGCGGGCTGTCGACCCGACGATCAAGGCGCTCATCCTGACGTCGTACGACGACGACGAGGCGCTGTTCGCGGCGATCATGGCCGGCGCCTCGGGCTACGTGCTCAAGGAGATCCGCAGCTCCGACCTGGTGACCGCGGTGCGGCACGTCGCAGCGGGCAAGTCGCTCATCGACCCGGCGATGACGGCGACCGTGCTGGAGCGGATCCGCAACGGGCCGGAGACGCCCGACGAGCTGGCCTCGCTCACCGACCAGGAGCGGATCCTGCTGGGCCACATCGCCGAGGGGCTGACCAACCGGCAGATCGCCGAGCAGATGTTCCTCGCCGAGAAGACGGTGAAGAACTACGTCTCCAGCATCCTCGCCAAGCTGGGCCTCGAGCGTCGTACGCAGGCGGCCGTGCTGGCCTCCAAGCTCCTCGGCGACGCGCCGCGCTGAGGTCCCCTCGCGGGCGGGACCTTCGTCCCGCCGACCCGGTGACCGGCGGCCCTGACGCCGCGAGCGTGGCCGCGGGACTGTGGTGGTGACCCAGCAAACCCACCACCCGAGGAGGAGATGACGATGAACGTCATCCACCGCCAGCACCACATCAGCACCGAAGGCGTCACCACCTCCGAGACCGAAGAGGTCTCCCGGGTCGGCCTGTCCCGCGCCCTCGCCATCCTGCGGATCGCCTTCGGAGTGACCTTCCTGTGGGCCTTCCTCGACAAGACCTTCGCCCTGGGCTTCAGCACCGGGGCCCAGTTCGCCGAAGACGGTTCCCGGGCGGGGACCGACTTCATGGCCCAGGACGCCGCCTGGCTCAACGGGGGCAGCCCCACCGAGGGGTTCCTCACCTTCGGCGTCCCCGCGGACAACCCCTTCCACGGGTTCTTCGCCTCCCTCGCCGGCCAGACCTGGGTCGACTGGCTCTTCATGGCCGGCCTCCTCGGCATCGGCGTGACCCTCCTGCTGGGGGTCGGGATGCGGATCGGCACCGCGGCCGGCGCACTCATGTACGCCTTCATGTACGCCGCATCGCTCCCGCTGGCGAACAACCCGGTCGTCGACGACCACCTCATCGGCGTGATTTCGATGGCCGTCCTCGCCCTCGGCGCGGCCGGCACCACGTGGGGGCTGGGTCACTGGTGGAACCGCACGAGCTTGGTACGGAAGTACCCCGTCCTGCGATGACACCCGTCCCTCACCGGACCCGGCGCCTCCCCCGGCGTCGGGTCCTCTGGCGTGCGGGCGGGACCCCCGCCTGACGCGCACGCCCGGGGCGCGGCGACGTCAGCGCAGCGGGACCCGCCACACGAGCACCGTGCCGCGCTCGCCGACCCGGGAGACCTCGAGCGTCCCGCCGAGGTCGTCGGCGCGTCGCCGGGCGTTGCGCAGCCCGCTCTCGGAGACCTCGGCGGCCAGGCCGACGCCGTCGTCGACGACCCGGAGCTCGAGCCGGTCACCGGCGACGACGACATCGACCTCGGCGCCGTCGGCGAGCGCGTGGCGGGCGACGTTGGACACCGCCTCCCGCAGCACGGCCAGCAGCTGGGCGCCGAGCGCCTGCGACACGGCGGTGTCGACGGGGCCGGAGGTGCGTACGACCGGCGTGAACCCCAGCACCGGGACGTACTCCTTGACCAGCTTGCGGACGGCGGCGCGCAGGGAGTCACCGCTTCGGTCCTGGAGCTCGAAGATCGTGCCGCGGATCGCCTTGATCGTGTCGTCGAGGTCGGCCACGGACTTGTCGAGCCGGTCCGCGATCGCGCTGCCGCCGGTCATCGCCGCGACGCCCTGCAGCTGCAGGCCGGTCGCGAAGAGCCGCTGGATGACGATGTCGTGGAGGTCGCGGGCGATGCGCTCGCGGTCGGAGATCAACGCCAGCTCCTGGCGGTCGGCGAGCGCCTGGGTGCGGTCCAGGGACAGCGCCACCTGGTCGGCGAATCCCGCCAGGAGATCGCGCTCCTCGACGTCGAGCAGGCCCGAGCCGGGGTGGGCGACCGCGACGAGGGCGGTGACCGGCGCCAGGTGCGAGCGCAGGGGCACGACGACCAGCGGTGTGTCGTCGGCCGAGGCGGTCACGACCGCCGAGCCGGTGCCGGACTCGGCGCTGCCCCGTGCGTCGGCCAGGGCCGCAGCCACGAGCCCGGCGTCCACGCCCGGCGCGACGCTGACCGTGTCCTGCTCGGGACCGAGCGACGACCAGAGCGCGACCGCCTGCGCGCGCGAGACCAGGCGGGCACTGGTGACGATCTGCGGCAGCACGGCGTCGAGGTCGACGGGGGGTTGCAGCAGCTCGGCCAGGTCGGCCGACGCCTCGAGCCACTGCCGTCGCCGCTCGCTGAGCGCGAAGGAGCGTGCGTTGCTGATCACGTAGCCGGCCGTGCGGGCGAGCTCCTCGACGAGCTGCTCGTCGGCCTCGGTGAACGGTCCGCCGCCGGCCTTCTCGGTGAGGTAGAGGTTGCCGAAGACGGTGCCGCGGATGCGCACCGGCATGCCGAGGAACGACGTCATGGGCGGGTGGTTGGCCGGGAAGCCCACCGACGCGGGGTGGGCACTGAGGTCGGTGAGCCGCAGGCCTGAGGGGTGCTCGATGATGACGCCGAGGATGCCGCGGCCTCGGGGGAGGTCGCCGATGAGGGCGCGCGTGCGGTCGTCGAGCCCGGTCGTGACGAACTCCACGAGCTCGCCGTCGCCCCCCAGTACGCCGAGCGCGCCGTATCGGGCGTCGGTCAACGCTGTCGCGGCCTCGACGATCCGCGTCAGCACGCTGGCCAGGTCGAGGTCGCTGGAGATCGCGGTCACGGCCTCGAGCAGCAGGCGGGCGTCGGCGCCGAGGTCGGGCGAGGGAGTGTGCGTCACCCGCACCAGTGTGCCGCTAGGCGAGCCGGCGCACAGGGAGGTGCTGCCACGGGTCCCAGCCGCCGCCGAGCTGGCGGCCGGTCACCTCGGTCCACGGGATGCGGACGACGAGGTTGCGCTGCCCGGTCGCCCAGGGGTGCGGTTCCCAGGACCGGGCGATCTCCGCGAGCTCGTCCTGGTCGTCGACGAAGGTCCCGCGGCCGCGCACCACGACGCTCCAGCCGCGCTTGAGCTCGTAGTCGAACTGGTCGACCTCGAAGCACAGCTGCGCGCCGCGGCCGTAGGTTCCGAGCAGGCTGTAGGCGGTGGTGCGGATGAGGATCGACTCCCCGTCCACGGCATAGTTCACCGGCACGATGTGGGGGCCGGTCGGGGTGCCGACCGCGACCCGGCCCGCCACGCCGGCCTTGAGCAGGCGCGCGGAGTCCTCCCGGGAGAGGTCGTGGGTGGTGTGCATGGGAGCCTCCTTCAGGTGGACTCCCAGCCTCACCCGAGGGCGCCGTCGTCAGCAGGGCCGAAGGTCCCGCGCCGTCCGGGTCGGGAGTTGGTGATCGGAGCGGACTTCGAGCGCACTCGACGTTGTCGGACGGGTCTAGCGTGGAGGACGTGACTGAAGCGATCCAGCAGGACGGGCACCCCGCACCCAGCACCCTCGGCCAGCTCCGCGAGAGCGGCCACCAGCTCAAGCCCCTGCGCCAGGAGCTGCGCGACAACCTGCTCGCGCGGCTGCGCGAGGGGATCGACCCGTGGCCGGGCCTCCACGGGTTCGCCGACACCGTGATCCCGCAGGTCGAGCGGGCGCTGATCGCGGGCCACGACATCGTGCTGCTCGGCGAGCGCGGCCAGGGCAAGACCCGGCTCCTGCGCTCGCTGGTCGCGCTGCTCGACGAGTGGACCCCGGTCATCTCCGGCTCCGAGCTCGGTGAACACCCCTACGAGCCCGTCACCGTCACCTCCCAGCAGGCAGTGGCGACCTACGGCGACGACCTGCGCATCTCGTGGCGGCACCGCGACGAGCGCTACGCCGAGAAGCTCGCGACCCCGGACACGTCGGTCGCCGACCTGATCGGCGACGTCGACCCGATGAAGGTGGCCGAGGGGCGTCACCTCGGTGACCCGGAGACCATCCACTTCGGCCTGATCCCGCGCAGCCACCGCGGGATCGTCGCGATCAACGAGCTGCCCGACCTCGCCGAGCGCATCCAGGTCGCGATGCTCAACGTGATGGAGGAGCGCGACATCCAGATCCGCGGCTACGTGCTGCGGCTCCCGCTCGACGTCCTCGTCGTGGCGAGCGCCAACCCCGAGGACTACACCAACCGCGGGCGCATCATCACCCCGCTCAAGGACCGCTTCGGCGCCGAGATCCGCACCCACTACCCGCGCGAGGTCGAGCAGGAGATCGCCGTCATCGTGCAGGAGGCCGACCTCGTGGCCGAGGTACCCGACTACCTGGTGGAGGTGCTGGCACGGTTCACCCGCCACCTGCGCGACTCCCAGTCGGTCGACCAGCGCTCGGGCGTCAGCGCCCGCTTCGCGATCGCCGGCGCCGAGACCATCGCCGCGGCCGCGCTGCACCGCGCCACCACCCAGGGCGAGGACGAGCCGGTGGCGCGCGTCGTCGACCTGGAGACCGCCGTCGACGTCCTCGGCGGCAAGATCGAGTTCGAGACCGGCGAGGAGGGTCGCGAGACCGAGATCCTCACCCACCTCCTCCGCACCGCGGTCGCCGAGACCGTGCGCGCGCACCTGGCCGGCATCGACCTGCGCCTGCTGGTCGAGGCCATCGAGGAGGGCGCCATGGTCAGCACCGGCGCCCGCGTCGGCGCCCGCGACTTCCTCGCCGGGCTGCCGGTGCTGGGGGAGTCCGACCTCTACGACGCGGTGTGCGACCGGCTCGGTGCCACCAACGACGGCGAGCGGGCGGCCGCGATCGAGCTGGCCCTGGAGGGGCTCTACCTCGCCCGCCGCATCGGCAAGGACACCGACGCAGGGGAGACCGTCTATGGCTGACCCGGTCGTCACGGTCCGGCCCGGCACGCTCGCCGACGTCCCGGCCTTCCGCGCGCTCGGCGAGGCCGTCGTGCCACCCACCTATGGCCCCATCGACGCGGCGTACGCCCAGCGGATGCTCGACGAGTGGTGGGTCCCCGAGGTCTTCGAGACGTCGCTGGCGCGCAACCCCCACCTCGTCGCGGAGGTCGACGGCGAGGTCGTCGCGCTGGCCAACCTCGGACGCCTCTCGCAGTCCTATCGCGACTTCCCGCACGTCACCGGTGACCGCGAGGTGATGTGGAAGCTCTACGTCCACCCCGACCACCACGGCCGCGGTATCGGCAGCCGGCTGCTCGCCGACGTCGAGGCGATGGTCGAGGGCGACGAGCTCTGGCTGGAGGTCGTCGACGGCAACGACCAGGCCTTCGACTTCTACCGCGCCCGCGGCTTCGAGGAGGTCGAGCGGGTCTCCGACGGCGAGTGGCCCGACGACGTCTGGCTCCGCAAACGGCTGGACGAGCAGCCGGGGACGAGCGCGCGATGAGCCGGTTCCGCAAGTACGACGGCGGCGACCCGCTCGCGCCGCCCGTCGACCTCGGCGAGGCGCTCGACGCCATCGGGCAGGACGTCATGGCGGGCTACTCGCCGGAGCGCGCGATGCGCGAGTTCCTGCGGCGCGGGGGCACCGACCAGGCCGGCCTCGACGAGCTCGCCCGCCGCGTCGCCGAGCGCCGGCGCGAGATCCTGGAGCGCAACGACCTCGACGGCACGATGCGCGAGGTCAAGGAGCTGCTCGACAAGGCCGTCCTCGCCGAGCGCGGGCAGCTGGCCCGCGACATCACGCTGGACGACGGCGACCGCGCGTTCCGCGAGCTCATGCTCGACAACCTGCCGTCCTCCACCCCGGCCGCGGTCGGCGAGCTGTCGTCGTACGACTGGAAGTCCTCGGAGGCGCGCGAGGCCTACGAGGAGATCAAGGACCTGCTCGGCCGCGAGCTCCTCGACCAGCGCTTCGCCGGCATGAAGGAGGCGCTCGAGGGCGCCACCGAGGAGGACCGCCAGGCCGTCCAGGAGATGCTCTCCGACCTCAACGACCTGCTGGAGAAGCACGCCGCCGGCGGCGTCACGGACGAGGAGTTCCGTGACTTCATGGACAAGCACGGCGACTACTTCCCCGACGACCCGCAGGACATGGACGAGCTGCTCGACTCGCTCGCCCAGCGTGCGGCCGCCGCCCAGCGGATGCTCAACTCGATGACGCCCGAGCAGCGCCAGGAGCTGATGGAGCTCTCGCAGCAGGCCTTCGGGTCGCCGCAGCTGATGGAGCAGCTCTCGCGGATGGACGCCAACCTCCAGGCCCTGCGCCCCGGTGAGGACTGGTCGGGCTCGGAGGGATTCGAGGGCGACCAGGGGATGGGTCTCGGCGACGGCACCGGCGCGTTGCAGGACCTCGCCCAGCTCGACGCGCTCGCCGACCAGCTCGCGCAGTCGCACCACGGCGCGCGGATGGACGACGTCGACCTCGACGCGCTCGCCGGGCAGCTCGGCCCGGACGCTGCCGTGGCTGCCAAGACCCTGCAGGAGCTCGAGCGGGCGCTGCGCGACAGCGGCTACCTCAAGCGCGGCTCCGACGGCGAGCTGCGGCTCTCGCCCAAGGCGATGCGCCAGCTCGGCAAGGCGCTCCTGCGCGACGTCGCGGAGCGGATGAGCGGCCGGTCGGGCGCGCGGGAGACGCGTACGACAGGGCTCGCGGGCGAGCCGTCGGGCGCGACCCGGCGGTGGGAGTTCGGCTCCACCGAGCCGTGGGACGTGCCGCGCACGATCACCAACGCCGTGCTCCGGGACGGCGGAGCCTCACCGGTGCGCATCCAGGTCGACGACATCGAGGTGGTCGAGACCGAGGCCCGCACGCAGGCCGCGGTCGCACTGCTGGTCGACACGTCCTTCTCGATGGCGATGGACGGCCGGTGGGTGCCGATGAAGCGCACGGCGCTCGCGCTGCACCAGCTGGTGCGCTCCCGCTTCCGCGGCGACGACATCCAGCTGATCGCCTTCGGCCGTCACGCGCAGGTGATGGAGATCGAGGAGCTGACCGCCCTCGACGCGCGGTGGGACAAGGGGACCAACCTCCACCACGGCCTGCTGCTCGCCAACCGGTTCTTCCGCAAGCACCCCAACGCCCAGCCCGTGCTGCTGGTGGTCACGGACGGCGAGCCGACGGCGCACCTCGAGCCCGACGGCGAGGTGTGGTTCTCCTACCCGCCGCACCCCCTGACGATCGCCCACTCGGTGCGCGAGCTCGACGCCGCCGCGCGGCTGGGCGCGCAGACGACGTTCTTCCGGCTCGGCGAGGACCCCGGTCTGGCGCGCTTCATCGACTCGATGGCGCGCCGGGTCGACGGGCGCATGGTGAGTCCCGAGCTCGACGACCTCGGTGCCGCGGTCGTCGGGTCCTATCTCGGCTCGCGCGGTCCGGCGTCGTCGTACCGCGAGCACTTCGGCGACTTCTACGGCGGCGGCCGGGGGTTCTGGGTCTAGGCCTGGTGCGGGTCAGCGGGGGTCGGACGCCTCGAGCATCCGGAGCAGCTCGGCGCCCATGTGCTCGATGACCGCCTGGAGCGCCTTGGCGGGACGCACCATCACGGTGAAGTCGACGATCCGGCCCTCGGCGTCCCAGGTGATCATGTCGATGCCCGACACCTGCAGCCCGCCGACCTCGGTGCGGAACTGCAGCACGGCCGAGTCCGCGCCGAGCCACTCCCGCTCGTACGCCAGGCCGGGCCCCAGCACGGTGAAGGCGGCGGTGAGGTAGCCGACGACGGTCTCGCGACCCTCCTGGGGCGTGTGCACGGCCGGGCTGCGGAAGACGGCATCCTCGGCGACGAGGTCGCGCAGGCCGGCGGGGTCGCGGCTCTCGACGACGGCGTGCCAGCGCGCGAGCGCGGCCTCGGACGTGGGGGTGGCCTCGGTGGGTGCGGACATGCGCGTCATCGTGCCACTGGGGCCGGTCCCGGCGCGTCGACAACGTGGAAGATCCGAGCCACCAGGTGACTCGTACCTTCAACGATCTCGTCGTCAGTCGGCGAAGCCCGGGAGCGACTCCTCGAGGATCTCGCGGAACGGCACGGCTGCGCCCAGCTGGCTGAGCAGGCCGAGGGCGCCGAGCCAGGTGCGGTGGATGAGGAGGTAGGAGGTCGGCAGGTTGAGCTTGGTGGCGAGGGTGAACGTCTCGGCGCGGGGGTCGTTGATCCGCTCGAACTGCGTGCGCATCCACTCGCGGGTGAAGGTGAAGCGTTCCTGGTCGGCCGGTTCCACGAACGGCGCGAGGTAGTCGAGCAGCATCGCGGGGTCGACCTCGATGCGGTCCTTGATGAAACCCTCCTCGCGGAGCCCGGCGACCAGCGACTCCTCGTCGGACTCCAGTGCGATGCGGATCAGCCGGCCCATCGCCTCCGGGAGCTGCCCCTGCGGCAGCCGGGCGACGGCACCGAAGTCCAGGACGCCGAGGCGGCCGAGGCCCCCGTCGGGCCCCGGGATGACGCGGTAGTTGCCCGGGTGCGGGTCGGCGTGGAGCATGCCGGTGCGCCGCGGACCCTCGAAGAGGAACCGGACGAACAGCTCGCCGTAGTGGTCCCGCTCCTCCTGGGTGCCGTCACGGATGACCTGCGCGAGGGAGTAGGCGGAGTCGAGCCACTCGGTCACGAGCACCTCGGTGCCGACGGTGACGACCGCGGGCACGACGATGTCGGGGTGGTCGGCGAAGGCCTCGGCGTACGCCGCCTGCGCCTCCGCCTCGAGGTGGTAGTCGAGCTCGTCGGCAGCGCGGTCCTGCAGCTCCGCGACGAGCGGCTTGAGGTCGATGCCGGGGAAGACCGGCGCGAACCCGCGCGCGACGCGGGAGATCTGGCGGAGGTCGGACATCAGCGCCTCGCCGGCACCGGGGTACTGCACCTTCACGGCGACCTCACGGTCCTCCGCCGCCTCCGGCCCACCCGCGAGGTCGCGCCAGCGGCCCCGGTGGACCTGTCCGATCGAGGCGGCCGCCGTCGGGGCACCGTCGAGCCACACGAGCCGTGCGGACCAGTCGTCGCCGAGGTGCGCGGCCAGCTGTTCGCGCACGGTCGCCGTCGGCATCGGGGGAGCGGAGTCCTGCAGCGCGGTGAGGTGCTCGCGGTAGGGCGCGCTGACCTCCTCGGGCAGGGCGGACTCCAGCACGCTGAGGGCCTGGCCGAACTTCATCGCACCGCCCTTGAGCTCGCCCAGGGTGCGGAAGAGCTGCTCGGCGGTGCGCTGCTGCACCTCGGAGAGCACCGCGTCGGCGGGCTTGCCGCCGAGCCGCTTGCCGAGCCCCATCGCCTGCCGGCCGGCATAGCCGAGCGGGAGCGCAGCGAGTCGGGCCGTGCGCGCGGCGGCCTTGCGGGGGAGCTCGGTCATACCTCCATTGTCCCGGTCGACGCAATCGGGTTGCCACACCCGTTCCGACGCGGCGCGCCACCCGCCGGTGAATCCGCGGGAGGGAGGGCGTGACCCGGGGCCGGTCCGCTCGTTGAGGGACTGGATGACCTCGACCCCTCGGGAGGACAACGTGCGACCCAAGACCCTTCTCGCCTGCGCAGCGAGCGTGCTCGCCGCCAGCGCCACCTTCGGCGTCGGCGCGACCGCGCCGGCCGCCGGACAGGCCACCGCCCCGGCCGCGGGCCGGGCCAACGTCTCCGACTTCCTCGCCGGACAGCTGAGCGGGCTGACCGGCAGGACGACGGTGATGGTGCACGGCACCTCGATCGCCGCCGCCCGCCAGGCCGTCGCGGCCACCGGGATGCGGAAGAACGGCGAGTTCACCCGGATCGGCGTCGTCATCGCCGACGCCACCCGCAGCCAGGTCGACGCGGTCCGCAGCCAGGGCGGAGTGACGTACGTCGAGGGCGGGGCACAGCCGATCGACTTCTTCAGCCAGGACCTGGCCGAGACGTCCAACACCGCGACCCGCGGGGCGGAGGCGGCCGCCACCCTCACCGGCGCCGACGGCACGCCGCTGACCGGCAAGGGCGTGAGCGTCGCGGTCATCGACTCCGGCGTGGACCCGACCCACCCCTACTTCAAGGAGGCCGACGGCTCGAGCGCGGTCGTCGCCAACCTCAAGGCACTGTGCGAGCCGCTGACCGAGACCTGCTCGGTACAGCGCGTGCCCGCCTTCGTCGACACCGACACCCTCTCCGTCGGCGGCCACGGCACCCACGTCAGTGGCATCGTCGCCGGCCGCCCGACCACGCTGACCGACGGCGGCAACCTGCAGGGCGCTGCTCCCGGCGCCAAGCTGGTGTCGATCTCGACCGGCGCGGGCATCGTGATCCTCGGCGCCGACTCCGCGCTCAACTGGGTGCTCGAGAACCACGAGGCGCCGTGCGGCGCCGGCGTACCCGCGTCGACCTGCCCCCCGATCAAGGTCACCAACAACTCGTACGGCCCGACCGGCGGTGGTGAGTTCGACCCCGAGTCGGCCACGGTCAAGCTCCAGCGCGCGCTCGCGGCCGACGGCGTCGTCACGGTCTGGGCTGCGGGCAACGACGGCGGCGACGGCGCGACGAGCCTGACCAACCCGCCCGGCCAGGACCCCACCGGCGGCATCCTCTCGGTGGCGTCCTACTACGACCAGGACACCGGAACCCGCGACGGCGTCGTGTCCGAGTTCAGCTCGCGCGGCCTCGCCACCGACGCCTCGACCTGGCCCGACATCTCGGCGCCCGGCGAGAACATCACCTCGTCGTGCCGCCTCTACCTGGCGGTCTGCTCGACGGGCCTGGACTTCCGCAACGGACCCGGCGCCCTCGACGTCGGCACGTTCAACACCATCAGCGGTACGTCGATGGCGGCGCCGCACATCGCCGGGATCGTCGCCCAGCTGTTCCAGGCCGACCCGACGGCGACGCCCGCCGAGATCGAGCAGGCGCTGAAGGTCTCGGCGCACAAGTTCACCGACGGAGCGGCCTACCAGCCCGGTCCGGTCGGCACCACGTCGTACGACAAGGGCCACGGCCTCGTCGACGTCGTGGCGGCAGTCGCGGCCCTGGGGTGAGCACTGGCTCAGCCCAGGGCTGAACCAGACCCTCCAGGGAGGGCCGCCGTGCGACAGGGGTGCGGCGGTGCGAGGCGGGCGGAGGCCGTGGGGTCTTCCGCCCGCCTCGGTGTCTGCCCACCCGCGGGTCGGTTTGCTGGGAAGGTGAGGGCATGGAGATCGAGTTCGCCGGCGAGGTGGTCGAGTGGCGCGGGCCGGCGCCGTTCTTCTTCGTCGCCCTCCCGCCGGACGCGGCCGACCTCGTCGACGAGGTGAAGGCCGACGTCGTCTACTGGGGCGTGGTGCCGGTCCGGGCGTGGATCGGCGACACGGAGTTCACCACCGCGATGTTCCCCCGCGAGGACACGTGGTTCCTGCCGCTGAAGGTCGCCGTGCGCCGTGCCGAGGACGTCGACCTCGGCCAGGTCGTCGACGTACGGATCCAGGTGGGTCGGTAGCTCACCCGACGGCCGGCACGAGGCGACCGCGCCGGGCCGTCAGGTGCAGGCTGAGCGCCACGTAGTAGGCGACGTAGGCCACCGAGATCGCCAGCCACACCGGGTTGGGGTCGGGGAGCTGGGCGACCAGAACGGCGTACCCGACCAGCCAGACGCACGTGAGGGCGAGCGTCGTCCACTTCAGCGTGGTCGTGCGCGACGGGTAGACGTAGCCGATCGGGACGAACACGAGGACCGCGCACACCAGCAGCACGACGGCGACCGCCGTGGGCTGCAGGTCGAGGACCACGACGTAGAACGCGGCGATGTTCCAGTAGCTCGGGAAGCCGAGGAACAGGTGGTCGTCGGTCTTGGCGTCGACGCGGCAGAACTGGTAGGCCGAGGCGAGCAGCGGGATGACCGCGAGGACCGTCGCCGAGTTGCCCTCGCCCAGGTAGCCGGCGCTCCAGAGCAGCAGCATCGGCATGAAGGCGTAGGTGATGTAGTCGACGATGTTGTCCAGGAGCGCGCCGTCGAACGACGGGGCGTGACGTTTCACCTGGACGTAGCGCGCGAGCATCCCGTCGGTGCCGTCGACGACCATGGCGATGAGGAAGAGCCACAGCGCCCGGACGGTGTCGCCCTCCATGACGGCGATGAACATCAGGAACGCCAGGACGACACCGGAGGCCGTGTAGGCGTGCACCAGCCAGGCGGCGACGGTGTGTCGACGCTGCGAGAGGGCGGCCACGCGACTCCTCGGATCGGTCGGATCGTGCATGAGAAGCGGATCATGCCAGTCGCAGGTGTGAACACAGGCAACCTCGGCGCGCGTTGCGGCGTCTCCATGTACGTCCCCGTCCCGGGGCCCGACGAGAGAACGGACCAGCACCATGCGTAGGACCTTCCTGAGCGCCGCGACCCTGGCGGTCGCCGCACTCGCCCTGACCCAGGCCCTCCCGGCCAACGCCGACGGCATCGGAGTCTCCGACCCGAAGGACCTCGGCCACGGGGTCGACCTCCGGTCGGTGGAGGTCGAGCACAAGGCCGCCAACGTCGTCGTCACCACGACCCACACCGACCTGCGGCCGTCGTACACGACGGGCTCGTCGGGCTCCGTGTTCCTCGACACCGACCCCGACGACCGCGGCCCGGAGTACCTCTTCGCCGGCGGCTTCTTCCGCGGCACCGGCTACAACCTGCTCGAGGTCGACGGCTTCTCGGACTCCTCGCCCGAGCCCGTCGAGGGCTCCTACCGGATGCGGGTCGACTACGACACCGACCAGGTCCGTCTCCGGATCTCCCGCGAGGCGCTCGGGTCACCGGAGGAGGTGCGGGTCGCCGTCCGCGTCGCAGGAACGCGCCCGGACGGCAGCACCACTGCCACGGACTGGCTCGGCAAGCCGCGCAGCTTCACCGACTGGGTCGCGCAGTAGGACCCCCGAGGCTCGTTCCTACTTGATCTCGCGGACCTCCTGCGGCCATCCGCACCCCTCGGCGATCTTGCCCGCCCACATCTTCGCCGTCTCGAGGTCGGGGACCTCGACGATCGTGATCCCGCCGAGGTACTCCGCGGTCTCGGCGTAGGGACCGTCGGTGATCGTGATCGTGCCGCTCGTGGCGTCGGCGCTGAAGGCCTCGGAACGGTCCTCCACGAGCCCGCCGGCGAACACGAGGGCGCCGGCGGCCTCGATCTCCCGCACCACCGCGCTGCTCGGCTCCACGCGGCTCTGGTACCACTCGGCGGGGTGGTCGCCCACCCACTGCTGGTTGAAGTAGATGGCGTACTTCGTCATGACACTCCTCCTGTGCGGCCGCCCCGTGCGGCCCGTCACCACTCTGACGGACGAGCAGGGTCCAGATCGACACCCCCGCGGCAGTGAGTGCGAACGTGCCGGGGAGGTGGCCGCTCAGTCGTGGACGACCGAGGACGTCCGGTCGTAGAGGAGATCGGCGTAGTCGGGGTGGCGGAGCATCCAGGCCTTGATGAACGGGCAGATCGCGAGCACCCGGCGTCCGCCGTGGTCTCGTACGTCGTCCAGGGCAAACCTGGCCAGCGCCGAGCCGACGCCCTTGCCCTCGTGGACCCGGTGGACCTCGGTGTGGGTGAAGACGATCAGCTCGTCGGTGAGCTGGTACTCGGCGAAGCCGGCGAGCTCCCCGTCGAGGTGAGCCTCGTAGCGGTTCTTCTCGGCGTTGGCCGTGACGTGGACCGTGTCGGACATGGAGGTCAGGCCGGGAACTTCACGCCGGTGTTGGCGTGGCACCGGTAGCCGAAGGGGTTCTTCGCGAGGTACTGCTGGTGCGCGTCCTCGGCGTAGAAGTACGGCGTCTCGTTGGCCGGGCGGATCTCGGTGGTGATCTCGCCGAGCCCGCGGCGCGCGAGCTCCTCGCCGTAGGCCTTGGTCAGCTCGCGGGCGGTCTGCTCCTGCTCCGGAGTCGTCCAGTAGATCGCCGAGCGGTACTGGGTGCCGACGTCGTTGCCCTGGCGCATGCCCTGGGTCGGGTCGTGGATCTCGAAGAACTTCTTCACCAGGTCGGCGTACGACACCTTCGCGGGGTCGAAGACGACGCGGACGGCCTCGGTGTGGCCGGTGTGCCCGCTGCACACCTCGTCGTACGTCGGGTTGGGGGTGCTGCCGCCGGCGTAGCCGACCGACGTCGACCAGACGCCGGGGACCTGCCAGTAGATCTCCTCGGCCCCCCAGAAGCAGCCGAGGCCGAGGACGGCGACCTCGAGGCCGTCGGCCACGTCGTCGCTGACGACGGGGGTGTGCAGGACCAGGTGCTCGCCCAGGGTCCACATCTGCTGCTCGCGCCCCGGGAGCGCCTGGTCGGGGGTGGGCAGGGCGGTGGGCTTGCCGATTCCGAACATGCCTCCATTGTCGCGCGGCGCGCAAGGGCCGCGACCGCGTCTCGCCGGGCGGCGGCATAGGTGGAACTACGCGGTCTAGACGTCGCGTTGTCACGGATGCGCCAGCGCGGTGCCGGGAGGACGGTGAAGAGATCCGCAGCATCCGTTGAAAGGAATTGTGATGTCTTCACGTCGAGCAGTTCGACGGCCCCTCGTTGCCATTCTCGTGGGGGTCCTGGTCGGGGGCGGCCTGATGGCCGTCACGCCGGCAGGCGCCGAGGTCAGCAACGCCGTGGCCACCAACTGGAAGAAGATCTGGAACAAGGAGCTCAAGCCGCAGGCCGACCAGCGGTACTACACCAAGAAGAAGAGCGACAAGAGGTACTACACCAAGTCGGACTCCGACGCGAAGTACCAGCCCAAGGGCAACTACGCGCTCACCGGCTCGTCGTACACCAAGGCCGAGTCCGACTCGAAGTACGCCGGCGCAGGCTCGGCGTACACCAAGGCCGAGAGCGACGGGAAGTACGTTCCCGTCCCGATCACCTACCGCGGCTCCTTCCTCGCCCACAGCTACGTTCCCGCTGCGGCCGAGTACGCAACGACCGACATCGTCTTCCCGGTCCAGCTGAAGGTTGCGCCGCTCGTCCATGTGATCGACACCGGCGCGGCGCTGCCTCCCGGCTGCTCGGGCACCGCAGGTGCGCCGGGGGCGTCTCCGGGCAACCTGTGCATCTTCGTCTCGGGCAAGACCAACGTGAACGCGAACGCCTTCTACACCTGCAAGGGCGCGGGCACGAACTGTGCCCTCGGTGCCGTGGGCTCGGCCGACCCGTGGGGCCTGACGATGTACGCCGTCGCGGCTGCAGCCGGCCGCACCCAGGCCTACGGCAGCTGGGCTCTCAACCCCGGTGGCTCTGCCGGCGTCTCGACCACCCGGTCGGGAGGCGACTCGCTCACCACGCCGGGGAAGGGGTCGCCCGCCAGCACCGAGTAGGAACCAGCTGTCACGAGGCAGGGACTGCCGCCGCATCAGGGGATGCGGCGGCCGTTCCGCTGTCCGGGCCGAGAGCCGCGGGGTCTACCCTCGCCATGTGACCCAGGAGCACCGCAACAAGTCCGGTTTCGACACGCGTGCGATCCACGCCGGCTACGAGCCCGACGCGATGACCGGGGCGGTCAACCCGCCCATCTACGCCAGCAGCACCTACAAGCAGGACGGCGTCGGCGGCCTGCGCGGCGGTTACGAGTACAGCCGCTCCGCGAACCCGACGCGTACGGCGCTGGAGGGCGCGCTCGCGGCGGTCGAGGACGGCGAGAAGGGGTTCGCCTTCGCCTCCGGCCTCGCCGCCGAGGACACCATCATCCGGGCGCTGACGCGACCCGGCGACCACGTCGTGATCCCCGACGACGCCTACGGCGGCACGCACCGCCTCTTCGACAAGGTCGCCAAGGTCTGGGGCACCGACCACAGCTCGGCGTCGGTGGCCGACACGGACGCCGTCGCCGCGGCCATCGAGCCCGGCCGCACCAAGCTGGTGTGGGTCGAGACGCCCACCAACCCGATGCTCACCATCGGCGACATCGAGGCGCTGGCCACCGTCGCGCACGACGCGGGTGCCCTGCTCGTCGTCGACAACACCTTCGCCTCGCCCTACCTCCAGCAGCCGCTCACGCTCGGCGCCGACGTGGTGGTGCACTCGACGACCAAGTACGTCGGCGGGCACAGCGACGTCGTCGGGGGAGCGGTCGTCGTGCGCGACCTCGAGCTCGCCGAGAAGGTCGGCTACCACCAGAACGCCATGGGCGCGGTGGCCGGACCGTTCGACGCCTTCCTGACGCACCGCGGCCTCAAGACGCTCGGCGTACGGATGGACCGCCACTGCGACAACGCGGAGCGGATCGTCGAGTTCCTCGACGGTGACCCGCGGGTCACCGAGGTGATCTACCCCGGCCTCGCGGCCCATCCGGGTCACGAGGTCGCGGCCCGTCAGATGAAGCGCTTCGGCGGGATGATCTCGTTCCGCGTCGCCGGCGGGCTCGAGCAGGCCCTCGCCGTCTGCGAGCGCGCCGAGGTGTTCACCCTCGGGGAGTCGCTCGGCGGCGTCGAGTCGCTCATCGAGCACCCCGGGAAGATGACCCACGCCAGCGTCGCGGGCACCGACCTCGAGGTGCCGGACGACCTCATCCGGCTCAGCGTCGGCATCGAGACCGTCGACGACCTCGTCGCCGACCTCGACCGCTCCCTGGCCTGAGTCGTGGACGAGGCACCCGACCCCCGCTACCTCCTGGCCAACGAGCGGACCCTCCTTGCCTACGAGCGCACCGCGATCGGTCTCATGGTGGCGGCCGTCGGTGCCCTCAACCTGCTGGACGATGCCTGGCCCAACGTCGCCCTGGGGATCGCCTTCCTGGTCGCGTCGGCGCTGACCGCCGGCGTCGGCTGGTACCGCTACCGCCAGGCCGAGCGGGCGATCCGGACGGGCACCGACCTCCCGCCAGGACTCGGCGCGCAGGTCGTCGTCCTCGCCGTGATCGCGATCATCGTGGTGGTCGCGTTGACGGTGCTGGTGTGAGCGCGGTCGTCTGCGTCGACTTCGGCTCGACGTTCACCAAGGCCGTGCTCGTGGACCGCGCGACGGGTGAGCTCCTCGCCACCGCGAGCCACCCGACCACGCTGCCGGACGCGACCGGCGCCGGTGACGTCCTCGACGGGTACGACGCCTGCGTGGCCGCGCTCGCCGAGCAGGACCCCCACGCAGTCGACGCCGACGTGCTCGCCTGCTCCAGCGCCGGCGGCGGGCTGCGCATCGCGGTCGTCGGCAACGAGGAGCTGGTCACCGCCGAGGCCGGCCGCCGGGTCGCGCTCTCCAGCGGCGGCAAGGTCGTGCTGGTGCTGCACGGCGGGCTCGACGACACCAAGCTGGCCGCGCTCCGGGCGGCCGAGCCCGACGTGGTGCTGCTCGTCGGCGGCACCGACGGCGGCAACGCCGAGGTGCTCGAGGGCGACGCCCGCTTCCTGGCCGGGCAGCCGTGGCCGGGGCCCGTCGTGGTGGCCGGCAACGTCGAGTCACAGCCCCTGGTCGCGGAGCTGCTGAGCGGCGCGGGGACGCCGCACGTGCTCGCCGACAACGTGGTGCCGCGCATCGGCGTGCTCGCCCCGGACAGCGCGCGCCGGGCGATCCGCGAGATCTTCCTGAGCCACGTCATCGGCGGCAAGCACCTCAGCAGCCGCACCGACGCCCGAGGCCGCACCTTCACCTCGATGGTGCGCGGCGCGACGCCCGACGTCGTGCTCACCGGCGTGGAGCTGCTCGCCCGCGGCCTCGACGACCAGCACCGCGGTGCCGGTGACGTCGCGGTCGTCGACGTCGGTGGTGCGACCACCGATGTGCACAGCGTCGTCGAGCTCGACCCCGAGGACAGCGGCCTGGCCCGCGAGGTCGTCGCCACCACGCCGGTCACCCGCAYGGTCGAGGGCGACCTCGGCATGCGCTGGTCGGCCGTCTCGACGGTCGAGGCCGCCGGTCGCGACGACCTCCACGCCGCCGCCGTACGCCGCCGCGAGCAGCCCGACCTCCTCCCCGACGGTTGCCCCGACCCGGCTGCCGAGCAGGACGCCGACCTCGACATCGCCGCGGCCGCCGTCCGGATCGCCCTCGAGCGCCACGCCGGCCGCAGCAAGGTGGTGGTGAGCCCCGAGGGACGCGTGGTCGAGCGCAGCGGCAAGGACCTTCGCGAGGTCGACCTCCTCGTCGGTTCGGGCGGCGTGCTGCGCCACGGCGGCCCCGACGCCGTCCGCCGGGTGCTGGCGCCGGCCACGGGCGACGCCTTCGAGGGGGGTTGGCAGCTGCCGCGCGACCCGCGCGTGGTCGTCGACCACGACTACGTGCTCGCCGCCGCGGGGCTGCTGGCCGAGGAGCACCCCGTGGCGGCGCACCGACTGCTGGGTGGTCTCAGGGCCGCAGGGGATAGGTAGCGTGACGACGTGAGCGAGCAGAGCAGGCCCTCGGCAGACACCCCGGGCGACCCCGAGGTGGAGTCGGGACGGCGGCGGCTGTTCGCCGCTCTCGCCCGCGAGGAGGACGGGCTCACCGAGCGCATCGTCGCCCAGTGGGCGCAGTCTCGTGCCGAGCGCCGGACCGAGCCGGCGTTCACCACCGGACCTTCCAACTTCAGCCGCGCCCAGGTGCCGTGGGGCCTCGACCTCGCCGCCGCCTGGTCCTGGCGGCTCATCGCCATCGCGATCGCGATGCTCGGCCTGCTGTGGACCCTGCGCTTCTTCGCCGTCATCACCCTGCCGCTCGCCATCTCGCTCCTGATCGCCGCGCTGGCCTCACCCGTCGTCATCTGGTTGCGCCGCGTCGGGGTGCCGCGCGGCCTCGCGACCGGCGTCGTGATGCTCATCGGCCTCGGGACGGTCGGGCTGCTGCTGACCTTCGTCGGCCAGCAGGTCGCCCAGGGCGCGAGCGATCTGTCCGACTCGGTGGTCACCGGGCTCGGTCAGGTCAGGGAGTGGCTGCGCACCGGGCCGTTCCACGTCTCGGACTCCCAGCTCGACGGCTACATCAAGCAGATGCAGGCCGCCGTGTCCGGCAGCACCGGCACCGACGGCATGGTCACCCGGGCCACCGAGGTCGGCACGGCCCTCGGCCACGTGGTCGCGGGCTTCTTCATCGTGCTGTTCTCCACCTACTTCTTCCTCGCCGACGGCGAGCGCATCTGGTCGTGGCTGGTGCGGATCGCCCCCCGCGCCGCGCGCGAGCGCGTCGACGCCTCGGGCCGCGTCGCGTGGGTGTCGCTGACCCAGTTCGTGCGGGCGACGGTCCTGGTGGCCTTGGTCGACGCGATCGGGATCATGCTCGTCGCCGTGTTCCTCGGCGTGCCGTTCGTCGTGGCCATCGGCGTGCTGGTCTTCCTCGGCGCGTTCGTCCCGATGATCGGTGCCACCGTGGCCGGACTGGTCGCGATCCTCGTCGCGCTGGTCGACCAGGGTCCGTGGACGGCGCTGCTGATGCTGGGTGGCGTGATCCTGGTCCAGCAGATCGAGGGCCACGTGCTGCAACCGTTCCTCATGGGTCGCTTCGTCTCGCTGCACCCGCTCGGCGTGATCGTGGCGATCGGCTGCGGGGTGCTCGTGGCCGGCATCGCGGGCGCGCTGGTCGCCGTACCCCTCGCCGCGGCCGGCAACGCCGTCGCACAGCACCTCTCCTCCTACACCGACGTCGGTGAGCACGATCCCGACGACGCGCTCGAGGACGACATCGGGCCACCTCCCAACGAGGGCGACCAGGTCCACGATGACGGCCCCCTCGCGGGTCCGGACGCCCCCGACGATGCCGACGACAAGCACGGCGACAAGCACGACGACAAGCACGAGGACCGGGCATGACTGAGCAGTGCTCCCTGGCCGACATCATCGCCGCGCGCGAGATGCTCGAGGGCCTGACGGTGACCACGCCGATGGAGGAGTCGCGCTGGCTGTCGGCGCTCGTCGGGGGACGGGTGTCGCTGAAGTGCGAGAACCTCCAGCGCACCGGCTCGTTCAAGTCGCGGGGCGCCTTCGTCCGCATCTCGCGCCTGTCCGCCGAGGAGCGGGCCAAGGGCGTCGTCGCGGCGTCCGCGGGCAACCACGCCCAGGGTGTCGCGCTCGCCGCCTCGACGCTCGGCATCAGCTCCACCGTCTTCATGCCCGAGGGGGCGCCGATCCCCAAGGAGAAGGCGACCCGCGGCTACGGTGCCGACGTCGTCTTCCACGGCCGCTACCTCGAGGACTCGCTCGCGCGCGCCCGGGAGTTCGCGGACGAGACCGGCGCGGTGCTGATCCACCCCTTCGACCACGTCGACATCGTCGCGGGGCAGGGCACGCTCGGGCTCGAGGTCCTCGAGCAGGCGCCGGACGTACGCACCGTGCTGGTGCCCACCGGTGGTGGCGGGTTGCTCGCCGGGGTGGCGATCGCGGTCAAGGCGCTGCGCCCCGACGTACGCGTGGTGGGGGTGCAGGCGGAGGGCGCCGCGGCCTACCCGGGCTCGCTCGCAGCCGGCGAGCCCGTGCCGCTCGAGTCGATGAGCACGATGGCCGACGGCATCGCGGTCGGCCGGCCCGGTGACATCACCTTCGCGGCGGTGCGCGACCACGTCGACGAGATCGTGACCGTCTCGGAGGAGTCGCTGTCCCGTGCGCTGCTCGCCCTGATCGAGCGGGCCAAGCAGGTCGTCGAGCCCGCCGGCGCGGCCGCCGTCGCGGCGCTGCTCGACAACCCGACCGGCTTCCAGACCCCGGCCGTCGCGGTGCTGTCCGGTGGCAACATCGACCCGCTCCTGCTCAGCAAGGTCATCCGCCACGGCCTCGCCGCGGCCGGTCGCTACCTCTACCTCCGCGTGTGCATCCCCGACCTGCCCGGCGGCCTGGCCTCCCTGCTCGCCGAGGTCGGTGCGGAGGGCGCCAACGTGCTCGAGGTCGCCCACGAGCGGATCTCGCCGTCGCTGACCCTCAACGAGGTCGAGGTGCGCATCCAGCTCGAGACCCGCGGCGAGACGCACGCCGAGCACCTGATGGCCCGGCTGCGCGAGCGCGGCTACCGCGTCGACAACTGAGCGTCGTACGCCCTCAAATGCCGCGGAGCGGTGAGTGAGACAGGTTCTGCACGCAGAAAAGCTGTCTCACTCACCGCTCCGGCGGTGATCAGGTGGTGCTCAGGCCTTGTAGGGCTCCGCGTCCACGATCTCGACGGAGAACTCCTTGCCGGTGGGCGCGGTGTAGGTGACCGTGTCGCCCTTGCTCTTGCCGTTGATCGCGGATCCCAGGGCGGTCTGCGGCGAGTAGACGTCGAGGGTGTCGCCCTCGGAGAGGTTCTCGCGGGCGCCGAGGAGGAACTTCTCCTCGTCGCCGCCGTCGATGCGGGCGGTCACGACCATCCCGGGCTCGACGACGCCGTCGTTGGGAGGCGTCTCGCCGACCTCGGCCTTGCGGAGCATGTCCTCGAGCTGACGGATGCGGGCCTCCTGCTTGCCCTGGTCGTCCTTGGCAGCGTGGTAGCCGCTGTTCTCCTTGAGGTCGCCCTCGTCACGTGCTGCGGCGATCTTCTCGATGATGTCCTGGCGCTTGGGGCCCTTGAGGTCCTCGAGCTCGGCCTGCAGCTTGTCGTAGGCCTCCTGGGTCAGCCAGACGGTGCCCTGGTCGGTCATGTCGGTGCTCCTGCTCACGTGGTACTGGATGCGGGTGTGCCTCAGCGCGCCCGCATCGGGTCAGTGGGATCTTCCGTCCGATCGGTGTCGGCGCGGCGACAGACGTCGGCCAGCGCACCCGGACGGGCAGAACGATCAGGTTAGCAAGACTGAGGCAAAAGTGCAGGCCGACGGCTCAGCGCGGTCGCGGCTGGTCGGGCGAGGTGCACCCGAGCTTCTCCACGGAGGTGGCGCGGCGCTCGGTGCGGATGACGACCTCGTTGGGGCCGTCGACCGGGGTGAAGGCGAGCTCGCCGACCGCCGTCTTGTCCTCGGCCAGCGCGCGCACGCGGCAGCTGGCCTCCACGCCGTCCGCCAGCTGTACGTCGACGCGGGCCTCGACCTGGTGGTCGCTCGTGACGTCGAAGGTGACGACCTCGGAGCGGACGTCGGGGCTGCCGTGGAACCACGCCGTCCAGCCGAGCCACGTCAGTCCGACGACGGCGAGGACGACCGCGAGGCCCACGGCTGCGGGGCGCCGCCACCGGGCGGGGGCGCCGTAGCGGTCGGCGAGGTCGGTGGTCACGCACAGAAGCGTAAGTCCCTGCTCCTAGACTCCAGACCATGGCCCAGCCCCCCGCAGACCGACCCCGCGCCGGCCTCCGCCTCATGCACGTCCACGCCCACCCCGACGACGAGTCGAGCAAGGGGGCCGCGTCCACGGCGAAGTACGTCGCCGAGGGGGTCGACGTCCACGTCGCCACCTGCACCGGCGGCGAGCGCGGCTCGGTGCTCAACGCCAAGATGGACCGCCCCGAGGTCTGGGAGAACATCACCGAGATCCGCCGCGAGGAGATGCACCGCGCCCGCGACATCCTCGGCATCCGTCAGGACTGGCTCGGTTTCGTCGACTCCGGCTGGCCCGAGGGCGACCCGCTTCCGCCGCTCCCGGAGGGCTGCTTCGCGCTCGTGCCGCTCGAGGAGGCCACCGAGCGCCTCGTACGGCTGATCCGCGGGTTCCGTCCCCACGTCCTGACGACGTACGACGAGCGCGGCGGCTACCCGCACCCCGACCACATCCGCTGCCACGAGATCTCCGTCGCCGCCTACCACGCGGCCGGCGACCCGGAGCGCTTCCCCGACGCGGGTGAGCCGTGGCAGCCGATGAAGCTCTACTACCACCACGGCTGGAGCTGGGCGAAGACCAACGCCCTCCACGAGGCGATGCTCGCCCACGACCTCGAGTCGCCCTACGCCGAGCGCCTCGAGAAGTGGGAGCGCGAGCCGGAGTGGGACGACCGGATCACCACGCGGGTGCCGTGCGGCGACTACTTCGGGGTCCGCGACCAGGCGCTGCTCGCCCACGCCACGCAGATCGACCCCGACGGCATGTGGTTCGCGATCCCGCGTGAGATCCAGCAGAAGACCTGGCCCACCGAGGACTACGAGCTGGTCGAGTCGACGGTCGAGAGCACGCTGCCCGAGGACGATCTCTTCGCGGGGATCCCGACCCCCGCTCCCTGAGCAGGAAGTGGGACACTAGGGGCATGCTCCACCTGCTGATCATCGCGCTCGTGAACGACCCCACGCCGGAGGACACCGAGGTGAAGGCGGGTCCGCTGGGCTTCGCCGTGTGGATCTTCATGATCATCGCGGTCGTCATCATCGCGTTCAGCCTGGTCAAGCAGCTGCGCAAGGCGCAGGCGGCCAAGGACGCCGGCGTCTACGGCGACGAGCCGGTTCAGCGCTCCGAGGAGACGGACGCGACGGACGCACCGGACGCACCGGGCACCCCGGGTGGCTCGGCCACGACGGGCACCTCCGCCACCACCGACGAGCGCTGAGGCTCCTCAGCCCTGCTGCCCCTGCCCGGGCAGCCACCAGTTCCACCGGCCCAGCAGCGTCATCGACGCCGGCAGCAGCAGGCCGCGCACGATCGTCACGTCGAGCAGCACGGCCACGGTCATCCCGACGCCGATCTCCTTGACCGCGATCAGCTCGCCGAGCGCGAAGCCGAGGAACACGATCCCGATCGCGACCGCGGCGAGCGTCACCACCGGTCCCGAGGCGGTGATGCCGGTGAGGACGGCCTCGTCGTTGAGCGCCCGGAGGTCCTTGCCGCGATCCCGCTTGCGCGTCGGGCGGGCCAGGGCCTCGTCCCACGCCTCGCGGATCCGGGCGACCAGGAAGACGTGGTAGTCCATCGACAACCCGAACGCGAACATGAACAGCAGCAGGGGAGTGGTGACGTCGAGGGCGCCCCACGAGTCGAAGCCGAGCAGGGACGACCCCCAGCCGCGCTGGAAGATGGCCACCACCACGCCGAGCGTCGCGCCGAGGGAGAGCAGGTTGAGCGCCACCGCCTTGATGGGTACGACAACGGAGCGCGTCAGCCGTCCCAGCAGCAGGGCGGTGAGCAGCGCGACGACCAGCACCGCGATGGGCGCCCGGTCGGCGAGGGCGTCGCGGGTGTCGACCAGCTCGGCCGTGGGCCCGCCGACGAGGACGTCGGCCCCGAGGTCGGCGGCCCGCAGCCGTCGTACGAGGTCCTGCACCTTCGGGCCGTCGTAGTCGCCGGCAGCGTCCGGCTCAGGCTCGACGAGGAGCTGGCTGAGGTCGCCGGGCACGGGGTCGAACAGCAGCACGTCGACGACGCCGGGGATGCCGGCCAGCCCCGCCATGGCGTCCGCGGTCTCCTGGGAGGAGAACTCCGCCTCGACCAGCACGGTGATCGGGGTGGCCACCTGGTCGGGGTAGCGGTCCTCGATCGCGGCCTGCGTCAGCCGCGGCGCGCTGTCGCGGGGGAGCGAGCGGGTGTCGGAGTTGCGGAGGTCGAGGGACAGCAGGGGCGTGCTGAGCAGGAGCAGCAGGGCGGTGCACCCGAGCAGCACCGGCCACGGCCGGCGCTGCGCGAACCTCGCCAGGCGTGGCAGCAGCGCATGGGCGCTGGGGGTGCCGCCCAGGAAACGACCCGCCGCGGGTGCGGGGATCCGCCCGTGTGACACGGCGACCAGCGCGGGGGCGAGGGTCAGTCCGGTCAGCGTGGCGCCGGCGACCGCGACGAGGCCTCCGATCGCCATCGGGGAGAGCACCGGGTCACGCAGCACGAGCAGGCCGGCCAGCGCCGTCGCGACGGTGAGGCCCGAGACGAGGACCGTGCGCCCGGAGGTGGCCAGGGTGCGCCCGAGCGCTGCTGCGACGTCGGTGCCCGGCGCGGCTGCTCGCTCCTCCCGGAAGCGGCCGAGGACCAGCAGCGCGTAGTCCACCGCCAGGCCGAGGCCGAGCAGCGTGACGACGTTGACGGCGTAGTCGCTCACCGGCGTCAGCCGCGCCAGGCCCGCCAGCGCCAGCAGGGCCACGCAGACCGAGCCGAGCGCGGTCGCCACGGGCAGCAGGCCGACGACGAGCCCGCCCAGGGCGAGCGCGAGGACGACGACGAGCACGAGGATCGCGACGCCCTCGCCCCGCGCGGCGTCCTGCACGGCCTGCTCGCCGAAGGCCTCCTCGGCCAGCAGCGGGCCGCCGACCAGCACCTCGGGCATGCCGACCTGCTGCAGGGTCTTCTCGACCTCGGCGGCGGCAGCGAGGGCACGGTCGCGGTCGACGGTGTGGTCGATCTCGACGGTGACGACCGTGCCGAACCGGTCGGGCCGGACGAGGTCCTGCGCGCCGGTGGTCCAGGGGTCGCGCACCTCGACGACGTCCGGCAGGTCTCGTACGGCGTGGAGGGTGCGCGTGGCCTGGTCGATCAGGTCGACGCCGTAGATGTCCGCACCGGACAGGACGGCGACCACCAGCTCGCCCTCGGGGTCGGCGGCCTCGAGCCGATCCTTCACCTGGGCCGACTCGCTGTCGTCCCGCAGGGGGTCGGGAGCCTCGGCCAGGTCGAAGACCGAGCCCCCCAGGACGGCGCCGAGCACGACGACCACCGCCCAGGTCGCGAGGACCGGGCGTCGCCAGCGGTGCAGCAGCCGTCCGAGGTCCTCCAGCACGAGCGTGACTGTAACGGGGACCGCCCCTTATGACGATCACCAGTCAAAAGTTGTTCACAAACTGTCGGATCGGTCCTAGGGTGAGCGTCGTCACAATCGTCCCGGCGTGCCTCGCGCCCGGGCTCCCGAGAGGTAATCCCCCGGTGTCGAAGAATTCCTCCACCGCTCCACCCCCCCGCGCGCGCCGCTGGGCCGCCGCGACCCTTGCCGCTGCCGTTGCGGCAAGCCTTGCCGCCACGGTGCCGAGCGCCGCGTCGGCCATCCCGTCCGGCGACGAGCCCGGCGTCACCATGCGCGGTTACCAGCTCGGCCAGGGCATCTCCGAGCTCTGCACCCTGAAGGCCGCGCAGACCCCCAACGTCGACCTGCTCAAGCCGACGATCGACTGGGACGCCCCGGAGGACTTCGGCGGCCTGTCCGAGAACTTCGTCGTGGAGGCGCTCGCCAACCTCGACATCCCCACCGCCGGCTCCTACACGTTCCGGCTGCTGAGCGACGACGGCTCCGAGCTGTTCATCGACGACACGAAGGTCATCGACAACGACGGCCTCCACGGCAACACGCCGAAGGACGGCTCGGCGGAGCTCTCGCCGGGCATCAAGAAGCTGCGGATCAACTTCTTCGAGGCCGGTGGCGGCGAGCAGCTCACGCTGCAGTGGAAGAAGCCCGGTGACGCTGCGTTCACCGTCGTGCCCACCTCCGTCCTCAGCACCGAGGCCGGCGTCACGCGCGTCACGGCTCCCGGGTTCAAGTACTGCGAGGGCCAGAACGACTCGGCCGGCGACGGTCTCCAGCTCGACGGGGTGAACCCCGCCTACAAGGTCACCGACCTCCGGCCCAGCGGCTTCGAGCCGCAGGTCACCGGCCTCGAGTGGATGGGCGACGACCTGCTCGTCCTCACCTGGGGCGGCAACGGCAACGACCAGGGCAACGTGGAGCTCGGTGAGCTCTACCGGCTCGAGGGCGTCAAGGGCGCCGACTCGACCGCGGACGTGACGCGCACCAAGATCGCGGGCGGCCTCAAGGAGCCGCAGGGCATCAAGGTCGTCGACGGCGAGATCTACATCTCCGAGAAGACCGGCCTGATCAAGCTGACCGACGAGGACGCCCAGGGCGTCTTCCAGTCGCAGGACCAGATCGCGACCTACCCGTTCGACGGGAACTTCCACGAGTTCGGCTTCGGCATGCTCTACAAGGACGGCAAGTTCCACGTGAACCTGTCGGTCTCCATCAACCTCGGTGGTGCCACCACCGTGCCGCAGGGCTCGCAGGACCGCGGCAACCACATCACCATCGACAAGGAGACCGGCGAGATCGAGCACGTCGCCGGCGGCCTCCGCACGCCGCACGGCATGGGTTGGGGCGCGAACGGCGAGATCTTCGTGACCGACAACCAGGGCGGCTGGCTCCCGGCCTCCAAGCTGATCGAGATCAAGCCGGGCGAGTTCTACAACCACTTCACCACCGAGAAGGACGGCACGCCCGGTCGCTTCGACGACCAGCCGGTCACCAAGCCGGTGCTGTGGATGCCGCAGAACGAGATCGCCAACTCCCCGAGCACGCCCGTCGTCGTCGACGGCGGCCCGTACGCCGGCCAGATGTTCATCGGCGACGTCACCTACGGCGGCCTCCAGCGCGCCGACCTCGAGGTCGTCGACGGCGCCAAGCAGGGCGCGCTGTTCCGGATGACGCAGGGCCTCGAGGCCGGTGTCAGCCGGGTGCTCAAGGGCGACAACGGCCAGCTGATCATCGGTGGCCTCGGCGCCGGCGGCAACTGGGGCCAGAACGGCAAGCTGCGCTACGGCCTGCAGAAGCTCGACCTCACCCAGAACGTGCCCTTCGACATGCTGTCGATGGACGTCGTCGAGGGTGGCTTCGAGATCGAGTACACCAAGCCCCTGTCCGCTGACACGCTCGCCGACCTGGCGAGCAAGTACCAGGTCCAGCAGTGGCGCTACCGCGCGACGGCACAGTACGGCGGTCCCAAGCTCGACCAGGAGAGCCTCTCCGTCACCAGCGCGACCGCCAGCGAGGACGGGAAGACCGTCACGCTCGAGGTCGACGGCCTGAAGCCCGACCGCGTCGTCCACCTCCGCTCGCCGCGGCCGTTCGCCTCGACGTCTGGTGACACGCTGTGGAGCACCGAAGCCTGGTACACCCTCAACAGCTACCCCGGCTACGTCGAGCCCGAGCCCGAGGCCCCGGCCGACGGCATCTATGAGCTCGAGGACGGCATCCTCACCGGCACCGCCGGGATCGACACCGAGCACGCCGGCTTCACCGGGTCGGGCTTCGTCGACGGCATCCAGACCATCGGCTCGGGTGTCACCGTCGACGTCGTCGCCCCCAGGGCCGGCGCCTACGACCTGGTGCTGCGCTACGCCAACGGTCCCAACCCGCAGCCCAACCAGGCGAAGAAGATGAGCCTGTACGTCGGCGGGGTGMTCCAGACGATCGTCCTGCCGCCGCTCGGCGACTGGAAGACGTGGGGCACGCACACCGTCCGCGTCAACCTGCCGGCCGGCGTCACCACCGTGGAGATCGCCTACGAGACCGGTGACGACGGCAACGTCAACCTCGACCACCTCAAGGTCGTCGACCCGACCGGTGGTCGTGTCGAGGCCGAGGTCGGCACCATCACCGGTGACCGCAACCGCGTGCAGACCGAGCACGCCGGCTTCAGCGGCGCCGGTTACGTCGGTGGCTTCGAGGTCGACGGCGCGTCCGTGACCTTCGACGTGACCGCGACGGCGGCCGGGTTCCACAACGTGAAGCTCGGCTACGCCAACGGCCCGAACCCCCAGGCCGGCCAGACCAAGGTGATGTCGGTCTACGTCAACGGCGTCTTCGCCAAGAAGCTGTCGCTGCCGCCGTTCGCCACCTGGAAGGAGTGGGGCTCGGTCACCGACCAGCTCGAGCTGCAGGCCGGCACCAACGTCATCAAGATCCAGCGCGACGCCGGCGACAACGGCAACGTCAACATCGACTACCTCGACCTCGGTTCCCGTGAGGCGTGCGCGCCGGGCCAGACGCCCGGTGCCGACGACGAGTTCGACGGCACGAAGCTGGACACGTGCCGCTGGAGCACGATCCTCAACAAGACCGCGACCGGTGTCGCCGTGGCCGACGGCCAGCTGCGCATCAACGCGCAGTCCGGTGACCTCTCCGGAGGGGCGGTCGACGCCAAGAACATGGTGCTGCAGCCGGCTCCGGCCGAGGGTCCCTGGGCCGCTGCGACCCAGTTCTCGATGACCGGTGCCGACGACTACCTCCAGGGTGGTCTCGTGGCCTGGACCAGCGCCACCAACTACGCCAAGTTCGTGGCGATGGAGAAGCCGGACGGCGACTGGGTGCTCGAGCTGGGCCGCCGCATCAACGGCGACATGGTCTACACCAACGCCGACCTGCCCGAGGGCGCCGCTCCCGACGACCTGCAGCTGCAGATGGTCTCGACCGGCACCTCGATCCAGGGCCGCTGGTCGGTCGACCAGGGTGCCACGTGGACGTCGATGGGCTCGGGCTACCCGAGCACCGGGCTGGTGGCACCGAAGGTCGGCGTCGCCGCCTACAACGGCACCGGCAGCCAGGTCGGCGCGTTCGACTGGTTCAAGATGGTCGAGCCGGTCGTCGAGCCCGACACCTGTGAGGCCACGCCTGCAGACCCGGGCTACCGCAGCCTGTTCGACGGCACCGCGGCGAGCATGGACGACTGGAACATGGCCGGACCCGGCCTGTTCACCCGTGAGGCCGACTGCACGCTGAAGACCAACGGTGGCCTCGGCCTGCTGTGGCACTCGGAGCCGCTCGCGGGCGACTACTCGCTGCAGCTGGACTGGAAGCTCACCAAGGACGACAACGGTGGCGTCTTCGTCGGGTTCCCGAACCCGGAGACGACCCCCCGCTACGACGGCGACGCCCCCAACCCGGCGGGTGACCCCTGGGTCGCGGTCGACCGTGGCTACGAGATCCAGATCGACGCCAGCGACGCCGACGACCGCACGACGGGTGCCATCTACACGTTCAAGGGTGCCGACAAGGCGGCCCGCGACGCGGCGCTCAACGGGCTCAACGAGTGGAACCACTACGAGATCCGGGTCGAGGGCAAGCGCATCCGCGTCTACCTCAACGACGTGCTCGTCAACGACTTCACCAGCCCGGAGTCCGAGACCAGGCGCCTCACGTGGCCCAGCCACATCGGGCTGCAGAACCACGGCGGCGGCGAGAACGTCTTCTACCGCGACGTGCAGGTCATGGACCTCGCCGACCCGGAGAACGTCGCGTCCGACGTGACGGTCACCGCGCCGGAGGAGCTCGAGACGGGTGCCAAGGGTGAGGTCGTCGTCGAGGTCGGTTCGGCCGCCGAAGCGGCACCGACGGGTGAGGTGGTGCTGTCCGTGGACGGCACCGACCTGCCGGCGGTGGAGCTCGAGGACGGCAAGGCGACCTTCGAGGTCGGCCCGTTCGCCGAGGCGGGGACCGTGGAGCTGGTGGCCGAGTACGCCGGCGACGTGGCGACCGACCCGGGCCAGGGCAGTGCGCAGCTGAAGGTGGTGGAGCCGTCGACGACCCCGCCGACGACGCCGCCCACGACGCCGCCGACGACCCCTCCCACCACGCCGCCCACCACGCCGCCGACGACCCCGTCGGCGCCCGCGGTGACGGTCGTCAAGGGCGGGAAGGTCGACGCGACGAAGAACCGGCGCAAGGCCAAGCTGGTGCTGAGCTGCGGCTCGGTCGCCTGTGAGGGCAAGGTCGTGCTGCGGACCCGCGGCGCGAAGGGCAAGCGGCTCGGCGCCGGCGCGTTCGACATGGACGCGCGGGACAAGGGCATTGTGGTGCTCAAGCTCAACAAGTTGGCGCGCGCCCTCCTCGGCAAGAAGGCGTCGCTCAAGGTGGTGCTGGTCGTCCGCCACGAGGACGGCACCACGCAGCGCGTGAAGGTCCGCCTCAAGCGCTGACCCGTTCCCGGGTGGTCAGGCGCGCAACAACGTCTGACCCCCGGACACCCCCCGACGGCCCGTCCTCCCACACCGGGGGGCGGGCCGTCGTCGTACGCCCTGTCCGACAGATCGCCGGCCGCWGCGTCATACGGACCGGCACCTATCGGTGCGGATCGGTATGACGCAGCCCCGGTTCCCGAAGCCGGGTCAGCGCCTGACCACCCGGACCAGGCAGTCCCACGCCGTACGACGCTCCTCGCCGCCGTGGCCGTCGGCCGCGGTGACCTCGCGGGCGACACGCTCGGCGTGCAGCACCTCGACGTCGAGGTCGGCCGTGCTCGTCAGGTCGCCGACGACGTCCTGGGCGGTCATCAGCACCGCCGGGTCCTGCGGCCCGCCGGTCCCGTCGGTGAGGTTGCTCGAGTCGTGGGCGACCAGCAGGAACGTCCCGCCGGGACGCAGCATCCCGACTGCGTTGCGCACGGCACGCCGCCGGTCGCCCGCGGGTACCTGCAGGTAGGCCACCACGACGAGGTCGACCGGCTCCGCCGGCTCCCAGGCGGTGGCATCGGCGCGGACCCACGTCACGTCGAGCCCTCGAGGGTCGTCGGCAGCCAGGCGGGCGCCCTTGTCCAGGGCGACCTGCGAGAAGTCGACGGCGACCGCCGACCACCCGCGCGAGGCGAGCCAGATGGCGTTGCGTCCCTCGCCGGCCGCGAGGTCCACCGCAGTGCCCGGAGGCAGGTCGGCGAGCTCGGCGGCCACGAACTGGTTGGGCTCCCGCGACCAGACCAGGTCGGTGGCGGCGTACCTCTCGTCCCAGGCGTGTGCGTCCATGTCCAGCAGGGTAGGCCCCGCTCGGGACGTGGCGCCGGGCTCAGCCCACGGCCACGAGTCGCAGCACCCGGGCCTCCTCCGGGTCCAGGACCGGGAGCGCGATGCCCGACGTCGCCAGCACCCGGCCGCCGAGCTCGGCACCGTCCGCGGACCAGGTGCCGGTCAGGTCGGCGCCGACCGGACCGAGGGGCATCTCCTCGGTGAGGCGGTAGCGCCGGTCGGGGTCGAGGCCCGTGAGCAGGAGCGGGGCGGGGTGCTGGGTCGCCGTCGCCGCCACGGTCGCGACGACGTACCACGCCTCGGAGCGGTCCTCGGCCACGATGCCCGTCACCGCGACGGCGGGGTCCGGGTGGTCGGGGTGGACGAGCGTGCCGGTGCCGATGAGGGGTCGCACGCGCTTGTGGAGCTCGATCCACGTGCGCAGCTCGGCGAGGGTGGCCTCGTCGAGGCGCGACATGTCCCACTCGATGCCGAACCAGTGCAGCAGCGCGGTCGCGGCCCGGTAGCGCAGGGAGTGCGTCCGCCCGGTGGTGTGCGCCGTCGGCCCTCCGACGTGGGAGCCCATCAGCTCCGGCGGCACGAGGAGCGAGGTCCAGCGCTGCAGGTGCTGCCGCTCGAGCGCGTCGATGGTGTCGCTGGGCCAGATCCGGTCGGTGCGGGACAGCACCTCGGCGTCGACGCGGGCGCCGCCCGAGGAGCACGACTCGACCTCGAGGGCCGGGTGGACGGACCGCAGGTCGTCGAGCAGGCGGTAGAAGGCCAGCGTCTGGCCGTGCACGGCGGGACGACCGTCGTGGACGGCGTCGGTGATGTCCCGGTTGTGGTCCCACTTGAGGTAGGCGATGTCCAGCTCGTCGAGCAGCGCGAGGAGCGCGTCGCGCAGGTCGTCGTATGCGCCCTGGTCCTGCAGGTCGAGGACCTGTTGCTGGCGCCACTCCGGCGGCACGGCGGAGCGCCCGCGCAGCACCCGCTCGGGGTGGCGGCGGGCGGTCTCGGAGTCGAGGCTGACCATCTCCGGCTCGACCCACAGGCCGAACTCCATGCCGCGGCCGGTCACGTGCTCGACCAGCGGGCCTAGCCCCTGCGGCCAGACGGCGGGGTCGACGGTCCAGTCGCCGAGCCCGGAGGTGTCGTCGCGGCGGCCCAGGAACCAGCCGTCGTCGAGGACGAAGCGCTCGACCCCGACGGACGCGGCGGCGTCGGCGAGCTCGGCGATCCGGTCGAGGGAGTGGTCGAAGTAGACCGCCTCCCACGAGTTGGCGATGACGGGGCGCTCGGTCCGGGACCGCGGTGTGACGGCGCGCAGGTGGGCGTGGAAGCGGTGGCTCATCGCGTCGAGCCCCGATCGCGACCACGAGCCGAGCACGTGCGGGGCGTCATAGGTCTCGCCGGGGGCGAGGACCACCTCGCCCGGGTCGAGCAGCTCACCCCCGCCGACCAGGCACTCACCCTCGGGCGTGCGCTCGGCGTAGTGGGTGTGGTTGCCGCTCCACGCGGTGTGCACGGCCCACACCTCGCCGGATCCGAAGGTGAACCCGGGTGTCCCGGCCACCATGACGAGGGTGGCGTCGTGGCCGGTGCGGCCGTGGCGGGCGTCGCGCCGGTGCGTGCCCTGCACCCACGGGTGGCGCTGCGGCGCACGCTCCTTGCACCAGCGTCCGGTCAGGTCGAGCAGCTCGGTGGCATGGGCGCCGACGGGCAGCGCGGTCAGGACCGAGGCGAGGTGGAGGTCGCCGTCGGCGGTGTTGGTCACCGACGTCCGCGCGTGCAGGAGACCCGCAGCGTCGAGCGACAGCGCGACCCGCACGGACCAGCCCGCCTCGTCGTCGGTCGACGTGCAGGTGACGCTCGCCCCGCCGTCCGTGCGGACGTCCCACGCGACCAGGCTCGGCGTCACCGCCCGGGTGGTGCCGCCGACGCGGAGGCCGGACAGGGCAGGGGTGCCGGAGTAGCCGCGCGTGCCGTCGGGCACGAGGCCCGTCGTGCGCCTGCCGTCGTACGACGACCGCGAGGCGCCGGGTCGCCGGGCTGCCGCCAGGTCGGTCAGGGCCGCGTGGTCGAGGTCGCCGAGCGCGGCGCCCCAGTGCACGATGCGGGGGATGCCGTGGTCGTCGTCGGCCAGCACGAGGCTGACCCCGCCGCGCGCGAGGTGGACGGGCGCGGTGCTCACGAGTCGACCGCCGCCACGAGGTCGTCATCGTCGTCGTCGACCGGGTCGACGACGACGAGCTCGCCGACGTGGTCGGCGAGCGCGCCGCTGGCGTGGGCCGACAGTCCGGAGTCGGTCACCAGCACGGCTGCCTCCGACAGCGAGGCCATGCTGCTCAGGCCCACGACGCCCCACTTGCTGGAGTCGGCGCACACGATCAGGCGCCGCGAGCGCTCGATCATCGCGCGGTTGGTCTCCGACTCGAGCAGGTTGGGCGTGCTGAAGCCGGCTCGGACGTCCATGCCGTGCACGCCCATGAAGAACGCGTCGACGTGCAGGCTGCGCAGCGACGACACGGCGACCGGGCCCACCAGGGCGTCGGACGGAGTGCGGAGGCCGCCGGTCAGGAGGACCGAGGTGGTGGCGTCACCCGTGCGGTGCAGCACGTCGGCGACCCACACCGAGTTGGTGACGACGGTGAGGTTGGGGATCCGGGCGATGTGCTCGGTGAGGGCGTGGGTGGTGGTGCCTGCCGAGACCGCGATCGCCATGCCGGTGTGCACCAGCTCGGCGGCGGCTGCCGCGATCGCCTCCTTCTCCCGCCGGTGCTGCACCGACTTCGCGGCGAACCCGGGCTCGGAAGAGGACGGCTCGGCCACCGCGAGGGCCCCGCCGTGGACCTTCTCGAGCAGGCCGTCGCGGTGCAGGGCGACGAGGTCGCGCCGCACCGTCATGTCGGAGACGCCGAGCAGCTCGACGAGGTCGGTGACGCGCACCGTCCCGTCCCGGCTGAGCTCGGCGAGGATCCGGCCCCGGCGCTGGGCGGCGAGCATCAGGACTCCCGCACGACGGCCACGCCGCCCGCGGGCACCTGCAGGTCACCGGCGACGTCGCGGCCGGTGACCAGCTCCACCCCGTGCACGTCGACCGGGGCGGGTGCGTCGCCGTGGTTGATGACGAAGAGCCACCTCGAGTCGTCGCCGACCCGGCGGGTGACCTCGACCAGGTCGGTGGCGCCGGGCAGCGCCTCGATGCCGGTCTCGGCGACCAGCCGCTCCACCAGCCGGTCGGTGCCGCCGGGGTCGAGGCGCGTGGCGACGTACCACGCGGTGCCCTCGCCGACCGTCCTGCGGGTGACCGCGGGGAGTCCGGCGGCGGGGCCGTCGACGTGCGTCGCGACCGCCTCCGCGCCGGCCAGCTCCAGGTCCTCGGACCAGGTGTCTGCGGTGACGGCGTCGGCGCCAAGCCCTTCCACCTGTACCGACTGGCCGGTCAGCAGCGGGAGGAACTCGGTGGTGCGGACGCCCAGCAGCTCGCGGAACGCCCCTGGGTAGCCGCCGAGACGGATGTGGTCGTGCTCGTCGACGATGCCGCTGAAGTAGGTGATCACGACGGTGGCACCGGCCTCGGCTGCCGCGGTGAGGGCAGCGACGGTGGCGTCGTCGACGAGGTAGAGCGTGGGCACCACGACGAGCCGGTAGGACGACAGGTCGGTGGACGGATGGACCACGTCGACCCCCACGCCCTGGGCCGACAGGGCCCGGTGGAGGTCCTCGGCCCGGTCGCGGTAGCGCACGTCGATGCTCGGGTGGGAGTCGAGCTCGCAGCCCCACCACGCCTCGTAGTCGAACAGGATGGCGGCGTCGTTGCGAGCGGTGCTGCCGGCTGCCTCCTCGGCCGCATCGAGCACCCGGGACAGCTCGACGACTTCGCGCCACTGCCGGGTGTCGGTGCCGGCGTGGGGGAGGAGCCCCGAGTGGAACTTCTCCGCCCCGGCCCGCGAGGCGCGCCACTGGAAGAACAGCACGGCGTCGGCGCCGTGCGCGACGTGCGACAGGCTGTTGCGGATCATCTCACCGGGCACCTTGGCCCGGTTGCGGGGCTGCCAGTTGACCGCGCTCGTGGAGTGCTCCATCAGCAGCCACGGACGACCCTCGGCCGTACCGCGGGTGAGGTCGGCGCTGAACGCCAGCTCGCGGTGGCCGCCGTCCTCCGCGCCGATGAGGTAGTGGTCGTTGGACACGACGTCGAGCTCGCGCCCCCAGCGCAGGTAGTCCATGGCGGGTGTCTGCCGCATGACCATGAAGTTGGTCGTCACCGGCACCCCGGGGGAGAGCCGGTGCAGCACGTCGCGCTCGACGACGAAGTTGTCGAGCAGCTGGTCGGAGGAGAAGCGCGCGAAGTCGAGCTGCTGGGTGGGGTTGGCGTGGGTGGGCGCCACGCGTGGCGGCAGCACCTGCTCGAAGTCGTCGTAGCGCTGGGACCAGAACGCCGTGCCCCACGCGTCGTTGAGCCGCGCGACGTCGTCGTCGTACCGGCGGCGCAGCCACGTGCGGAACGCCGTCGCGCTGGTGTCGCAGTAGCAGCGGGCGTTGTGGCAGCCGAGCTCGTTGGACACGTGCCACAGGACGAGCGCCGGGTGGTCGCGGTAGCGCTCGGCCATCCGGGCGCACAGCTCCAGGGCGTGCTCGCGGTAGACCGGTGAGCTGGGGCAGAAGGACTGGCGCCCGCCGGGCCACAGCGTGCGCCCGTCCTGGGTCACCGGCAGCATCTCGGGGTGGCGGTGCGTCAGCCACGGCGGCGGAGACGCGGTGGCGGTGGCGAGGTCGACCTTGATCCCCGCCGCGTGCAGGTCGTCCATCTGCTCGTCGAGCCAGCCGAACTCCCACGCTCCGGCTCGCGGCTGCAGCCAGGCCCACGAGAACACCGCGAGCGTGACCAGGTCGACGCCGGCCTCACGCATCAGGCGACGGTCCTCGACATGGGCCTCGGCGGGCCACTGCTCGGGGTTGTAGTCGCCGCCGAAGGCGAGTGCGGGCAGGGAAGTCGGCATGCGCAACTGTGTCCGCCCTCACAGGCGAAAGTCAACGCTTTGACGAGGATTTGGGTTTGGAAATGTTTGATCTGGTACCGAATGACCGCCTGAAAGGGTTGACGACCCTGTGGCGGCCGTCACATGCTGTGCATCCCTGTTTGATTTTGTCCTTGGCTGTCAGTCGCTCCCAGGAGGCCGTCGTGTCACTCTCCCGTCCCAGCGCCATCCCCCGCTCGGCGCTCACCACCATGGCCGCCTCGCGGCGTTCCGTGCTGCGCGGCCTCGCCCTGAGCGGCCTCGCCGTCGGCAGCGCCAACCTCCTCGCCGCGTGCGGCGGCGACGACTCGGGCGGCTCGTCCGGCGGCGGCGTGAGCTTCGGCATCAACGAGGCGGAGGGCTCCGGTCCCGCCTACGACCGGCTCAAGGCCATGGCCGACGCGTACGGCAAGGAGGCCGACACCGAGGTCTCGGTCAACGCCGTCGACCACAACACGTTCCAGGAGAGCATCAACACCTACCTCCAGGGCACGCCCGACGATGTCTTCACCTGGTTCGCCGGCTACCGGATGGCCCAGTTCGCCGAGAACGGCCTGATCACCGACCTCAGTGACGAGTGGCCCATCGACGGCCTCGACGACTCCTTCAAGGAGGCCGCGACCGCGCCGGACGGCAAGCAGTATTTCGTGCCGGTGAGCTACTACCCGTGGGCGGTCTTCTACCGCAAGTCCGTCTTCGACAAGAACGGGTGGCAGCCGCCGACCAACGACGACGACTTCATGGCGCTGATGGACGACATGCAGGGCAAGGGCATCACGCCGTTCGCCTTCGGCGACAAGGACGGGTGGCCCGCGATGGGCACGTTCGACATCCTCAACATGCGGCTCAACGGCTTCGACTTCCACATGAGCCTGATGGCCGGGGACGAGGCCTGGGACGGCGACCAGGTCAAGGCCGTGTTCGAGAAGTGGCGCACGCTCCTGCCGTACAACCAGGCCGACCCGCTCGGACGGACGTGGCAGGAGGCCGCCACCTCGATGGGCAAGGGCGAGTGCGGCATGTACCTCCTCGGCACCTTCGTCGTGGACGCGATCAGCGACGTGGACGACCTGGACTTCTTCACCTTCCCCGAGCTCGACGCCAGCATCGGCGCCGACGCGCTCGACGCGCCTATCGACGGCTTCTGCGTCGCCGCGGCCGGCAAGAACCAGGAGGGCGGCAAGGCGATGGCCAAGTGGCTGGGCAGTGCCGCGGCCGCCGATGTGGGCAACAACGGCGCCGACGCGCCGTTCATCGCGGCCAACTCCGGCTCCAGCACCTCCACCTACAGCGACCTGCAGAAGAAGTCGGTCGAGGTCGTCAGTGCGGCCGCGAACATCGCCCAGTTCATGGACCGCGACACCAACGCCGACTTCGCCAACACGGTGATGATCCCGTCGATCCAGGACTTCCTGAAGAACCCCGACGACATCGACGGGGTCACGGCCAGCATCCAGGAGCAGGCCAACTCCATCTTCAGCTGACGCCATGGCACACATCGATGAGGCGCCGCAGCCCGAAGGGACCACCGAGCGGGCTTCGGCGCCACGCCAGGGCCGGGAGAAGAAGCTGGGCACCCGCGACCGGATCACCGTCATCGCGATGGTCACGGTCCCGCTGGTGCTGGTGCTGGGCCTGGTCTGGGTGCCGGCACTCGGGTCGGTCGCGCTGTCGTTCGGCAAGTGGAACGGCTTCGGTGACCTCGACACCATCGAGTGGGTCGGTTTCCAGAACTACCGGGACATCGCGACGATCTACCCGGCCTTCTGGCCGGCCATCCAGCACAACCTGATCTGGTTGGGCTTCCTGTTCTTCATCCCCACCGTGTTCGGCATGCTGCTCGCGGTGCTGCTCGACCGGGAGATGAGGGGCAGCCGCTTCTACCAGACCGCCTTCTACATGCCTGTCGTGCTGTCCCTGGCGCTCATCGGCTTCATCTGGCAGCTCTTCTACTCCCGCGACCAGGGCCTCATCAACGATGTCTTCGGCACCCAGGTGGACTGGTACGGCGACCCGGACGTCAACCTGTGGGCTGTCCTCGTCGCAACATCCTGGCGCCACACCGGCTACATCATGCTCATCTACCTGGCCGGCCTGAAGGGTGTCGACGCCAGCCTCCGCGAGGCCGCCGCCATCGACGGGGCCAGCGAGGTGAAGACCTACTTCCACGTGATCTTCCCGGTGATGCGTCCGATCAACATGATCGTCATCGTCATCGTGGTGATCGAGTCGCTGCGTGCCTTCGACCTCGTCTGGATCATCAACAAGGGCCGCAACGGCCTCGAGGTCATCGGCGCGCTCGTCGCCCAGAACGTCATCGGCGAGGCGACGAGGTACGGCTTCGGCTCCGCCCTGGCGGTGATCATGATGCTGATCTCGTCGATCTTCATCACCGTCTACCTGCGCAACGTCTTCCGTGAGGAGCGCCGAGGATGAGCACCCAGACCCTGCCCGCGGACACGGGTCCCACGCCCTCCGGCGCGAGCGGGACCGGCACCCCTCCCAAGCGTGTCGAGGGCGGGGTCATGAGCAGGCCGCGCGGAGTGGTGGTGACGGTCATCGTCGCGCTGCTGGCGCTGGTGTGGCTCTTCCCGCTGCTGTGGGCGCTGATCAACTCGTTCCGCGAGTACGACTACACGCAGGCCAACGGCTACCTCTCCCTCGGCGGGTGGACCACCTCCAACTACGAGGAGGCCTGGACGCGTGGCAACTTCGGGCTCCACCTGAAGAACTCGTTGCTGGTCACCATCCCGGCCGTGCTGCTGACGCTGTGGCTCTCGTCGATGGTGGCGTTCGTGCTGGCGCGGTTCAGCTACCGCTTCAACCTGCTGATGCTGGGAGTCTTCCTCGCCGCCAACCTGCTGCCGCCGCAGGCGCTGCTGATCCCCGTCTTCCGGATGTTCCGGGAGGTCCCGCTTCCGTTGTTCATGAGCGACTCGGGCTCCCTGCTCAACAGCTTCTGGGCGCTCATCCTGGTCAACACGGCCTTCCAGATGGGCTTCTGCACGTTCGTTCTGAGCAACTACATGAAGACGCTGCCTCATGAGATCTACGAGTCCGCCGAGCTCGACGGGGCCAGCGTGTGGCGCCAGTACTGGCAGCTGACCATGCCGCTGGTGCGGCCCGCGCTGGCAGCCCTCGCGACCCTGCAGTTCACCTGGGTCTACAACGAGTTCTTCTGGGCGACCGTGCTCATCCAGCAGGGCGACAAGCTTCCCGTGACGTCGGCGCTCAACAACCTGCGCGGGCAGTTCTTCACCGACACCAACCTGGTCGCGGCCGGCTCGATCATCGTCGCGCTGCCGGTGCTCGTCGTGTTCTTCCTGCTGCAGAAGCAGTTCGTCTCCGGGCTCACGCTCGGATCGACGAAGGGCTGACCCAGGCGCCGGCGCGCATCGTCCGGGCCACCTGCAGGTCCTCGTCCAGCGCGACGAGGTCGGCCCGGCGACCTGCCTCGAGCGCGCCGACGTCGTCCAGGCCCCACACCCGGGCCGGCGCGGTGCTGGCGGCGTGGACCACGTCGAGGAGGGGCAGGCCTGCGGTGCGCACGGCGAAGCGGACCGCTGCGTCCATGGTGAGCGTGGAGCCGGCGATCGCGCCGGTGCCGTTCCCGTCGGCGAGACGTGCCACGCCGTCGCGCACCTCGATCGCCATCGGGCCCAGCCGGTAGTCGCCGTCCGGAGCGCCTGCGGCGGCCATCGCGTCGGTGACGAGGACGGCACGGCCGGGCGCGGCAGCGAACACCATGCGGAGCACGGCCGGGTGCAGGTGCACGCCGTCGGCGATCAGCTCGACCTCGACGGGGGAGTCGAGCAGGGCGCCGACGGGGCCGGGGTCGCGGTGGTGGAGCGGGCGCATCGCGTTGAAGAGGTGCGTGCCGAGGCGGGCGCCGGCGTCGAGGGCGGCTCGCGCCTCGTCGTACGTCGCGTCGGTGTGGCCGATCGCGGCGACGACGCCGGCGGCGGCGAGCTGCCGTACGGCCTCGATCCCGCCGGGCAGCTCGGGTGCGAGGGTGACCATGCGTACGGCGCCGTCCCCCGCGGCGAGGAGGGCCTGGACCGCGGCCGGGTCCGGGTGGGTGAGCGAGCCCGGCTGGTGGGCGCCGGAGCGCTGCGGGCTCAGCCAGGGGCCCTCGAGGTGGATGCCGGCGAGCCGACCGTCCTGCACCAGCAGGGCGAGCTCGCGGACGGCGTCGGCCATCCGCTGCGGGGTGTCGGTGACCAGGCTGGCCGCCATCGACGTCGTCCCGTGGGCGAGGTGGGTGTCGGCGACGACCGCCGCCGCGTCCGCCGTACCGAGGTCGAACGACGCGCCCCCGCCGCCGTGCACGTGGAGGTCGACGAACCCCGGGACGACGGTCGCCCCACCGAGGTCGACGTCGGGCTCGCGCGGAGGCGCCCCCTCTCCGACCTCGACGACGCGGTCGCCGTCCAGGAGGAGCCACCCCGGCGCGAGGACCCGCGCCGGGGTGACCACCTGTCGTGCAGCAAGGATCACGTCAGGCCTTGTTGTCCTGCTCGAGCATCGAGCCGCCGGAGACGTCGTCGTCGTCCTCGCGCCCGGGCGTGCGCAGGTTCCACTTGCGGATCACGAACCGGAACAGGAAGTAGTAGACGGCGGCGTAGGCCAGGCCGATCGGGATGATCAGCAGCGGCTTGGTGGCGATGTTGAAGTTGAGGACGTAGTCGAACAGTCCCGCCGAGAAGCCGAACCCGTCCTTGACCCCGATCCAGTTCATCAGCGCCATCGAGGAGCCCGTGAGGAGGGCGTGGATGACGTAGAGCGGGAACGCGACGAACATGAACGCGAACTCCAGCGGCTCGGTGACGCCGGTGAGGAACGCGGTCAGCGCGGCCGAGAGCATGATGCCGCCGACGAGCTTCTTGTTGTGCGGCTTGGCCTCGTGCCAGATCGCCAGGGCGGCGGCCGGGAGGGCGAACATCATGATCGGGAAGAAGCCGGTCATGAAGGCACCCGCGGTCGGGTCGCCGGCCAGGAAGCGGGCGATGTCGCCGTTGTAGGTCTCGCCGCCGGAGGAGTACTCGCCGAAGATGAACCACGGCGGGTTGTTGAGGATGTGGTGCAGGCCGAGCGGGATCAGCAGCCGGTTCAGCGTGCCGTAGACGAAGCCGCCGAGCACGGCGTTGTCGGTCACCCACTCGCCGAGGCCGGTGATCGCCCAGTCGAAGGCCGGGTAGACGAAGCTCATCGCGACCGAGATCACCACGGCCGCGAAGGCGGTGATGATCGGGACGAAGCGACGTCCACCGAAGAAGGCGAGGTAGGGCGGGAGCGAGATCCGGTGGTAGCGCTGCCAGAGCCAGGCGCTCACGAGGCCCATGACGATGCCGCCGAGCACGCCGTAGTTGATCAGCTCGTCACCCTCGAGGATCTCGGGCGACATCGCCTCGCCGACCCCCTGGAAGACGAGGTAGCCGACGACGGCCGCCAGGGCCGTGGAGCCGTCCGACTTGCGCGCCATGCCGATCGCGATGCCGACGGCGAACAGCAGGGGCAGGTTGGCGAAGAGGGCGTTGCCCGCTGCGCCGATGACGGCTGCGACGCTGTCCCAGCCCAGCCCGTCGGCGCCCAGCAGGTCGGGCTGGCCGAGCCGCAGCAGCAGCGCCGCGACGGGCAGCGCGGCGATGGGGAGCATCAGGCTGCGCCCGAACTTCTGGACCGGCGCGAGGTTGAGCTTGCGCCGGGTCGTGGTGCCGCCCGAGGCGGCGTCCTGGGTGGTCATCAGGATCGTTCCCTTCTGGTGGTGCTGTTGGTGCTGCTTCTTCCGACGGCGTCGGGGGTGGCGCCGAGGCTCATGTGGACCTGGTAGCGGTCGCCCCGGTAGCGGGAGACGACGTACTCGACCGGTCGGCCCGCCGCGGTCGAGACGCGGCGGAAGACCAGGAGCGGTGTGTGCACGGGTGCCTCGAGGCGGCGCGCGGTCGCACCCTCCGCCGCCTCGCCCCACAGGGTCTGCTCGGCACCGTCGATGACGAGGTCGTAGCTGCTCGCGAAGAGCGTGTAGAGCGAGCCGGTGAGGTCCGCGGTGTCGAGGCCGGGGAGCACGGAGCACGGGTACCACCCCTGCTCGATCGCCATCGGCTGGCCGTCGGCGAGCCGCACACGGTCGATCCGCCACGCAGTGCCGCGTGCGCCCAGCCGCAGCGCCTTGACGACCTCCGCCGGCGGCCGCTCCTCGTCGACGCGCATGAGGCGGGTCGCGGGGACCAGGCCGCGGCGGCGCATGTCGTCGGAGAACGACGCGAGGTGCAGGCTGGTCTGCACGCGGGGTCGCGCGACGAAGGTGCCCTTGCCGTGGATCTTCTCCAGCAGCCCGCCGACCACCAGGCTGTCGATGGCCTTGCGCACCGTGGCGCGGGAGACGTCGTACGTCGTCATGAGCTCGCGCTCCGAGGGGATCGAGGCTCCGGGCCCAAGGTCGCGGGTCGCCAGCTCGGCCAGCACGTCGCTCAGCTGCACGTGCTTGGGCCGCGGGCCGTCCTCGATCCTGGGGGACATGTCGTCCTCTCGACGTCTGATGGATCCATTGGTACGGTCTGGTACGTACCAGTTGGAGAGCATGGCTCCGACACGTCGACGTTGTCAAGGACCACGATGGACACCTCACTCCCGGCTACACCCGCGACGCAGATGGCGTCCGAGATCGCCGAGCAGCCCGCGGCCGCCCGCCGCACCCTCGACGCGCTCCTGCCCGAGCAGCCGCGACTGCGCGAGCTCGCCGCAGGGCGCCGCCGCGTGCTGCTCGTCGCGCGCGGGTCGAGCGACAACGCCGCGATCTACGGCCGCTACCTGCTCGAGGTGGCCGCCGGCGTCCCCGCCGGGCTGGCCGCGCCCAGCGTCGCCACCCACTACGGCGCGCGCCTCGACCTCTCGGACACGGTCGTGGTCTCGGTGTCCCAGTCCGGTGCGACCGCCGAGATCGTCGAGACCCAGGAGTGGGCGCGAGCCTGCGGGGCCGCGACCGTGGGCGTGACCAACGTCGAGGGGTCGCCGCTCGCCGACGCCGCCGACGTCGCGCTCGTGACCCGGGCCGGTCCCGAGCTCGCGGTGCCGGCGACCAAGTCCTACCTCACCCAGCTCGTGGCCCTCGCCGTCCTCGCCGACGCGCTGGGGGAGGCGCCGCTGGGTGACGCGCTCGACCGCGTGCCCGGCGCCGTCGAGCAGCTCCTGCGCACCGACGTCGACGCGGCTGCCGAGGCGCTGGCCACCACCGACCGGGTGGTCGTGTCGGGGCGAGGGCTGCTCCTCGGCACCGCGCTGGAGACGGCGCTGAAGATGGAGGAGACGTGCCTGCGCCCGGTGCGCGGGTACTCCTACGCCGACCTGCGCCACGGCCCGATCTCGGTGGTGAGCGAAGGGCTGTTGGCCGTGCTGGTCGGCGCGGGCGAGGGCCCGCTCGCCGAGCCGATGGTCGACCTGGTCCGCGACCTCCACGAGCGCGGGGCGCGCGTCCTCGGGCTCGGGGGCACGCCCGACTTCGCGGCCGAGTGCGACCTCCACCTGGCGGGTCCGGACCTGCCCGAGACGGTGGAGCCCATCGCGTCGATCGTGCCCGCGCAGCTGATGATCGAGCAGATGGCCCGTCGGCTGGGCCTCGACCCCGACAACCCGCGCGGCCTCAAGAAGGTCACCCAGACCGACCGCTGACCCCTACGACCGTTGCGCCGCACCCGTCGGCGTACGCGACAGTGGATCCACCCACGAAAGGAACCTGAGATGAGCAGCAAGGCAGAGCAGATCCTGGCCGGCCTCGGTGGCGCCGACAACATCGTCGAGATCGAGGCGTGCATCACCCGCCTCCGCACCGAGGTGAAGGACGGCTCGATCGTGGACCAGGCGGCCCTCAAGGCCGCCGGAGCCCACGGCGTGATGGCGAGCGGCACCGTCGTCCAGGTCGTCGTCGGGCCCGAGGCGGACAACCTCGCCGACGACATCGAGGACCTGATGTGAGCGGTGCCGTCCAGGTCCTCGCCCCCTGCCCGGGACGGGTCGTCGCGATGTCGGACGTGCCCGACCCCGTCTTCGCCGAGGAGATGGTCGGCCCCGGCGTGGCCATCGAGCCCGAGCCCGGCCGCGCCACCGTGGTGTCGCCGATCGCCGGCAAGGTCGTCAAGGTCCTGCCCCACGCCTTCGTCGTCCTCGGCGACGGCGTCGGCGTCCTCGTGCACCTCGGCATCAACACCGTCCGCCTGGAGGGGGAGGGCTTCGAGGTCCTCGCCACCCAGGGGAGCGAGGTCGCCGCGGGCGACCCGATGATCACGTGGGACCCGTCCTCGCTGCCGCCCACGGCCAGCGGCCAGGACGTCTCGCCGATCGTCCCGGTCGTGCTGATGGACGCACCGAAGGGGTCGGTCACGAGCGACGCCATCGGCGGGTCCGTGGCTGCCGGCGACGTGCTCTTCGCGACCGCATGACGGCGGCGACGACGGGGGTCTCCGCACTCCTGCTCGACCTCGACGGGACGCTGGTCGACTCCGAGCCGCTGCACCGGCGCGGCTACGAGTCGTTCTTCGCCCACAAGGGCTGGGAGCTCCCCGACCTCTCCGTCTTCACCGGCCGCCGGGCGGTCGACGTCTTCGCGACCGAGAACGGCCCCTGGGACGGGCTCGACCCGGAGGCCGTGCTCGCCGAGGTGCTCGAGCACGTGCCGGACGAGGCGGCGCGCGCCGTGCCGGGCGCCCGGGAGCTGATCGAGGCGGCCCGCGCCGGCGGCACCCCGGTCGCGATCGTCACCTCGGCGGGACCGGACTGGGTGCACAGGTCGCTGGTCGAGTCGCTGACCCTCGAGCTCGACAGCGTCGACCTCGTCGTCACCGCCCGCGACGTCGAGGACGGCAAGCCGCACCCGGCCGGCTTCGCGCTCGCCTGCCGGAGGCTCGACGCCGACCCCGCGGCCGCGCTGGCGGCGGAGGACTCACCGGCCGGTGTCCGCGCGGCGCTCGGTGCCGGCGTACGCCAGGTGCACGGCATCGGCACGTCCCACCCGCGCGAGGTGCTCCTCGACGCCGGCGCGGTCGAGGTCCACGGCGACCTCCGGCCGCTGCTCGCGCTCCTGAGGGCGTGACCCGGCCTCGGGGCCTGGTGGTCAGCCGGCGACCTGGTCCCCGACGGTCGTGGCGTGCGGGCGGCCCGGGTCGTCGAGCGCCGGCTCGACCTCGCCTGCCCGGAGCGCCTCGAGCTGGGCGCACACGGCCGTGCCGTAGAAGAACGCCACGGACGACAGCAGCGCCCACAGCAGCAGGGCGAACACGCCGGCGAGGGGGCCGTAGACGCTGCCGAACGACCCGCTGAGCGAGACGTACGCCGCGAGCCCGGCGGTGGCGACGGCACTGAGCACCACCGCGATCCCCGACCCGAGCGCGAGCCAGGACAGGGCGGGCTGCCGGCGGCGCGGCGCGTGGTCGAGCAGCACGGCGATCGCGAACACCAGCAGCGCGATGCCGACCGGCCACCGCAGTCCGTTCCACCAGTCGACGGCCGAGTCGGACCAGTCGTAGCTCTCCACCATCGCCTCGCCGAGCGCGCCGCCGCCGACGATCATCACGAACCCCACGCCGACCGGCGCGGCGAGCACGGCGGTCAGCACCGCCGCCCGGCCGTACTTGTGAAGCGCCTTGCGGTCGCGCCGGATGCCGTAGATGCGGTTGGCGCCGCGCTCGACCTGCGCCATCGCCGTGGTCATCGACAGGAGCGCGAAGCCGAGGCCGAGCACCAGGGCGATCTCACCGGCACGCTCGGACGCGTCCGACCCGTCGACCGCCGAGGCGAGCGCGTCACCCTCGCCCGAGCCGGGGGAGAGCGAGTCGACGACGTGTGCCACGACCGCGGCGGGCCGCTCGTGGTCGATGTCGGAGGCGAGGCCGGTCAGGGCGAGGAGGAAGGGGACGACGGCGAGGCAGGCCTGCAGGGCGAGCGCGCGCGAGTTGGTGAACCCGTCGCCGTAGCGGAAGCGCACGAAGGACTCGACCGCGATCTTCCCCAGCCCGTGGTGGCGTGCGAGGTGCCAGGCGTCGAGCGCGTCCAGCTCGTCACCGTCCATCTCGGTGGTGACGGGAACGGTCCGCGCGGTGGTCATGGGCGCACCCTAGGCGGCGGCCACGGCGGAGGAGCGCCCGGATTCGCCGGACGGGTGCTCCGCCCGCCTCTACTCTGGAAGTCCCACCGGTCGTCGCGGCCGCTGGCAGACGTTCTCGACCTCTCGGAGTCTCCGTGTCGTTCCTCGGTTCCACCCTGTCTCGTCGCGCCCTCGTGGTCGCCTCCCTCCTCGGCCCCGCCGCCGCGGCACTGTCCGTCGCGCCCGGCAGGGCGCACGCCGCCTCAGGCACCCCGCTGGGGCGGCAGGTCCGGTTCGGCGCCTACGCGTGGGACGTGCCGTGGACCCCCGGTGTCCTCGACGACCTCCAGCGGACCGTCCAGGCGCCGGTCTCGATCGCGTCCTACTTCTACGGACCCGACGTCGTCTTCCCCGCCCAGCAGGACCTCGACACCGCTCGGGGTGGCGCGCGCGACCTGCTGGTCGCTTGGGAGATCGGGAAGTTCCGCTACAGCGAGTGGCCGGCCGGCCTGCACGACGCCTACCTCGACCAGATCGCCGCGGCGGCGCGCGCCTTCCCGTACGTCATGTACGTGCGCCCCTGGCCGGAGATGAACGGCGACTGGACCTCGTTCCAGCCGACCCCCGCCGGCGAGAAGGAGCACGGCGGCACGCCGGAGGAGTTCGTCGCGGCCTGGCGCTACCTGGTGACCTACCTCCGCGACCGGGGCGTCACCAACCTGCGCTGGGTGTTCAACCCGACGACCGACACCTACGAGGGCACGACGGACATCCGCACCATCTACCCCGGTGACGACTACGTCGACGTCCTCGGCCTCGACGGCTACAACTGGGGCAACACCGGCCTCAGCTGGGGGCCGTGGCGCACCTTCGAGGACATCTACCGCGAGCAGTACGACCGGCTCGTCGCCCTGCACCCCACCGCTCCGGTGTGGATCTGCGAGGTCGGCTGCAAGGAGCCGTCGTACGACGACGGGGCACCCCGCATCAAGTCCGCCTCGAAGGGACGCTGGATCACCGACATGTTCGCCGCGACCACCTTCCCGCGGGTCCGGGCCGTGTGCTGGTTCCAGGGCAACAAGGAGCGCGACTGGCGGGTGAGCTCGTCCAACGACGCGCTCAAGGCGATCCGCTCCGCGCTCGACCAGATGCCCGCCTGACGCCAGCACCTCCGGGTGCCGTGCCCGGGAGGTCGGGCCGGTCTGGCGGGTGGAGGCTGTCGGTCCGCAGGTCCAGACTGGAGGCATGCAGGCTCGGGAGCGCGTCGGATCGATCGGGAGACAGGTGGCGGTGGAGCCGCGCCGGTTCTACGACGGCGGCACGCTGCCGACCGCAGCAGGTCCGGGCGCGCCGCCCGACCCACGGTCCGATCCGCGCATCGTGCTCGAGCGGCACTCCGAGGAGGGCGTCGAGACGTTCGCCCTGGAGCGTCGGCTTGCCTACCGCGACCGCCACCTCGGCGAGCTGCTGGTCCCGGCGGACGCCGACTTCCGCACCGACCTGACCTCGGTGCCCGCCCTGTTCACCTGGCTGGTGCCCAAGACCGGGGCCCACCTGCCCGCTGCGCTGCTGCACGACGCCCTCGTGGCCGGTCGCGACGACCCCGCGTCCTACGTCTCCACCGAGGGGCACGGGGTCGACCGGGTCGAGGCCGACCGGGTCTTCCGCGACGCGATGGCCGACACCGGCACGGGAGTGATCCGTCGCTGGATCGTCTGGTCGGCCGTCACCGTGGCGACGATCTTCGTCGGCCGGGCCGTGCCGTGGTCGCCGCTCAAGCACTGGTCCTACCGGGTGGCGGCCGGCGTCACGATCGCCGCGATCGTCTACCTCGGCTACAGCGCCACCGGCGACCTGTTCGACGTCTCGTGGGTGGGTGCCGTCGACGTGCCCTGGATGGGCGACCGGCCGTGGTGGGCGGAGCTGGCGGGCGGGTTCGCGGGGGCGATCGTGCTGCCGCTGGCGCTGAGCCTGCTCTGGGGCCGGCTGCGGATGGCGGGTGCGATCGCCGGGGTGATGCTCGCTGTGCTGCTCCACGTCACCGTCGGCCTCGCCGTCATCGGCGCGAGCTACCTCGCCCTCGAGCGGCTGGCCCGACGCTCCCCCGTCGCGGCCTGGGTGCTGGCGGGCGTCGTCGTCGCCGCCTCCCTGGTCGTCTTCGCGGTGCTCAGCCTCGGCTGAGGCCGACCTCGGCGAGCCAGCGCGCGGCGAAGGTGCCGCGCGGCAGGTCCTGCGTGACGAGGGTCAGACCCTCGCGCGCCGCCAGGACGACCAGGCCGAGCGCCACGGCGGTCACCACCATGCCGTGGACGTTGCGTGGGAAGCGGCTCGGCACCGTGCGCACGCGGTGCCAGCCGCCGACGAGACCGGCGGTGACGACCGCGGAGACGATGCTGGCGAAGGCGGCCCCGAGCACCGTGCCGAGGAGGTTCAGGTGGCTGATGAGGATCGCCGACGTCGCGGCGGCAGTGGCGCCGGCGACGAGCTGCGGGAGGCTCAGGTCGAGGAAGGGCTGGCGGTCGGTTCGGCCGGTCCGGCCGGTCCGCTCGGGCGTGTCGATGGGGGAGTCAGGCATCTCACGAAGGGGGGTGGGGGACAGGGCTTCCCCTGTACGACGACCGGGCGCGGCCGATCGTTGCCCGACGTGAGCACCCTCACCCCGCCGAGCGGGCACTTCGTGCCCCGTCGAACCCGCCGAGCGGGCACTTGGTGCTCGACGACGGGCACGAAGTGCCCGGTCAGACCCGCAGGACGGGCACGAAGTGCCCAGTCAGCGCAGGGAGTACGTCGCGAGCGAGACGCCGACGTAGTGGGCTGCGAAGGCCAGGATGGTGAACGAGTGGAACACCTCGTGGAAGCCGAACCAGCGGGGCGAGGGGTTGGGGCGCTTGAGGCCGTAGACCACGCCACCGAGCGTGTAGAGCACGCCTCCGACCGCCACGAGCACCAGCGTGGCGACCGCGACGCCGCTGCTGAAGCGGTTGGCGCCCTCCATGAACTGGGGGATGAAGAACACCGCCGCCCAGCCGAGGGCGATGTACATCGGCGTGTAGAGCCAGCGCGGCGCGTCGGTCCAGAACACGCGGAAGAACACACCCGCGATCGCCGCGATCCAGACGACGAGCAGCAGCGTCGTACGCGCGCTGCCCTCGAGGAAGAGCAGGGCGTAGGGCGTGTAGGTGCCGGCGATCAGCACGAAGATGTTGGCGTGGTCGAAGCGGCGCAGGAACGCCCACGTGCGCGGGGACCAGGTGCCGCGGTGGTAGATCGCCGACACCGTGAAGACGAGGAGCGCGGAGAACGCGAACGCCGCCGACCCGACGCGGGTGGAGGCCGTGGGGGAGAGTGCGACGAGCACGATGCCGGCGGCGAGCGCGATCGGCGCGGTGGCGGCGTGCAGCCAGCCGCGCAGGTGCGGCTTGATCTCGGCCATCTTGTCGGCCATCACTTCGCCGGCACGCTCGACGGCGTGCTCGACGCGGTCGCGCGGGGTCTGGCCGGGGGTCTCCATGGAAAGAAGTTACCCGGACGGGCGTGAAGTGCGCAGCCGAGTGCACCGAGTGCCCGGTCACACGGCGCGACGGCGTTACCATCGGCTGGTGGTCAACGTGAAGGACGCCGTGCGACGGGTGCTCTACCCGGCCTACGAGTCCCGGGTGGTGAAGTTCCTTCCCCACGACCAGATCCCGAAGCACGTGGGCGTGATGCTCGACGGCAACCGCCGGTGGGCCAAGGCGGTCGGGCTCAACACCGCGGAGGGCTACCAGGCCGGCGCCGACAACATCCGTCCGCTGCTGGGCTGGTGCGAGGAGGTCGGCGTCGAGGTGGTCACGCTGTGGCTGCTCTCCAGCGACAACCTGACCAACCGCCCGCCCGAGCAGCTCACCGGGCTGCTGAAGATCATCGAGGGCGCCGTCGAGTCGCTCGCCGAGGCGGGACGCTGGCGGATCCACCCCGTGGGAGCGCTCGACCTGCTGCCGACCGAGACCGCCGAGCGGCTCAAGGCCGCCGAGGAGAGCACCCGCGACATCGACGGCGTGCTCGTCAACGTCGCGGTCGGCTACGGCGGCCGCCGCGAGATCGCCGACGCCGTACGCGCCCTGCTCGCCGACCACGCCTCCAAGGGCACCTCCCTGGAGGAGCTCGCCGACATCATCGACGTCGAGCACATCGCCGAGCACCTCTACACCAAGGGCCAGCCCGACCCCGACCTCGTGATCCGCACGTCGGGCGAGCAGCGCCTCGGCGGCTTCCTGCTGTGGCAGTCGGCCAACTCGGAGTTCTACTTCTGCGAGGCCCTGTGGCCCGACTTCCGGCGCGTCGACTTCCTGCGCGCCATCCGCGCGTACGCCGAGCGCGAGCGCCGCTTCGGCGGCTGAGCAACGGCTCGCAGACGTCACCCGACCGTCACCTCGCGTTCGGGCGTGTCGCCCCGGATCGGGTGATCCACGGGCGTACTTTCGCGACATCAGCAGGTGGGGAAGCCGGCTGAACCGGGAGGCACACCTTGGGCACTCAGATGGGAGCTCTCCGGTCCGTTGAATGACATCGGGCCGGGCGAGGAGTGCGCGCGCCGACCCGCAGCAAGGGGTTAGTCGTGGCCAGCAACACCTCACCCAGCTCCGTCAGCTCTGACCGCAGGACCTACGTCCTGGACACCAGCGTGCTGCTCGCCGATCCCGGCGCGCTCACCCGCTTCGCCGAGCACGAGGTCGTGCTCCCCGTGGTGGTGATCACCGAGCTGGAGGGCAAGCGGCACCACCCCGAGCTCGGCTACTTCGCCCGTGCGGCGCTGCGCGCGCTCGACGACCTGCGCGTCGTCCACGGCCGGCTCGACGAGCCCGTCGGCATCGGCACGGAGGGCGGCACGCTCCGGGTGGAGCTCAACCACACCGACGCGGCCTCGTTGCCGTCCGGCTTCCGGCTGGGGGACAACGACACCCGGATCCTGGCCGTCGCGCGCAACCTCGCCGACGAGGGCCACGTGGTCACGCTCGTCTCCAAGGACCTGCCGCTGCGGATCAAGGCGTCCGCCGTCGGCCTCGACGCCCAGGAATACCGCGCCGAGGCGATCAGCGACTCCGGCTACACCGGCATGACCGAGCTCGAGGTCCCGGCCACCGACCTCGACGAGCTCTACGAGGACGGGGTCGTCGACCTCGCCGAGGCCCGCGACCTGCCGTGCCACAACGGCCTGGTGCTGCTGTCCGACAGGGGTACGGCGCTGGGCCGCGTGGGGGCGGACAAGCGCGTGCACCTCGTCCGCGGCGACCGCGACGCCTTCGGCATCCACGGCCGCTCCGCCGAGCAGCGGATCGCGCTCGAGATGCTGCTCGACCCCGAGGTCGGGATCGTCTCCCTCGGCGGTCGCGCCGGCACCGGCAAGTCGGCGATGGCGCTGTGCGCGGGCCTGGAGGCGGTGATGGAGCGCCGCCACCACAAGAAGGTCGTGGTCTTCCGCCCGCTCTTCGCCGTCGGCGGGCAGGAGCTCGGCTACCTCCCCGGCTCGGAGAACGAGAAGATGTCGCCGTGGGCGCAGGCCGTCTTCGACACCCTCGGTGCGCTGACCGGCAAGGACGTCATCGACGAGGTGATGGACCGCGGCATGCTCGAGGTGCTGCCGCTGACCCACATCCGCGGTCGGTCGCTCCACGACGCCTTCGTGATCGTCGACGAGGCACAGTCGCTCGAGCGCAACGTGCTCCTGACGGTCCTGTCCCGCATCGGCGCCAACTCCAAGGTCGTGCTCACCCACGACGTGGCCCAGCGCGACAACCTCCGCGTGGGTCGCCACGACGGCATCGTCGCCGTGGTGGAGAAGCTCAAGGGCCACCCCCTCTTCGCCCACGTCACCCTGACCCGCTCCGAGCGCTCGCCCATCGCCGCCCTCGTGACCGAGATGCTGGAGGACGTCACCCTCTGACCGACGCCTCGGGCCGCCCTGGTGCGCTGCAACGCCGGGTTGTTGCTTGTGCCCCCCATGACAGATCCTGGTGGGTACAGCTACCAACCCGGCGTTGCAGCGGCGATCGGGCGCGGGAGGCGGTGGCGGTCGTCACCATGCGTGGCCGGTGGGACTGACGAGACGCAACGACACTGTTGTGACGCAAGGGACAGCCCCAATTGTGCCGTTCGGTTTGCACGTGGTTGAACCCTCATGCATGGTGGCTCGTGACCGTTCCGTGACCTCGGTCGTCGGCAGGGCGCCGGGATCCCCCGCACCACCGCCCCGTCCCGCCGGACCAGGTCTTCGTGGTCGCCCCCGCGCCTCTGTGCACGACCCGGCGTGACACCCCCTGTCGTCAACCCCCCGTGAGCCCCTGTGCCCAAGTCAGACAAGTACGTCCCGAAGCACCGCGTCCCCGGCAAGCACAAGGCCGGCCGCGCGCCCCGTCGAGCCCTGCGCACCGGCGTCGTCCTGACCGGACTGGCAGCCGCCGTGACCGGCGTGAGCGTCACCGGCGGCCTCGCCGCGAGCGACCCCGACGTGCTGACCCCCGCCGCCGCGGACGTGGCGACCACCACCCCGAGCCCGTCCGCCGAGGCCACGACCGGGGCCGCCGGCTCGACCGCGGACGCGACCACGCTCGAGCGTTCGTCGCGACAGGTCGTTTCGCGCTCGGCACGTCGGACCGACAAGGCGAAGGCCACGACGCTCGCGATGTCCGGCGGCTCGGCCGTGACGCGCTCGGAGAAGCTGTCCGAGGGCGACCCGCGCGACATCGCCCGCGCGCTGCTGCCGGCGTACGGCTTCTCCTCCGACCAGTTCTCGTGCCTCGACTCGCTCTACGTCAGCGAGTCGGACTGGCGCATCGACGCCGACAACCCGACCTCGTCGGCGTACGGCATCCCGCAGGCCCTCACCGAGCTCCACGAGCTGCCGGCGGACTACATGACCTCCGCCGAGTCGCAGATCCGGTGGGGCCTGGAGTACATCCAGGACACCTACGGCACCCCCTGCAGCGCGTGGAGCTTCAAGCAGGGCAACGGCTGGTACTGAGCCCCGTCGCGATCCGTCGGGTCAGGTCCGCGGGACCTCGCACCGCCGCGCGACCTCCGCGGAGCAGTGGTCGTTCCCGGACCCGCCGCGGGCCGTGTCGCGCCCCCTGCTGCCGATGAGGACGTCGTCCTCGGCGCGACCGACCAGGAGGTCGCGTCCCGCACCACCGGAGAGCCGATCGGCGCGCTTCCCGCCGACCAGGATGTCGTCGCCGTTCCCGCCGAGCAGGGTCGAGATCTTCGTCTTCGCGTACGCAGCGACCGTCACGCGGTCGTCCCCGCCGCGACCGTTCACGAGGATGCGAGGGGCGCGGACCACGATCACGTCCCTGCCCTGCGTGCCGACGATGTCGGCCCGGCGGCCGGCAGTCACCAGCGCCCTGCCCTCGAACCGACCGACCTCGGTCAGGAACGAGAAGCGCCCCCCGTCCGCGGTCGTGTCGCCGCACCTGAACCGCCGCCCGAGCCGGTACTCGATCGTCGAGCAGTGAGGCATCTCGATCGAGTCGTCGCCCTCGCCCCCGTCGAGCGTTCCGCTCATCGGGCCGGTGGCGTACCGGACCCCGTCGTCACCGGCACCCATGGCGGCATCGACGGTCGTGTCATACCGGTGCTCCGGCGCCAGGCTCGTCGACACCGTCAGGACCTCAGCAGCATCCGACCCCGTGAACGTGAGCGGCGAGTCGACGTACACGTGGAAGAACTGCACGTTGCTCCACCGCATGAGCTCGCCCGCGTCCGACGTGGCCGTGCGGGATGCGTTGTCGACCGTGACACGTCGCTGCAGCCAGCCCTTGTGGAAGATGGCGAGATTGTCGCCCGCCCCGTCCCCGGCGGTGCCGCCGTTGTCGAGCACCGCGCCCTTTCCGCCGATGTAGAGCGAGTCACCGCCGGCGCCGGAGATCACGGTGTCGTCGTTCGGGATGTCCGGGGACGGCGAGCCGCTGTAGATGGTGTCCGAGCCGAGGCCGGCGTCGATGTGGTCGCGGCCGGAGTCTCCGCCCAGGTTCGGGTACTCCGGCTGGGCGTTCCCGGCGACGACGGTCTCCGGTCGGCTCGAGCCGAGGAACGTGTCGTCGCCGTCGCCGAGGGTGACGCGCAGGTAGCTGGTGTTGCGGGTCTCCTCCACGACGACCGTGTCGTTGCCTGCGCCCATCAGGACGTCGAACGTCGAGTCGATGTTCGGGTGCGGGATGGTGCCGGCGCCCGGGACGATGCAGAGGAGGTCGTTGCCGTCGCCTGCGTCGATGGTGCCCCGACCGGACGCGCCCTCCGCTGTCGTGACGATGACGTCGTCACCCGGCGTTCCGGCGGTGCTGTTCCCCGCCGTCGGTCCCACGAGCGTGGCCGGTCTTCCCTGGCACGTCGGGACGTCGGCCGCCGCCGCACCCGGCACGGCCATCACGGCGGACGTGGCCACCAGCACGATCCACGCGGACAGGGGAGACGCAGGGGCCACGACGACAACTCCAGGAAGGTGAGCGGAACAGGGGACCTGCGAGAGACGCAGCAGAAGGGGGACGCGCCACCGGCGCCGGAAGTTGCGCCGCTATCGCATCGGGGCGATGGAGGCACGAGTCCCCGATCCATCACGGGGGACGGCGTGCGCGGTGTCGGACGGTGCCTCGAGCTCGTCGGCGACGGAGACGACCAGACCGCCGAGCATGAAGGCGACGATGGCAGCGACGAGCGTCGAGGTCGCGAGGTCCGGGATGAAGCGCCGCGCGCCCTCCGGCTCGGCGCCGTGGAAGTGGTGGGTCAGGGCGTGGCCCTTGCCGCGCGCGAGTAGGTGGCGGTTGACCGGCCAGGCCGCGAAGAACGCCACTGTCAGCGCGAGCATCATCGAGAGCCAGAACACCGGGTTCACGAGCCCCGCCTCCATGGCGCCCGGGATGACGGCCACGACCAGGTTGTCGACGACCTCCATCGTCGCGATCGACAGCGTGTCGGCCGCGAGGACGACGGTCAGGGCGGCCCCGACCCCGAGCCCCGCCCGCAGCAGCGGCAGGGTCGACAGGGAGTAGCCGAAGACGAACGCCAGACCGATCGCGACGGCGATCGTGCTGAGGTTGCCCAACCCGAGGGCGGTGCCGATCATCAGGCCGAGGATCTCGCCGATGGCGCAGCCGGTCAGGCAGTGGAGGGTGGCGGAGACCGCCATCGCGTTGCTGCTGCCCATGTCGTGGTGGGAGCCGTGCCCGGCTCCGGGGAGCGTGCCGTGGTCCATGCCTCGAAGATACCCCTGGGGGGTATCGACGTCAACGGGCGGCGACGGTCGTCGTCATCACGCAGTTCTTCACGCCCTTGGGGCGCACGTAGGTGAAGCCGAGACGTTCGTAGAGGCGGCGGGTGCCGTTGTAGAGGAACGACGACGACATCTTCTTGGTCTGGTCGGTGAGGTCGTGCGGGTAGGACTCGACCACCCCGCCACCCGACTCCGCGATCAGGTCGAGCGCGCCGCGGATCGCGAGCTCGGTGACCCCGCGGCGGCGGTAGCGCTTGTCGACGAACACGCAGGTGATCCGCCAGTCGGGGTCGGCGTCCTTCTCGGCGTCGTACTGCTTGCGGTGGTGGAGCGACGGGAGCTCGACGGGCGTGCCGTACTCCGCCCACGCGATCGCCTCGTCGCCGTCGAGGACCAGCGCGGCGTGCGCCTCGCCCCTCTCGACGTAGGACTTCTTGAGTGCGCGGTTGCCCTCCCTGCCCTGGCCCCGCTCGGGGCCGTCGGGGTGGAACCAGATGCAGTAGCAGCCGCCGAAGATCCCGTTGTGCCGGATGACGAGGTCGTCGAAGGCGGGCCACGTCTCGGACGTGAGGGGCTTGATGTCGTACGACGTCTCGCTCATGCGGTGACCGTACGACCGGAACCGGACGAGCGGCTACCGCTTACCCCGAGGTCCGGTGACCCGTCATCGAGTCGACGTCGAGGGCGGCGTCGAGCTGCTCCTCGGTCAGGTCGCCGCGCTCGACGTAGCCCATGTCGATCACGGTCTCGCGGATCGTGGCCCCGTCGGCGAGGGCCTTCTTGGCGACCTTGGCGGCCTGCTCGTAGCCGATGTGGGCGTTGAGCGGGGTGACCACCGACGGGGAGGACTCGGCGTAACGCCGCATCCGCTCGGCGTCGGCGGTGATCCCGTCCACGCACCTCTCGGCGAGCAGGACCGTGGAGGTGGACAGCACGTGGATCGACTCGAGCAGGGCGTGCGCCATGACCGGCATCATCACGTTGAGCTCGAAGCTGCCGGACGCGCCGGCCCAGGCGATCGTCGCGTCGTTGCCGACGACCCGGGCGCACACCATCAGCGTCGCCTCGGGCAGCACCGGGTTGACCTTCCCGGGCATGATGCTCGACCCCGGCTGCAGGTCGGGCAGGTGGATCTCGGCGAGCCCGGTCGTGGGTCCCGACGACATCCAGCGCAGGTCGTTGCACGCCTTGGTGAGCCCGACGGCGATGGTGCGCAGGACGCCGGACAGCTCGACCAGCGAGTCGCGGGTGCCCTGCGCCTCGAAGTGGTTGCGCGCCTCGGTGAAGGGCTGTCCGGTCCGCTCGGAGAGCGCGGCGATCGCCCGCTCCGCGAAGGCGTCCGGGGTGTTGATGCCGGTGCCGACGGCGGTCCCGCCCAGGGGCAGCTCGCGCACGCGCGGCAGCACCGACTCCAGCCGCTCGACGCCGAGCCGCAGCATGGCGGCGTACGCCCCCATCTCCTGCCCGAGGGTCACGGGCGTGGCGTCCATCAGGTGGGTGCGCCCCGACTTCACCGTGTCGGCGAACTCCTCTGCCTTGCCCTCGAACGACGTCGCGAGCCGGTCGAGCGCGGGCAGGAGGTCGTCGACGACGGCGAGCGTCGCCGCGACGTGGATGCTGGTCGGGAAGGTGTCGTTGCTGCTCTGCGAGGCGTTGACGTGGTCGTTGGGGTGGACCTCGACGCCGGCCTGCGCGGCCAGGGTCGCGATGACCTCGTTGGCGTTCATGTTGGAGCTGGTGCCGGACCCCGTCTGGAAGACGTCGATGGGGAACTCCCCGTCGTGCGACCCCTCGACGATGGCGTCGGCGGCGGAGACGATGGCCTGCGCCTGCTCGTGGCGCACGACGCCCAGCGCGGCGTTGGCGGTCGCGGCTGCGGCCTTGACGTGGGCGAGCGCCTGGACGTGCCGGGGCTGCAACGTGAGGCCGCTGATCGGGAAGTTCTCGATCGCGCGCTGGGTCTGGGCCCGCCACAGGGCGTCGCGAGGTACGTCGACCTCGCCCATGGAGTCGTGCTCGGTGCGTGTCTCGGTCACCCGACGACCGTACCCACTGTCGGGGCTCCTACGCCTGGGCGCGTTGGGCCAGTGAGCGGGAACGGCGAACGCCCCGCTGACCACGGGGGAGGGTCGGCGGGGCGTCGCGGGTGGGGATCAGCACCAGGGGTAGATGAACAGGCTGTCGTCGCCTGCGCGGTGGTCGGCCAGCACGACGCTGAGGGGGAGCGGGTCCGGGAGGGACGCGACGTCGGTGCCGGCGCGCGGCCGGACTCCGACCGAGACGGCGGTGGCGATCGGCAACCCGTCGCGGGCGACCGACGAGAAGAGACCGGCGGACTTGAGGGTGTTCATCCCGGCTCGCATGCAGTCCGTGTCGGGCTTGGCCTGGGCGGCGGCTGGCGCCAGGACGACGGTCGCGGCGGCGAGCGAGAGGGCGGCGAGGCCGCTGGAGGTGCGGTTCATGTCGGTTCTCCTTGCGGGGGGGTCAAGGTCGGAGTCCCACCGAACCACGGCCGTGCGGCGATGTCGAGGGTTTGTCCAATGTTTGTCCAAGGATTGTCCAGTGTGGTGGCGGAGACGGCTTGCGTTCGGCCAGCCTTGACAACCGGTAACCAAACAGTTACCAATAGTCGGTGGACCCGTTCGCAGCCCTCGGTGACCCCGTGCGACGCGACCTCGTCGCGCGGCTGGCGAGCGGCCCGGCCCGGGTGGTCGACCTGGCCGCCGACCACGCCGTCAGCCGACCGGCCATCAGCCGCCACTTGCGCCTGCTGTCCGAGGCCGGACTGGTGACGGCCGACGACCGGGGCCGCGAGCGCCACTACCGGCTCGAACGCACCGGTGTGGCCGTGATCGCCGACTGGCTCGCGGCACTGGAGCCACGCCCCCGGTTCGACGAGTCGGTCCTCGACGGCCTCGACCTCGAGGTGCGCCGCACGACCCGCGACCGGTCCGCCGACCAGCCCGACCAGCCCGACACCGCCCAGGAGACCGCATGACCACGACGCATCAGCCCCGCCCCACCGGACGACGCGAGCAGCGGCACGGCGAGACCTTCCTCGTCTTCGAGCGCACCTTCCGCGCACCGATCGAGGACGTGTGGGCGGCCGTGACCGAGTCCGACCGCCTCGCCCGGTGGATCGGGGAGTGGACCGGTGATCCATCGACCGGGTCGGTCACCTTCCGGATGACCGCCGAGGGCGACGACGTCGCCGACGAGACCATCTGGGTCGACGAGTGCGACCCGCCCCGCCGGGTCGTCATGCGGTCCGCGCAGCCCGTCGAGCCCGACCTGCTCTGGGCGTGGGAGATCGACCTGGCCGAGGCCGACGGCACCACGACGCTGACGTTCGCGCAGGGCGTCACCGACGTCGAGCTGGCCGAGAGCGTCGGTCCCGGATGGGACTACTACCTCGACCGGATGGTCCTCGCCGAGACCGGCGGCGACCTCGCCGTCGTCGACTTCGACGACTACTACCCGGCGTTCAAGGACCACTACCGGGAACAGCTCGGCTGAGGGGTCGCGGCGTGGCCGCTTGGTGCGGTCACGACCCGTTGGGGAGCATGGGGCGCATGCGACCACTGCGACTCGGGATGCACGTCGGGACGGCCGCTCTGCTGGTGGGGGTGAGCTCGGCGTGCTCCGTGCTCGGTGGAGACGACGCCGACCCGCCGTCCGGAGTGGCCGACGACCTCGCCGCCGCCCTGTCAGCCCACTCGCTCGCCGACGTGCCCCTGGTCGACGACGCCGACCGCGCCGCGTTCGCCGACCTCGTCGCCCCGTTGGAGGAGGTGCCGGTCGCCGTCGAGGTCACCTCGGTCGACGAGGTCGAGGGCACCGGCGACGAGCCCGGCTCCGCGACGGCGACGCTGGCCTGGCGGTGGCAGCTGACCGACGCGGCACCCTGGGAGTACGACACGACGGTGGCCCTCGTGCCGGCCGGGCCCGGCTGGCAGGTCGACTGGGCGCCCGAGGCGCTGGCGCCCGACCTCGCCGACGGCGACACCCTCGGGCTGCGCACGGTCCCGCCGGTGCGCGGCGACATCACCGGGGCCGACGGTGCGGTGCTGGTGACCGAGCGGCCGGTGCTGCGCTACGGGCTCGACAAGACCAAGGTCCAGGGGCCGCAGGTCGCCCGGAGCGCCCGGCGGATCGCTCGCGTCCTCGACGTCGACGTGGCGTCGTACGTCGAGCGCGCGGAGGTGATGGGCGCCGAGGCCTTCGTCGAGGCGCTCGTGCTGCGCGAGGACGACGCGCTCGACGTGCTGCCCGGCTTCGCGAAGATCCGCGGCGCCCTCGCCGTGCGCGACACCATGCCGCTCGCCTCGACGCGCGAGTTCGCCGCGGCGCTGCTCGGCCGCGTCGGCCCCGCCACGCTCGAGGTCGTCGAGGCCTCGGAGGGTCGCATCGTCGCCGGCGACGAGGTCGGCCTCTCCGGACTGCAGGCCCGCTACGACGAGCAGCTGCGGGGGGTGCCCGGTGCGTCGGTCGTCGCCCGCGACGCCGACGACCAGCTGCGCACCCTCGCAGAGGTCCCGGCCACAGACGGGGCCGACCTGGTGACGACCCTCGACCCGGCGCTGCAGCAGAAGGGCGAGGACGCGCTGGCCACCCTCGGCGAGGGTGCGCCGGCGGCTGCCCTCGTGGCGATCCGGCCCTCCGACGGCGCGGTCCTGGCGAGCGCCAACGGTGCCGGGGCGGCGGGCGCCGACCTCGCCATGACGGGGCAGTACGCCCCCGGCTCGACGTTCAAGGTGGTCACGTCGCTCGCGCTGCTGCGCAGCGGGATGGGGGTGGACGACGTCGTGTCGTGCCCCGCCACCACGGTCGTCGACGGCCGGTCGTTCAAGAACTACGACGACTACCCGGCCGCCGCGCTCGGCGACATCACCCTGACCCAGGCCGTCGCCCAGTCCTGCAACACGGCCCTCATCGGCAACGCCGACCGCCTCGGTGACGGCGACCTGGCAGCGGCCGCCCAGGCCCTCGGGCTCGGAACCGACCACGACCTCGGCTTCCCGGTCTACTTCGGCCAGGTCCCGCCGCCGGAGACGGCGACCGGGGCCGCCGCCGACATGATCGGCCAGGGCACCGTGCTCGCCAGCCCCTTCGCGATGGCCACCGTAGCCGCGTCGGTGCGGGCCGGCCGGGCCGTGCTGCCGGTGCTGCTGCCGGACCACCAGGTCGAGCAGGTGCCCCCGCCGGAGCCGCTCACCGGTCCCGAGTCGGGCACCCTCCGCGGGCTGATGCGCGCCGTGGTCACCACCGGGTCGGGCCGCTTCCTCCAGGACGTGCCGGGCGAGGTGGGCGCGAAGACCGGCACCGCGGAGTTCGGCCAGCCCGACGCCTCCGGGGCGCTCCCGACGCACACGTGGATGATCGCGGCGCGGGGCGACCTGGCCGTCGCGGTGTTCGTCGAGACCGGCGTCTCGGGGTCGCAGACCGCGGGCCCGGTGCTGGAGGCGTTCCTGCGCTGAGGGCCGAGGCCCCTCAGCGACGGGCGAGGTAGAGGAAGTACTCCTCCGGCCGGTCCTGGAGCAGCACGTCGTGGGCCTGCTCCTCCGCGGCACCGAACACCGTGCGGAGCGAGGCGAGCAGGTCCGGCGCGGCGTTGGCCGACCACACCACGAGCACGCCACCCGGGCCGAGGACGTCGCGGCACCGGCCGAGGAACTCCTCCTCGTAGACCGCCTCGTTGCGCTGGTGCACCAGGTAGCCGGGCCCGTTGTCGACGTCGAGGAGCACCAGGTCGTAGGTCGAGCGTGCCTCGGCGATCGCCATGGCGATGTCGGCGTTGACGACGGTGGCGCGCGTGTTGGCCAGCAGGGCGGGGCCGTGCGGCACCGTCCCGTCGCGCATCCACTGCACCAGCGTCTCCTCGATCTCGACCACGACCGCCCGCTCGACGCGCGGGTCGGCGAGCACCCGCTGCAGGGTGAAGCCGAGTCCGAGCCCGCCGACGAGCACCGTGGACGGCTCCTCGACCAGCTCGAGCGCCTGCGCGGCCAGCTCGATCTCGCTCGTCGTCTCGAGGGTGTCCATCACGAACACCCCGTTGACCCTGAGCTCGAGCACGTCGGCGCCGGTGCCATTCGCACGCCGCCGCAGCACCACCTCGCCGCGGGGGCTCTCGGCCCGGGCGATCTCCACGCTCTGGACGCTCTCGGGGATCACCATGGCGCCATCCTGCCAACCGCCGCTGCCGGACGGCACGCTGCCCACGCCGGCGTCGCTGGGCAGTCTTCGTCCAAGGTCGCCGCGCCGACGGATGGTGGTGCGAAAAGGCTGCCCAGACCCGGCGCGTCCGACTACCGTGAACTCGTGTACACCGTCGGCCGCACAGCTGAGCTCACCGGCGTGCCCTCCGGGACACTCCGCAAGTGGGAGCAGCGCTACGGCGTGGTCGTCCCGCAGCGCTCACCGGGCAACTACCGGCTGTACGACGACGAGGCGGTGCGCCGGCTCGTCGTGATGCGCAGCCTGGTCGAGGCGGGCTGGACGGCGCAGGAGGCGGCTCGCCACGTCGCTGAGGACGTCGCGGCCGCCGAGGCCCAGGTCGCGCGACCGGAGGAGCCGGCCCACGAGGCACGCTTCGAGACCCTCGTCGCCTGCGCCCAGGACTTCGACGTCCCCCAGCTCGAGCGCCTGCTGGGCGAGGGGTTCGGCGACATCGACGTGGTGTCGGTGATCGACGACTGGCTCCTGCCGTCCATGGTCCACCTCGGCAAGGCCTGGCAGCGCGGGCTCGTCTCGGTGGCGGGCGAGCACTTCGTGACCGGCGCGGTGCACCGCAGGCTCGCCCTGACGTTCCAGTCGCTGCCACCCGCCCCGAGCGGCGGCCCGCGCGTCGTCGTGGGCCTCGCGCGCGGCTCGCGCCACGAGATCGGCGTGCTGGCGTTCGCGCTGGTGCTGAGGTCACGCGGGGTCGCGGTGACCTACCTCGGTGGCGACCTGCCGCTCGAGGCCTGGGTCGGAGCCGTGCGTCTCATCGAGCCCCGCGCCGTGGTGCTCGCCGCTCCGACGATCGAGGACCTGCCGGCGGTGCGCGAGGTGACCGAGGCGCTCATGCCGCTCACCGAGGTGCTGCTCGGCGGCGCCCACCAGGACCGCGTCGAGGGTCCCGCGCGCCTCGGTCACCACGCCGGTGCGGCGGCCGACGCCCTCGCCACCCGCCTCGGCGCCGTCAGCTAGCACCCAGGCACCCGGTCGCAGGTGCTCAGCGGGCGGTCGGCGCGGTCTGCTCCTCGGTGCACCCGCTGCTGAACCAGTAGCCGCCGACGATGTCCACGCGGCAGTGGTTGTCGGTGGACGGCGTGTCCGTCATCGCCGGCGACGCGCCCAGCACCGAGCCCAGCGCGGCCGCGACGAGGACCGCGACGCCGGCCACCCGGAGCCGGCGGTTGGTGCGCTCCTCGAGGTCCGCCACCGGCTGTGCCGTCACTGCCATGAACGGCTGCGCCGTGATCGACATGGGTCCTCCTCGGAAGCGTTCCTGCGGCTTGTCCACAGTTTGTCCACCGTTGGTGGACAAACGGGACAGTAGGGCTGTTGTCCACACTTTGTCCAAAGTTCGCTACCCTTGTGGGTGTGTACACCGTCGGACGCACCGCACAGCTCACCGGAGTGCCGCGCGAGACCCTGCGCAAGTGGGAGCAGAGGTATGGCGTGGTGTCGCCGGCCCGCACCGAGGGCAACTACCGGCTCTACGACGACGAGGCGGTCAGACGCCTCTCCGTGATGCGCGACCTCGTCGACTCCGGGTGGGCGCCGCGCGAGGCGGCGCGGAAGGTGCTGGACGAGCCGACCCGGTCAGCCGACCTGCCCCGGCCGGGGTCGCCGCTGGAGCGGCTCGACGACCTCGCGGGCTGCGGCGAGGACTTCGACGTCGTGCGCCTGGAGGGCATGCTCGACAAGGCGTTCGCCGAGGCCGACCTCGCGGTTGCGGTCGACGAGTGGCTGATGCCGTCCCTCGTACGCCTCGGCGAGGCCTGGCAGCAGGGGACCGTGAGCGTCGCGGGCGAGCACTTCGTCAGCGCCGCCGTCCTGCGCCGGCTCGCGCAGGCGTTCCACCAGCTCCCGCACGCCCAGCCCGGGGCACCCCAGGTGATGGTCGGGCTGGCTCGTGGCTCGCGCCACGAGCTGGGCGTCATGGCCTTCGCGATGGTGCTGCGCAGCCGCGGCATCAACGTCACCTACCTCGGCGCCGACCTGCCCGTGGAGAGCTGGGTCGACACCGTCCGGGCGCTGCTGCCCGAGGCCGTGGTGCTCGCGGTCCCGACCGTCGAGGACCTCCCGGCGGTGCGCGAGGCCGTGCAGGCGATCACGCCGATCGCCACCGTCCACCTCGGCGGCGCCCACCAGGGCCGGGTGGAGGGGGCCGAACCCCTCGGCCACCAGATCGGCGAGGCGGCAGCCGACCTCGCCGCGCGCCTCACCGCCGCCGCCTGACGGCGGCTCCTGCGGCTGCTGCCGCTACTGCGCCGAGCGGACCCGGATGCSTGAGATCGGGACCGTCACCGCGCCCGAAGGGTCGGTGAAGAAGTCGTTGCCCTTGTCGTCGACGACGATGAACGCCGGGAAGTCCTCGACCTCGATCTTCCAGACGGCCTCCATGCCGAGCTCCTCGTACTCGACGACCTCGACGGACCTGATGCAGTCCTGCGCGAGGCGAGCGGCCGGGCCGCCGATCGAGCCGAGGTAGAACCCGCCGTGGGAGTCGCAGGCCTCGGTGACGGCCTTCGAGCGGTTGCCCTTGGCGAGCATGACCATCGATCCGCCCGCGGCCTGGAACTGCTCGACGTAGGAGTCCATGCGACCGGCCGTCGTGGGACCGAACGACCCGGACGGCATGCCCTCGGGGGTCTTGGCCGGACCGGCGTAGTAGACCGGGTGGTTGCGCAGGTAGTCGGGCATCTCCTCGCCGGCGTCGAGGCGCTCCTTGATCTTGGCGTGCGCGATGTCGCGGGCCACGACGAGCGGTCCGGTGAGGGAGAGCCGCGTCTTGACCGGGTGCTTCGAGAGCTCGGCGAGGATGTCGGCCATCGGCTGGTTGAGGTCGATCGGGACGACCGCGCCGCCCTCGATGTCGTGGGCCATGCCGGCGTCGGGCATGTAGTGGGCCGGGTCGGTCTCGAGCTGCTCGAGGAAGACGCCCTCCGGCGTGATCTTGCCGAGCGCCTGCCGGTCCGCCGAGCAGGAGACGGCGATCGCGACGGGGCACGACGCTCCGTGGCGGGGGAGGCGGACGACGCGCACGTCGTGGCAGAAGTACTTGCCGCCGAACTGCGCGCCGATCCCGAAGGACTGCGTGAGCTCGAAGACCTGCTCCTCCAGCTCGACGTCGCGGATGCCGTGGGCGGCCATCGAGCCCTCCGTCGGCAGGTCGTCGAGGTAGTGCGCCGAGGCGTACTTCGCGGTCTTGAGGGCGAACTCCGCGCTGGTGCCGCCGATGACGACGGCGAGGTGGTACGGCGGGCAGGCAGCGGTGCCGAGGGAGCGGATCTTCTCGTCGAGGAACTCCATCAGCCGCGTCGGGTTCAGGACGGCCTTGGTCTCCTGGAACAGGAACGACTTGTTGGCCGACCCGCCGCCCTTGGCCATGAACAGGAACTTGTACTCCGGGACGTCCTTCGCGGGCGTCGAGTAGAGCTCGATCTGCGCGGGCAGGTTGGTGCCGGTGTTCTTCTCCTCGAACGTCGTCAGCGGCGCGAGCTGCGAGTAGCGGAGGTTGAGGCGGGTGTAGGCGTCGTACACCCCGCGGCTGATCGCCTCGCCGTCGTCGGTGCCGGTGAGGACGCCCTCGGACTTCTTGCCCATCACGATCGCGGTGCCGGTGTCCTGGCACATCGGCAGCACCCCGCCGGCGGAGATGTTGACGTTCTTGAGCAGGTCGAGCGCGACGAAGCGGTCGTTGCCGGAGGCCTCGGGGTCGTCGATGATCCGGCGCAGCTGCGCGAGGTGACCGGGGCGGAGGTAGTGGCTGATGTCGTGCATCGCCTCCTCGGTGAGCCGCCGGATCGCCTCGGGCTCGACCTGCAGGAAGGTGCGACCGCCGACCTCCACGGTCGACACGCCCTCGGTCGTGACGAGGCGGTAGGGGGTCTCTGGGGCGCCGTTGGAACCGGCGGTCGGGAGGAGGTCGGAGTAGTGGAACTCAGGGCCAGTGGCAGCGGTCGTCACGGCTGCCGATGCTACGCCGGGCCGGGCTCCGCGCCGGACTCGCCCTCCGGGTCCGGACGGGGCTCGGGACGCGCGTCCCGCTGCGCCTCGCGCGCCTGCTGCTCGCGCGCCCTGCGTCGCTGCTCCTCGGCGCGCTCGCGCACCTTCTTCAGGAACGCCTCGTCGGCGGCGGGGTCGGCGGCCGCGAACCGGCCGGGACGGTCGTACTCGGGGAACGCGCCGCGCTGCGCTCGTGGGGGCCGTGCCGTCGGGCGCGCTGCGGCCGGCCCGCGACGAGCCAGGCGATCGACCCGACGAACGGGAAGAACAGGACGAGCAGGATCCACCAGACCTTGGACAGGTTGCGGACCTCGTCGTCGCGGGACGAGATGGCCTCGACGATGCAGTAGATGCTGAGGACCAGAGGGACCAGGAAGAAGAGCAGGCGAATCACGAACGACCCCCGCAGGTCGGCCCTGCCGGGGCCGCGGACGCTGGAGAACGCCCCGGCGTGGCGGCAGGCTACCGTGCCCGGCGCCCGGGCGTGGCGAGTTGCGCGAGTGTCTCCGTGGCCTGAAACTAAAGTAATCCACTAAACAATAGGAAGTGATGCATGCGCACACTGCTCACGCGACTGCTCGTGGCGCTCGGGACCACGATCATCGCGACGACGACCGTCCTGCCCCCGACGCTCGCGACCCCTGTGGCGGCGACCGCGCCGGCCCCGCCGGGTGCCCGACCCAACATCGTGCTCGTCCTGATGGACGACTTCTCCCTCGAGCTGCTGGCCACGATGCCGGAGGCGCAGCGGATGGTCACGGAGGGCGCGTCCTACCGCAACGCCTTCGTGGTCGACTCGTTGTGCTGTCCGTCCCGAGCGTCCCTGCTCACGGGGCAGGCGCCGCACCACACCGGCGTCCTGACCAACACCGCCAACGACCCCGACCAGCCCATCGGGGGCTACAAGGCGTTCGTCCAGCGCGGCAACCAGGAGCGCCAGTTCTCCCTCGCCCTGCAGGAGTCCGGCTACACCACCGGGTTCGTCGGCAAGTTCATGAACGGCTACGAGGCGCGCACCGTCGACGGACAGGTGGTGCCCCCGCCGCGGGTTCCGGGCTGGGACGTCTGGAACCCGATCCTCGGCGGCGGCTACAACGGGTGGGGCTACAAGAGCGTCTACCTCGACGACAACGGTGACCCGCAGCTCGAGAACCACCCGAAGCCGCCCCGCACCTCGCCTGTCGAGGTCCTCGACAAGGCCTACATGCAGACCGTCACGCGCGACAAGGCGCTCGCCTTCATCGAGGAGGCGGAGTCCGCCGACGAGCCGTACTTCCTGGAGGTCGCGACCTACGGCCCGCACTCGCAGCTCCAGAAGGCCTACCCCGACAGCCCACAGTTCCCGCCGGCGTACGCCGACCGCGCAGCCGACGGCAGTCCCACCGGGGGCAACTGCGGCGCGCTGGCGTGCGGCGACCTGACGGTCGCCGACCTCGTCGGGTACGGCGACCCGCGCGAGGACAACGTGCCGACCTACCTGCGTCCCGACGGGACCGTCGAGACGGCCCCGGCGTGGCGGACCAACGAGATCACCCTGACCGAGGAGCAGGCGCTTGCCCGCTACCGCGACCGGGCCCGCATGGTGCAGTCGATCGACCGGATGCTGACCGAGATCCGCGCGGCCGTCGGTCCGGACACCTATGTCGTCCTGACCGCCGACAACGGATTCCACCTCGGGCAGCACCAGCTCAACGGCGGCAAGGGCACGCCGTACGACTCCGACGCCCGCGTGCCGCTGGTGGTGGTCGGACCCGGTGTCGTGCAGGGGGAGCGCACGCAGTTCGTCAACAACATCGACCTCGCGCCCACCTTCGAGGAGTTGGCCGGACGGCGGCCCGACCGGGTGCGCGACGGACGCTCCTTCGCCGACTCGCTGTCGAGGGCCGAGGCACCCGGCGCGCGGTACGCCTTCTACGAGCACACCTTCGCCAAGTCCGTGCCGGGCGAGGTCGACACCGACGAGGGATCGGGCGGCACGATCGACATCATCCCGTCGTACGTCGCCGTGCGCGGAGAGCAGGGACTGCTGGTGCGGCTCGACCTCGACCCCGCCTGGGGCGCGACCGACCACGCGTGGGAGCTCTACCGCTACGACCGGCCGTGGGAGGACGTCAACGTCTTCGCCACCGACCACACCCAGCCGTGGGCGCGCGACCTCAGGCGTCGCCTCGAGCTGTGGGACGGCTGCCAGCCGGACGTCTGCCGGGCCGCGGCCCGCTGAGCCGGGACGTCATGGCGGGTGGTTGCCCCGGCGACCACCCGCCATGACGTCGTGGGCGCCGACCTCCGGGCCAGACCGCGCGTTCATCGGTCGTACCCAGACACGTCACGCGGGAGTAGCCTCCGAGCAGACGCGCCCGACGAGGCTCCGCGCGGAACATTCCACCGGCTGCGGCCGGCCAGCACCCTGGAGGTCGAAGTTGAAGCTCCGCACCACACTCGTGTCCCTCGCCGCGATGGCGACCCTCGCAGCCGCCGCAGGCTGCGCGGCTCCGGAGAAGGAGTCCGACACCACCACTGAGAGCGGCGTGGACGCCGCGTCCGCCACGTCCGCGGAGGACTTCGGCGGGATGGACGAGCTCGTGAAGGCTGCCCAGGACGAGGGCACCCTCAACGTCATCGCCCTGCCGCCGGACTGGGCCAACTACGGCGAGGTCATCTCCACCTTCGAGGACAAGTACGACATCACGGTCAGCTCCGACCAGCCCGATGCTGCCTCCCAGGACGAGATCAACGCGGCCAACGACCTCAAGGGCACCGACCGCGCGCCCGACGTCTTCGACCTCGGCCAGTCCGTGGCCCTCGCCAACACCGACCTGTTCGCGCCCTACCAGGTCGAGACCTGGGACGACATCCCCGACGAGTTCAAGGACCCCGACGGCACCTGGGTCAACGACTACGGCGGCTACATGTCGATCGGCTACGACTCGTCCGTCGTCCCCGACGTCACCTCGGTCGCCGACCTGATGAAGCCCGAGTTCAAGGGCAAGGTGGCGCTCAACGGTGACCCGACGCAGGCCGGTGCGGCGTTCAGCGGCGTCATGATGGCCGCGATCGCCAACGGCGGGTCGGCCGACGACGTCGCGCCCGGCGTCGACTTCTTCGCCGACCTGAAGAAGGCCGGCAACTTCCTCACCGTCGACCCCGACTCCACGACGATCGAGCAGGGCACCACGCCCGTCGTCATCGACTGGGACTATCTCGGCGCGGCCGCGGCGGCCAATGTCGACACGTGGAAGACGGTCGTCCCCGAGGAGGCCGTCGTCGCGGGCTACTACTTCCAGGCGATCAACGCCGACGCGCCGCACCCGGCGGCCGCGCGGCTGTGGCAGGAGTTCCTCTACAGCGACGAGGGCCAGAACCTCTGGCTCAAGGGTGGCGCCCGTCCGGTCCGCGGCGAGGCGATGGCCGAGGCCGGCACCATCGACGAGGAGCTCTGGGGAGCCCTGCCCGAGGTCACCGGCGACCCGGTCATCCCGACCGACGACCAGACGGTGACCGCCGGCGAGTACCTCGCAGCGAACTGGTCCAAGGCCATCCGCTGAGCACGCCGACCCGCGTGAGCGGGGGCACGGGCCGGCGGTTCGCCGTCGGCCCGGCCCTCCCGCTCCTGCCGTTCCTGCTCTTCGTCCTCGTCTTCCTGGTCGTCCCCACGCTGACCGTGGTGCTGGGCGCCTTCCAGGACGAGGACGGTCGCCCGACGCTGGGCAACCTCGACGCGTTGCGAAGCGAGGCCGCGCTCACCGCGCTCAGGGGGTCGCTGATCCTCTCGGCCTCGACCGCCCTGATCGGCGCGGTGCTCGGCGCGGTGCTGGCGTACCTCATCGTCTCGCTGCCGGCGCACAACCTGCTGCGTCGCTCGTCGCTCGCCATCAGCGGCGTGCTCGCCCAGTTCGGCGGCGTCGTGCTCGCCTTCGCGTGGATCGCGACCATCGGCCCGGTCGGTGTCGTCACCCTGGCGATGTCCGACTTCTTCGGGGCTGACGTCTACGGCAGCGGCTGGCTGTTCGGCCTGCCCGGCCTGGTCGTCGTCTATTCCTACTTCCAGGTCCCGCTGATGGTGATCGTCTTCGCCCCGGCCTTCGACGGCCTTCGGCCGCAGTGGCGCGAGGCCGCGGTCAACCTCGGCGCGAACACCTGGACCTACTGGCGCTACGTAGCCCTGCCGCTGCTCACGCCGCCCTTCCTCGGCGCGTTGCTGCTGCTGTTCGCCAACGCGTTCGCTGCGTACGCCACCGCGGCCGTGCTGGTCAGCCAGGGCCAGCCGATCGTGCCGCTCATGATCCGGCAGGCCATCACCAGCGAGGTCCTGCTCGGGCAGGCCAACGTCGGCTTCGCGCTGGCGCTCGAGATGATCGTGGTGGTGACGGTCGTGATGGTGGGCTACAACCTGCTCCTCCGGCGTACGGCGAGGTGGATGCGATGACGCAGTCCCGGGGCTTCAAGGTCTTCCGAGCCGTCGGCCTCCTGCTGTTCGCGGCCTACTTCTTCGTGCCGCTGCTGGCGATGTTCGACTTCTCCACCCAGGTCCGGGGGAGCGCTCCCGGCCGCACCTGGGACAACTGGGCCCTCATGGTCACCGACGAGGACCTCCGCTCATCGATCGTCGCGTCGCTGCTGCTGGCGCTCTTCACCGTCGTGCTGATGGTGGCGCTGCTGGTGCCGACGATGGTGTGGGTGCGGCTGCGGGTCCCGCGGGCGCGCGGGCTGATCGAGTTCCTCTGCCTGCTCCCGCTGACGATCCCCGCGCTGGTGATCGTGGTGGGGATCAGCAACGTCTACTCGTGGGTGACCTACCTGCTGGGGGACAGCGCGCTGGTGCTGACCTTCGCCTACGTCGTCCTGGTGCTGCCCTACGCGTACCGCGCGATCGACGCCTCGTTGTCTGCGATCGACGCTGCGACGCTCTCGGAGGCCGCCCGCTCGCTGGGCGCCGGGTGGTTCACCGTGATCGTGCGCATCATCATGCCCAACATCACCGGCGGCATCCTCGGAGCCGCGTTCATCGCGGTGGCGCTCGTGCTCGGCGAGTACGTGTTCGCCTCCTTGCTGCACTTCGACACCCTGCCCGTGGCGATGGCGGCGCTCTACAAGAGCAACGGTCCCGCCGCGATGGCCGCCGCTCTCGCCTCGATGATCCTCGTGGCCGTGCTGCTCGTCGGCCTCACCTTCCTCAGCCGCGACCGGCACAAGCAAGGAGCGTCCGCATGACCGACCTCTCGACCGAGCGCGGGCTGGCCGTCGACCTCTCCGACCTCACCCGCATCTACGGAGAGGTCCGCGCCCTCGACGGGCTGACCCTCCACCTCGAGCCCGGCGAGCTGGTCGCGCTGCTCGGCCCGTCGGGCTGTGGCAAGACCACCGCCCTCCGCATCCTCGCGGGGCTCGACCGGGCGACCTCCGGCTCGGTGTCGGTGGGAGGCAAGGACCTGACCAGGGTGCCGGCCAACAAGCGCGACATGGGCATGGTGTTCCAGGCCTACAGCCTGTTCCCTCACATGACGGTGATCGACAACGTCGCCTTCGGCCTCAAGCTGCGGGGGAGCGACAGCGCAGGACGCCGCAGGCGGGCCGGCGACATGCTGGACCTGGTCGGCCTCAGCGAGCACGCCGACCGCTACGCCCACCAGCTGTCCGGTGGCCAGCAGCAGCGCGTCGCGCTGGCGCGGGCGCTGGCCGTCGAGCCGTCGGTGCTGCTGCTCGACGAGCCGCTCTCGGCGCTCGACGCCAAGGTGCGCGTGCAGCTGCGCGACGAGATCCGTCGGGTGCAGCTCGAGGTCGGCACCACGACGTTGTTCGTCACCCACGACCAGGAGGAGGCGCTCGCCGTCGCCGACCGGGTCGGCGTGATGAACGCCGGTCGCCTCGAGCAGCTCGCGCCGCCTGCGGAGCTCTACTCGGCCCCGGCGACCCGGTTCGTCGGCGAGTTCGTCGGCCTCAGCAACCGGCTCCCTGCGACGGTCGCGGGCGGTGTCGCCTCGGTGCTGGGCCGCGAGGTGCCGGCCCTCGACGGTTCTGCCCCGGGTGACGGCTTCGCGCTCGTGCGCCCGGAGGCCGTCTCGGTCGTCGCGGACGAGGGGGGCCACGCCACCGTCACGACGGTGATGTTCCTCGGTCCACTCTCGCGGGTCACCTGCACGCTCGACGACGGCACCGACGTCGTCGCCCAGCTGGCGAGCTCCGAGGCCCTGCGCCTCGAGCCCGGCACGCGGGTCCGGCTGACCGTCGACGCGGTGCCGGTGCTGGTGGTGGCCTGAGCCGTCAGCGCCAGGGCGTGACCAGGGCGGTGAGGTCGGGTGCGAGCTCCTGCATCAGCTTGGGGCCGAAGGTCACCCGGTGCACGCCCATCACCTGCAGGTCCTCCAGCGACCCGGCGGCGCTGCCCGTGCGCGGGTTGGCGATGATGTTGACCGGCCCGGACAGCGCGTCGAGGAGGGCCTGCAGCGCAGCCGCGTCCGGTACGCCGACGGGGTAGACGCAGCGCGCACCCGCCTCCTCGCACGCCTGCAGGCGGGTGGCGGCCTCGCCGACCGGGTCCGCGAACTGGTCCTTCTTGAGGAAGACGTCGGTGCGCGCGTTGACCACCAGGTCGACGCCGGCCGCGTCCGCCGCCTGGCGGATCGCGCCGATGTAGTCGGCGTGCTCCGCCGCCGAGCGCATCCGGCCGCCCTCGGAGTGCACGGTGTCCTCGATGTTGAGGCCGACGGCGCCGGCCTCGAGCAGCCGCTCGACGAGCTCCTGGGGCGTGGCGCCGTAGCCGGCCTCCATGTCGGCGGTCACCGGGACCTCCGGCACGGCCGAACAGATCCGTCGTACGCCGTCGAGGGCGTCGTCGAGCGTCATGTCCTCGTTGTCGCCCTGGCCGCGGGAGTCGGCCAGCGGGTGGCTGCCGATGCTGAGCGCTCCGAAGCCGGCCTCGGCGACGACCTTCGCGGACCAGGCGTCCCAGACGTTCGGCAGGACCAGCGTGGAGCCGGTGTGGTGGAGCTCGAGGAGACGGGTGGCGAGGGTGGCGACGGAGGTGGTCATGCGTCGAGGCTGCCACGCGCGAGGCGCGGAGCACAGGGGCCAGCGGGCATAGGACCCCGCGCTCGGGTGTTGCAGGCGACGTGAAGGTCCACGAGGCAGCGCCCGACCCCGTGCTGGACTCCGTCCTCGATTCCGTGCTCGACTCGGTCGTGATCGGCGCGGGGCAGGCCGGTCTCGCGGCGTCGTACTTCCTGCGCCAGCGGGGAATCGACCACCTCGTCCTCGACGCCAATCCCGGTCCCGGCGGGGCGTGGCAGCACCGGTGGGCGTCACTCAGCATGGGCGACGTCCACGGGGTGGCCGACCTGCCGGCGTCCACCGCCCCCGACGGCAGCGACCGGGCGGCCAACCTGGTCGTGCCCGACTACTTCGACGGCTACGAGCGGTGGCACCACCTCCCCGTCGTGCGCCCGGTGCAGGTCGACCGCGTCGAGAGCGAGGGCGACCTCCTCGTCGTGCGCGCGGGCGACCGGGTCTGGCGCACCCGGACGTTGGTGAACGCGACCGGCACCTGGACGCGCCCGTTCGTGCCGCACTACCCGGGCATCGCGTCGTTCGTCGGCGAACAGCTGCACACGGCTGGCTACCCGGGCGCCGAGCACTTCCGCGGCAAGCGCGTGCTCGTCGTCGGCGGCGGCGCCTCCGCGGTGCAGTTCATCGGCGAGCTCGCCCCCGTCACCGACACGCTGTGGGTGACCCGCCGCCCGCCGGTGTGGCGCGACGACGACTTCGACTCCGCCGCCGGCCTCGCCGCGGTCACCGCCGTCGAGGAGCGCGTACGACAGGGGCWGCCGCCGGCGAGCGTCGTCAGCGTCACCGGCCTGGCGCTGCGTCCCCAGGAGCAGGAGGCGGCCCGGCTGGGCGCCTACGAGCGGCGCCTCCCGATGTTCGAACGCATCGAGCCCCACGGCGTGCGGTGGTCCGACGGACGCTTCGAACCGGTCGACGTGATCCTCTGGGCCACCGGCTTCCGTCCCGCCGTCGAGCACCTCGCGCCACTCGGCCTGCGCTCCCCGCAGGGCGGCATCGCCCTCGTCCCGGTGCCCGGCAACGTGCAGGGCGCGACCACGGCCGTGGCCGACCCGCGTGTGCAGCTCGTGGGCTACGGCCCCTCGGCCAGCACGGTCGGTGCCTCGCGCGCGGGTCGACAGGCCGCCCTCGCGGTGTCGCGGCACCTCGCCGCGCTGGCCGCCTGACCCGACCTGCTAGGCGCCGCCGGCAGTGACGGCGATGGCCCGTGCGAGCGGCACGTGCTCGCGCGTCCGGGTGGCGGCCTGTGCCAGAAGCTGCGCGGCGATCGTGCCGTGGCCCTCCCGGAGCGCCGCCTGGGCGGCTCGCCACTGGCAGTACGCCTCGTCGTGCGGTCGCTCGAGGTCGTGCCACGTCTGGGCCGCCCTCACCCATCCCTCGACGGTGTCCCGGCCGAACAGGCGCCGCTTCTCCGCGTTCCACTGGAGTCGGTACGACCGGTCGGCGAGGACCGCCTGCCCCTCGAACGGGTCGTGGTGCAGCCCCACCCACAGCTCGTCGAGGCTGCGGTCGACGTCCCGCCGGTCGAGCGCGGGGGCGACGATCGTCGCATCGACTGCCGCCCGGGCCGTCAACGCGAGGAGCTCGCCCGCGGTGCCCGGGGCGACCTCGTCGTGGCGCGACACCAGCACCCTCTTCGCAAGCTCGAGTCCCTCCGCGGGGCGGCCCGTCCAGACGGTGTGGTGCAGCCGCGCGCCCAGGATGACGGTGTCGACCACCTCGTGCGCGCCCAGCTCGAAGCAGGCGAGCCGCCGGCCGGCGGCATCGTCGTGGCCGAGCAGCACCTCCAGGATGGCGCGCTCGAGGTGGAGGAGCGGCAGGGGTGCCGGCTCCTCGTCCTGGGTCTCGACCCGGAGACCCTCCATGGCATCACCGATCCGTCCGGCCTGGCGGAGCGCCTGCGCCACGTTGGTCATGAGGACGTTGGCGTGGCTGGTGGTGATCTGCCACCTGGCGGCCTGCTCGAGCGCCGGCCCCGCCGCCCGCAGCACGTCGTCCGCAGGCCGGCACGCCATCAGGAGGATGTCCGTGTGGCGGACGGCGACGGTCAGGTTGCGCGGCAGGCTGCTGTCGGGGCCGAACTCGCGGACCACGCGCTCGATCTCGTCGACACTCCCGAGGTGACCCAGTGCCCCGAGCTGCCAGGCCCACTGAGCGCGGACCGTGCGTTCGAGCTGGCGGTCCCCCGCCTCCGCCGCCACCTGGGCGGCCTCGGCCAGGACGAGCGTCGCGTCGATGCGTCGGCCGTGCCACTCGAGCTCGGATCCCCGCCACGTCAGCGCCGCAGCAAGGCCCGGGGAGGGCGGCAGCGTCCGGTAGAGCACGATGGCCTGCTCGATCAGCCGCATGCCGAGGTCGCCGGAGACGAACTGCGAGGAGTTGAAGCGGGCCAGGTGGAGCAGCAGGTCCGCGCGTTCGGCGGTGTCGTACAGGTGGGGCGGGTCGGGCAGCGCCAGCTCGGACTCGAGCACGGGCACGGCGTCACGCGGCCGTCCGGAGAGGTCGCACTGGCCGGCGATGCCGGCAACCACCTCGTGCCTGCGGGTGGGTGGATCGTCCACCTCCGCCACGCCCGGCGGCCAGAGCGCAAGCGCGCGCCGCCAGTGCTCGGCCGCCTGCATTCCCGCGTACCGCTCGGACGCCGAACGCGCGGCCCGCACCTGCCAGCCGCGCTCCTCGTCAGCGTCACCGGCGCCCTGCCAGTGCCGGGCAACCTCGGCGGGCTCGGCGTCATCGCCGGCCGCGAGCACGCCGGCCACCGACCGGTGCGCCGCAGCGGCCTCACCGGGCATCATCCGGCGCCGCACGGCCTCAGCGAGGAGCGGGTGGCGGAGCTGGACGTCACCGCGGTTCACGTCGAGGATCCGCTGGGCCAGCAGCCTGCGCAGGGCGTCGGAGAGCGGGCCGGTCTCCAGACCAGCGGCGCGGGCGATCTCGCCCTCCGTCAAGGGTCGGTCCGCGATTCCCAGAACGGACACGACAGCCCAGTCCGGTCCGCCGAGTGGAGCCACCCGGCCGTCGAGCAGGTCGCCCAGGAAGGTCGGCTCACCCGCGTCAGCGTGGGCGAGCTGCTCGGTGAAGAGAGGCTGTCCCAGGCTGCGCGTGTAGATGCGGACGGCGTCCGCGGTCGTTGCGCGGGGTCGGATCAACCGGACCTGCTCCACGGTCTCGTCCTCGGTCAGAGGCCCGAGTGGCAGGACCACGGCATCCCGCCGCACCCGTCTGAACCACTCCCTGTGCCCCGCGGAGACGTCAGGGTCGTCGGTGCGCCAGGAGCCGAGGACGCTCGCGCCCGTGTGCCGGACCAGGTGCTCGACGACGTCCAGGGTCAGGTCGTCGGCCCAGTGGAGGTCCTCCAGCGCGAGCGCGAAGGGCTGCTCGGTCGACAGAGCCCGGCACAGCTCGGCGACACCCGCGAACAGCCGCTGGCGCAGCCACCGGTCGTCCGACTCAGGCGCTGAGTCGTCCGTCGACCACTCGGGGAGCACGGTGGCCAGCGCCTCGCGGACGTAGGCCGAACACCGCTGGAGCGCCGCTGCCACCACCCTCCCGCCCTCGGCGCGCACCACCTGGCGCAAGGCCTCGGCCATGGGGAGGAGGGGGACCTCCGCGGACAGCGGCAGGCACCGGCCGGCGGCGACCAGCACGATGTCCTGCACCTGCGCACACGCCGTCTCGACCAGGGTGGTCTTTCCCATCCCGGCCTCGCCTGTGACCAGGAGCAGCCCCTGGCCGCCCTCGAGGTGGCGGCGTACGACGTCGAGCTCGGAGCGGCGGCCGACGATCCCGACGCCCGGGCTGTGCGTGCCGGTCTGGGGCGCCGATGCCGTCAGCCACCACGCGTGGAACTCGCGCGGGTCACCACCCATCGCCTCGACGAGGAGCTCGAGGACACCCCAGGTCGGCAGCGTGGTCGAGGAGAAGGCCTTGGACACGGTGGTGTGGGAGACGCCGGTCTCGCGAGCGAGCACGCGCAGGCTCCGCCACCCGTCGCGGTGGTGGAGCTCGTGCAGCGCGGCGACCAGGTCCCGATGGGGCCCTGGCGGCAGGTCTGGGCGGGGGAGTGCGCTCACACCGGGATCCCTCCCTCGGCCGTGGTCCGGTCTTCAGGATCGTCCCGGCCCATCGTCGTGTCCACGGACTTCTTCGGTCATGCCTCGCTGGTCCGGACCGCCCCTTTCGTCTCCCACGGCACAATCGGGGGATGGAGGGACGGGCTCGGCACCTCGCGGCACTCGTCGCCTGCGCGCTGGTCGCGTCCGCCTGCACCTCGCCCTCACCCACCGACGAGCCGCCGGCCGACCCGGGTGTCGGCAGCACCTCGACGACACCGCCGGCCCGGGACGGGCAGGTGACCCTGGCCTTCGGCGGCGACGTGCACTTCGAGGGCCGCGCGGGTCGGCTGCTGGACCGTCCCGGCGGGCTGGGGCCCATCGCCCGCACGCTGCGCGCCGCCGACGTCGCGATGGTCAACCTCGAGACGCCGGTGACACGGAGCGAGCAGCGCGACCCCAAGGAGCTCGAGAACGCCGGCGACCGCTACTGGTTCCGCACCCGACCCGCCGCCGTCGACGTGCTGGCCGACGCCGGCGTCGACGTGGTGAGCGTGGCCAACAACCACGCGGGCGACTACGGCGCAGCCGGCCTGCAGGACACGCTGGCCGCCGGTCAGGAGCGTGGCGTCGCGATGGTCGGCGCGGGCCGCGGCGAGGCGGCGTACGACCCCCACGTGGTCGAGGTCGGCGACCTCGAGGTCGCCTTCCTCGCCGCCGACGGCGTCCAGCGCGAGGGCGCCAGCGACGTGTGGTCCGCGAGCACCGGGACCGTCGGTACGGCGTCTTCGCGGGGCAGCAAGGCCGCGGGGCTGGTCGCCGCGGTCGAAGAGGCGTCGTCGCGCGACCAGCTCGTCGTGGTCTACGTGCACTGGGGCCGCGAGTACCAGTCCTGCCCGACGCAGTCGCAGCGACTGCTCGCGCGTGACCTCGCCGACGCCGGGGCGGACGTCGTGGTGGGCAGCCACTCCCACGTCCTCGGTGGCGGGGGATGGGCCGGCGACGCGGTGGTGGCCTACGGGCTGGGCAACTTCGTCTGGTACCACGCCCGCCAGTCCCGGACGGGGGTCCTGTCGGTCACGCTCGACGCCGGGGGAGCCGTCCGGAAGTCGTGGACGCCGGCCAGGATCTCGCCGGCCGACGGGCGGCCGGTCCCGGTCACGGGAGCCGCGCGCAGCCGCGCCGTGGCCGACTGGCGCGCCCGGCAGCGCTGCACCGGACTGGCCGCCGACCGCGGTGGCGCGCAGGCCGACGACCCGGCGTACGGCTCGTCGGTGAGCAGCATCGACGCGAGCCTCGCCGACCGGATGCGCCGCAGCCACCGACCCGGCTGTCCCGTCCTGCTGCGCGACCTGCGACACCTGCGGTTGACCCACCGCGACTTCGACGGCCGGGCGCGGACCGGCGAGCTGGTCGTCCACCGGCGGTGGGCGCGGCCGGTGGCCGACGCGTTCGGCCGCCTGTACGACGCCGGCTTCCCGATCGCCCGGATGCGGCTCGTGGACGACTACGGGGCCGACGACGACCGCTCCATGGCGGCCAACAACACCTCCGGCTTCAACTGTCGCCGGGTCGCGGGACATCGCAGCTGGTCGCAGCACGCCTACGGCGCGGCGATCGACATCAACCCCGTGCAGAACCCCTACGTCATGCCGGGACGCACCGCGCCTCCGGCCGGCCTGCCGTTCGTCGGGATCGACCGGGACCGGTCGGCACCCGCGCGGCCCGGAGTCGTCCGCGCCGGCGACATCCCGGTGGCGGCGTTCTCGCGCATCGGCTGGGAGTGGGGCGGCGCCTGGGTGTCGACGAAGGACTACCAGCACGTCGCCGCGCCGCGGGGACGCTGAGCCAGGGACTCAGCCGTGTTCGCGCACGGTCGCCCGGCGCCCCGGGGCCGAACGCCCGGGCATGGGTGCGGAGGACGGGGCCGGCATCCCTGCGCGGGACCGGTCGACCACGCCGAGGAGCGGCACGTGCCCGCGCGCCTGTGCGTGGGCACGGCGCAGCAGCCGGCGGGCGAGCGTGTCGCGGCCCTCGTGCAGCGCGAGCTCTCCCGCGCGCCAGCGGGAGTACGCCGCCTCGTGCGGGCGACCGACGAGGTCCCACTGCTCGGCCGCCCCGATCCAGTGCTGGAGCTGCGCGACGCCGTGGAGCCGGGCGAGCTCGGCGCGCCACGTGCTGCGGGTCGCCGGGGCGGCGGCGTGGGCTGCCTCCGGGGCCAACGGGTCGGTGGACCACTGGCGCTGCCAGTCCGAGAGTCGGGCGGCGAGGACGGCACGGCGGGCGGGATCGGCCTCGGCCACGTCGGCCCCCGCGCGGGCGGCGAGGCACAGCAGCGATCCGGTGTAGGGCGACCAGGAGGTGGCCGTCTCGCCGGCGATGCCGTCGCCGATCCGGTCGAGGGCCTGCGCCGGCAGGCCGCGCCACAGGTCGCACAGCGCCTGGACGGTCACCACCGCCTGCCGGTGCGCGCTGACCCCGAAGTCGAGGGCCGCGATCGCCTCCAGGCGGCGGTCGGCCGCCTCCAGGTCGCCGTGCACCACCTGGACCCACGCGCGGGTGAGGTGCAGGAAGCGGGTCGACTGCCGGGGCTCGTCCTTGGTGCGCGGACGGACCAGGCGGGACGCGGCTCCGGTGGCTCCGGCGTGCAGGCGGGCCTCGGCGACGTTGCAGAGGAGCATCGTGCTGAGGACGAACGAGTCGATCCCGGCATCGCGCACGGCGGCCAGCCCGGGGTCCGCGGCGTCGGCCACGTCGTCGGCCCGCGCGCACAGCATCAGCAGCAGGTCGGTGTGGTAGGTCCCGAGCCAGACGTCGCTGAAGGGGTTGCCCTCGACGAGGATGGTCCTCGCCTGCCGGGCCGCGCGCAGCCCGTGGGCCGTGCGCCCCAGGACGATGTCGTGCCAGGCACGCTCGACCAGGGCGTCGCGGTGCAGCGCCGGATCGTCGAGCCGGGCGCTGATCTCGAGCATCCGGTCGATGACGAGGTCGGCCTCGTCGTTGCGCCCGGCTCCTCGCAGGGCGCCCGACTTGTCGCCCATGACCCGGACCAGGGAGTCGCGGTCGTCGAGCGCGTCGAGCACGGCGATCGCCTCGTCGGCGAGGCGCACGGACGTCTCCGGGTCGACCTGCGCGAGCGCCTGGCCGGCCCGGCGCAGCGCACGGGCGTGGTCGTGCGCGGGCGATGCGGGGGTGAGGGCCAGGGCCTCGTCCACCCACGACCTCGCCTGCTCTCGGCGCCCCGAGCCGATCGCGGCGTGGACGAGCTCCAGCAAGAGCTCGCACCTGGTGATCCCGGCGTCGACCGGGGGCGGCCCGTCGGCGGGCCAGAGGGCCAGGGCGCGCTCCCAGTGGACGGCCTCCTCGTCGCGGGACAGCCCGTCGCAGGCCGCCCGTCCGGCAGCGACCCGCCAGGGCAGCTCCTCACGAGCATCTCCGGCTCCGCGCCAGTGCTCCGCGACCTCGGCCGGCGTCGGGTGCGCCATCGCGGCCAGGACGGCAGCCAGCCTCCGGTGGGTCGGTACGGCCTCTCCCGGCACGGCCCTGGCCCGCACCGCGGCGGACGTCAGCGCATGGCCGACGGTGACGTCGGTCGCGGCGTAGGGGTCGGCGAGCAGGTGCCGGGCCACCAGCTCGCGCCGGGCGTCGGTGAGCTCGGCGCGGCCCATGGACGTCGCGTCCGCGACGACCTGTGGGGGGAGGGGACGGTCGGCGAGTGCCGCGACGAGGAGCACCGATCTGGCGCTCGGGCTCAGGTGGTCGAGCTGCCGGGCGAGCAGGTCGGCCAGCGGCTCCGGCTCCGTGCCCGCGGTCATCGAGCGCGCCAGCTCCTCGGTGAACAGCGGCACCCCGCGGCCCTGCGCGTGGACGCGCTCGGCGTCGCCGCGTCGCAGCCGGGGACCGATCAGCAGCCGCAGCTGCTCCCGGGTCTCCTTGTGGGTCAGCGGCGCGAGGTTGAGCACCAGCGCGGCCTCGCGACGCACGCGCGTCAGCCAGCCGTCGGCCGCCGCGGACTCGCCGCTGCGCAGGCTGGCGACGATCGGGACGCCCCGGCCACCGACGACGTGCCGCTCGATGAAGCCGCGCGAGCTGGGGTCGGAGCAGTGCAGGTCCTCGAGCACGAGCGCCAGCGGACGGAGCGACGACAGCGCGGCAAGGGTGGACTCGATGGCTGCGAACAGGCGGGCGGCCGCGAAGCGATCCTCGACGTCGCGACCCGCCAGTCCGATCTCCGGCAGGATCCGGGACAGCGCTGGTGCGACGAACCCGGGGCAGCGGCCCAGCGCCTCCCCGAACCACCGGCCCCCGTCGTCGAGCCAGACCTGGCGCAGCACGTCCGACACGAGCGCGAAGGGCGCGTCGGCGAGGATCGGCAGCCCGCCGGCCCGGGCCACGAAGGTCGACACCTGCTGCGACGCTGCGGCCAGCAGCGTCGTCTTGCCGATGCCGGGCTCGCCGGTGACGACCAGCAGCCCGCCGCCTGCCTCGAGGTGGCGGCGTACGACGAGGAGCTCGGCGCGCCGGCCGGCGATGGTCCGTGCCGGAGGGGGCAGGTGCCGGGCGCCGTCCGCCGTCGCGGCGAGCCAGAGGTCCCGGAAGTCCGCCGGATCGCCCCCGACCGCCGGCACGACCATCTCGACGAGCGACCACGCGGGCAGCCGTGGGTGCGTGAAGAGGTGGAACACGCTGGTGTGCGAGCACCCCGCCCGGCGGGCGATGGCGCGGAGGCTGGGCCGTCCTGCCTCGTCGTGCAGGCGGTGCAGCGCGTCGACGAGGTCGCGGTGCGGTCCGGGCTCGAGCTCGGGCTGGTGCAGCAGGCCCATCTACCCTCCCAGGGTTCCTTCTCAGGATCGACCCGCGGTGTGGGGTTGTCCAGATCCCGTCAGGCGGTCCCGGCGCGGTCGAGCGTCGCGGCGGCCGCGTCGGCGAGTGGCACGTGCTGCCGGGCGTCCGTGCGGGCCCGGCCGGCCAGCCGGATCGCCACGGTGCCGCGGCCGTCGCGAAGAGCGACCTGCGCGCCGCGCCACCGGCAGTAGGCGGACTCGTGCGGACGTCCCAGGCGGTCCCACGGGGCGGCAGCACGTGCCCAGCAGTCCACGGTGGCGCGATCCTCCAGCCGCCGCAGCTCTGCCTCCCACCGCAGCGCGTTGGCCGTCGTGGCGACGTCTGGGACGCCCGGACCGAACGGGTCGATCGAGGCACTGGCCCGCATCGCGCGGAGGGAGGTCGACTCCGCTCGTCGGAGCCCCGGGGGTGCCGCAGTCTCGTCCGCGGCGTCTGCATGGGCCCGGGCCAGCGCGACGAGCAGCGGGGCAGTCGCGGCGACCTGCTCGCCGTCGAGGTCGCGCGTCACCACGTCCGCGAGACGTGTGCACGTGTCGGACGCCCGGCCCGCCCAGAGCTCGATCTCCGCCGCCCAGCGCAGGCACTGCGTCCAGTTCTGGTCGTGGATGCGGATGTGCTCGTCGGCTGCCCGACTGCGGTGGAGGGCGGCGGACACCTGCCCCTCGCGCAGCTCGACGGCCGCCAGCATGACGTGGGCGAACGCGGTGTTGGTGGTCGGGCCCGAGCGTGTGATCGGCTCGATCCACGCGCGAGCCGAACGGGTGTTGCCCTCGAGCAGGTGCGCCCAGCACACGTTGGTGCGGACGAGGGCGCCCGGGTAGGACTGCTCGAGGTCCCAGGCGGCTGCTGTGGCGAGAGGTGCCTGCGCGATCTCCTCGGCGCGCGCCGCCGAGGCAGAGGTGCCGAGCAGCACGTCCGTCGCGTTGGCGGCGATCATCAGGTCGGCGACAGGGTCCGGGTCCTCCTCGTCCTGCAGTGCCCGGAGGGCCTCCTCGACCACCTCCTCGACCACCGCCTCGGCGTCCCCGGCGTCCCCCGCGGCCTGGCGGGCGTGCGCGACCAGCCACGCCCGATGACGCCGGCGGAACCGGGCGTCCGCGACGTCGAGGAGCTCGGCCGACCGCCGGAGCGCGGCGAGTGCCTCGTTGTCCCTCCCCATCTGCAAGAGGAGTCCCGTGCGGTCCTCGAGCAGCCGGAAGAGCTCCGGCGAGGGCGTCAGCGGGTCGAGCAGCCGCATCGCTTGCTCCATCAGCTCCTCCGCCCCGGCGCCGTCGCCCTCCTCGTAGCGCTGGGACCCGATCCGGTGCAGGACCTGCGCACGTGCCCGAACGGGGAGCTCCTCGAGCCGCAGCCGACCGGCGCGGCCGGCCAGGTCGTGGCCCGTCTCGACGTCACCCGCCTCGACGGCGGCGTCGATCGCCCTCACCAGCACCTCCCACAGGTCGACGTCGCCGGGCTGGTGGCCCTCGTCCCACAGGGCCAGGACGCGCAGCCACGTGGCGAGCTCCTTCTCGTAGGCGAAGCGGGCGGCTGCCGCGATGGCCGCATCTACCCGCGCGGAGACCTCCTGGTCGGAGCGTCCGGCAGCCATCCAGTGATCGGCGACCTCGGCCGGCTCGGCGGTGGGCGCCCCGTCCATCGTCTCGGCGAGGCGTGCGTGCACCTCCGCGGCCTCTCCCGGCACCAGCCGTCGCGCGACGGCCTCGACGAAGAGGGGGTGGGCGAGCTCGACGTCGTCAGCCGTGCCCGGTCGGAGGAGGCGACGCTCGGCCAGCAGGTGCAACGCCTCGTCCATCGCGTCCTGCGGCAGTCCCGTCGCGCCCCGGAGCATGGCGGGCGGCATCGCTCGTTGAGCGACCCCCAGCACCCGCACGACTCGCCACGAGACGTCGTCGAGGTCCCCGATGCGCCGGTCGAGGAGGTCGGCGAGGGCGCGGGGTAGCGCGTCGTCGTCCGGGCTCGCGGCGAGCTGCGCCGTGTACAGCGGCAGACCCCGACTGCGGGGGTGGATCCGCCGGGCGAGGTCGTGGGTCGCCCCGGTGCCCGTGAGCAGGCGCAACTGCTCGACCGTCTCGGCCGGGGTGAGCGGTGGCAGGTCGACGGCAGCGACCCCGGGCGTCCAGCGAGCGCGGCTGAGCCAGTCCGTGTGCGCGTCCGACACGTCGGGGTCGTCCGAGCGCCATGTCGCGATGACCGGTGGACGCGACGGACCGCTGGTGACGCGGGTGAGCAGGTCGAGGGTGCTCCGGTCGGCCCAGTGACAGTCCTCGAGGTGCACCGCGAGGGGACGCACGCCGTCCAGCGCGCGCAGCGTGCTGACCACCGACGCGAAGAGCCTCTCGAGGCCCCAGAGGTCGTCGCTCGCCGGGGCTCCCGAGCCGTCCTCCAGCTCGGGCAGCAACCGCGCGAGAGACGTGGCGACGTAGCGGGGGCAGGTCGCGAGCGCGTCCGCAATCCACCGACCCCCGTCGTGATCGAGCACCGCCCGGAGGGCATCGGCCACCGGCATGAGGGGCATCTCGCGTGAGAGGTGCAGGCAGCGACCGACGGCGACGAAGACGTCCGTCGAGGCCACGGCCGCGCCCACGAGGGCCGACTTGCCGATGCCCGCCTCGCCCGTGACCAGCAGCAGGCCGGTGCCCGACGTGAGGTGGTGTCGTACGACCCTCAGCTCGGCGACGCGACCTGCGATCCGGGTGGCGCCGCGCCCGGTGAGGCGATCACCCGACGGTGCCGAGGCAGCCAGCCACAGCTCGCGCGCCTCCGGGACGTCGCCGCCCATCACCTCGACCAACAGCTCGACCGTCCCCCAGCTGGGGAGAGCCGTCGACGACAGCGCCTTCGAGACGGTGGTGTGCGAGACCCCCGTCTGCTCGGCGAGCCTCCGCAGGCTGGGCCAGCCCGCTCGGTGGTGCAGGTCGTGGAGCACGTCGACGAGCTCCCGGTGGGGACCGGGAGGCACCTCGGGTCGCGGGAGCGCGCCCATCGCACAAGGATCGCCGATCCGGTGTGCGACCCGCGGGTGGTCCAGACCGCTCGAGGTCGGGGTGTCAGCGTCTGTCAACCCTTGTCAACCGTCGTGGCGGCGGTCCCACCGTGGAGGAACGGCCGGTCCATCCGGGTCCGGCACCACGAAGGGACACACCATGAACACCAACACCCATTCCGTCCGCCGGCGCATCGCCGCCTGTGCGGTCGCGGCCGTCGTCCTGCCCACGTTCGCCGCCTGTGGAGCCGACCTCGACCCGCCGGCCCAGAACATCAACCGGCACAAGACCGACAAGACGACCACCGTCCCCGACCACGCCTCGGGCAACCGCAAGGAGTTCGGTGACGAGTACGGCAAGCGGGCAACGCCCAAGCCCAGCCCGGACCAGGGGCGAAGCCTCAACCGGATGAACTTCCGGGACAACGGCCTGTGAGGGCTGGGTCGGACGCCGGCGGGGGGCGTCCGGTCCTCGTCCCTTGGCCGCGCCCGCCCGATGGATCCCTGCCCCTCCCGGAGCAGGGATCCATCTTTGGGTCAGTCGCTCCCCACCCGTCGCCCTGACGACTCCGCGATCACCCGGGACAGGGGGACGTGCTCACGGGCGTCGGCGGCGGCCCGCCGGAGCAGCCGCTCGGCGACGGCTCCGCGGCCCTCGCGGAGCGCGACCTGCGCCGCGCGCCAGCGGCAGTACGCCGCCGCGTGGGGTCGGCCGAGGTGGCCCCAGGCGACCGCGGCGCGTGACCACTGGTCCACCGTGTCGGTGCCGCTGGCCCGGACGAGCTCGGCCTCCCAGGTCACGCCGGCAGCGACCCCTGCCGAGGACCGCTGCGGGTCGAGCGGGTCGAGCCGGGCCCCTCGGCGCAGGTCCTCCAGGTCCTCGAGCGCCGCGGTGTCCTCGTCGGACGGGCGATCTCCCGGAGGGGTCCGCATGTCGGCCACAGCACGGGCGAGCACCAGGAACGCCATCCAGTAGTCGACGATCCCGGGGGAGTCGAGGAACGCCTCGAGCGGGTCGCGCAGGGCGACCCACGCCTCTGTCGGCTCCTCCTGCCACAACAGGGCCGTGGCCTCCCACACCGCACGGTTCAGCCGGTTGCGCGTGCTCCCGCCGGTCTTCACCAGTCCGCGCATGGTCCTGATCGCGTCGTCCGTACGGCCCTGGACGATGTCGAGGCGCGCCGAGACCCACTGCCCCGGCCAGTCGTCGTAGCTGTACGACCGGGGCACGTCGACCAGGCGGGCGGCCGCGTCGCCGGTCCGGCCCGCGTCGAGGTAGGCCTCGACCACGTTGGCCTTGACCAGCGTGAGGAGGTGGAAGTCGAGCTGCCACTCCCGCCCGAGGTCGAGCACCCGCCGGGCGGCCTCCTCGACCTCGTGGGGCGGGCGGTGGTGCTGCAGGAGCACGTCGGTGTGCATCATCGCCAGGTTGGCCTCCCGCCACGGTCCGGCCGTTCCGGACACCCGGCTGCGCGCCCGGCGGAACAGGTCGAGCGCCGCGGCGAGGTCGCCGAGGTGACCCACGAGCCAGCCCAGGGTGGCGGCCGTCTCGAGGTACAACGCGTCGTCGTCGAGCTCCGCGCACGCGTCGAGAGCGCTCTGCAGGTCGCGTGTCGCCTCGTCGTAGCGGGCCAGGTCCATCAACGCGTCCGCGCGCTGGTCCAGGACGCGGACGAGGTCGGGGCCGACAGCGTGCTCGGCCAGGCGGTCGAGCGCGCGGTCGGCCAGCACGACGGACCCCTCGGGGTCGTCCTTGACCAGCCAGGCGACCTGCGCCGCGCGGCGGATCACCCTCGCTGCCTGCTCGTCGGGCAGCGCGTCCACGTCGGGCTGCTCCTCGTCGACCAGGGCCGCGCAGGCCTCGAGCCGGCCCGACAGCTGCAAGGCGTCGAACGCGGACAGCCACGCCGTGACGAGGCCCTCGGGCGAAACGGCGTGCTGGCGACCCAGCTCGAGGATCCGCAACCAGTGCTCGGCCTCCGAGCGCGGGTCGGTGCGACGGCGTGCCTGACGGGCAGCGGCGGCCCGCCACCGGGCCTCCTCCGTGGTCCCACCGGCGAGCCGCCAGTGCTCGGCGACCACGGCCGGGTCCGCGCCGCCGTCGCGCCCGAGCAGCTCGGCGAACGTGCGGTGGAGCCGGCGTACCTCGCCCGGGAGCAGCCGTCGGCGAGCGGCGTCGGCGAGGAGGGGGTGCGCCAGTCGCACCGTGTCCGTGGCGCCCACGCTCACCAGGTGCCGCGCTGCGAGGTGTCTCAACGCGTCGAGCACAGCGTGGTCGTCGAGGCCGGTGGCGGCGGTCACCAGCTCGACGCCGACCGGCCCGTCGGCCACGCCGAGCGCGGTGGCCACCCGGCCCTGGTCGGGTGAGAGGTCGCCGAGGCGCCGGTCCAGGAGGTCGGCCAGCACCGGTGGGAGGGTCGGGTCGTCCCCCTGGATGGCGAGGTGCGCGGTGAAGAGGGGGTGCCCGCGTGACCGCTCGTGGATCCGCCGGGCGCGGTCGCTGGTGGTGCCGTCGAGCCAACCGGCCAGTCGCAGCTGGTCGCGCGTCTCCTCCAGGGTGAGCGGACCCAGGCTCATCGTGCGGACTCCGGGCAGTGCCTGCACGCGTGCGAGCCACTCGCTGCGCCACCGCTGGACCCTCTGGTGGTCCAGGCGCCACGTCACCGTGACGGGCACGTCCACGTCACGCGACAGGACGTACTCGAGCAGGTCGAGGGTGGTCGCGTCCGACACGTGCAGGTCCTCCACCACCACGGCGAGGGGGCGCGTCGCCGCGAGCCTGGCGAGCACTGCCGCGACGGCGGCGTAGAGGTGTTGCTGGGCGAAGTCGACGTCGTCGGTCGACGCCGCGGCGGCACCCAGCTCGGGCAGGAGCCGGGCGAGCGCCTCACGCGCGTAGGCCGGGCAGTCGGACAACGCCTCGCCGATCCACCGGCCCTCGTCCGCGTCGTGGATCGACCGGAGCAGCTCCACCACAGGCATGAGCGGGACGTCGGTGGAGAGCGGGAGGCAGCGCCCGACAGCCACGCGGGTCTCGGTGAGGACCGCCGCCGCGTCGACGAGCGTCGACTTGCCGATGCCGGCCTCGCCGGTCACCACCAGGAGGCCGCCGTGCCCGTCCAGGTGGTCGCGCACGACGGCGAGCTCGTCCCGACGACCGGCGATCTCGGGAGACGGCGCGGGAGCCGCGTCGTCGTCCGCCGACGACGCGGCGAGCCAGAGGGCGTGGAACTCCGGCCGGCTGCCGCCCATCGCCTCCACGAGGAGCTCCACGGTCCCCCACGGTGGGAGGACGCTGCTGGAGAGCGCCTTCGAGACCGTGGTGTGGGAGACCCCGGTGTCGCGCGCGAGCGAACGGAGGCTGGGCCAGCCGGCCCGGTGGTGCAGCTCGTGCAGGGCTCGGACCAGGTCGTGGTGGGCGCCCGGCGGCAGGACCGGACTGGGTAGTGCGCCCATGTCACCTCCGACAGCCGCTGGTGCAGTGCCCGAGACGTCGTTCCCCACCATCCGCCGCGCGACCCGTCGTGTCCATGCAATTTCGCTGGCCGGGCGGCGTCCCGTCCCGCGGTCCACGCCCCTGACGCCCGTCACGGGCGGGGACTCCCGCTCCTCGCTAGGCTGGAGCCATGGGGGAGATCGAGAACCGCCCGCACGACCCGTCGCAGATGCGCATCTCCGACGCAGACCGCCAGCGCGTCGCCGACGTGCTGCGCGACGCTGCCGGGGACGGCCGCATCGACCTCGACGAGCTCGAGGAGCGGCTGGAGCTGACCTGGCAGGCCAAGACCTACGGCGAGCTGGTGCCGATCACGCTCGACCTGCAGGCGCCGGGCCCTGCCGCCCCACCCACCGGCCCGCCGGTGCGTCGTACGCCGTCAGCGGTGCCCGCGGTCGGGCACAACTCGTCCGTCGCGATCATGAGCGAGTGCAAGCGCCAGGGCGTCTGGTCGGTGCCCGAGCACCACAGCGCCTTCGCGATGATGGGTGGAGTGGTCATCGACCTCCGCCAGGCGCAGCTCTCGGCCCACGAGACCCTCCTCAACGCCAGCGCGATCATGGGCGAGGTGAAGGTGATCGTCCCGGCCGACATGCACGTGGTCATGGACGGCACCCCGATCATGGGCGAGTTCAGCCAGGCGAAGGACAAGGTGCCCGCCGAGGTCGGCCCCGGCTCCCCGGTCGTGCGCATCCGCGGGATGGCCCTGATGGGGTCGGTCACGGTGCAGCGCCAGCCCGCGCCCGGCACGCCGAAGAAGTACCTCGGCACCTACTGACGAGACGCGCGACCTGCCGCTCCGCTCGACCCCGCGCCGCCGTGGCGCGACCACGGGTCGGGCGCTGATTGCTGCACCCACCCCGGGGCCCTACTGTGACCCGGGTCACTTCACTACGGATCGTCCGGCACGTACCTGCCGGTGAAGGAGCAGAACATGGCATCAGTGACTTTCGAGAAGGCGCAGCGGTGGTATCCCGGCACCGACGAGCCGGCCGTGCCCGGCATCGACCTGGAGATCAAGGACGGCGAGTTCATGGTGCTCGTCGGCCCCTCCGGCTGCGGCAAGTCCACGACCCTGCGGATGCTCGCAGGGCTCGAGGAGGTCAACGACGGGCGCATCTTCATCGGTGACCGGGAGGTCACCAACGTGCCCCCCAAGGACCGCGACATCGCGATGGTCTTCCAGAACTACGCGCTCTACCCGCACATGTCGGTCGAGGAGAACATGGCCTTCTCGCTCAAGATGGCCAAGGTACCCACCGAGGAGCGGAAGAAGCGCGTCGCCGAGGCGGCTCGCATCCTCGGCCTCGAGGAGTTCCTGGAGCGCAAGCCCAAGGCGCTCTCGGGCGGTCAGCGTCAGCGCGTGGCGATGGGTCGCGCGATCGTCCGCAACCCGCAGGTCTTCTGCATGGACGAGCCGCTGTCCAACCTCGACGCCAAGATGCGGGTGCAGACCCGCACCGACATCGCGCGCCTGCAGCAGGACCTCGGCGTCACGACCGTCTACGTCACGCACGACCAGGTCGAGGCGATGACGATGGGCGACCGGGTCGCGGTGATGAAGCTCGGCGTGCTGCAGCAGGTCGACACCCCGCTCAAGCTCTACGACAAGCCCGCCAACCTCTTCGTCGCCGGCTTCATCGGGTCGCCGCAGATGAACCTCATGGAGGGCACGGCGGTCGACGGCGACGTCAAGGTCGGCAAGTACACGGTGCCGGTCGACCCCACCGCCGAGCGCAAGATGTCGGGCCGGGTCACCGTCGGCGTGCGTCCGGAGAGCTGGCGCATCGTCACCGCCGAGGAGGGTGGCCTGCCCGTCAAGGTCACGGTCGTCGAGGAGCTCGGCGCCGACAGCTTCGTCTACGGCACCTGCGACGTGGAGGGCACGCCCTCCAACGTGATCGTCCGCGTCGCCGGACGCCAGCACCCGCAGAAGGGCGAGACGCTCCACGTCACCACCGACCCGCAGAACGTCCACGTCTTCGACACCGAGACGGGCGAGCGCCTCTCCGACTGAGTCCWCCGACCGCACCGCCCAGCACGGCATGAGCCCCCGGGAGCCCTGCTCCCGGGGGCTCAGCCGTCCCCGGCGTCATTCGCCATACTGGGCGCGTGAGGTCCGACACCGGTTTCGAGCAGCGGCTGGCCGCCCTGGAGCCCGACCTGCGCGACACCGTGTCGCGGGTCTACGGCGCCGACGCGGCGTCCGAGGTCACCCGGTCCCTGGTCGCGGTCGCCCGGGCGGCGCACGCGGCCCGGCCGGCCGAGCTGCGCGCGCTCGACGAGCGGAGGCTGCGCGAGCCCGACTGGTTCCAGCGGTCCTCGATGGTGGGCTACGCCGCCTACGCGGACCGCTTCGCCGGGACGCTGCGCGGGGTGGGGGAGCGCGGGGCGTACCTGCGTGAGCTGGGGGTCGGCTACCTCCACCTGATGCCGCTCCTGACGCCGCGGCCGGCGCCCAACGACGGCGGCTACGCGGTCATGGACTACCGCTCCGTGCGGCCCGACCTCGGCACGGTCGACGACCTGCGCGACCTCGCGACCACCCTGCGCGGCGAGGGCATCAGCCTCTGCCTCGACCTCGTGCTCAACCACGTCGCGCGCGAGCACGAGTGGGCCCTCGCGGCGCGCGCGGGCGACCCGGACCGGCGGGCCTTCTTCCACGTGCATCGCGACCGCGAGGTGCCCGACGCCTACGAGGCGACGCTGCCGGAGGTGTTCCCCGACTTCGCGCCGGGCAGCTTCACCTGGGACGACGAGCTGTCGGGCTGGGTCTGGACGACGTTCAACGACTACCAGTGGGACCTCGACTGGTCGAACCCCGCCGTCCTCCGCGAGTTCGCCGACATCATCCTGTCGCTGGCCAACCTGGGCGTGGAGGTGTTCCGCCTCGACGCGATCGCGTTCATCTGGAAGCGCCTCGGCACCGACTGTCAGAACCAGCCCGAGGTGCACGACCTCACCCGCGCCCTCCGCACCGTCGCCCGCATCGCGGCCCCCGCGGTCCTGTTCAAGGCCGAGGCGATCGTCGGCCCGGCGGACCTCCCGGCCTACCTCGGCGTGGGTGAGCAGGCGGGCCGGGTCAGCGACCTCGCCTACCACAACGGGCTGATGGTGCAGGTCTGGTCGATGCTCGCCTCGCGCGACGCCCGCCTGGCGACGTACGCCCTCCAACAGCTGCCGCAGCCGCCGTCGACGACGGCCTGGATCACCTACGTGCGCTGCCACGACGACATCGGGTGGGCCATCTCCGACGAGGACGCCCGTGCGGTGGGTCTCGACGCGGCGGCTCACCGGCGGTTCCTGTCCGACTTCTACGCCGGGTCCTTCCCCGGCTCGTGGGCGCGGGGGCTGGTCTTCCAGCACAACGAGCAGACGGGGGACCGGCGGATCTCCGGCTCGCTCGCCTCGCTCGCCGGTCTCGAGGTGGGCGACCCGCACGCCGCCGCGCGCATCCTGCTCGCGCACGCGATCATCCTGTCCTTCGGCGGCCTGCCGGTGATCTGGATGGGCGACGAGGTCGGGTTGCTCAACGACCACTGTTGGGCCGACGACCCCGACCACGCCGCCGACAACCGGTGGGTGCACCGGCCGCGGATGCCCTGGGACGACGTCGAGGCCGACCCCGACCCGCACGGCATCACGTCGGGCCTGCGGCACCTGATCGACGTACGACGATCACTGCCGCACCTGCACGCGGCCTCGCCCACCGAGGTGTGGGACCCGCGCGACCCCGGCGCGCTGCTCGTCGTCCGGCGGCACCCCGACGGCCCGCTCCTCGCCGCCGCCAACGTCACCGACCGGGAGGCGTGGGTGGCCGCCGACGTCCTGCACTGGCTGGGCCTGCACTCCGACGACCTGGTCGACGCCCTCACCGGCGCCGCGCCGGACCTCCGCGACGGCGCGGTGCGGCTCGAGCCCTACGCGTCGGTGTGGCTGCACGCGTCGTCCCCGTCGCCCGGCTGAGGCCGTCGCGAGGATGCTCCGGACGTGGCGAGGCCCCGGGAGCTGAAGCTCCCGGGGCCTCGTTCCACGCCGACGTGCAGCGCCGGACGACCGTGGGTCAGGTGGTGGCCGTGTCCGAGCCCGGCTGGACCTCGTCCTGCTCGCGCCCGACCTCCTCGGCCTTCGCCATGGCGTTGCCACCGGGGATGACTCCGGCCTTGGAGGCGTCCATCGTGAGGTTCTCGCCCGTGGCCGGGTCGAAGAGGTGGATCTTGCGGGCGTCGACCCAGATGGTGGCGTCGTCGCCCTCGCTGATCCGGCTCGCACCGTCGAGGCTGATCACCAGCTGGGTGCGCAGCGACTCGCCGTCGAGGTCGCGCTCCAGCTGGTGGAGCTGCTCGGCGACCTCGGGCGGCGCCTCGAAGGGGATGTAGGCGTAGGCCTCGTTGCCCAGCCACTCCACGACGTCGACCGTGGCGTTGAACGTCGCCTCGTCGGTCACCTTGTCCTCGTCGACGACGCTGGCGTCCTCGAAGTGCTCGGGTCGGATCCCCGCCATCAGCAGACCCTTGCCCTGTGCCTTCGCCGCCCTGTCCTCCGGGATCGTGACGGTCCCGAACGGCAGCTCCACCTGGTTGCCCTTGACCTCCGCCGGCAGGAAGTTCATCGGCGGGGAGCCGATGAATCCGGCGACGAAGAGGTTGGCCGGGTTCTCGTAGAGCTCGCGGGGGGTGGCGAGCTGCTGCAGGATTCCCCGCTTCAGCACCGCGACCCGGTCGCCGAGCGTCATGGCCTCGGTCTGGTCGTGGGTGACGTAGACCGTGGTGATGCCGAGCCGCTTCTGCAGACGGGAGATCTCCGTGCGCATCTGTCCGCGCAGCTTGGCGTCGAGGTTGGACAGCGGCTCGTCGAACAGGAACGCCTCGGCCTGGCGGACGATCGCACGCCCCATGGCGACCCGCTGGCGCTGGCCTCCCGAGAGGTTGCCCGGCTTGCGCTCGAGGTGCTCGTCGAGCTCGAGGGTCTTCGACGCGTTGCGCACCTTCTCGTCCACCTCGGAGTCCGACGCGCCGGCCAGCCGGAGCGGGAAGGCGATGTTCTCGTAGACGGTGAGGTGGGGGTAGAGCGCGTAGTTCTGGAAGACCATGGCCAGGTTGCGGTCGCGCGGGGCGAGGTCGTTGACCTTCTTCCCGCCGATCACCATGTCGCCGCTGGTGATGTCCTCCAGCCCCACGATCATCCGGAGCAGCGTCGACTTCCCGCAGCCGGAGGGCCCGACCAGGATCAGGAACTCCCCGTCGGCGACGTCGATGCTGATGTCGTTGACGGCAGGGAAGCCGTCGCCGTACTGCTTGACGATGTTCTTCATCTCGATGGCAGCCATGGCGGCCTCACCCCTTCACTGCGCCGGAGGTCAGGCCGGCGACGATCTTGCGCTGGAACAACAGGACGATGATGATCACCGGCAGCGTGACGATGACCGAGGCGGTCGACAGCTGTGCGTACGGTGGGTTGAACGGGTCTGGTCCGACGAAGAACGACATCTGTGCGGGCACGGTGCGCGACGCGGTCGTCGAGGTCAGCGAGATCGCGAGCACGAACTCGTTCCACGCGAAGAAGAACGTCAGGATCGCCGCGGTGAACACACCCGGGGCGGCGAGCGGGACGATCACCTTGCGGAACGCCTGCCACGACGTGGCGCCGTCCACCTGGGCCGCCTGCTCCATCTCCCACGGGATCTCGCGGAAGAACGCCGACAGGGTCCAGATCGCCAGCGGCAACGTGAACGACATGTAGGGGATGATCAGGCCGGGCCAGGTGTTGAACAGGCCGAACCTGGTCCACAGGTCGAACAGTGGACCCACCAGTGCGACCACCGGGAACATCGCGATCGCCAGCGCCAGCGAGAGCACCAGGCGCTTGCCCCTGAACTCCAGCCGGGCGATGGCGTAGGCCGCGAGGGTCGCGAGGATCACCGAGAGCACGGTGGCGATGATGGAGATGCCGAACGAGTTGAAGAGGGCCTTCTGGAAGTCCTTCTCCACCCCGGTGGGGTCGGCGCCGACAAAGGGCCAGTCCCACAGCGCCTTGTAGTTGTCGAACGTGGGGTCCTTGGGCAGGAACTGCGGACTGCCGACCRCCGTCTCGCCCTCGGACTTGAACGAGAGCGAGAGGATCCACGCCACGGGGAACAGGCACCACACCAGGATCAGCAGGAAGCCGATCCAGGTGCCGATCTTGGTCTTGCCCTTCATCAGCCCTCACCTCTCGCAGACGCCAGGTCCACCTTGAACAGCTTCACGATCAGCCACGCCAGCAGCAGCACCGAGATGAACAGCACCACCGAGAGTGCCGACCCGAGCCCCAGTTGCATCTGCTCGATCACCTGCCGGTAGGTGAGGAACGAGATCGACTCGGTGTCCTGGGCGCCCCTGGTCATGATGTAGATGTTGTCGAAGATGCGGTAGGCGTCGAGGGCCCGGAAGAGGACCGCGACCATGATGGCGGCCCGCATGTTGGGCAGGATCACCTTCCACAGCCGCTGCCACCAGGTGGCACCGTCGACCTGGGCCGCCTCCAGCATGTCCTCGCTGACCTGGGAGAGGCCGGCCAGCAACAGCAGGGCCATGAAGGGCGTGGTCTTCCAGATCTCGGAGACCATGATCGCGAACATCGCGTGCCAGTGGTCGCCGAACCAGTTGGTGTCCTCGGCGATCCACGGCAGCCAGTGGAACCACGCGTTGACGAAGCCGTTGTTGAGCGAGAACGCGAACTGCCAGGCGAAGGCGGAGACCACGGTGATGATGCCGTAGGGGATGAGGATCGAGGTCCGCATCACTCCGCGGGCGAACACGATGCGGTGCATCACCATCGCGAACGCGAAGCCGATGACCAGCTCGACCGCGACCGTCACGATCATGATCAGGACGGTGTTCCACGTGTCCTTCCAGAAGAGGCTGTCGGTGAGGACGGTGACGTAGTTGTCGATGCCGATGAACTCGCGGTCGTCAGGTGCCGTCAGCCGGTACCGGAAGAGCGACAGGTAGAGCGCCTGGATCATCGGCCAGGCGGTGACCAGCAGCATCATCACCACGGCGGGTGCCACCAGCTTGAGGCCGAGCCTGTTCTCGGCCTTGGACCGATCGCTCGCCACAGCCTTGGTGGACACGTCGGCGGGTGGGCGTTGCAGGGTGGTGCTCACAGCAATCTCCCTCCTTCCAGGATCTGCTGGGTGAAGTCCTGGGACTCCGGGGGCGTGTCCTGGTTCACGTTGGCCGGCGGGTGCCAGGTGTTCTGCAGCGAGCTGGAGATGTCGCTCCAGTAGGGAGTGACCGAGCGCGGGGCCGAGGTGTCGACGCTCTCCTGGAAGAGCTTCAGGAGGTCCGCGGGGTAGATGTCTGCAAGTGCGGGATATTCGTAGCCTGCAGTGCTGGCCGGCATGTTGCCGGTCATCTCGGCGTTGATGCCCTGGTTCTCCGGCTCCACCAGGCAGGCGGCGGCCTCCAGCGCGAGGTCCTTGTGGTCGGAGAACTCACTGACGGCGATGCCGATGCCGCCGTAGGGCGGTCGGGACTCCTCGCCCTCGACCGTCTGGGGGTAGCGGGTGTAGCCGATGTCCTTGGCGACGTCGGGGGCCGTCTCGTCGTAGTTGTGGAAGATGTAGGTCCAGTTGACCATGAAGGAGCCGTTGTCCCCTCCGAAGGTCGACCCGGCCGTGCCCTCGTTGGACACGCTGAGGTCGGCGGGAGCGGCCTCGGAGGTCGCGAGCTCCTCGATGACCTTGGCCGCGTCCTCGCCCTGCGGGCTGTCGATGGTCAGGTCGAGGTCGACGCCCTTGTCGGCGTTCTCCACCAGCTGCCCGCCCGCGCCCTCGATGAGCGCGTTGATCCAGACGCTGTAGCCCTCGTACTTGTTCGCCTGCACCCCGATCTGTCCGCCGTTGTCCGCAGCGGCCTGGATGATCTGGTCCCAGGTGACCGGCTGGGACATGTCGATGCCGGCCTTCTCCACGAAGGACTTGCGGTACCAGAGGACCTGGGTGTTGGACCAGAACGGGAAGACGACGAGCTTGTCCTCCCATGTCGCTGCGTCCATCGCGCCCTTGAAGGTGCCCTGCTTCTCGAGCTGTGCCTTGGCGTCCTGCGGGACCTCGGCGAGGAAGCCGGCGGCGGCGAACTCCGCGGTGAACGGCGGGTCGAGCGACATCAGGTCGATCTCGGGATCCTCGGCCGCGAGACGTCGCGACAGCTGGATGCGCTGCTCGCTCGAGCTCTGGGGGAGCACCTGGGTCGCAATGGTGTACTCGTCGGTCGAGCACTTCTCGGCGATGGCTGCCTGGCCCCCGGTGTCGGGGTTGATGTACCAGGTCAGCTCGGTCGTGCCGCTGTCGCTGCTGCACGCGGCCAGCAGGGCACTGGCAAGGGCCAGACTGGCGAACGAGCCAGCGACCCGACGAGCCCCTGGGCGACCGCGCGAGCGGGTCGATGAACGTGGTGCCATGCGCCCCTCCTAGATATGACGTGGATCACTGGTCTATCGGCTGTGGCTATGTTTGGCAACAGCGCCTCACCCAGAGGAAGACCGTGACGAGAGAGGCCCCTGTGACGAGCTGGTTCGCGCCCGGTCGCATCAACCTGATCGGTGAGCACACCGACTACAACGCCGGCTTCGTCCTGCCGTTCGCGCTGGCCGTCGGGTGCACGGCGACGGTCTCGGCCGTCGAGGCGGGCTCGGCCGGCAGCGCCGAGGGCTCCGCAGCCTGGACGGTGCGATCCGTCCAGCAGCCCGACCCGGTCGTCGTACGACGCTCGGGGCTGGCGGCCGCGGACCTGCAAGGCGTTCCCGAGTGGTCGCGCTACGTGCTGGGTGCGCTCTGGCTGCTCACCGACCGCGGGATCGACGTCCCGCCCCTCGAGGTCGAGGTCGACTCCGACGTGCCGTCGGGCGCCGGGCTGTCGTCGTCAGCCGCGCTCGTCTGCTCGGTCGCGCGGGCCGTCGACGACCACCTCGGCCTCGGGCTCGACGACGACGCCCTCTTCGCGCTGACCCGCGACATCGAGAACGACGCCGTGGGCGCGCCGACCGGTGGTATGGACCAGCTGGTCAGCCTGCGCGGCGAGGCCGGCCACGCGCTGTTCTGCGACATGCGCAGCCACGAGACCCGCTCGGTCCCGCTCGACCTCGGTGGCAGCGGGCTGGCGGTGCTGGTGGCCGACACCCGCGCCCCCCACCGTCACTCCGACGGCGAGTACGGCGCCCGGCGCCGCGGCTGCGAGGAGGCGGCTCGCCGCCTGGGCGTTCCCGCGCTGCGCGACGTGACCGCCGACGACCTCGACGCCGCGCTCGAGCGCCTCGACGACGAGGAGCTGCGCCGCTACGTGCGGCACGTCGTCACCGAGGACGACCGCGTGCTCTCGGTGGTGCGGCTGCTCGACGACAGCCGGCTCGCCGACATCGGACCACTGCTGACCGCGTCGCACCGCTCGATGCGCGACGACTTCCAGATCACCGTCCCCGAGGTCGACACCGCCGTCGACGCGCTGCTGGAGGCGGGTGCGCTGGGTGCCCGGATGACCGGCGGCGGCTTCGGCGGCTGCGTCATCGGGCTGGTGCCCGAGGAGTCCGTGGACCCGGCGGGTGACGCCGTACGCCGTGCCTTCGCGGACGCCGGCTTCGGCGAGCCCGACCTCTTCACGGCCGAGCCGTCGCAGGGCGCGCACTCCGTCGACCGCTGACCAGCCCGGCCAGGGGCTAGGAGGCCCGGTCGGCCGTCCGCCGGATCGCCTCGACGAAGGTGCCGAAGAGCTCGGGCGGCAGGTCGTGGCCCATGCCGTCGATGGTGACCAGCTCGGCGCCGGGGATGGCGGCGGCGGTCGAGCGCCCGCCGCTGACGTGGACCATCTTGTCGGCGTTGCCGTGGATGACGAGCGCGGGGATGCGGAGGCTGCGCAGCCGCGGGGTGCGGTCGCCCTGCGTGAGGATGGCGAGCATCTGGCGCACGACGCCGCTGGCGCTGACGCCGCGGTCGAAGGTCTCGCCGGCGCGGGTGCGCAGGGCGTCGGGGGCGGAGGGGTAGGCGGCGGAGCCGATCAGCGCCCACATGGCGACGCTGCTGTCGATGTAGGCGTCCCGGCCGGCCTTGCGCGGCCCGATCAGCCGCGGGAGGAGGGAGGGGTGCTGCCAGCCGACGGTGCGTCGTCCGGTCGTCGAGCTGATGCTGGTCAGCGACCGCACCCGCGTCGGGTGCTCGACGGCGATCGTCTGGGCGATCATGCCGCCCATCGACACGCCGACGAGGTGCGCGGACTCCAGGCCGAGGTGGTCGAGCAGCGCGACGGCGTCGCCGGCCAGGTCGGACATCGTGTACGGCGTCCGCGCGCGACCGGTCGCGAAGGCGCGCACCAGCTGGTCGCGGCGGACCGGTGCTGCGACCCGGGACGACCGGCCGGTGTCGCGGTTGTCGTAGCGCACGACGTGGAAGCCGGCGCCTGCCAGCTGCTCGCAGAACGCCTGGTCCCACCACGTCATCGGGCCGCTCAGCCCCATCACGAGGAGCAACGGCTCGTCGTCGGGGTCGCCGAAGGTCTGGTAGCAGAGCTCGACCTGGTTGCCGACCGGCGCGCGGAGCTCGTCGGACGCGACGGGAGGCTGGCTGCTGTCTCGGTGGGGCGCGGGCATGTCACCAGTGAACACGACAGTCGTCCCCAAATAAACGCAAAGTGGCCCACATCCCCGGTGGGGAGCGGGTTCTGGGCTAGGTTCGATGATTGTGACGCAGCGCACAATGGCCGCATTCCTGACTCCGGAGGGCTTTTCACAGCCCTCCGTGGTGGCGGTGCTGCGCGAAGGGTCGGTCCTCACCGAGGCCGGCCGCTACGCCGTCTCGGCCTTCGGCTCGCGCGGCGCGCGACGTCGTACGCCGCTGGGCGCGCGCCCGATGCGGGTCGGCGAGCCGGTGCTGCTGGTGCCGGGGTTCCTCGCCGGTGACTCGTCGCTGGGGCCGATGAGCCGGACGCTGCGCCACCAGGGCTTCAGGACCTACCGCGCCGACATCCGCGCCAACGTCGGCTGCACGCTGTCAGCCGCCGCGCAGCTCGAGGAGCGGCTCGAGGAGATCTCGCAGCGGCGCGGGTCGCGCGTGCGCATCGTTGGCCACAGCCTCGGCGGGATGCTGGCCCGCGGCGTCGCAGCCCGACGGCCCGACCTCGTCGCGGGCATCGTCACGATGGGCAGCCCGATGCTCGCGCCGGGAGCGCACCACGTCTCGCTGGCCCGCAGCGTCGACCTGCTCGTGCGGCTCAACCGCGCCGGGATGCGCGGCCTGATGGCCGAGGACTGCGTCGCCGGCCACTGCGCCAAGGAGAGCTTCGACCAGGCGCGCGCGCCGCTCCCCGAGGGCATGGACTTCACCGCGATCTTCTCCCGGCGCGACGGCATCGTCGATTGGCGCGCATGCGTCGATCCGGCCGCACGGCCGGTGGAGGTGCGCTCGTCGCACGTGGGGATGGCATTCGACCCCCTCGTCATCACCGCAGTCTCGGCCGCGCTGCGGCCGCCGGTGCCGACGTCAGTTGTCGAAGTCGATCGTGGAGAGATTGCGTAGCTTCGAGAGCCGGTGCTCGGCGGTGATCGAGCGGACGGTGCCGCTGCGCGAGCGCATCACCAGCGAGTGCGTGGTCACGCCGTCGCCGCGGTAGCGCACTCCCCGCATGAGCTCGCCGTCGGTGATGCCGGTGGCGACGAAGAACGCGTCGTCACCGGTGACCAGGTCGTCGGTGCCGAGCACGAAGTCGCGGTCGAGGTCGTGGCCGGCGTCGAGGGCGCGCTGCCGCTCGTCATCGTCCTGCGGCCAGAGCTGGCCCTGGATCTTGCCGCCGATGCACTTCATCGCGCACGCCGCGATGATGCCCTCGGGGGTGCCGCCGACACCGAGCATCAGGTCGACGCCGGTGTCGGGGCGGGCCGCCATGATCGCGCCGGCGACGTCGCCGTCGGTGATGTACTTGATGCGGGCGCCCGTCGCGCGGATGTCCTCGACCAGCTGGGCGTGGCGCGGCCGGTCGAGGAGCACCACGGTGACGTCGTGGATGGAGATGCCCTTGGCCTTGGCGACGCGGGCGATGTTCTCCTTGACCGGCAGCCGGATGTCGACGTGGTCGGCGGCCTCGGGACCGGTGGCGAGCTTGTCCATGTAGAACACCGCGCTCGGGTCGTACATCGAGCCGCGCGGTGAGACCGCCAGCACCGAGACGGCGTTGCTCATGCCCTTGGCGGTCAGCGTCGTGCCGTCGATCGGGTCCACGGCGACGTCGCACTCGGGGCCGGAGCCGTCGCCGACCTCCTCGCCGTTGAAGAGCATCGGCGCGTTGTCCTTCTCGCCCTCGCCGATCACCACGGTGCCGCGCATCTCGACGGTCGAGATCATGTAGCGCATCGCCTCGACCGCGACGCCGTCGGCGTCGTTCTTGTCGCCGCGACCCACCCAGCGCCCGGCCGCCATGGCGGCCGCCTCGGTGACGCGCACCAGCTCGAGGGCGAGGTTGCGTTCGGGCTGCGGCGCGCTGGAGCTCATGCCGCGCATGTTATCGGCGGGTGGTGGCCGCGGGCTCGGCCCCCGTGCAACCCGCTTCGGGCCGGCTGGGAGGATGGCCCGCGTGAGTGGGCAGGGACAGCCGAGTCGTTACACGCGCTCGTTCAACGGGATGACCGGCGCCCTGATCGTCACGGTGCTCGCGGTGCTGGCGTTCGTCGCGTGGCGTGGGTTGTGGCGCGGCGACGTGGACAACGAACCGGAATCCGTGGACTGGCAGGCGCGCGTCGAGCTCGCGCAGCAGGCAGACCTCCGGGTCGTCCACCCCCTCGAGCTGCCGGCCGGGTGGACGGCCACCAGCACCGAGCTCGCCGCCGGCGACGACCCGCGGTGGAGCCTCGGCGTGCTCACCGACGACGGTCGCTTCGTCGGGATCCGGCAGCAGGACACGTCGGTCACCGACCTCGTCGAGCTCTACGTCGACGAGGACGCCACGGCCGGCGACGACGCCACCGTGCCGTCCGACATCACCGACACCTGGCAGACCTGGTCCGACGAGGGCGGCGACGTGGGCTACTCCACCGAGCTCGGYGACGAGGCGCTCCTCGTCTACGGCTCGGCCCCGGCCGAGGACATCGAGACCTACATCGGGCTGCTGACCCGGTGAGACGCCCAGTCGCGGCCGAGGCACGAGGCCGCGGCGTGGGGGCGGCCAGATCGAGCAAGCGACGCGACTGAGGAACGAAGTCGCACGAGCGAGTCGAGATCCGGACAGCCGAGAAGCAGCATTCGCCGAGGGGTCTCGTGACGGGACTTCGTCCCTCCTCGACCAGCGGATGCGGTCAGTCGTCGGCGTCAGTCCTCGGCGTCGGGGCCCATCGCGTCGTCGAGGCGCTTGCGGGCGCCGTCGAGCCACTGCTGGCAGACCTTGGCGAGCGCCTCGCCCCGCTCCCAGAGCGCGAGCGACTCCTCGAGGGTGGTGCCGCCGGCCTCGAGGGTGCGGACGACCTCGATGAGCTCCTCGCGGGCCTCTTCGTAGCTGGGCTGCTCCGTGGTGGCGTCACTCATCGGGGTCCTCCTCGACCAGGGTGGCTTCATCGATGCGGTCTGTCGTGGCGTGGATGCGTCCGTCCGCGACCCGGACGGAGACGGCGGCGCCCACCGCAGCCTGCGCGACGGACGTCACGACGTGGCCGTCGGCGTCCTGGAGCACGGCGTAGCCGCGCTGGAGCGTGGCGAGCGGCGAGAGCGCCTGCGCCCGGGCGCGCTGGTGGCCGATGTCGTCGGCGGCCCGGTCGAGGCGGTGCGAGAGCGTACGGCGGGCGCGCGCGAGCAGGTCGTCGAGCTCGTCGGAGCGGGCGGCGAGCAGGTTGCGGGGATCGGCCATGGCCGGGCGCGAGCGCACCTGGGCCAGCCAGTCCTGCTCGCGCGCGATGCGCTGCGTGATGACCTGGCGGAGCCGGTCGCGCGCCCACATGACGCCCTGGACCTCTTCGGCCATGTCGGGGACGACGAGCTTGGCGGCGTCGGTGGGCGTGGAGGCACGCACGTCGGCGACGAGGTCGAGCAGCGGCTGGTCGGGCTCGTGGCCGATCGCGGACACGACGGGTGTGCRCATCCGGTGCACCGCCCTGACCAGCGCCTCGTCGGAGAACGGCAGCAGGTCCTCGATCGAGCCGCCGCCACGTGCGACCACGACGACGTCGACGTCGGCGTTGCGCTCGAGCTTGTCGAGGGCCTCCATCACCTCGCTCGCCGAGCGGGTGCCCTGCATGGCGGCGTAGGCCACCTCGAACTGCACGGCGGGCCAGCGGCGGCGCGCATTCTCGAGGACGTCGCGCTCGGCGGCGCTGTTGGGCGCGGTCACCAGGCCGACCCGGCCGGGGAGGAACGGCAGGTCGCGCTTGAGCTCGGGGGCGAACAGGCCCTCTGCGGCGAGCAGCTGGCGGCGGCGCTCGAGCCGGGCGAGCAGCTCGCCGAGACCGACCATGCGGATCTCGCGGGCAGCCAGCGAGAACGACCCCCGGTTGGCGTAGAAGCTGGGCCGGGCGTGCACGACGACGCTGGCCCCCTCGACGAGGGGCGGGTTCATCGAGTCGACGAGCGACCGGGAGCACGTCAGCGTCACCGAGATGTCGGCGACCGTGTCGCGGAGCGTCATGAAGACGGTCTGCATGCCGGGGCGCCGGTTGACCTGCGCGATCTGTCCCTCGACCCACACGCCGCCGAGCTTGTCGATCCACTGCGAGACGGCGTTGGCGACGGCCCGCACCGGGGCCGGCGACTCGGCCGTGGCATCGCGGAGTGAGGGCACGCGGCGAGGATAGGGGAGGGCGCGGACAGGACCGTAGACTCGGCCCATGAGCACCGACCTCGGCCTTCCTCCGGTCCTCGACCCCGAGACCGCCAAGAACGTCCTGCTCGCGGCCCCCCGCGGCTACTGCGCCGGCGTGGACCGCGCCGTGATCACGGTCGAGAAGGCACTCGACCTCTACGGCGCCCCGGTCTACGTCCGCAAGCAGATCGTGCACAACAAGCACGTGGTGGCCAACCTCGAGTCGCGCGGCGCGATCTTCGTCGAGGAGCTCGACGAGGTGCCCGAGGGCCGGACGGTGGTCTTCTCCGCCCACGGCGTCTCGCCGGCGGTCCACGAGCAGGCGGCCGAGCGCGGCCTCAAGACCATCGACGCCACCTGCCCGCTGGTGACGAAGGTCCACCACGAGGCGAAGCGGTTCGCCTCCGACGACTACGACATCCTCCTCATCGGCCACGCCGGCCACGAGGAGGTCGAGGGCACGGCGGGTGAGGCGCCCGACCACATCCAGCTCGTCGAGAGCCCGGCCGACGTCGCGCGCATCGAGGTCCGCGACCCGGGGAAGGTGGCCTGGCTCTCGCAGACCACGCTCAGCGTCGACGAGACCCTCGAGACGGTCGCCGCGATCCGGGAGAAGTTCCCGCTGCTGCTCGACCCGCCGAGCGACGACATCTGCTACGCCACCCAGAACCGCCAGCTCGCGGTCAAGGAGATCTCCTCGGCCGCCGACCTGGTGATCGTGGTCGGCTCGCGCAACTCCTCCAACTCCGTGCGGCTCGTCGAGGTGGCCCTCGAGGCCGGCGCCAAGGCGTCGTACCTCGTCGACGACCACACCGAGATCGACGAGGCGTGGCTCGACGGCGTCGAGACCGTGTCGGTCACCTCCGGCGCGTCGGTGCCCGAGGATCTCGTCGAGGGCGTGCTCGCCTTCCTCTCCGAGCGCGGCTACCCCGACGCCCGTGCGGTGCACTCGGCCGAGGAGTCGCTGATCTTCGCGCTGCCGCCGGAGCTGCGACGCGACCTGCGCGCGGCGCAGAAGGCCTGACGGGAGCGCGAGATGGCCCGCTACCTCGACATCCACCCGGACAACCCGCAGCCGCGGCTCGTCTCCCAGGTCGTCGAGGCGCTGCGTGACGACCAGCTCATCGCCTACCCGACCGACTCCGGCTACGCCCTCGGCGCGCAGCTCGGCAACCGGGACGGCCGCGACCGGATCCTCAAGATCCGCGAGCTCGACGACCGCCACCACTTCACGCTGATGTGCAAGGACTTCTCGCAGCTCGGGCAGTTCGTCCACGTCGACAACAACGCGTTCCGCGCCATCAAGGCCACGACGCCGGGCCCCTACACGTTCATCCTCCCCGCGACCGGCGAGGTGCCGAAGCGGCTGATGCACCCGAAGAAGCGCACCGTCGGCGTCCGGATCCCCGACCACCTGCTCGTGTGTGCCCTGCTCGAGGAGCTCGGCGAGCCGATCCTCACCAGCACGCTGATCCTCCCCGGCGAGACCGAGGCCAGGACGATGGGCTGGGAGATCAAGGAGGACCTCGACCACGTCGTCGACATCGTGGTCGAGTCGGGCGAGGTCACCGCCGAGCCCACGTCGGTGATCGACTGGTCCGACGCCGAGCCCGTCGTCGTACGCCGTGGGGCGGGCGACGTGTCGCGCTTCGAGGAGTGACCGACCGGGGTCAGCCGGTCGGCTGACCCAGCTCGCGCTCGAGCTCGGAGGCGAGGTCGCCCTGGCGGTGCAGGCGCCAGCCGAGCCAGCCCAGGCACAGCGCGTAGCCGACGAAGAGGGCGACGCCGTGGGTGGCCACCCCGGAGACGACGGCCTGCAGCAGGCTGTCGCGCGGGTCGGCGATCGCGTCGCGTGCGACGACGGCGACGAAGCCGAAGACCACGACCATCAGGACCGGCGGCAGCAGCGCGACGAGGTAGAAGTCCTGGCGCCGCACGAGCGCCGCCAGTCCCAGGCACAGCGCCACGAAGCACAGGTCGAAGAACAGCGTGAGGCTGCCGACCAGGAGCACGTCGAGGGCGACGGCGGTCAACGTGAGGGCGACGCCCAGGGACACCACCTGCAGGCCCGGCTCCCGCCCGGCCTGCCACCGCGTGTCGGCCTGTGTCACGAGGCTCAACCTAGGGCCGGGCTCAGGCGCCCCGCGCGCGGCGCGCCGCGGCGGGCGCCGAGCCGGGGTGCTGGTCGAGCAGGTCGTCGAGCGTCGGGTCGCCCGTCGCGCCCGGGACGTCGTCGAGGACGTCGAGCTCGGTCGCGGCAGCCGAGCGGGGCACCGTCTCCACCTGGCGGGGGCCCTCGAGCTGGTCGTTGGTGACGCCGAGGTCGGCGAAGCGGCGCGCGGACACCAGCACCCGCCCCTCGAGCGAGCCCATCGCCTGGTTGTAGGCGACGACGCTGGCGTTGAGCGAGCGACCCACCTTGTCGAGGTGGCCGGCCATCGAGCCCAGCCGGGCGTGCAGCTCCTGCCCGAGGCGCTGCACCTCCTGCGCCTGGGCGTTGAGCACCTCGTGCTGCCACCCCTGGGCGACGGTGCGCAGCAGCGCGATCAGCGTGGAGGGGGTGGCCAGCACGACGTTGCGGGCGGCGGCCTGCTCGACGAGGTCGGGCACGGCCTGCAGCGCGGCCTGGAGGATCGCCTCGCCCGGGAGGAACAGCACCACGAACTCCGGGGTGCCGGTCAACGCCTCCCAGTAGCGCCGGGAGCCCAGGTCGGCGACGTGCTTGCGGACGTGCTCGCCGAGCCGGGTCAGCGCCCGCTCGTGCTCGGCGGGGTCGTCGGCCCCGGTGAGGTCGAGGAAGGCGGCGAGCGGCGCCTTCGCGTCGACCGCGATGGTGCGTCCGCCGGCGAGCGTGACGACGAGGTCGGGGCGCAGGCGGCCGTCGTCGAGGCGCGTCTGCTCGGCGAAGTCGCAGTGGTCGACCAGCCCCGCGAGCTCGACGGTCCGGCGCAGGTGGAGCTCGCCCCACTGCCCGCGCACCTGCGGCTTGCGCAGGGCGGTCGCGAGCGTGTGGGTCTCGTGGCGCAGCACGTCGGTCGAGTGGCGTACGTCGGTCACCTGCTGGTGGAGCTGGGCCTGCCAGGCCGTGCGGTCGTGGGCCAGGTCGCTCAGCTGGTCCTGCAACCGCTCGAGCCCGTCCTGGACGACCGCGTGGTCGGCGACCCGCTGCTGCAGCGCGGCGATCGCGGTGTCGTCGCCCGGCCGGCTGCGTGCCCACAGCACGCCGATCACGGCACCGAGGGCCAGCCCGACGGCGAGGACGGCCGCCAGGGTCAGCACGAGGGGGAAGGTGTCCATGGATCCAGCATGGACCGACCCACCGACAGAACATCCGAACCGCGTCGCGTGCGCGGCCCCGTGTCGAGCACTACCGCGAGCGCACTCGGCCCGGTTCGGCGTCACCGCGGAAGGTGCGCCGGTAGGCCGAGGGCGAGACGCCGAGGGACGCGTGCAGGTGCTGGCGCAGCGAGGCGGCGGTGCCCATCCCGGCACGGGTCGCGACGTCGTCGACGGTCAGGTCGGTCGCCTCGAGGAGGTGCTGGGCGTGCCGGACCCGCTGCTGGGTGACCCACGCGCCGGGGGACTGGCCGGTCTCCTCCCGGAAGCGCCGGGTGAAGGTGCGCACGCTCATCGACGCCCGCCGGGCGAGGGTCGCGACGTCGAGGGTCCGGTCCAGGTGGGCCTGCGCCCACGCGCGTACGTCGCTGGTGGTCTCGTCGGCGCGCCGCGGGACGTGCCGCTCGATGAACTGCGCCTGCCCGCCGTCGCGCCACGGGGGCACCACCATGTGGCGGGCGACCGCGTTGGCGACAGCGGTGCCGTGGTCGCTGCGCACCAGGTGGAGGCAGAGGTCGATGCCGGCGCTGAGCCCGGCGGAGGTGAGCACCCGGCCGTCGTCGGTGAAGAGGACGTCCTCGTCGACGGCGATGTCGGGGTAGAGGCGGCGGAAGTCGTCGGCGTACTTCCAGTGCGTCGTGGCGCGGTGGCCGTCGAGGATCCCGGCCGCGGCCAGCACGAAGGCCCCGGTGCAGATCGAGACCCAGCGCGCGTCGGCGGGGACGGAGGCCAGCGCGGCGCGGAGGTCGTCGTCGATCGTCCCGTCACGTCGCGGACCGGCGACCTGGGTGCCGGGCACGATCACGGTCTGCGCCCTGGCGAGCGCCTCGGGCCCGGTCGACGGGGCGATGGCGTAGCCGCGGGTCGCCGCCACGGGGTGCCCGTCGAGGGTCACCACCGCCACGTCGTAGAGCGGGCTCCCGTCGGCGTCGCGGGCCTCGCCGAGAACCTGAGGCGGGATCGTCAGGTCGTAGCCGATGACCGGCGCGACGGCGAGGACGACCACGCGGTGCGGCTCGGCCGACGACGACGACGACGAGTAGGGCGACGACATGGCCGGATTCTTGCACATGTTGGCATTTCGGCCACTCGTCGGACGGCGCCGGTTGTCGGGAGACTGTCCCGGTGACGATGACGACTCCTTCCGAGCCGACCCTCGCGCGGCCGCAGCGGCTGCACTGGGCGTGGGTGGTGGCCGCGGTGTCCTTCGTGACGCTCGTCGGCGCGGCCGCCTTCCGGTCCGTGCCGGGCGTGCTGATCGAGCCGCTGCACGAGGAGTTCGGCTGGTCGCACGGGCTGATCGGCTCCGCGGTCTCGCTCAACCTCATGCTCTTCGGGTTGATCTCGCCCTTCGCAGCCGCCCTGATGGACCGGTTCGGCGTCCGGCCGGTCGTCACGTTCGCGCTGCTGATGGTCGCGGTCGGCAGCGGCCTGACGGTCTTCATGACCGAGCCCTGGCAGCTCATCCTGTGCTGGGGCCTGCTCGTCGGCATCGGCACCGGCTCGATGTCGATGGCCTTCGTCGCGACGATCACCAGCCGCTGGTTCGTCGCCCGCCGCGGACTGGTCAGCGGCATCCTCACCGCCGGCAACGCCACCGGCCAGCTGATCTTCCTGCCGGTGGTGGCCTGGCTGGCCACCCACCACGGCTGGCGTACGGCGGCACTGCTGGCCGCCGCGGCCGCCCTCGCCGTCGTACCGCTGGTGCTCCTGCTCCTCCGCAACCACCCGGCCGACCTCGGGCTGCAGGCGTTCGGCGCGACCGAGGCGGACCCCGGCCCGCCGCCCCACCAGCACGTCGGCTCCAGCGCGGGGCGCGCCCTCGCGGTGCTGCGCGACGCCGCCCGCAGTCGGACCTTCTGGCTCCTCTCCGGCGGGTTCGCCATCTGCGGGATGACGACCAACGGCCTCATCGCGACGCACTTCGTCCCGGCTGCCCACGATCACGGCATGCCGGCCACCACCGCCGCCTCGCTGCTCGCGGTCGTCGGCATCTTCGACGTCGTCGGCACGATCGCCTCGGGCTGGCTCACCGACAAGGTCGACCCGCGGCTGCTGCTGGTGGCCTACTACGTGCTGCGCGGGGTCGGCCTGATGGCGCTGCCCGCGCTGATGTCGCCGCACGTGGAGCCCAGCATGTGGGTCTTCATCATCGTCTACGGCCTCGACTGGGTCGCGACCGTGCCGCCCACCGTCGCGCTGTGCCGGGAGTGGTTCGGCGCGGCGTCCGGCCCGATCGTCTTCGGCTGGGTCTTCGCCAGCCACCAGGTGGGCGCGGCCGTCGCGGCAACGGCCGCCGGCGTGGTCCGCGACGTCACCGGCGGCTACGACCCCGCCTTCTACGCCGCGGCCGGTCTCTGCGCCCTCGCCGCGCTGATGTCGTACGCCATCCGACGCACGCCGCAGCCCGCCGTGGCAGCGCCGACCACCGGCGTGATGTGAGCCCTCAGTCGAGGTCGACGACGACCGGCGCGTGGTCCGACGGCGAGCCCGCGCCCTGCGCGGGGTCGCGCTCGTCGCGGTCGATGAAGGCGCCGCTGACCCGCGAGGCGAGCGTGGGGGAGGCGAGGACGAAGTCGATCTTGAGGCCGCGGTCGCGCTCGAAGCGCTGGCGGTAGTAGTCCCAGTAGGTGTAGCCGGCGTCGTGGGCGCGGGTCACCTCGGCGTAGCCGTCGTCGAGGAACCCCTGGAAGGCGGCCCGCTCGGGCGGCGTCACGTGGGTCGACTTCGCGAACTGCTTGACGTCGAAGACGTCGTCGTCGGTGGGGCAGATGTTCCAGTCGCCGACGAGCGCCGTCTCGCCGTCGAGCCAGCCGCTCGCGGTCGCGCGCAGGCGGGCCAGCCAGTCGAGCTTGTAGGCGTAGTGCGGGTCGTCGGGCTTGCGGCCGTTGGGGATGTAGAGCGACCAGATGCGCACCCCGCCGCAGGTGGCGCCGATCGCGCGGGACTCGGCGGCCACGGGGTCGCCCCACCCGGGCATGTCGGGGAAGCCGACCTCGACGTCCTCGAGACCGACGCGCGACAGCAGCGCGACGCCGTTCCACTGGTTCAGCCCGGCGACGGCGATGTCGTAGCCGAGGGCCTGCAGGCCCATCAGCGGCAGCTGGTCCTCACGGGCCTTGGTCTCCTGCAGGGCGAGCACGTCGATGTCGTGTCGCTGCACGAACGCCTCGACGCGGTCGATGCGGGATCGGAGGGAGTTGACGTTCCAGGTCGCGATGCGCACCCGTCCACCCTAAGGAAGGCAGTTGGTGGCGCATGCCGTGGGGCGAGGAACTCTTTGCGCAGGAAAGTCTTTACAGATCGGGGCCTCGTGCGCGAAGTTCATCGGCACGCACCTGTCTCGGGAACGTGTGCAAACCTGCTGGACCCTTGTCGGACCGTGACCACATCAGCTCCAGGCCACGTCCGGCGCTGCTCAGGACTCCGAGATGGCGTGTGCCAAATCCCCCATCAGGAGAGAAGAACCCACATGCAGCGCAGTCGACTCGGGGCGATCGCCCTCAGCTCCGCAGCACTCCTCGGCGCGGCCCTCGCCTCACCGGCACTGGCCGCCACGGACTCGGAGATCCCGACGTTCCAGGAGTTCCACGCATCCACGTTCAAGGACGCGGACCAGCAGTACGTCGTCAACGGTGACGAGCCCGTCGCCGACACCGGCCAGCTCCGCGAGTTCTACGACTCGATGGTCGCGCCCGAGACCATGCAGGAAGGCCTCATCGTCAACACCGTCGGCGGCGCCGACGACAAGTGGTCGGCCAGCCAGGCCCTCAACCTGACCTACTGCGTGAGCAACAAGTTCGGCACGTCGAAGACCAACGTGGTCAACGCGATGAACCAGGGCGCCGCGCTGTGGGAGGGCGCCACCTCGAAGGTGAACTTCACCTACGTGCCCGCCCAGGACGCCAGCTGCACGGTGCGCAACAACTCGGTGCTCTTCTCCGTCGAGCCCACCAGCACCACGCAGTACATCGCCCGCGCGTTCTTCCCGAGCACCAGCAAGCGCAGCCGCAACATCCTGGTCAACGCCTCGTCGCTGATGAACTCCGGGTCGTGGACCCCGGGCAACATCCTGGGCCACGAGCTCGGCCACACGCTCGGCTTCCGTCACGAGCACACGCGGCCCGAGGCCGGCACCTGCTTCGAGGACAACAACTGGCGCCCGCTGACGCCGTACGACTCGTCCTCGATCATGCACTACCCCCAGTGCAACGGCACCTCGAGCAACCTCAGCATGACGGCGACGGACCGCCAGGGCGCAGTCACCCTCTACGGCTCCTGATCGCCTAGGCTGGTGACAGCCCCGAGCGCCCCTTCCGTCCCGAGCGGAGGGGGCGTTCGGCCCGTCCGGACCGCCGCACCGGATCCCCGGTCGCGTCCGGGTAGCGTCGGCGCGTGTCCACCACCGCCTCGCCGTCGACCATCCTCTCCGCGCGCGACCTGCAGTTCATGCTCTTCGAGTGGCTCGACGTGGAGCAGCTGGCCGAGCGGCCCCGGTTCGCCCAGCACGACCGCGACACGTACGACGCGCTGCTGGCGCTGTGCGAGCAGCTGGCCACCGAGCACTTCGCCCCGCACTACCGCCGCAGCGACACCGAGGAGCCGGTCTTCGACGGTGAGAAGGTGCTGCTCATCCCGGAGATCGCGACGGCGCTGGAGGCCTTCGCCAAGGCCGACCTGCTCACGCTGACCCTCGACGAGGAGGTCGGCGGGCAGCAGGTCCCGCACGTGGTGGCGTCGGCGTGCATGGCGTGGTTCACCGCCGCCAACATCGGCACCGCGGCGTACTCGTTCCTCACCGTCGCGAACGCAGGGCTGCTGCTCGCCCACGGCACGCCCGAACAGGTCGAGCGCTTCGTGACGCCGATGCTCGAGGGGCGCTTCTTCGGGACGATGACGCTCTCCGAGCCGCACGCCGGCTCCAGTCTCGGCGACGTCGTCACGCGGGCCGTCCCCGCCGACGACGGCACCTACCGGATCTTCGGCAGCAAGATGTGGATCTCCGGCGGCGACCACGAGATGGGCGACAACATCGTCCACCTCGTCCTGGCCAAGCTGCCCGACGCGGCGCCCGGGACGCGGGGCATCTCGCTGTTCGTCGTCCCCAAGCACCTCGTCGGGGAGGACGGCTCCATCGGCGAGCGCAACGACGTCGCCCTCGCCGGCATCAACCACAAGCTCGGCAGCCGGGGGACGGTCAACACCGCACCGGTGTTCGGTGGCGGAGCCTTCACGCCCGGTGGCGCTGCGGGTGCCGTCGGCCACCTCGTCGGCGAGCCCGGCAAGGGCCTGTCCTACATGTTCCACATGATGAACGCGGCGCGCCTCGGGGTCGGGATGTCCGCGACCACCACGGCCTACACCGCCTACCTCAAGTCGCTGGAGTACGCCCGCTCCCGCCCGCAGGGCCGCCGGCTGGGGGCGGCCGACCCGAGCGCGCCGCAGGTGCCGATCATCGAGCACGCCGACGTGCGCCGCATGCTGCTGGCGCAGAAGTCGTACGTCGAGGGCGCGCTGGCGCTCAACCTCTACTGCTCGCGCCTGCTCGACGTCCAGGCGACCGCGCGCGACGAGGAGGAGCGCACCGAGACCGGGCGGCTGCTCGACCTGCTGACGCCGATCGCGAAGTCCTGGCCGTCGCAGTGGGGGCAGGAGAGCAACAGCCTGGCGATCCAGGTGCTCGGCGGCTCGGGCTACACCCGCGACTACGACGTCGAGGCGCACTGGCGCGACCAGCGGCTGAACCCCATCCACGAGGGCACCCACGGCATCCAGGCGCTCGACCTCCTCGGGCGCAAGGTCCTCGGCGGAGGTGGCGCCTCGCTCATGGCGCTCGCCGCCCGGATCGGTGAGACCGTCACCCGGGCCCGCGACCTGGGCGGGGAGCCCGCCGCCCACGCCGAGGCGCTCCAGTCGGCGGTCGACCGGCTGGGCGAGGTGACGCTCGCGCTGGCCGGGCTCGGTGACCCGGAGCGGACGATGGCCAACGCCACCGTCTACCTCGAGGCAGCCGGCCACGTCGTGGTCGCGTGGATGTGGCTCGAGCAGCTCGTCGCGGTCGGGGACCGGACGGGGGACTTCTACGACGGCAAGCGGGCCGCGGCGCGCTACTTCTTCCGCTGGGAGCTGCCCAAGGTGGGCCCGATGCTCGACCTGCTCGCCTCCGGTGACACCACCACGCTGGAGATGCGCGACGCCTGGTTCTAGACCCGGTCCACGAAGTCGGTGAGCAGCCCGGGTGTCGCCCGGTCGGCCAGCGCCACGGCCACGTCGAGGCGTACGTCGCGCACCAGCACCCGCTCGGTGCCCGCGGCGGTCGTGGCGGTCAGGTCGACGAGCCCGATACGGCGCTGCCACCACGACTGCGAGACGACCCAGCCGATGATGCCGTCGGTCTCGAGCACCGTGCGGATGCGCGCGAAGGTGCCGCGCCCGGCGACGAGGTGCTCACCGGCGAGGTCGTGCCCGAGGTGGCGGTACGACGCCTCGCCCGCCGCAGCGGCGAGGGCGAGCAGTGCGGCGCCGATGGCGGCGAGCCACCACCAGGTCAGGTCGAACCACCACCAGGCGACCGCGAGCAGCACGATGACGTCGAGCGCGTTGCGGAGCTGGCGGAACCACGCGCGGCGCCGGGCCTTCGGACCGTGCTCCACGAGCCGACCGGTCAGCGGGCCGGGATGCTCGAGGACGGCCTCGCCGACCGCGACGGCGACCCCGCGCGGGCACGGCGGCAGCACCTGCGTGACGCCGTCCTCCACGCCGGTGGCCAGCGTGGAGAGCTCGGCCCCGCCGACGAGTCGCATGAGCACCGGCTCGGTCATCTCGACGCCGCGGACCTTCGCCTCCTCCACCGTGATGGACCGCGTCGTCACCAGCCCGGAGGTGAGGTGCAGCGAGCCGTGCTCGCGCACGAGCCGGAAGCCCCACCACTGCAGGACGTAGCCGGCGACGGAGACGACCAGCCAGAGGGCGAGTGCGCTGACGGAGAGCACGAGCGCGATGGCGGCGACGGCGAACTGGGTGAGCCACTGCCACGCCGAGGTGGCCGTCTCCTCGTTCCAGATGGGGAGGTCGTCGGCGAACTGCGACAGCACCCCGAGCCCGCCGAACAGCAGCACCAGCCGGCCGAGGCTGAAGGGCGCGAAGCGCAGCCAGGACCAGTCGATCCGCGCGAGCGGCACCGCCGGCGCGGGCAGGGGAGCGGGGGCCACGGGCCGGTCGGGCCGGTAGGTCCCCTCGGGCTGGGCGAGCTGGTCGGGCTGGTCGGGCGACGGGCCGTCAGGCCGGCCCACGGCAGCCGGCGCGGCCTGCTGCTCCGCGACGGCGCGGCGCGTCAGCAGCGTCGTACGCAGTGCCTGGGCGTCGGCGGCGGCGAGTGCGTCGAGCGTGATGCGGTCGTCGTCGACCCCCGTGCCGATCTGCACCTTCTGCAGGCCGAGGATGCGGTGGAGCAGGGACGCCTCGAGGTCGACGCTGCGCACGCGGTCCAGAGGCGCGGTCGAGGTCTTCTTGTTGAGGATGCCGCTGCGCACCTGGATCTGGGTGCCGGTCAGGCGGTAGTGGGTGGTCAGCCACGGCAGCGCGCCCAGGACGAGCGGGCCCAGCACGACGAGCGGGAAGATGATCGGCCAGAACTTGGTGTCGCTCCGGCTGATCCCGACCAGCGCGATGACCACGGGCACGACGAACTGCGCGACGGCCTTCACGGGATCGAGCAGCAGCTTGAGCGGGCTGAGCCGGACGAAGCCCTCGCCGGGCTCGGGGATCACGTGGCGTCGTCCTCGGTGGCCGCGGTGATGGCGGTCAGCCGCGCGACCACGTCGCGGGCGGTGTCGGCATCGAGGCAGTCCACGGTGATCGGCCCGGCGGCCGAGGCGGTCGTGACGGTGATCGAGGCGAGCCCGAAGAGCCGCATCACCGCGCCCTGGCGGGAGTCGACCGTCTGCACGCGGCTGATGGGGGCGATGCGGGTCTGCCGGCCGATCCACCCCTCGCGCGTGTGGACCGCCGTGTCGGTGACCTCCCACCGGTGCACCCGGAAGCGGATCCGGGGCATCAGCACCACGTGCGCCGCCGCGACGAGCGCGAGGAGGAGCACCACCAGGCCGGCCCAGCCCGGGACCCCGGGCACCAGCAACCAGACGAGCAGCGCGCCGACCACGAGCACGGCGTCGCCGACCAGGGCCGACACGGTCCAGAACGGGACTGCCTGCGGCGACACCCGGTTGGCCGGCTCGCGCAGCACCGGCGTAGCCCCCACGTCAGTCATGGGCAGGAGTCTTGCAGGTCGCCCCGAGGCGCCGGACGTCCCCGGACTTGTGCAGTTGCGCGTCGTCGAGCGCCAGGCGGGCAACTCCTGCAGGTTCATGCAGTGCAGACACCTGACCCTGCGCGGGGCTTCCCCAGACCGGGCGCGACCGGTTGGTTGGAGGAGCAACGACCGAGACGGATCGCGCGGGGGTGCGGTCGGTCTACGGCTCCTGACGGACGCCGAGGCGCGCAGGAGGGAGGGCCCGGCCGCTCGGCCGGGCCCTCTGCCGTCCTCGCCCTTTGCCCGCCGGCCGCGAATCGCTCGCGTGCAGCGCGCAGCCGTAGACTCCCGGCCCGTGGCTCTCACCATCGGCATCGTCGGTCTCCCCAACGCGGGCAAGTCGACGCTCTTCAACGCACTGACCAAGAACGACGTCCTCGCGGCGAACTACCCGTTCGCCACCATCGAGCCCAACGTCGGCGTCGTGGGCGTCCCCGACGAGCGGCTGCCCCGGCTGGCCGAGGTCTTCGAGTCGGCCAAGCTGCTGCCCGCCACGGTGGAGTTCGTCGACATCGCCGGCATCGTGCGCGGCGCCTCGCAGGGGGAGGGCCTGGGCAACAAGTTCCTCGCCCACATCCGCGAGTCGGCCGCGATCTGCCAGGTCACCCGCGTCTTCCGCGACGAGGACGTCACCCACGTCGACGGCGAGGTCAACCCCGCCAACGACATCTCCACCATCCAGACCGAGCTGATCTTCGCCGACCTCGAGACGGTCGAGAAGGCGATCGCCCGGCTCGAGAAGGAGTCGCGCAAGGTCAAGGACCTCGTCGCCAACCTCGAGGCCGCCAGGGCCGCCAAGGAGGCGCTCGAGTCCGGCACCCCGATCATCGCCACCGACATCGACCGCTCGCTGCTGCGCGAGCTGTCGCTGCTGACGGCCAAGCCGTTCATCTACGTCTTCAACTGCGACGCCGACGAGCTCGCCGACGAGGCGCTCAAGGACAAGATGCGCGAGATCATCGCGCCCGCCGAGGCGATCTTCCTCGACGCCAAGTTCGAGGCCGACCTGGCCGAGATGGACGACGACGAGATGGCTCACGAGATGCTCGCCGAGATGGGCATCACCGAGTCCGGCCTCGACCAGCTCGCCCGCGTCGGCTTCGACACCCTCGGCCTGCAGACCTACCTGACCGCCGGCCCCAAGGAGACGCGGGCCTGGACGATCAGGAAGGGCGCCACCGCTCCCGAGGCCGCCGGTGTCATCCACACCGACTTCCAGAAGGGCTTCATCAAGGCCGAGATCGTCTCCTTCGACGACCTGATGGAGGCCGGCTCGATGCTCAAGGCCCGCGAGGCCGGCAAGGTGCGCATGGAGGGCAAGGACTACGTGATGGCCGACGGCGACGTGGTGGAGTTCCGCTTCAACGTCTGAACGACGCGTTGGTGCAGGTCAGACGGGCGTTTGCCCTCTGGGTCCGCACAGAGTCCGCATGAGCTTCAAGGACGCCGCGAGCAACACTGAGCTCGGCGTCGTCAGCTCGTGATCACGAGGGTGACGAGTCGAGCCCCCGCCTGATCGCGTCGATCACCCGCGGGCGAAGCTGCGCCACTGTGATCACCTCATCCACCGAGCCCACGCGCACGGCCCGGTGGATGTCGTGGACGCCGTCGAACTCGGCGGCCACCTCACCGATCTTCTCCGGCCGCACCGCCGCCCTCAGGTCGGCAAGCTCGACGACGAGGCGGCTCCGGTCCGGTCCCGAGGCGTCGGCGATGGCGGCCTCGACGTCGCGCACGCGCGGGTCGGCCGACGTGCGCTTCTCGACCTCGCCGGCGAACACCACGGCCGCTGCGGGGGCACCACCGATGACCGAGGCGTACGACCCCTCCAGGGCGAGCACGGTCATGTTCGAGTTCAGGGCCTTGGAGAACACCACGAACGCGCCACCGTGGTAGCGCGAGATGACGCAGAAGACGATCGGACCGTCGAAGTTCACGATCGCGCGGCCGATCTCCGCGCCGTACTCGAGCTGCAGGTTGCGCATCGAGTCCGGCGATCCGTCGAAGCCCGACAGGTTCGCCAGCACGACGAGGGGACGGTTGTCGTTCGCCGCGTTGATCGCCCGCGCCGCCTTCTTCGACGAGCGTGGGAACAGGGTGCCGGCGGTGTAGATGTCCGGACCGTCGGTGGGCGGGAACCCGCCGCGGGGGATCGGCCTCGACTCGATCCCGAGCAGGCACACGGGGTGGCCGCCGAGGTGGGCATCCTGGACCACGGCGGTGTCTGCATCGGCCATGCCGGCCCAGCGCTCCAGCGTCGGGTGGTCCTGATCGGCCAGGGCCCGCATCACCGTGCGGATGTCGAAGGCCTTCTTGCGGTCCGGGTTGGAGGTCGCGGAGAAGATCTCGCCGACGGTGGTGAAGTCGCTGTCGGGCGACACGTGCGGGTAGTCGGAGACGTCGCGGTCCGCCGGGTCCGTGGTCGCCGCCTGCCGCGGCCTGGACTCGCCGGGCACGACGTAGGTGTGCTCATAGTGCGCCATCAGCACTCCGAAGGCCCCGGCCAGGTTGGGCGCCCAGTACTGGGCCTGCCCGTTGGGGCCCATCACCCGGTCGTAGCCACCGATGCCGAAGTTGTCCTCCGCGGACACGCCGCCGGAGAAGTCGAGCGACTGCTTTCCGGTCAACACCATCGCACTGTCCGGCGTCATCACCAGGATGCCCTTGGTGTGCATCAGCATCGTGGCCTCGGCGTTCCAGTACGGCTGCGCTCCGACGTTGATGCCCGCCACCACGACGTTGATCTCGCCGCCGTCCTGGGTGAACTCGATGATCCGCTTGAGCGCGGCCGCAACCCAGTCCATGTTCTCCGTGCCGGATTCCATGGAGATGCGGGCGCCCGCCGACAGGGCGTACCACTCCAGCGGCACCCGCATCCGCTCGGCGAGGTCGATCGCCGCGATGATCCGCGAGCACTCCGGCTCCGACACCGCGCCGAGCGCCTTGGTCGGATCTCCGCAGAGCACGACCCGGGTCACGCCCTCCGGGTGCAGCTCGGTCGGCGTCGTCACCAGGGCGACCAGGATCCCGGCCTTGTTGAGCCCGGGTGCGCGCTCGACGGGCACGAGCGCGCCGGTGTCGTCGAGGTCGTGCTCGACGAGGGTCCCGTCCGTACCGGCCAGCACACCCGTCAGCTCGTAGGGGTAGACCAAGCCGCGGCGGCGGGCCCGGGCGACGTTGGCGGCGTACTCGTCGAGCGGCTTGAGCCGCTCGGTCGGCGGCGCCTCGATGGAGGCCGTGACGCCGGCGCCGGGTCGGGAGTGGAACCGGATCGCGATGGGGGAGGGGGTGCCGTCGGGTCCGGTCACGCGACCCGTCGCGAGCACTTCCTCGATGCCCGCGCCGTCGGTCAGCGGGGTGATCTTGCCCTGCAGCGTGGTGATCTGGTCCAGTTCCGCCTCCACCACCGGCCAGACCTGCACCCACACGTGGTTGGTGTCGAGCTTGCTCCCGGCCGCACCGCGCGACGCACGGACCCGGCGGATCGCCTCGAGGCAGTTCTCCACCGCCCGCTCCGCGTGGGGCAGGCCCGTGACCCTGCCGTCCTCGTCGCGGACCACGGCGAGCTGACGGACCTGGGCCAGAGCGACGAGCCTCCGGTCGGCGGAGTTCTCACGTGCGACGCACTCGTAGAGGAGAACATCCTCGGGCGCCTCGATGCGGGTGACGTGGAAGTCGCGCAGCCGCCAGAGGTCGAGGCGTCGACCGACCATCGGGTGCACGCCGCGGACCAGGTCGTCCTCGACGACGCCCCCATCCGCGTGCGGACGGTAGGTGAAGTAGTTGACCGGGCGGTCCCCGCCCGGGCAGACGGCCACCGCGATCCGGCGTACGTCCGGGGCGAACGGCAGGGCTCCGACAGTGCGGGCGAGATCAGCGGCGGCGGCCTCGGGCGACTCCGGGCACGCCGGCCAGTGGATGTAGAGGTCCACCACCACCTCGTGTCGGTCCGGACGGGAGGCGATCTCATCGCCGAGGGCGGCGACCATCGCGCCGTCCGGACGGGAGAGCTCCGCCATGGCGCCGACCGTGGAGACCACCCGGGTGGGGCGGTCGTCGAGCGTGTAGTCGGCCACCGCGAAGGTGCGGTCGGCGCGTGACACCGCGCGCAGGTCGTGGAGGTCGTGCTCGCGGTAGTGGCGTCGTACGAGCACCTCGAGCATCGGCTCGCGCTCCGACACGCCGCCCTCGAGCCGCTCGGCGAGGAAGCGGACGATCTGCTCGGGGATCTTCGCCAGCGCGTCCATCCGTTCGGCGCGGTCCGGGGCGTCGTCATCATCGGCGAGCGCAGCGACCTCGTCGCGTACGCCGGCCAGCACGCTGGAGCGCTCGGCGTCGACCAGCGGCTGGTCGAACCACCGGAAGCGGGTGCTGCGTGCCAGGTCGCCAACGACGGGGAACCGCAGCTGGGTGGACCTGACCAGGCGCTCGAGGAGGTTGCGAGCGAGCGCGGCGAGCTCGGCACTCGGTGGCGGTGCGGCGATCCAGCGCTGCAGCACCTCGGTCGCCAGCAGGAGGTCGGGGGCCGAGCGCTGCTGTGCGAGGAAGATCCGGAACACGGCCTCCTCGAGCTGCCGGGTGCGGTCGGTGTCGCTCACGCCGTAATGAGCGAGCACGCGCGCCAACCGGCTGCGGAACTGGTCGGGCAGGCCGCCACGTTCGACGTCCAGGCTCTGGAGGAAGACGTGGAAGTGCTCCCTGGAGCTGTGCACGCGAAGCTCGGTGTGGAGGTCCTCGCCCGCCGGTCGGTTGCGACTGAGCTCGGCCAGGTCGGCGAACATCCCGAGGAGCTCGATCTCGTCGCGCACCACGTCACCGCCGGCGGCGGCGAGCTCGTCGCGCGCGGCGAGGTACTCGTGGATGTGGGCGCCCTCGTCGCTGGGGTCGACGTCATAGCCCATCAGGATCGAGGCGACGTCCATCCGGGCGTGTGTGGCACGTTCCCGCGGGGAGGCCGCCACAGCGGCGGTCGGCAGGTCCAGCGCCGGGGCGGTCTCCTCGGGGGCGGCCTGCTCGGCGTCGGCACCGTCGTCGACCGGCTCGAGGCGTACGAGCGGGGCCCCGGTCTCGACCTGGCTACCCGTCGTGACGAGCAGCTCCCGGACCCTGGCCGGGAACGGCGCTCGCACAGCCGTCTCCATCTTCATGCTCTCGAGCACCAGCACCGGTGCGCCGGCCGCGACCACGTCGCCGACCGCCACGGGTGACGCGACGACGAGCGCAGGGGCGGGTGAGCGCAGCACGCCTCCCTCGTCACGAGTGACCCGGTGCGCCACCCCGTTGACCTCAACCAGGTGCACGGGCCCGTGTGTCGCGGTCACGAGTCGGTAGAGCTCGCCACCGACGGTCATCCTGGTGCGGAACTCGTCCAGCCGTTCGACGTCGGCGACCACATCGTGCTCGGCCCCGGGTGCCTCGATGCCGACCCGGAACCGCTGGCGGCCGATCTGTAGCACGGTGACCTTGTACGCCGTCCCGCGCAGCTTGAAGTCGACGGCCCGGCCCACCTTGTGCTGCACCTGGGGACGGCCGCCGCGGGCACTCTCGAGCAACCGGGTGATCTCGACCTGCGCCTCGTCCTCGTATGCCTCGATGCCCGCCGCCACGACGGCGATGCCGGCGTGCTCGTGCGCGACCAACCGTCCCTCGGCGCGGACCCGGTCGATCCAGCTGGTGTCGGCCCAGCCTGCCTTGCCGTCGACCACCTCGGACTGTGCCAGGAGATCCAGGATGAAGCTCTTGTTGGTCGCGCCGCCCTCGATCACCACGGTGGTCTCGGCCATCGCCCGACGCAGCCGCCCGAGCGCCTCGTCGCGGGTGCGGCCGAAGGCGATGATCTTGGCGATCATCGAGTCGAAGTCGGCCGGGATCATGTCACCCTCGCCGACCCCCGTGTCGACCCGGATGCCGGGACCCGACGGCAGCTCCAGCATCGCGATCCGGCCCGGTGACGGAGCGAAGTCGCGGTCGGGGTCCTCAGCGTTGAGGCGCGCCTCGATGGCGTGCCCTCTCTCGAGCGGCTTCTGCCCCTCCAGACGGCCACCTGCCGCCACGTGGAGCTGCGCCTTGACCAGGTCGAGGTCGGTGGTCATCTCGGTGATGGGGTGCTCGACCTGGAGCCGGGTGTTGACCTCGAGGAACGCGAAGGTCCGCTCGCCCGGGTGGTAGAGGAATTCGACCGTGCCGGCGCCGACGTACCCCACGGCGAGAGCCAACCGCTCGGCAGAGGCCTTGAGCTCGTCGGCCTGGCTCGCGTCGAGAAGCGGCGACGCCGACTCTTCGATCACCTTCTGATTGCGGCGCTGCACCGTGCAGTCGCGGACACCGACCGCCCACRCCGTGCCGTGGCCGTCTGCGATCACCTGGACCTCGACGTGCCGTGCCCCGGTCACGAGGCGCTCGAGGAAGACCACGCCGCTGCCGAAGGCGCGCTCGGCCTCGTCGCGGGTGCGCTGGTAGGCATCCGCGAGCTCTTCGGGCGAGTCGACCTTGCGGATGCCCCGCCCTCCACCGCCGGCGGTGGCCTTGAGCATGAGCGGGTAGCCGACGCGTTCGGCGGCCTCCAGCGCTGCCTCCAGCGTGTCGACGGCGCCTCCACTCCACGGCGCGACGGGCACGCCGACCTCTTCTGCGAGGAGCTTGGAGCCGATCTTGTCGCCCAGCTTGCGCATCGCGTCGGCACTGGGACCGATGAAGGTCACGCCGAGGCGCGCACACAGATCCGCGAACGCCGGGTCCTCTGCGACGAACCCCCATCCCACCCACACCGCGTCCGCGGCGCACTCGACCAGCACTCGTTCCAGGGCGGCGAGGTCGATGTAGGGGCGTGCCGATGCAGGGCCCAGCGGAAAGGCCTCGTCGGCCTCCCGGCCGAACATGGCCGTACGCTCCTCATCGGTGTAGAGCGCGATCGAGGTGATCGGTTCCCCAGTGCCCTCAGCGTTCACGTCGCGGACTGCGTGGATCAACCTCATCGCGGCCTCGCCGCGATTCACGATCGCCACTCGACTGAAGTTCCGCGGGCGGACTGAATCATCCGACCGTTGACGCGGGGATCCTTGGTACGAGGATGTCACCCCCGTGAGGCTACTGCTGAAGACAACGGCGTCGGCCACATGCCCACCGCGTGGGCGCCTTTGCACCGGCGGCCACATGTGGCTGGCAGCCAGAGGGCGTGCCCAAGGTCATGGCGTCGCGGTATTGGATCGATCCAATCCCTGCCTCAGACTGGAGGTCACCGCCAGGCCACATCGCGACTCCAAGGGGTTGTCCATGACGAACCAGACCCGCCTCACCGACGAGCTCAACGCCCTCTACGCCCACTACGTCGAGTCCATCAACGCCGCTGTGACGGCAGACGACCTGGCCCTCGCTGCCGAGCTCGCTGACTCCTACGACCGGGACGCGATCCTCCTGATGGCCGAGCGAGAGGGGCGTCCGGACCTGCTGTCCCACTTCGGCCTGACGCAGGATGGTGGCCGCCTCAGCGTCCAGCGCGACACGCCGCTGCGTCGTCTCGTGAAGAGCGTGGCTGCACTGCGCTCCGCCTGAGCGACCAGTTCCGATCCGCACCGCCTCGAGGCGGACGTCGACCTGCGTGGGCGGTCGTGCCGTCCCGCGATACTCACGTGCGAGGTCGAGGTTCGTCCTCCCGTTGATCCAAGGAGTCTGATGCAACGCACTGCCCCTGCCTGGGCGACCATCCTCGTCCTGTCCCTGTGCGGCATGGTCTCGGCGCTGCAGTTCACCTTGGTGATCCCGCTCCTGCCGGAGTTCCCGGACCTGCTGGACATCTCGGCCTCGGACTCCTCCTGGCTGGTCACCGCCACCCTGCTGACCGCCGCAGTGGGCACCCCGATCATCGCTCGCATGGCCGACATGTACGGCAAGCGGCGGATGCTGCTGGTCTCGCTGGGGGCGATGATCCTCGGTTCGGTGATCTGCGCGCTGGAGGTCTCCTTCCTGACGATGATCGTGGGGAGGGCGCTCCAGGGCTTCGGCGCAGCACTCATCGCGGTCGGCATCAGCATCTTGCGGGACAAGCTTCCGCCTGAGCGCATCGGCACCGCAGTTGCGTTGATGAGCGCGACGATGGGCATCGGCTCCGCCCTCGGGCTCCCGCTGGCGGGGGTGCTGAGCGACTGGCTCGGCTGGCACTCGATCTTCTGGTTCGGCGCCGTGGCGGGTGTCGTGCTCGTCGTCGCCTTGCTGGTCGTGGTCGAGGAGTCACCGGTGCGCACGCCCGGCCGCTTCGACGTCCTGGGAGCGCTGGTGCTGTCCGCGGCGCTGGTCTGTCTCCTCCTGCCGATCTCGAAGGGCAGCGCCTGGGGATGGGGCGAGCCGTTGGTGGTCGGCCTGCTCGTGTCCTCGCTCCTGCTGCTCGTCCTCTGGGTGCCACTGGAGCTGCGCGTCAACCAACCGATGGTCGATCTCCGCACCAGCGCCCAGCGACCGGTGCTGATGACCAATCTCGCCTCGATCTTCGCCGGCATGGCGATGTTCGTGAACATGTTGGTCACCGTGCAGGTGCTTCAACAGCCCACCGCCACTGGCGCCGGATTCGGTCTCGGAGTGACGGCCGCTGGGCTCGCGATGGTGCCGTCCGGGCTCGCGATGGTGGCGATGTCACCCATCTCCGGGTGGTCGCTGAGCCGTTGGGGAGGTCGTGCCGTGCTGCTCGTCGGTGCTGCGCTGATGGCTCTCACCTACGTCGGCCGCGTCTTCTACGCCGACTCGGTGGCCGCGATCGTGGTTGGCTCGACCCTGGTCGGGATCGGCACGGCCCTGGCCTTCGCCGCGATGCCGACGCTCATCATGTCCTCGGTCCCGATCACCGAGACAGCCTCGGCCAACGGTCTCAACTCCCTGGTCCGATCGATCGGCACATCCCTTGCGAGCACGCTGGTCGCCGCGATCATGGCCGCCTACACGATCGAGGTCGGCGGCGTGTTCTTCGCCTCGGAACAGGCCTTCCAGATCGTGCTGGTGCTCGGCGCCGTGGCGGCAGGGATCTGCGTTGCGCTGGCCGCCCTGGTCCCGACGGACCTTCGTACCCACCGCGAGCGGGAGCTCGTCCGAGCCCAGGGCGAGGAGAAGCAGGAGGCCGTGGTCTGTGGGCAGGTCCGCCTGGCCCGCCCCGACGACAGCGCCCGCGGACTGATCCTGGTGTCCGTGCTGGACGTGCACGGCACGCAGCTGGACTGGAGCCGGGCCGACAACAGGGGTCGGTACTCGGTGGTGCTGCCCGGCCCGGGCGCCTACGTGGTGATCGCGAACGCCGTCGGCTGGGCGCCGGAGGCCACGGTGTTCGACTTCGCCGGCGGCGCGGTCGAGCAGGACATCACGCTCTCCCACGAGCTGACCGTGTCCGGGATTGTCACCAGCGACGGTCGTCCCGTCGCCGACGCGTTGGTCGCGCTCAGTGAGGCGATGGGCACCCAGATCGGTTCGACCCACTGCGACGAGAGCGGCCGCTACGCCTTCCAGCTGCCGCCCACCGGTCGCTACGTGTTCACCGCGTACGACGCCCGCACCGGCCGTGCCCAGGCCCGGAAGGTGTCGTTGACCATCGAGTCCGAGGTCATCGACATCGACATCCCGGTCGCAGCGGAGCAACTGGCCAACTGAGCCGGAAGTCGCACCGTTCCTTGGCCACCGCGCACCCCAGCGAACGGGTCTAGGTGCCGGCTCCCAGCCCCAGCACCCGGTCCACCAAGGCATTGCGGAACTTGCCGGCTGGGTCCACCCGCTCGGCCAGCGCTCGGAACTCGGTCAACCGGGAGTGGAGGGCAGGTTGGACGCGGTCGTAGACCTTGCCCCAGTGCGCCCGGGCGGCGAACGGGGCGAGGGCATCCTCGACGCGCCGGACCATGGCGAGCACGGCCTCCGGCTCTCGCTTCCAGGTGAAGTGCAGGGCGACGGTCTCGCGGCCCTCGGCAGGTGAGAGCCAGAGGTCGTCTGCCCGGATGGCGCGAATCTCGCTCACGATGAGCAGGGCGGCCAGCTCCCCGCCGCTCGTGGCTGCCAGGTCCGTCACGGCACGCAGGGCAGCCGCAGCGTCGGCGGCGGGGACGAACCACTCCGACTGGATCTCCTCGCCGAAGCTGGGCTGCCGGTCGCCCCGGAAGTGGGGCAGACGCTCCGACCACGGCCCGGGGGTGCCGCGCACGGTGAGGTGGTCGCCCGCGCCGAGGGTGAGCGACGCGGTGGCGGCCGGGACGGCCTCGGTCCCGCCGATCCAGCCAGYGGGCCCACGGTCGTCGGTGGCGCGTGACTTGACGAGCACCTCGGTCGGGTCCGCGTCGTTCCACCGGCCGAAGACGCTGACGCTGTAGGCCGATCCCAGGACCTCGTCGACCTGCTCGACCACCTCGCTCCAGCGCAGGTGCGCATAGAGGTCCTGGCGCACGTCGTACGTCGGCTCGACGTCCAGGTCGAGCGACACGACGGCCCCGAGGGCGCCCAGCGCGACGACGGAGCCATCGAAGTCCGGCTCGCCGCGGGAGATCGCGCGCAGCTCGCCGTCTGCCCCGATCAGCTCGAGGCGGCTGACGCCCGCACCGAGGATGCGGTTGCCCGCGCCCGACCCGTGCGTGCCGGTCGACGTGGCTCCGGCCACGGAGATGTGGGGGAGCGAGCCCATGTTGGCCAGCGCACGGCCGTGTGCCTGCAGGTGCGCCGCAACGTCGCTGTACGGCGTGCCCCCGGCAACCCGGACCCGTCCTCGTCCGAGGTCGAGGACGGGCTCGACGGCGAGGCCGGTGAGGTCCAGCAGGGTCCCATCGGTGTCGCACAGGGCGTTGAAGGAGTGACGGGTGCCGAGCAGGCGCACGTGGGGGGACGAACGGACGACCTCCTGGGCCTCCTCGACCGAGCGCGCTCGGACGTAGCGCCCCGCCGCGTAGGCGTGGTTGCCGGCCCAGTTGGTCCCGGGACCTCCGGAGTTCGCCCCATCGGTCGCGTCGCTGGGGTCGAGCTGTGGTCCTGGCATGGGGCCTCCTCGTGGATGCGTCGGAATGTACAACGCGCCCGAACGTGCTCAGCGACGGGCCCGAGACCTCACCATCCTCGACGAGGACGCGATCGAGTCCTCGCCGGCGCACCAGGGAATCACCCGTCGTTAGACTGCCCGCCGTGGACGCGCGGGGGCCGATCTGGCGTCAGCCAGGCATGGCGCCGCTGGTGGCGATGACGTGTGCGGGGTTCTCGGGATACGCGCTGCTGCTCACGGTGGCGCCACTGTGGGCGGTCGAAGGTGGGGCGACGACCGCCGGCTCCGGGCTCGTGAACGGCGTCCTCCTGCTGTTCACGGTGCTGACCCAGTTGCTCGTCCCGCGCGCCCTCCGGCGCTTCGGGTGGGGACCGGTGCTCGCCGTCGGACTGACGCTCCTCGGGGCGCCCGGCGTCCTGCTGTCGCTCAGCGACGACCTGGGGGTGATCCTCGCGCTCTCGGCGGTCCGAGGGATCGGGTTCGGTGTCCTCACGGTCACCGGTAGTGCTGCGGTCGCGGCCCTGGTCGTCGCGGAGCGCCGGGGGGAGGCCATCGGCGCGTACGGGCTCGCCGTCGCGGGGCCGAACCTCGTCCTCCTGCCCGCCGGACCGTGGATCGCCGAGAGCCTCGGCTACTGGGTGGCGTTCACCTTGAGCGCGCTGCCCCTGGCCGGGATCCCGGCCGCACTCCGTCTTGCCACGGCCCTCCGGCTCACTGCGCCGGACCTGCATCCCGGTGCGGAGGCGTCGCCCGAACCGCGCGACCCGGAGTCCGCCGCCTACCGACGGCTGCTGCCGCCAATTCTGCTGTTGCTGGCGGTCACGTTGGCGGGCGGTGCGGTCATCACGTTCACGCCGCAGATGGTCGACAGCCCGACGGTCGCGGCCGGGGGTCTGCTCCTGATGGGGCTGTCGGCTGCGCTCAGCCGATGGCGTGTCGGTGCGCTCGCGGACCGCCACGGCCCGCGACGTTTCCTCGTGCCCCTGGTCCCGCTCACGGGAGTGGGGATGGCGCTCGTGGCCTGGTCCGTCGCGGGCTCCGACGGTGTCCGCGTCGACTCGTTCCTGCTCGCCATGCTCCTGATCGGTCTCTGCTACGGCGGTCTGCAGAACCTCACGCTCCTGGTGTCCTTCTCCGCCGTCTCACGCCGGCACCACAACCTGGCGAGCGCGGTGTGGAACGTCGGCTTCGACGCGGGTACGGCGCTGGGCTCGGTGGCCGTCGGGGTGATCGCCCAGCTCACGTCGTTCGCGACCGCCTTCCTGGTCGCCGGCGCGATCGCGGTGGCAACGCTGCCGCTCGCCCTGCGCCGGCCTTCCGCCCCCGCGACCCACGTGACCGTGGCCGATGCCGTGGAGCGTCCATCGGACCAGATCCACGAGTGAGGTCGTTCAGGAGGGCCAGTGCGCCCGCGCGTGCCTGAGCGCCGGCTCCTCCAGCGCCACGACCAGCCGCTCGAAGACCCCGGTCGCCTGCGGTCCGTGCCACTCGGGGGCCAGCACCTCCGCAGGTAGCCCGGGATCCCGGAAGGGCAGCCTGCGCCACTGGTCGAGCACGGAGAGGTACGTCGTGAAGGCGCGCGCGGGATCTGGTCGGTCGCGCTCCGCACGGTCGGCCGCGGGACCGTGGACGGCCACGAAGTCGCGATAGCCGTCGTCGATGGCCGTCAGGTCCCAGCTGCCGTAGAGCAGCCCGGTGAGGTCCTGCGTCCCGTGGTACTCACCGACGAAGATCGCGGTGTGGGCCTCCAGCCCGAGCTCGGTGACCGCTCGCTCGGCGGCGGTCCGCATCCGGGCAGGGGCGATCCACAGCGCAGTGCCGACGTTGCCGAAGCCGAGGGAGGACAGGTGGGCCCGGAGCTGGTGCCGCTTGGCCCTCATCGACTCCGGCACGCCGAAGTGGACGATGCACCAGCCGTCGGTGGCGTCGGCCGGCGTCCGGGCGTGCCAGATGACCTCGTCGCCGGCGGCCAGCGTCTCGAGCGCTGTGGTCGTGAGGGCGTAGCCCCGGGCGCCTTCCCGTGCCTCGGACTGCAGCCAGCCGTTGCCCTTGAGCCGGTGCACGGCGGTGCGCACCGACGGTGCGTCGAGGCCGGCCTGCGCGAGCAGGTCGACGGTGCCGGCGATCGGCATCCACGACCCCAGCGGCCGCACGACGGCTCCGAGGAAGGTCACCACCGTGGAGCGGGACTGGCGGCTCGGGGGCTGCGGCGGCTGCCCAGCGGGACTCCCGACAGTCACGTGCGCACCGTGCCCGCGGGCGTCCAGCGGACGTGGACCTGGTCGGCCGCCCCCTCACGCAGCAGCTGGAGCCGCGGCGGGACCTTGTCGGTCCGCGAGGTGGGCGGGCGCCGTCGTCCGGCGGCCCACATGTCCGGCCACTCCGCACCCGGACCGACGTACTCCTGCTCCGCGGCGGCGTGCAGCGTCCAGTTGGGGTCGTACAGGTGGGACCGGCCCAGCGCGCAGAGGTCGGCCCGCCCGGCGAGCAGGATGGAGTTCACGTCGTCGTAGCTGGAGATCGCGCCGACGGCGATCACCTTCACCCCGGCAGGCGCGGCGACGCGGTGGCGGATCTTGTCGGCGAAGGGGGTCTGGTAGGACCGCCCGAACGCCGGCTTCTCGTCCTTGCTGACCTGGCCCGACGAGACGTCGATGGCCGCCGCGCCGTGCTCGACGAAGGCGCGCGCGATCTCGACGGCGTCCTCCTCGGTGTTGCCGTCGGGCATCCAGTCGGTGGCCGAGATGCGCACGGTGACCGGGACGTGCGCCGGCACGGCCGCGCGCACGGCGTCGAACACCTCGAGCGGGAAGCGCAGCCGGTTGTCCAGGGAGCCCCCGTAGTCGTCGGTCCGCCGGTTGGAGACGGGGGAGATGAAGGAGCTCAGCAGGTAGCCGTGCGCGGCGTGCAGCTCGATCAGGTCGAAGCCCGCGTCGACCGCGCGCTCGGCGGAGGCGACGAAGTCCGCGACGACCGCGTCCAGGTCGGCGCGGGTGGCCTCGCGGGGCACGTGGCAGTCGTCGCCGTAGGGGAGCGGAGAGGGTCCGAGCACCTCCCAGTTGCCTTCCGCGAGCGGCTCGTCCATGCCCTCCCACATGAGCTTGGTCGAGCCCTTGCGCCCGGAGTGTCCGAGCTGCATGCCGATGCGCGCGGTCGTCCTGTCGTGGACGAAGTCGACGACCTTCCTCCACGCGTCGCGCTGCTCGTCGTTCCACAGCCCGGGGCATCCGAGGGTGATCCGGCCCTCGGGTGACACGCACGTCATCTCCGTCATCACCAGGCCCGCGCCGCCCAGGGCCTTCGACCCCAGGTGGACGAGGTGGAACTCGTCGGGCACCCCGTCTGTGGCGCAGTACATGTCCATCGGGGAGAGGATCACGCGGTTCTTGAGCTCGAGCTCACCGATGCGCACCGGCTGGAACATCGCCGGCGCGCCGTCCTCGCCGTCCTGGCTGCGGGCGAACTCCGCCTCCATCCGTGCCGCGAAGTCCGCGTCGCGCTCCCGGAGGTTCTCGAAGGTGATCCGGCGGGACCGGGTCAGGAGGTTGAGGACGAACTGCGCGGGCGCCTGGTCGGCGTACATCCCGATGTTCTCGAACCACTCCAGCGAGGCCTGCGCGGCGCGCTGCGTCGACTCCACGACCGGCTTGCGCTCGGTCTGGTACGCCTCGAGCGCCGCTTCCAGCGTCGGGTGCTCGTGCAGGCAGGCGGCCAGTGCGAGGGCGTCCTCCATGGCGAGCTTGGTGCCGGAGCCGATGGAGAAGTGGGCGGTGTGCGCGGCGTCGCCGAGCAGCACCACGTTGCCGTCGTGCCAGCTCTCGTTGCGCACGGTGTGGAAGTTCAGCCACTTGGAGTTGTTGGTGAGGATCTCGTGGCCCTGCAGCTCGTCGGCGAAGATCTCCGCGACGCGCTGGACGGCGTGCTCGTCCGAGACGCCGGGAGCGAAGCTCTCCGCCTCGGTGCGGTCGAGGCCGGCGCGGCGCCAGACGTCCTCGTGCATCTCCACGATGAAGGTCGACCCCGACTCCGAGAACGGGTAGCCGTGGATCTGCATGGTGCCCCACTCCGTCTGCTTGACGAAGAACTGGAACGCCTCGAACACCAGGTCGGTGCCGAACCAGATGTACTTGTTGTGCCGCCGGTCCAGGCTCGGGCCGAACCGGTCGGCGTACTTGGTGCGGATCTGGGAGTTGAGACCGTCGGAGGCGAGCACGAGGTCGTACGACGACCGCAGCTCGTCGGGGTCGGGCACGTCGGTGCTGTAGTGGACGGTCACGCCGAGCTCGGCCACCCGCTCCTGCAGGATCTGCAGCAGCTCCTTGCGCGACATCGCGGCGAAGCCCTGACCGCCGACGGTGAAGGACTGCGTGTCGCCGGCCCGGTCGGTGACCGCGACGTCGATGTCGGTCCAGCGGGCGAAGCGCTTCTCCATCCGCTCGTGCACGACGCGGTCGGCACCCTCGATGCTCCCGAGGGTCTCGTCGGAGAACACCACGCCGAAGCCGAAGGTGTCGTCCGGGGCGTTGCGCTCCCAGACGGTGATGTCGTGGGACGGGTCGAGCGACTTCATCAAGGTGGCGAAGTAGAGCCCTCCCGGCCCGCCGCCCGCGATCGCGATCTTCATGCCGACCCCTCCGGTCCTTCGGACTCGATCATCTGGCGCAGCTTGAAGTGCTGCATCTTCCCGCTGGTGTTGCGTGGCATCGCCTCGACGAAGCGCACGGCGCGGGGGTACTTGTACGGGGCGAGCCGACCCTTCACGTGGTCCTGGAGCTCCTTGACCTTGGTGGTGTCGCCCTCGACGCCCTCGCGCAGCACGACGAAGGCGCAGACGATGGAGCCGCGGACCTCGTCCGGCGCCGCGACGACGCCGACCTCGAGGACGTCGGGGTGCGTTCCGAGCGCCTCCTCCACCTCGGGGCCACCGATGTTGTAGCCCGACGAGACGATCATGTTGTCGGTGCGCGAGCGGTAGAAGTAGTAGCCGTCGGCGTCGCGGACGAAGGTGTCGCCGGTGACGTTCCACCCGTTGACGACGTAGCCGCGTTGGCGCTGGTCGTCGAGGTAGCGGCACCCGACGGGCCCGATGACGCCGAGCCGGCCCTCCTGGCCGTCGCCGAGCTCGTTGCCGTCCGCGTCGAGGATCGCGGCGCGGTAGCCGGGAACGGGCCTGCCGGTGGCGCCGGGACGGATGTCGTCACCGGCGGCGGAGATGAAGATGTGCAGCATCTCGGTCGCGCCGATGCCGTCGACCACCTTCAGCCCGAGCTGCTCCTCGATCTGCTCCCACGTCGCCTGCGCCATGTGCTCGCCGGCCGACACCGCGACCCGGAGGCCGGACAGCTGCTGGAGGTGGTCGGAGGCAAGCATCTGCTTGTACGCCGTCGGCGCGGTGGCCAGCACGGTGACGCCGTGCTCGGCGACGAGGTCGGCGAGCTGGGCCGGTGTGGCCGACTCGGTGAGGAGGGCACAGGCGCCGGCGCGGAGCGGGAAGACGACGAGCATGCCGAGGCCGAAGGTGAAGGCGAGCGGTGCCGTGCAGGCGACCACGTCGTCGGGCGTGAGGTCGAGCACCGCGCGGCCGAAGGTGTTGTCGATCGAGAGCACGTCGCGGTGGAAGTGGGTCGTGATCTTCGGGACGCCCGTGGTGCCGGACGTGGGCCCGAAGAGGGCGACGTCGTCGGCGGCCGTGTCGGAGGCGGTGAACTCGCCTGCGTGGCCCTCGACGCGACGGGCGAGGTCGTCCGCGGTGTCGCCGCCGTAGGGGACGACGACCAGGTCCGGCGCGACGCTGTCGCGCATCCTCTGCACGTCCTCGACGTGGCGGTGGTCGACCAGGGCGACCGCGGGGCGCGTCTTCTGGACGATCGGGGTCAGCTCGGTCGCGCGCAGCGCCGCCATCGTGGTCACGACGATCCCGCCGGCCTTGAGGACGCCGAGCCAGGCCGCGACGGTCCACGGGTTGTTGGGCGAGCGGAGCAGCACCCGGTTGCCGGTGACCAGGCCGAGGTCGTCGACGAGGACGTGCGCGACCTGGTTGGCGCGAGTCGACAGCTCGCCGTAGGTCCACACCTCGCCGTCAGGGGTGCGCAGGGCCGGCCGATCGGGCCCGTGCTCGGCGATGACCGCGTCGAGGAGCTCGGTGCCGGCGTTGAGCCGCTCGGGGTACTGCAGCCACTCGGTGGTGAACTCCAGGGTCGGCCACTGGTCGGCCGGCGGCAGGTGGTCGCGCGCGAAGGTGTCGGCGTACCCCGACGGGCTCAGCGACGCGGCGCTCACCGGGACCCCCCGGCGCGCAGCATGCCCTCCTGGACGACGGTCGCGACGAGCGTGCCGTCCGTGGTGAAGAATCGGCCGACGGCGGCGCCGCGCCCGTCCTCGACGGAGATGGCCTCCTGCGCGTAGAGCAGCCAGTCGTCCATCACCACCGGGCGGTGGAACCACATGGCGTGGTCGAGGCTCGCGGTGACGAGGCCCTCGTCCGCCCACGCGAGCCCGAGGACCCGCAGGGTCGGCTCGAGGATCGTGTAGTCACAGACGTAGGCGAGGGCGGCGGTGTCGCGCTGCGCATCGGTGAGCCCGTCGACCGGACGCAGGTCGTCGTACGGCTTCACCCAGACCGCCTGCTGGGGGGACTGCTCTCCCTCGACGGTGAGGTAGACCGGTCCGGGGACGTGGCGCATGTCGAAGCTGCGGCCGCCGGACCAGTACGCCTTCGACGTGTCGGTCATGGTGCCGCCGGTGCGGTCCTCGAGGTAGTCGGCGGACGTCGGCAGGTCGTCGGGCCCGGGCACGTCGGCGGGGCCCGTGGCCTGGAAGGTGCCGCTCGGCTCGCCGGCCGCGAAGCTCGCGAGGCAGACGTAGACCGCCTTGCCGTTCTGGAAGCCGCGCACCTGACGGGTGCTGTAGCCGCGGCCGTCCCGCAGCACCTCGACCTCGTAGCGGACCTCGGCGCCGATGTCGACGGGTCGCATGAAGTAGGAGTGCATGGAGTGCATCGTCTTGCCGTCGGACACGGTGAGCGCGGCGGCGACGAGCGCCTGGGCGACCATGTCGCCGCCGTAGGCCTTGGGCCACGGGCACGGCTGCGTGGTCGCGGTGAACGCGCGGTCGAAGACCTCGGCGTCGCACTCGGTCAGCGCGACCGCGTCGGTGAACGTCTGCGAGGTCGGCGACGGCGTGGACGCGGCGGTCACGGTCGGTCCGCCCAGTCGCGCAGGTCGGCGTCGTCGACCTGCGGCAGGTTGACCACGATGTTCTCGGGCGTCCGGGCGGTCATCCACGTGAGCGGGTTGTTGCGGTCCAGGTTGCACTCGACGTGCGGCATGAAGGGCGGCACGAACACCCAGTCGCCCTCGGACATGTCGAGGTAGTCCTCGAACTTCTCGCCGAAGTAGATGCGGGCCCGTCCCGACAGCACGAAGCCGCCGGTCTCGGCCTCACCGTGGTGGTGGGGGACCGAGCGGTAGCCGGCGAGGTTGCGCACCTGTCCGAACCACAGCCGGGTCGCCGGTGTGTGCTGGATGCTGACGCCGCTGACGCGGGTCGCGCCCTCGCTCTGCCCGGTGAGGTCGGGCTCCTGCCCGGCCCGGGTGACGAACGGGGCGACGAGCCCCGACTCGTCGGCGTACATCGAGGGGTCGCCCTCGAGGACGTAGTTGTCGAGGTTCGGGTCCATGTCGGTCCTGTTCTGTGCGGAGTCGGGTGTCAGGCGGTCAGGCGGACGGTGTTGGTGAGGGTCCCGATGCCGGGGATCTCGGTCTCCACGACGTCACCATCAGCGAGGAAGGTCGGCGGAGTCATGCCCATGCCGACGCCGCCGGGGGTGCCGGTGAGGACGACGTCGCCGGGGCGCAGGACCGTGAAGGTGGAGATGTACGCCAGCAGGCCGGCGCAGTCGAAGACGAGCGTGCGGGTGTTGCCTCGCTGTCGCTCCTCGCCGTTGACCCGGCACACCACGTCGACGCCGGCGACCGGATCGATCGCATCCGGTGGGACGACGACCGGGCCGATCGGCGTGGTGGCGTCCCACGCCTTGCCCTGGAACCACTGGAGCGTGCGGTTCTGCCAGTCGCGCACGGAGATGTCGTTGGCAACCGTGTAGCCGCCGATGGCGTTCGCGGCCTCGTCGCGGTCGGCGCCGCGGATCTCGGCGCCGACGACGACAGCGAGCTCGGCCTCCCAGTCGACCTGGACCTCGGCGGGCAGCACGATGTCCGCGCCGTCGGGGATCAGGGTGTCGGCGTACTTGGCGAAGAGCGTCGGGTGGGCCGGGAGCTCACGGCCCATCTCGACGATGTGGTCGCCGTAGTTGAGGCCGCAGCAGATCACCTTGCCCCGCGGCTGGAGGGGCAACGCCCCTCGGCTGGTCGGCATATTTCATTCTGCCCACGAACGTTGTCAGGTTGTCAATAGATGTCCTAGGGTCGAGGCATGACCACCGATCTGTCGCCGATCCCCGTCAACCCTGCGTCGCTCCCGGTGCCGCGCGGCTACTCGCACGGCACGCTGAGCGGCAACACGCTCTACCTCGGCGGGCAGACGGCGCTCGACGCCGACATGCGCATCGTCGAGGGGGGCATCGTCGAGCAGTTCCGCCAGGCCTTCGGCAACGTGCTCGCGACACTGCGCGAGGCGGGCGGCGTCCCCGAGGACCTGGTGTCGATCACGATCCACCTCACCGACATCCCCGACTACCAGGCGCACGGCAGCGAGATCGGCGCCGTGTGGCGCGAGCTCGCCGGCCCGGTCTACCCCGCGATGGCGGGCATCGGCACGACCGGCCTCTGGCAGCCCGAGGCCCTCATCGAGATCCTCGGCGTCGCCGTCATCCCCGACGAACGACTGGTCGGCCCGACTCGCTGACGGGCTGGGCGAAGGGCCACCCCCGGTCGGCACAAGAGCACCGGAGGTGGCCGATCTCGGGTCTCCCACCGGCGTGGACCTGTCGCGGGATGCGATGTCCGGCAAGCACGGGTCCCCTCCCGCGAGGCTAGGCACGGGAGCTGGCGCGGGTGATCGCCCGTGGCGGGTGGTGACCCGGCCCGCCCACGGTGCCGTCAGTCGGACCGAACGCCCGACGGCAGCGTCGTCGTACGCGTGCACGGTGGCCGGTTCGACCCGTTCGGTCCGTACGACGGCGGTGTCACCCGCCCTGCTGCGCCGGGGGCAGGAAGGTGTCCGTGCACGTCGAGGGTGGTCGCGGCGACGTGCGGACGGAATGAGGGTCGCGCGGCGGCCTCGCTGCGCGCGCGGGCTACCGTTGGGTAACCAACCCCTCCACCCCAGGATGACCACCATGGCGCACACGGCACCGCACAGGGTAGTGCTCCACGGCCACGAGCTGTCGTACGTCGACAGCGGCACCGGCCCGGCCGTGCTCTTCATCCACGGGATCCTGGGCTCCCAGCGCCAGTGGTCCCACCTCGTCGACCAGGTGGACGACGACCACCGGGTCCTCGTCCCGGACCTCTTCGGGCACGGTGACTCCGCCAAGCCGACCGGCGACTACTCGTTGAGCTCGCACGCCGCGACCCTGCGTGACCTGCTCGACCACCTCGGCATCGAACGGGTCACGCTCGTGGGGCACTCGCTCGGCGGGGGGATCGCGATGCAGTTCTCCTACCTCTTCCCCGACCGGGTGGACCGCCTCGTGCTCGTCGCAAGCGGCGGCCTGGGGCGCGAGGTCAACCTCGTGCTGCGATCGGCCACCCTGCCGGGTGCCGCCCAGGTCCTCGGCGTCATCGCGTCCGCGCCCGTCCTCGAGCGGGCGGAGGCACTGGGGCGGGGCGCGCAGAGGATGGGGTGGAAGCCGGGCGCGGACATCGGCGCCATCTGGCGCGGCTTCACCTCCCTCGGTGACCGGGAGAGCCGGAGCGCCTTCCTCGCCACGACGCGGGCCGTGATCGACATCGGCGGGCAGAGCATCAGCGCCCACGACCACCTGGCCGCCGTCACGCCTCCGGCGACGCTGATCGTGTGGGGCTCCAAGGACCGGATGATCCCGGCGTGGCACGCCCTCAGCGCCCAGCGGGCCGTGCCCGACTGCCGGGTCGAGCTCTTCGAGGGCGCCGGTCACTTCCCGCACCTCGACGACCCCGACCGGTTCGCCCGGGTGCTGCGGGACTTCATGACCGAGGCCGATGGGCCAGGAGTCACGGCCGGGGTCTGACCGCTCCGCGCCACTCGTCCTCGAGCATCGCGAACACCAGCTGGGTGGCCCACGCGCCCTTGAAGAACACGTTGTCGACGAGGCGTGCCTCCTGCCGCATGCCCAGCCGGGTCAGCAGCCGGGCGGACGCGACGTTCTCCTCGATGCAGACGGCCGTGATCCGGTGGAAGCCGAGGTCGTCGAAGCCCAGGCGCAGCATCGCCGTCGCGGCCTCGGCGGCGTACCCCTGTCCCTGGTGGTCGCGGCCGAACGCGAAGCCGACCTCGCCCTGGTGGTCCGAGGCCCACTTGAGCAGCACCTCGCCGATCACGGCGTCGGTCGACCGCAGCTCGACGGCGAGCACCAGCCACTGGCCGTGGGCGACGAGCTCGGTCTGGGTGAGCTTGACCTGCAGGGTCTCCTCGGTCGCCGCGCGGTCGCGGACCGGCCACGGCACGTAGCGCACGACCTCGGGATCGCCATGGAAGCGCACGAGGTCGTCGAGGTCGTCCATCGTGTGCGGCCGCAGCACGAGCCGATCGGTCGTGATCGGCAGCCGCACGGGCAGGCCGGCTCCGGTCACAGCGAGAAGTGACCGGGCGCCAGGCTGCGGAGCACGCAGAACTCGTTGCCCTCCGGGTCGGCGAGCACCGTCCACGACTCCTCGCCGGTCTGCCCGACGTCGGCCCGCGTGGCGCCCAGGGCGAGGATGCGCTCGACCTCCTCCTCCTGGGGTACGTCGACGGGGGAGACGTCGAAGTGCGAGCGGTTCTTGACCACCTTCGGCTCGTCGACCTTCGCCAGGAAGATCGTCGGCGGCACCGGTCCGGAGCGCACGGCGTCGAGGAGCGCCTGGTCCTCGACCCTCGCGGGGCTGATCTCCACGAGGCCCGGCTCGCGGTGGACGACCTCCCAGCCGAGCACCCCGCACCAGAAGTCGGCGAGCAGGTCGGGGTCGTGGCAGTCGAGCGAGATCTCGGTCAGTCGGGAGGCCATGCAGCGATCCAAGCACGCCCCGGCTGCAGACGGCGGTCTGGTTTGATCGCCCTGTGCGCCTGCTCCTCAACCTCATCTGGCTGGTCCTCGGCGGGTTCTGGCTGTTCCTCGGCTACGTGCTGGCCGGTGTGCTGCTGTGCATCCCGATCATCACGATCCCGTGGGCGATCGCCGCCTTCCGGATCGCGGGCTTCGCGCTCTGGCCGTTCGGCCGGACCATCGTCGCCAAGCCGTCGGCGGGCGTCGGGTCGTTCATCGGCAACGTGATCTGGTTCGTGCTGGCCGGCTGGTGGCTGGTCATCGCGCACGTCCTGTCCGCCGTGGCGCTCGCGGTCACGATCATCGGCATCCCGCTGGCGCTCGCCGACCTCAAGCTGATCCCGATCTCGCTGGCGCCGCTCGGCAAGGACATCGTCCCCACCGGCAGCGGCGAGTTCGACCGCCAGCGCTAGCGGACCCGCGGGATCCTCGCGGCGCCCGGACGACCGCGCACGTGCGGCGGAAGCGGCCCCCGGATGACCGGAACGAGGGCCACGACCGCCGCACGTGCGGCGCTCAGAAGTCCTCGTCGAACCCGACGTGGCCGGTCACGCCGACCTGGTAGGCCGAGACCTTGCGCTCGAAGAAGTTGGAGAGCTCCTGCACGTCCTGCAGCTCCATGAACGCCAGCGGGTTCTTGGAGCCGTAGATGACCGGCAGGCCGAGGCGCTCCATCCGGCGGTCGGCGACGTACTCCAGGTAGGAGCGCATGTCGGCCGTCGGGAGCCCGGCGACCCCGCCGCCGAGGAGGTCCTCGGCGAACAGCGCCTCCGCGTCGACTCCGTCGACCAGCATCTGACGGACCTGCGCCGCCATCTCGTCGTCGAAGAGCTCGGGCTCCTCCTCGCGCACCGTGTCGACCACGTCGAAGGCGAAGGCCATGTGCATCGACTCGTCGCGGAAGACCCAGTTGGTGCCGGACGCGAGGCCGTTGAGGAAGCCGCGCGAGCGCAGGAAGTAGACGTAGGCGAACGCGCCGTAGAAGAACAGGCCCTCGATCACCGCGGCGAAGCAGATCAGGTTGAGCAGGAACTTCCGACGGTGCTCCCGTGTCTCGAGCGCGTCGAGGTCGAAGACGGAGTCGATCCACCGGAAGCAGAAGTCGGCCTTGGCCTTGATCGAGGGGATGTTGTCCACCGCCGCGAACGCCTCGTGGCGCTCGGTCTCGTCGGGCACGTAGGTGTCGAGCAGCGTCAGGTAGAACTGCACGTGCACCGCCTCCTCGAAGAGCTGGCGTGACAGGTACAGCCGGCCCTCGGGCGAGTTGATGTGCTGGTAGAGGTTGAGCACCAGGTTGTTGGCGACGATCGTGTCGCCGGTCGCGAAGAACGCCACGAGTCGCGACACCAGGTGCCGCTCGGCGTCGCTGAGCCGCTGCAGGTCCTTGAGGTCGGAGTGGAGGTCGACCTCCTCGACGGTCCAGGTGTTCTTGATCGCGTCGCGGTAGCGGTCGTAGAAGTGCGGGTAGCGCATCGGCCGCAGGGTGAGGTTCATCCCCGGGTCGAGCAGCATCCGGGTGGCGGAGTGGTCGGTGGCGACGGTGTCGGTGGTGGTGTCGGCGGTGGTCACTGGCAGGCCTCGCAGCTCTCGGGGTTCTCGAGCGAGCAGGCGAGCGCCTCGTCGTCCGAGATGGTCAGGGGAGTGGTCTCGACGGCGTCCGGTGCGGTGACCGACACCGTCGTCTGCTGGATCCGCGTCGCCGGGCGCGAGCGCAGGTAGTAGGTCGTCTTCAGGCCGGACTTCCACGCGTGGAGGTACATCGACGAGAGCTTCCCGATCGAGGGTCCGGCGATGAAGAGGTTGAGCGACTGGCTCTGGTCGATGTACGGCGAGCGCGCGGCCGCCATGTCGATCAGCGCCCGCTGGGGCAGCTCCCAGGCCGTGCGGTAGAGCTCGCGGACGTCGTCGGGCAGCTGGGCGAGGCCCTGCACGGACCCCTCCGCCCGCTTGATCGACTCGCGCACCTCGGCAGTCCAGAGACCGCGCGACTTCAGCTCGCGGGTGAGGGCGGCGTTGACCTGGAGGAACTCGCCCGACAGGGTCTCGCGCTTGAACAGGTTGGACACCTGCGGCTCGATGCACTCGTAGCAGCCGGCGATCGAGGCGATCGTGGCCGTGGGCGCGATGGCGACGAGCAGGGAGTTGCGCAGCCCGTGCTCGGCGACCGCCTCCCGCAGCGCGGCCCACCGCTCGGCCTGCACAGGCGAGGCGTCCCAGTGGTCGGGCTGGAGCACGCCTGCGGCCGCGCGCGTCTCGTCGTACGCCGGGTGGGGGCCGTGGCGCCGGGCGAGGTCGACCGACACCTCGAGGGCGGTCAGGTAGATCTCCTCCTGCACCCGGGTCGAGAGCTCGAGCGCCTCGGGGGAGTCGAAGGGCAGCCGGAGGGCGAAGAAGGCGTCCTGCAGCCCCATCAGGCCGAGCCCGACCGGGCGCCACCGCGGGTTGGACGCGGCCGACTCGTCGCTGGGGTAGTAGTTGATGTCGATCACCCGGTCCAGCAGCGGGACGGCCGTGCGGACGGTCTCGCGGAGCTTGTCCCAGTCGATACCCCCGTCCGCGAGGTGCTGGGCGAGGTTGATCGAGCCGAGGTTGCAGACCGCGGTCTCGCCGTCGGAGGAGACCTCGATGATCTCGGTGCACAGGTTGGACAGGTGGACGACGGGCCCGCCCGGGGTGTCGCGGGTCTGGTTGCAGGTCCGGTTGCTGGCGTCCTTGAAGGTCATCCAGCCGTTGCCGGTCTGGGCGAGGGTGCGCATCATCTTGGCGTAGAGGTCGCGGGCCTTCACCTGCCGCACGACCCGGCCCTCGCCCTCGGCGCGGCGGTAGGCCTCGTCGAACGCCGCGCCCCACAGGTCGGGCAGCTCGGGTGCCTGGTCGGGGTCGATCAGCGACCAGTCGGCGTCGGCCTCGACGCGCCGCATGAACTCGTCGGGGACCCAGTTGGCGAGGTTGAGGTTGTGGGTGCGCCGGGCGTCCTCACCGGTGTTGTCGCGCAGCTCGAGGAACTCCTCGACATCGGGGTGCCACGGCTCGAGGTAGACGCAGGCCGCGCCCTTGCGCCGACCGCCCTGGTTGACGGCCGAGACCGACGAGTCGAGGGTGCGCAGGAACGGCACGATGCCGTTGGACTGTCCGTTGGTGCCGCGGATGAGCGCGCCGCGGGAGCGGACGCGGGAGAAGCCGATCCCGATGCCGCCGGCGAACTTCGACAGCTTCGCCACCTGGGCGTAGCGCGCGTAGATCGAGTCGAGGTCGTCGCGCGGGCTGTCCACGAGGTAGCACGACGACATCTGGGTGTGCCGGGTCCCGGAGTTGAACAGCGTCGGCGACGACGGCAGGTAGGCCAGCGACGACATCAGCCGGTAGAACCGGATGGCCTCGCCGGGGGACTCCGCCAGCCCCGAGGCGACGCGCAGCAGGAAGTACTGCGGGGTCTCGACCACCAGCCGGCTCGACGGGTGGCGCAGCAGGTAGCGGTCGTAGACCGTGCGGAGCCCGAAGTACTCGAAGCGCCGGTCACCGTCGACGTCGATCGCAACGTCGAGCTTCCGGGCGTTGTCCTTGACGAAGCGGGCGGTGTCGTCGCCGATGAGACCCTCGGCGTGGCCGAGCGCCACGGACTGGCTGAACGACATCACGCCCTGGTTGCGCACCTCCTTGTCGACGTACGACGACAGCAGGCGGGCCGCCAGCCGGGAGTACTGCGGCTCCTCGCCGATCATCTCGGCGGCCGTCTGGATCGACAGCCGGTCGAGCTCGGCGGTGGTGGCGCCGTCGTAGAGCCCGCTGATCGTGCGGGTCGCGACGCGCATGGGGTCGACATCGGCCAGGTCGGCGCTGACCCGGTCGACGGCCCGGACGATCTTGTTGACGTCGACGGGCTCGTTGTCGCCGTTGCGCTTGCGCACCTGCATGGACGTGCGTCCCGGTGCGGTGGTGACCGTCATTTCTCTCCTCGCGAGGTCGGTCCTGGGGAGGTCCGGGGTCGCGGGGAGGAGTGAGGGAGCACGAGGTCGCGCAGGCGCAGCGTCGTACGAGCCCACCGGCCTTCCCACGAGGCCTCGGACCACCGCGCCCGGTCGGGCACGGTGCGCTGGCAGGTCTTCGGACTCGCGGGCGCGCCTCCCGGACTGGTCCGGTCGACCCCTACTGGCCGTCGCTTCCCAGGTCTGGCGACCCAGTGCTGTGTGACGGCTGTCGTTCCCACTCACCGCTGCGGGGCAGTCCCGGACTCACACCGGGTTCCCTCTTGCCTCGACACGCCTGGCTGACGCGCCGAACCAGCTGCGTGGAACACCATATGTAGGGCTCGCGGAGAAGTGTGGGACCACATCTAGTGGCGGCGTGTCGGGCCTCAGCGCGCGACGTGCTCCCGTGCGATGGCCGCGCCGAGGCGCGCGTTGTGCTCGACGAGCGCGATGTTGGCCGTGAGCGAGGCGCCGTCGCTGATCTCGACGATGCGGCCCAGCAGGTAGGGCGTGGCGTCCTTGCCGGTGATGCCGAGGGAGTCCATGTCGGCGAGCGCGCGGTCGATGATCGCGCCGATCTCCCCGGCCGGGATCTCGGACTCGGCCGGGATCGGGTTCGCGACGACGACGCCGCCGGCGAGCCCGAGGTCCCACTTGGCCCGCATCAGCGCGGCGACCTCGGCGGGGGAGTCGACGCGCATCGGTGCACCGAAGCCCGACGAGCGGGAGAAGAACGACGGGAACTCGTCCGTGCCGTAGCCCAGGACCGGCACCCCCAACGTCTCGAGCTTCTCGAGCGTCAGGCCGATGTCGAGGATGCTCTTCACGCCCGCGCAGACCACCGCCACCGACGTCGTCGAGAGCTCGGTGAGGTCGGCGGAGACGTCGTACGACGTCTCGGCACCGCGGTGCACGCCGCCGAGCCCGCCGGTCACGAAGACGCTGATCCCGGCGAGGGCCGCCAGCCGCATCGTCGAGGCGACGGTCGTCGCGCCGTGCAGGCCGCGCGAGACGACGTAGGGCAGGTCGCGCAGCGAGACCTTGATGACCGACTCGTCGGAGGCGAGCAGCTCGAGGTCGTCGGCGGACAGGCCGATCGTCGGCCGGCCGTGGAGCACGGCGATCGTGGCCGGCACGGCGTCGCCGTCGCGGACGATGCCTTCCACGGTGCGCGCCATCTCGACGTTCTGCGGGTAGGGCATGCCGTGGCTGATGATGGTGCTCTCCAGCGCGACGACCGGCAGGCCGGACGCGAGCGCGTCGCGGACCTCGTCGGTGACGGTCAGCAATTCAGGATCCCTTCTCGGACGGGTGCTGCTCGGTGTCGTGGGCGATGACGTCGGCCAGGTCGGGCCGGACGGTGTGGGGGCTCTCGACGGTCGCGGCGGCGGCGCGGTGACCGAGGCGCGCGGCCGCGACGGGGTCGGCGCCCCTCAGCCAGGCCGCGACCCAGGCGGCGAGCATCGCGTCACCCGCGCCGGTCACGTCCACGACGGTGGCCGCGACGGCGGGCAGGCGGACCGGCTCCTCGCCGCGGCTGCACATCCACGATCCGTCCGCACCGTGCCGCAGCCAGACGTGCTCGACGCCCCGCTCGTGCAGGTCGGCGACGGCAGCGCGCCAGTCGGCAGGGTCGCGACCGGTGAGGGCCGCGATCTCGTCGCTGTTGGGCGTGACGAGGAACAGGTCGTGCACCAGGTCGGCCAGCCGCCCGGCCTTGGCGACGGAGACCGGCTCGAAGGCGAGCGGGACACCGGCGTCCGTGGCCGCGGCGACGACCCGGGCCGCCTGGGCGTGCGCGAGGTTGCCGTCGAGCACGACGAGCGCCGCGTCGGTGAGGTGGACCGTCTCGAGCTGCAGATCGTCGACGATCGCCATGTCCGACACCGCGGCCACGAGCTCACCGCGGTCGTCGAGCACGGCGGTGTAGGTGCCGGTCGCCCCGGGGGCACGGCGTACGGCGGTGACGTCGGCACCGCACGCGGCGGTCACCCGCAGCGCCTCGTCGCCGAAGGCGTCGTCACCGACGGCGGACACCAGGCGCACGGGTGCGCCGAGCAGGCCCAGGCACGCCGCGACGTTGCGGCCGACGCCGCCGGGGGAGATCCGGGTGTGGCCGGGGTTGCTGGTCGCCGCGACGAGGGGCGAGGAGGTGCGGGCGACGACGTCCATGTTGGTCCCGCCGACGACCACGACCCACTGCTTCACGCGCAGATCCTGACAGACGCCACGCCCATGGGTGCGGCTCGCACGGGAACACTCACAGGAACGTCACAGGTCGCTCCCACGCAGGCCCCAGCGTGGACCGGCAGGTTCGTCCCCATGACCCACCTGCACACCCCGGCAGCGATCCCGCTCGCGCCGCCGACGCCGGACCCGGCGATCGGCGTCCGGGCCCGGCGCGACGACGTCGTCCGACTCGCAGCAGGGACCACCCTGTGGCTCTCGCTGCTCCTCGTCGTCTGGTGGTGGCTCACCGGTGGTGGCATCACCGACCTGGGCGGCTGGGCGACCGGCCTGACGTCCCTGGGGCGGGTCACGGGCCTCGTCGCCGCCGTGCTGCTGCTCGCCCAGGTCCTGCTGATGGCGCGCGTCCCAGTGCTGGAGCGGGCCTTCGGCCAGGACCGGCTCGTGGGGATCCACCGCCTGGTCGGCCTCACCTCGTTCGACCTGATGGTGGCGCACGTCGTCCTCATCACCTGGGGCTACGCCGCCGGCTCGGTCACCGCCGCGCCCGCCACCCTGTGGGACCTGGTCGTGAACTACCCCGGCATGCTGCTCGCCGCCGCGGCCACGCTGTGCCTGGTGATGGTCGTGGCGACCAGCATCCGTGCCGCCCGCCGCCGGCTCCGCTACGAGTCGTGGCACCTCATGCACCTCTACGCCTACCTCGGCGTCGGGCTCGCGATCCCGCACCAGCTCTGGACCGGTGCCGACTTCACCTCCTCCCCGGGCCGCCGGGTCTTCTGGTGGACCGCGTGGGCGGCGTGCGCCGGGAGCGTGCTGGTGTGGCGCGTCGCGCTGCCGGTGTGGCGCAACCTGCGCCACGACCTGAGGGTCGCCGCCGTCGTGCCCGAGGGCCCCGGCACGGTCTCGGTGCACGTCACGGGACGTGACCTGCACCGGCTGCCGGTCGAGGCCGGACAGTTCCTCACCTGGCGCTTCCTCGGACGTCCGGGACGGACGCGCGCCAACCCGTACTCCCTCTCAGCGGCCCCCGACGGCCGGTCGCTGCGGATCACCGTGCAGGACGTCGGTGACGGCAGCGGCGCCGCTCCCGGCCTCGACGTCGGCTCGCGGGTCTGGGTCGAGGGGCCCTACGGGCGCCTCAGCCCCCGCGTGCGCCGCAACCGCAAGGTGCTGCTGATCGGTGCGGGCGTGGGGATCACCCCGCTGCGCTCGCTCGCGGAGGGACTGGCGTACGCACCCGGCGACGCGGTGCTCCTCCACCGCTGGTCCGACGAGCCGATCTTCGCCGACGAGCTCATCGCCCTGGCCCGGCACCGAGGCCTCGTCGCCTGGGGCATCCCCGGTCCGCGGCGGGCACCCGACTCCTGGCTGGGGAGCGGGATCGATGCCCCCACCGACCTCGCCGCCCTCACCTCATGGGTCCCCGACGTGGCCGAGCGCGACGTCTACGTCTGCGGCCCGGGTCCCTGGGCCGACCTCGTCGTCCGCGACCTCCGCGCGGCCGGCGTGCCCGACCAGCACCTCCACGTCGAGAGCTTCGGGTGGTGACACCGTGAGACGCATCGTCCTGTGGGTCCTGAGCACCCTCTCCGCCCTGGTCGCCCTCCTCGGCTACCACACGTCCACCTCGTCGGTGATGGCCACCGGGACCCCCGACAACGCGATCTCCGGCTCGTTGCAGGGTCAGGCGACCACGAGGTCCGCCACGGGCTCCGCGTCGGGCTCCGCGTCGGGCTCCGGGTCCGGCTCCGCGACGTCGGGGTCGGGGTCGTCGGGCTCCGGGTCGTCGGGCTCCGCGGGGCAGTCCTCGACCGCGGCGTCCACCGTCACGGGCGACAGTGTCGGCACGCCCTACGGCCCGGTGCAGGTCCGGGTCGCCGTCGACGGGTCGACGATCACCGACGTCACCGTGCTGCAGTACCCCGACCAGGACGGCCACAGCGTGCAGATCAACCAGTACGCCCTGCCGCAGCTCATCAACGAGACCCTCGACGCCCAGGGCAGCGGCATCTCCATGGTCAGCGGCGCCACCTACACCAGCCAGGGCTACCTGCAGTCGCTGCAGAGCGCCCTCGACCAGGCGGGGCTGTGACCACGGTGGGGGCCGGGGTCGCCCGCCGCGTCGAGCACGTGATGGGCATGCCGATCAGCCTCGCGCTGCGGGGCACGCACACCCGCGACGACCGCGCCGAGACGGCGTGGCAGGAGGCGCTGGCCGAGCTGCGGTGGGTGGACGCGGTGTTCAGCACCTGGCGTGCCGACAGCCAGGTCTCCCGGCTGGGCCGGGGCGAGCTCACGCTCGAGCAGTGCGACCCGGCGCTCGCCGAGGTGATGCGCCTGGGCGAGGACGCGCGGGCGTCCTCCGACGGGGCGTTCGACGTGTGGCTGACGGACACGGACGGCGTACGACGTCTCGACCCCAGCGGGGTCGTCAAGGGATGGGCGGTCGATCGTGCGGTCCTACCGCTGCTGGCGCTGCCCGGCACCGACGTGTGCCTGTCGGCGGGCGGCGACATGGTCTGCCACGTCGCGGACCCCGACGGCGAGCCGTGGGTGGTCGGCGTCGAGGACCCCCACGACCCGACGCGACTGGTGGCGCGCGTCCCGCTGGTGCGTGGCGCCGTCGCGACCTCCGGGTCGGCGCACCGCGGTGGGCACGTGGTCGACGCGCGCACGGGCGTGCCCTCGACCGCGCTCGCCTCGGTCACGGTCGTCGGCGCCTCGCTCACGAGCGTCGACGTCGACGCGACCACCGCCCTCGCCCTCGGCGTCGACGGCCCGGGCTGGCTGCGCTCGCGCCTCCGCACCGGCGTGGTGGTGTGGGCGGACGGCCGCGTCGAGACGGTGGCCTGAGCGGCGGGCTACCCGTGCGTCAGATCTCGTCGTCGACGTACGTCGGTCGCGCCACGCGCACGCCCGCGATGGTCAGCGGCACCGAGGTGAGGGCGAGCAGCACGAGGATGAGCGTCCAGCCACCGGTGGCCTCGTGGACCAGGCCGACGAGGAAGGGCCCGATGGCGGCGAGGGCGTACCCGACGGGCTGCACGAAGCCGGAGAGCTGGGCGGTCACCGACGGGTGGCGGGTGCGGGCGGCGATGAGCGCGATGGCCGTCGGGAACGCGAGCCCGGAGTAGCCGAGCATCAACGCCCAGGCCCAGGGGGCGGTGGCCGGCGCGACGATGAGGCCGGTGTAGCCGAGGGCGAGCATCACCCCGAACGACACCGCCATCGCGCGCAGGCCGCGGCCGCGCTGGATGATCGTGGGCAGGACCAGGGCGCCGGCGATGCCGACGCTCGAGAGCAGCGCCTGGAGTGCTCCGGCGTGCGACGCGGAGATCCCGGCGTCGCGGTAGACCTGCGGGAGCCAGCCGAACTGGACGTAGGCGTGCATCGACTGGACGCCGAAGAGCACCGTCAACGCCACGGCAGTGGGTGAGTGGACGATCCGCCCGCTGGGGGCGGCGTCGCCGCTGACCTGGTGCTCGGCGGGGGAGCGCCGCTCGTGGAGCGTCAGCCATCCCCACAGCGGGAGGGCGACCACCGCGAGGAGGCCCCACATGCCGAGGCCGGCCCGCCACGACCCGGCTGCCTCGCTGACCGGCGCGGTCAGCACCGAGCTGAAGGTGGCGCCCACGACGAGGCCGGTGCCGTAGACCGTCATCAGCGCGACGGCGTGCCCGTGTGCCTTGATCCAGGCCGGCACGAGGACGTTGCCGACGGCCATCCCGGCCAGGCCGACGACGGTGAGGAGCAGGAAGAGCGGGACGTTGCCCGTCGTGACGCGCAGGAGGAGGCCGAAGGCTGCCGCGGCGAGACCGATCGTGATGCCGGCGGTCATCCCGACCTTGCGGGCGAAGGCCACCGACACGGCACCGACGAGGCCGAAGACCAGACCGGGCAGGCCGGTCATGGCTCCGGCGAGCGCCGCACTCATGCCCAGGCCCGTGCGCAGCTCCTCGAGCACGGGTCCGACCGACGACGCACCGGGACGCAGGTTGACCGAGACCAGGACCACGGCGGCGAACAGGATGCCGAAGGCGAGGCCGGGGGTGCGTACGGCGCCGCGCGGGCGGGCGTCAGCGTCGGTCACGTGCACCGACCCTTGCGCCGACCCTGGGCAGCACCAGGAACGCGCCCAGGACCAGTGTCGCCACCACGACGAACGCGGTCGCGGTGCCCTGCCCGCTGGCCTGCCGCAGCACCATGCCGCCGACGAGCGCGCCCAGCCACACGACGAGGCCGGAGGTGATCGCGCCGGGCGGTCGCCTCGCTGCGGCCAGGGCCGCCCAGGCGAGCAGCGTGCCGGCGAGGAACGGCCACGCGGTCGTCCACCAGCCGGCGACGGTGAGCGACTCGTCGTGGCTGGCCCGCCCGATCGCCGCGAAGACGGCGACGAGCAGGAGGTCGACCGCGAGCCACATGCCGGCCAGCCTAGGCAGCACTACCCTCGGGTCATGGCGGCCCCCACCACTGAGCTCAGGTCGGCCGTCCACTGGGGCGTCGCGCACGGCCTGCCGACGCTGTACCTGCGTCGGGCGGCCGCTCAGGGCGACCTCCAGGCGAGGCTCATCCGGCTCGGGGCGACCGGCACGGACGGCGTCTTCGGCCTGGTCGAGGAGATCCGGTCGCAGGGCCCGCTCTACCGCTCGCGCATCGGCTACGTCACCACCAGCCATGCCGCCGTCCGCCACGTCCTCACCAGCGACGACTTCCGCACCGGGCTGCCGACCGCCCAGGGCGCGCTGGGCCGGATCTCGCGGTGGGCAGCCCCGACCACGCTCCACCCCGTCGAGCCGCCCTCGCTGCTGGTGACCGAGCCGCCCGACCACACCCGCTACCGCAAGCTCGTCACGCGCGTGTTCACCATGCGTGCGGTGGAGCGGCTTCGCGAACGGACCGAGGAGATCGCCTCCGACCTCCTCGACTCCCACGAGAAGCGGGCCTCCGGTCCTGTCGACCTCGTCGACACCTACTGCTCGGTCCTGCCCGTCACCGTCATCGCCGAGATCCTCGGGGTGCCGGAGGAGGAGCGAGCGCAGGTCCTCGCCTTCGGCGCGGCGGCCGCGCCGAGCCTCGACCTGGGGCTCGGCTTCCGGCGCTACCGGTCCACCGCCCGGGCGCTCGCGCAGTTCGACGCCTGGCTCGGCCGACACCTCGAGACGCTCCGCCGCACCCCCGGTGACGACCTGCTCAGCCAGTTGGTCGCCGCCCGCGAGGACGGTCGCGGGCTGGACGAGACCGAGCTGAAGGCCACGGCCGGGCTGGTCCTGGCCGCGGGCTTCGAGACCACGGTCAACCTGCTCGGCAACGGCATCGCGCTGCTCCACGACCATCCCGACGAGCGGGCCCGCGTCACCGCCGACCCGTCGATGTGGCCCAACGTCGTCGAGGAGGCGCTGCGCCTCGACCCGCCGGTGCTGCTGACCGGCCGGATGGCGGTCCGCGACGCCGAGGTCGGCGGCGTGGAGGTGCGCGGGGGATCGATGGTCACCGCGATCCTCGGCGGCGCCAACCGCGACCCCGAGGTCTTCGCCGACCCGCTGCGCTTCGACGTCGCCCGGGCCAACGCCCGTGACCACATCTCGTTCTCCGCCGGCCGCCACCACTGCCTCGGCGCCCAGCTGGCCCGGATGGAGGGCGAGGTGGGCCTGCGCGCGATCTGGGACCGGTTCCCCGACCTGCGGCTCGAGCCCGGTGCCCGCCGCCGGGAGACCCGCATCCTGCGCGGCTTCGAGACGCTCCCGGCCACGCTCCGACCCTGAGCCACCCTTCCCCAATCCGGGGCTTGCTGGCTGCGGGCGGCGGGAGCACACTCGAAGCGCGGGGGCGCTGCAGGGACGGTGCCATGGAGACAGGCCCGACGACGGGAGACGGCAGCGGTGCGGACGCGCGCCGCAGGCTGGCCGACGTCCAGGAGCAGGCGGCTGCGACCCGCGAGATCCTGGAGGCGATGGGACGCGCGGGCGCCGAGCCGGGGGAGATCCTCGACACGATCATCGAGCGAGCCGCCAGGATGTGCCGTGCGGACGCCGCTCAGCTCTACCTCGTCGAGGACCAGACGTTCCGGTTGTCTCGGGTCGCCGGCCATGTCCCGGTGGAGTTCCGGCGCCACCAGGAGGAGCACCCCATGCCCGCGGGCCGCGACAGCCTGCTCGGACGTGTGGCCCAGGACCGGACCACCCAGCAGATCGCGGACGTCCTGGCCGACCCCGGTTACGGGCGGCACGACCTGCAGCACCTCGCTGGCTACCGAGCCCTGCTGTCGGCGCCGATGCTCCTCAACGGCGACGTCATCGGGATCCTGTCGGTGTGGCGCACCGAGGCCCGCCCCTTCGACGAGGGCGAGGTCGACCTCATCAGCACGTTCGCGTCCCAGGCGGCGATCGTCCTGCGCCAGGTCGAGCTCGTCGCGGCGTTGGGCGCCCGCAGCGAGGAGCTCGCCGGCAAGGTCACCCAGCTCGAGGTGCTGCGCGAGATCGGCGACGCGGTCAGCTCGAGCCTGGACCTCGAGGAGGTCCTCGCCGAGATCGTGAGCGGCGCCGTACGGCTCACCGGCGCCGACGGCGGCTCGATCATGGAGTACGACCCGGCCGAGGACAGCTTCCGGGTGCGGGCCACGGCCGGCGGCACCGAAGCGCTCACCGCTCGGCTGCGTGACCTCCGCATCGCGCGTTCCACCTCGCCGGTCGGACGCTCGGCGTCGGAGCGCACCACGCTCGAGATCACCGATCTGGGCACGGTGCCGCGCGACGAGCACCTCGACGTGCTGCTCGACGACGGCTGGCGCTCACTGCTCGCCGTGCCGTTGGTCCGTCGCGACCGGCTGGTCGGTGCCCTCGTGATCAGGAAGCAGTCGAGCGGCGGCTTCGACGCCGAGACGCCCGAGCTGCTCCGGACGTTCGCCAACCAGTCGGGGCTGGCCATCGTCAATGCACGCCTCTTCGGCGAGCTCGACACCAAGCGGGCCGAGCTGGAGGTCGCCAGTCGGCACAAGTCCGAGTTCCTCGCGAGCATGTCGCACGAGCTCCGGACGCCGCTCAACGCGGTCATCGGCTTCTCCGAGGTCCTCCTCGACCGGTTGTTCGGCGACCTGAACGAGCGCCAGGAGGAATACCTCCGTGACATCTGGGCGTCGGGCAAGCACCTGCTCGAGCTCCTCAACGAGATCCTCGACCTCTCCAAGGTCGAGGCCGGGCGCATGGTCCTCGAGCCGAGCCTGGTGTCGGTGCAGGCCTGCCTCGCCTACGTCCTCTCCTTGGTCCGGGAGCGGGCCGCGGCGCACGCGATCGAGCTGGGCCTCGAGGTGGCCGACGACGTGGGGATCGTGTGGGGGGACGAGCTGCGGCTCAAGCAGGTGGTGCTCAACCTGGTGTCGAACGCCGTGAAGTTCACCCCGGACGGAGGGCGGGTCGACGTACGAGCTGGTCGAGACGAAGGCGACGTCGTGGTCCGGGTGACCGACACCGGTGTCGGTGTCCCGACCGAGGACCGCGAGCGCATCTTCGAGTCGTTCCAGCAGGGTCACCGCGGCACGCCGCAGGAGGAGGGGACCGGCCTCGGCCTGACCCTCTCCCGTCGCATCGTGGCTCTCTTCGGAGGAACCCTGTGGCTCGAGCCGCAGGCCGACGCCGGGGGCAGCACCTTCGCGCTCCGTGTGCCGCTGCCGCGCGTGGAGTCGCCGCGCCAGGACGAGACGGCCGGGGGGCGCACCGTCCTCCTCGTCGACGACGACCGGGCCTCCCTCGACCTGATGACGGCCTACCTCTCGGCGACCCCCGTGCAGATCCTCCGCGCGCACGACGGTCTGGAGGCTCTCGCGCTCGCCCGTACTGCGGGTCCCGTGGCCATCGTGCTGGACATCCGCCTTCCCCGCCTGGACGGTTGGGAGGTGCTGACCCGCCTCAAGGCCGACCCGGCCACCCGGTCGATCCCCGTGGTGGTGGTGTCGATCGTCGACGAGCGGCAGCGTGGTCTCCGGCTCGGCGCAGCGGCATACCTCCTCAAGCCGGTGCGCCGCGACGACCTGCTCGAGGCGCTGGGAGTGCGAGGCGTCGACACCGGCCTCGACTCGGTGGGCGGTGGTGCGCCGTGAGCCCCAGGGTCCTGGTCATCGAGGACAACGCGCTCAACCTCAAGCTGGTGCGCGACGTCTTGCAGCACGCCGGCTACGACGTGGTGGAGGCGGCCACGGGTGAGCTGGGGGTCGCTTCGGCCGCGAGCGAGCCACCCGACCTCGTGCTGCTCGACCTGCAGCTCCCGGGCATCGACGGTCACGAGACCCTGCGCCGGTTGCGTGCCGGCGTCCTCCCCGACCGGGTGCCCGTCGTCGCGGTGACCGCCCTGGCGATGGCTGAGGACCGGGACCGGGCGCAGCACGCCGGTTTCGACGGCTACCTCGAGAAACCGATCAGTCCGCGCTCACTGCCCGCGCAGGTGGAGCGCTTCCTCGCCGGCGGTGGGTCGTGACGGGCGAGACGGTGCTCGCGGTCGACGACCAGCCGGCGAACCTGCGACTCCTCGACGCCGTGCTCTCGCCACGCGACTACGAGGTGCTGACCGCCACGAGCGGGCAGGAGGCCCTCGACCTGCTCGAGTCGACGCAGGTCGACGTGGTCCTGCTCGACGTGCAGATGCCCGGCATGGACGGCTGCGAGGTCTGCCGCCGAATCCGGCAGGACCCACGCACCGAGTTCCTCCCGGTCGTGATGATCACCGCCGGTGGTGGTGCGCAGCGCCTGGAGGGGCTCGAGGCCGGCGCGGACGACTTCCTCACCAAGCCGTTCGACCAGGCCGAGCTGCTCGCCCGGGTCCGGTCGCTCGCGCGGCTCAAGGGCTACCACGACACCGTGCGCAGCCAGGCCGCCGAGATCGCCGCTTGGAACCGTGAGCTCGAGGCGCGCGTGGCCGTCCAGGTGGAGGAGATCGAGCGCATGGGCCGGCTGCGTCGGTTCCTCTCACCCCAGTTGGCGGACGTCGTCGTCGACGACGAGAGCCTGCTGGCGAGCCACCGCCGCGAGATCGTCGTCGTCTTCTGCGACATGCGCGGCTTCACGTCCTTCGCGGAAGCCGCCGAGCCCGAGGAGGTCATGCACGTGCTCGGCGAGTACCACCTGGCGCTGGGCGCGCGGATCGAGGAGCACGGCGGGACGCTCGAGCGGTTCACCGGCGACGGGGTGATGGTGTTCTTCAACGACCCCGTCCCCGTGGCCGACCCGGCGGGAGCGGCGATCGGCATGTCGATCGCGGTGCGCGACGACGTACGACGACTCGCGTCCGGGTGGGTGCGTCGAGGTCACGACCTCGGGCTGGGGATCGGGGTCGCCCAGGGCTTCGCCACGCTGGGGAGGATCGGCTACCCCGGTCGCTCCGACTACGCCGCCATCGGCAGCGTCACCAACCTCGCGGCCCGCCTGTGCGCCGAGGCCGGCTGGTGGCAGGTGCTCGTGACCGACCGGGTGCTGGCGCAGGTCGAGGACCGGGTGGCCGCAGAGCTGGTGGGAGACGTGCAGCCCAAGGGCTTCAGTCGGCCGGTGCGTGTGCACGACGTCGTGGCAGAGACGATCGGGAGGTAGGCGGATGGACGGATCGACGACGTTGGGGGACCTCGACGAGGAGCAGCGCTACGCCATCTTCGACCGCCTCCAGCAGCACCTGCCGCACGTGTGGGACGCCATGCGGCGCGACCGGCCCGAGGAGTCCGCGGTCGTCGTGCCGTCGATCAGTCTCGAGCGCACGACCGCGTCGAGCGGCACCTTGATGCAGGCAATGGAGGAGCGTGCACTCTTCCAGCTGCTGCTCCTGCGGCAGCCGATGCTGACCCTCGTCTACGTCACCTCCTCGCCGATCGCCGACGAGATCATCGAGTACTACCTCGGCCTCCTGCCCGGCGTCGTCCCGAGCCAGGCGCGCCGGCGACTCCGGCTGGTCTCTGTCGGCGATGCCTCGCCGCGGCCGCTGAGCGAGAAGGTGCTGGCCCGACCCCGGGTCCTGCGGCAGATCCGCGAGCTCATCCCCGACCAGTCCGTGAGCCACCTGATCCCCTACACGACGACCGAGCTCGAGCGGGACGTCGCGATCAGTCTCGGCATCCCCATGTACGGGGCGGACCCGCGCCTCGCACCGCTCGGCAGCAAGTCGGGGTGCCGCCGGCTGTTCGAGGAGGTGGGCGTCCGGGCTCCGGCGGGGGCCGAGGGCCTCCGGACGGTGGACGACCTCGTGGCTTCGGTCACGAAGATGCGCGCCCCCGGCCCGTCGCCGGGCGAGGTGATCGTGAAGATCAACGAGGGGGTGTCCGGCTCGGGCAACGCGCTCGTCGACCTCGGGGGACTTCCCGCCCCCGGTGACCCCGGCGAGGCGTCCGCCGTGCGCTCCCGCCTGCTCGAGCTCCAGCCCGAGGCGGTCGGCCTCGAGGTGGATGCCTTCCTCGAGGCCTTCGAGCGCCTCGGTGGTGTGGTGGAGGAGCGGATCACCGGCACCGCGCTGACCAGCCCGAGCGTCCAGATGCGAGTCCTGCCCGACCGCACCGTCGAGCTGCTCTCGACCCACGACCAGCTGCTCGGCGGAGCGAGTGGGCAGAAGTACCTCGGCTGCGTCTTCCCCGCCGACCCGTCGTACTCACGCCTGATCTCCGAGCCGGCGATGGCCGTCGGGAGGGAGCTCGCCGACCGCGGCGTCCTGGGCCGGTTCGCCGTCGACTTCGTCGCGGTCCGGGACGCCGAGGACGACTGGACGGCGTACGCGATCGAGCTCAATCTCCGCAAGGGCGGGACCACCCACCCCTTCCTCACCCTGCAGTACCTCGTCGGTGGGGCGTACGACGGCGACGCGGGGCTCTACCGTGCGGCATCGGGAGCGTCCAAGTACCTCGTGGCGACCGACCACCTCGAGGACGACCGGCTCACCGCGCTCACCACGCGCGACGTGTTCGACGTCATGGCACGCAAGCGGCTGCACTTCGACCACTCGCACGAGACCGGCGTCGTGTTCCACATGCTCAGCTGCGTCACCGAGTGCGGGCGTCTCGGCATGACCGCGATAGGGAACGACCCCGAACAGGCCTGGGGTGTCTACCAGGAGGCGACCACCGCGCTCCTGGAGGAGGGGGCCCTGGCGCGCACACCGGGGACGCTGCCCACGTGACGGGCGGCGGGCCCTTCGTCTGGTACGCCGCCTACGGGACGAACCTGTCGCCTGCCCGGCTGGGCTGCTACCTCTCCGGCGGACGCCCGCCGGGAGCCGAGCGCTGGTACGACGGGTGCCGCGACCCCTCTCCGCCCCGCGACGTCCGACCCGTCGAGCTGCGTGGCCGCCTGTCCTTCGCCGGTGAGTCGAGCGTGTGGGGAGGTGGCATGGCGTTCTTCACCGCCGAGTCCGGCGGACATGCCGGCGGAGCGGTCCACGCGCGCGCCTACCTGCTGCGCCTCGAGCAGCTCGGCGACCTCGTCGCGCAGGAGGCGCGGCAGCCGGTGGGCACGGACCTCGTGCTGGAGCCCGACGGGCGCCCGACCCGTCACGGGCTCTCCCGGACGTACGACGTCCTGCTCGACGTCGGTGAGCTCGACGGGCACCGCATGCTCACCCTCACCGGCACCACCGTCCCGCCCACCAACGCGCCGGCGGCGCCCTACATCCGCACGATGCTCGAGGGCCTGGCTGACGGGTTCGGGCTCGATCCCGACGAGCGGGTCGCCTATGTCGCGGCAGCCGACGGAGTCGCACCGCGATGGACCGCGCAGACGCTCCGTCGAATGTTGCCCGCGTGAGCCGCCCCCGGGATAGGTTCCCCCGGTGCCGAACCGAGGAGCAGCGCGCCTGCTCGTGCTGCTGCTCGCCGCGACCGTGCTGTCGATCGCCGGTCCCGCGTCTGCCGACGAGTGGGTGCCGCGCCCGGTGCTCAACGTCGACTTCCCCGATCCCGCGGTCGTGGCGGCCCCCGGCGGCCTGGTCGCCTACGCCACCGGCGACCTGGTCCCGCACGCCTGGTCGCGGCAGCCCGACGGGCCGTGGCGGCGCGGGCCGGGCCTGCTGACGCACAAGCCGTCGTGGTCGCGTGAGGGCGGCGTGTGGGCGGTCGACGTGGCGCGGGTGCGCAACCAGTGGCTCCTCTACTACGCCACCCCGGTGAAGGGGATGGGCGAGCACGGACGCTGCATCGGCGTCGCGCGTTCGCGCGCCGCGCGCGGGCCGTTCCGACCGGTCGGCAGTGCTCCGCTCGTGTGCCCGTCGTACGCCGGCACGCCCACCGCGCAGGACCCGCTGCTGCCCCGCGACCCGACGCTCCCGCGCGCCGGGGTGATCGACCCGTCCTACTTCCGCGACGCCGACGGGTCGTCGTACCTCCTCTACAAGACCGACCGGATCCCCGCCACCGTCCGCGTGGTGGCCCTGACCCGCGACGGTCAGTCCGTGCAGATCGGTGCGACCAGCGTGGAGCTGCTCCGCTCCGAGGGGGTCCTGGAGAACCCTGTGCTGACCCTGCGGCCCGAGGGCTACGTGCTGCTGGCCTCCGAGGGTGACTGGACGCGCTGCGGCTACCGCACGACGTGGCGCCGCTCGACCGCGCTGCTCGACTGGACGGCGGCCGTCGGCGGGGTCTTCCTCGACACGACGACCACCGGCCTGTGCGGCCCGGGTGGTGCCGACCTGGTGGAGCGCAAGGACGGCGAGCTGACGGCGTTCCTGCACGGCTGGACCTGCCGCGACACCGTGCTCCCGTGCGCCGGCACCGGCAAGTGGGACCACAAGCCCGGCCAGCGGGGCCGGCGGGCGCTGTACGCCGCCGAGCTGGGCTGGCTCGACGGTGTGCCGCAGGTCACCCGCTGGCTCCGCGCCCGCTGACCGGAGCCCGTTCTAGGCTCGGAGGATGGCCTCCGAGTGGGACACCCACACCTCCCTGACCGCGACCGGCGACGGCCTCTTCGGCGCCGAGCTCGACCCCGGCTGGGTGGTCGGCGGTGGCGTCAACGGCGGTTACCTCCTCGGCGTCATCGGCCGGGCGATCGCCGAGGCCGTGCCGTCCAAGCCGCACCCACTGGCGGTCAGCGCCTACTACCTCTCCGCCTCGCGGCCCGGGGCCGCACAGGTCTCCACACGCGTGCTGCGCGAGGGCGGCTCCGTCGCGACCGTGGCCGCCGAGCTCGGCCAGGAGGGCGCCACCCGGATCACCGCCCTGGCGACGTACGGCGACCTGCGGGCGATGCCCTCCGACGTGGGCACCACCGCCGAGGAGCCCAGCCTGCCGCCGATCGACGAGTGCGTCCCGGCGTCGCTCGCCCCCGATGACGTCCGCCGGATGGCGCCCCTGCTGGACCGCTTCGACATGCGCTTCGACCCGGCCACCGTGGGGTGGGCGATGGGCGCCCCGAGCGGCAACGGCCACATCCAGGCATGGTTCCGGATGGCCGACGGCCACGACGTCGACCCCCTCGGTCTGCTCATGGTCTGCGACGCCCTGCCGCCGGTCACCTTCGACCTCGGCCGACCCGGCTGGGCGCCGACCCTCGAGCTCACCGTCCACGTCCGCGCCGTCCCCGCGCCGGGGTGGTTGAAGGTCTCGCACCGCACCCGCAACGTCGCCGGCGGGATGTTCGAGGAGGACTGCGAGGTCTGGGACTCCGCCGGACGCCTCGTCGCCCAGAGTCGTCAGCTGGCGATGCAGCCGCGCGCCTGACTCAGTCGAACCAGCGCCGGTCCATCGACACGATCCACCGTCGGCGGGGGTGCTCGGTGACCGACCAGATCCGGTCGGTCGAGGGCCAGTAGGTCAGGTCCTCCGGCCCCATCGGGAGCGCCCAGCGCCGCTCGCGCATCGAGCCGGGACGACCGGCGAAGATGCTGCCCGGCATCCACGGCCCGTGGGACACCGTGACGTGGTAGCGACCTCCGGCCAGGACGGCGCCCTGCATCTGCCGCACCCCGCCCTCGTCGATCGCGAGCGGCCTCGAGAAGCCGTCGTCGCCCGTGGCGAGCTGCCACGTCGCCGGGTCGAGCTCGTAGCGGGCGAGCCGGGTCGTCGCGTCGGGGTCGAGGGCGTACTCGCCCGCGAGCAGCGCCGGCGGCTCCGAGCGGCGGTCGAGCGACATGAAGGAGTAGCGCAGCTTCTCGTGACCCTCGTCGGCGAAGGCCTGGTAGGTGAAGCGGACCGGCAGGACGTAGCGGTGACCGTAGGAGTAGAGCGAGGTCCCCTCGATGCCGAACCGCTCGGGATGGTCGTCGTCCCCGGCCACCCGCATGATGTCGTCGACCCGCGCCGTGACGAAGCCGCGGCTCGTGGCCGCGATGTGGAGGTAGGGGCCGGCCCACACGATGCCCCCGGCGTGGATGCTCATCGGCCGGAGGGTGAGGTGGCCGGCCTTGTCGAAGACGGGCGAGACCAGGAGCACGTGGCGGTACTTCCCGGAGTCGAGGTCGACGAAGGTCACGCGGGAGCCGCGCTTCACGCCGTCCTTGCCCGTGGAGTACCAGGTCGTCACCACGACCCGACGACCATCGATGTCCTCGGTGTCGGAGGAGTCCGCGCTCGTCGAGATGCCCTGGGGGTACCACTGCTCGTCGCGCTCGTCGTAGTCGTCCCAGCGGTACGCCTCGCGCACCGCCCGGCCGAGCAGCCGGGGCACGACCCGCGCCCGCCGCACGTCGTACTTGAGGTCGTCGAGCAGCCCGTCGAGGCCGGTGGGCTCTCCGAGCACCGCGGCGAGGGCCGCGATCTCGCGGACGTTCTCGTCGGTGCGTCGCAGCTGGACGCCCTGGACGTTCGGCGGCTCCGAGGCGGTGGTCATCCTCCGACACTAGCCAGCGGTCGCGGTGGAGAATGACCCCCGTGAGGGCGATCTTCTTCGACGAGGACGATGCACGGGCCGTCGTGGCCCGGCTCCGCGCCGACGGCTTCGAGGCCGACGTGGCGCGCGAGCGACTGGCGGGGGAGGACGACGACGAGGACCACCCGTGGGCGGTGCTGAGCGACGCCCCGGCGTTCATGCTCGAGGTCCTCGTCGACACCCACGACGGCTGGCTCGACGAGGAGGATGGCCCGGACGAGGCCGGCGGCGCCGGGCTGCCGGCGCCCCCACCGCTGATCCTCCCGACCGCGCCCCGGAGGATCAAGCGGCCCGATCTAGGCTCTGACTCATGACCGACCACCGCATGCTGCTCGTCCACGCCCACCCCGACGACGAGTGCATCAACAACGGCGCCACCATGGCGCGCTACGTCGACGAGGGTGTCGGCGTCACCCTCGTGACCTGCACCGCCGGCGAGATGGGCGAGGTGCTGGTGCCCGAGCTCTCCTACCTCGCCTACGAGGAGAAGGGCGGGCTCGGGGAGCACCGCCGCGGCGAGCTGGACGAGGCGATGAAGGTCATCGGGGTCACCGACCACCGCTTCCTCGGCGGCTTCGGCCGCTTCCACGACTCGGGCATGGCGTGGCACGAGGAGGGGCACGCGATCCCCGCCCAGGAGATCCCCGACAACGCCTTCTGGAACGCCGACCTCACCGAGGCGGCCGACGAGCTGGTGAAGGTGATCCGCGAGGTGCGGCCGCAGGTGCTCGTCACCTACGACCAGTTCGGCGGCTACGGCCACCCCGACCACATCCAGGCCCACCGCGTCGCGATGTACGCCGCCCAGCTGGCGGCCGTCCCGTCCTACCGGCTCGAGCTCGGCGAGCCGCACGACATCGCCAAGATCTACTGGACCGCGATGAGCGAGTCGCGGATGCGCGGGAGCCTCCGCGAGCTCCGCGAGTCGGGCGACACCGAGACCTTCAAGGGCATGGAGCCCGACGGCAAGCTGCCGCCGTTCGTCACGCCCGACGAGCTGATCAGCGCGCGCGTCGACGGGCGGGAGACGGTCCAGCGGAAGATGGATGCCCTCGCCAAGCACGCGACCCAGGTCGAGCAGGACGGCCACTTCTTCTCCGGGGCCGAGAGCGGCCACTCGTGGTGGGCGGAGGAGTACTACCGCCTGGCGCGGGGCACCGCCGGCGCGGCCGGCGCGGACGGGTTCGAGGAGGACCTGTTCGCGGGACTGTGAGGACGGCCTACGGGCTGGCGGCCCTCGTGGTCGGGCTCGTGTCCGGTGCCGCGGGCACGCTCGTCCACCAACGCTGGTGGGGCCTCGCCCTGGCCCTCGCCGCCGCGCTCGCCACCCTCGCCTGGCTGCCGCCGGGAGGAGTGCGGCTGGCGTTCGCGGTGGGCTGGTGCGTGCCGGTCCTGCGCGGCGCGCTGGAGCGTCCGGGCGGCGGCTTCCTGATCAGCGGGGACGCCGCCGGGTGGTCGTTCCTGGCCGGCTCCGCAGTGCTCCTGGTGGCTGCCGTGGCGACCGCCGGCGCGGGACGTCGTACGCCCGGGGAGAGTMGTCCGGGGCGCGCCGACGATCCGGGAGTTCGTGGTCTGCCCTCCTAGACTCGCCGCGTGCCGAAGAACCAGACCAGTGCGCAGCCCCGCGAGAAGGCGGGCGCCAAAGTCGTGCTGTGGCTGCTCCTCGGGCTCGTGGTGCTCTTCGGCGGGACCTACGTCGCCGCGCACTACGTCGCCGGCGACAAGGTCCCGCGCAACACGACCGTCGCCGGCGTCCGCATCGGCGGGCACCCCCAGGACGAGGCCGCCGAGCGGCTGCAGGCCGGGCTAGCCGACCGGGTCGCGCGCGACATCGCGACGACCGTCGACGGCGAGCCGGTGGCCGTCGACCCCGCCCGGGCCGGGCTCTCGGTCGACTACCAGTCCTCGGTCGCCGAGGCCGGGGGCGAGGAGAGCTGGGACCCGGTCCGGCTCTGGAACTACTTCACCGGCGGGGAGGCCTTCGACGCCGAGGTCGAGGTCGACGAGCCCACCTACAACGCGTTCCTCACCGGTGCCGACGAGCAGTACGGCGCCACGGCCCGTGACGGGGCCGTCGCCTTCGACGGCGAGCAGATCAAGACCACCGACGCCCGCACGGGCAAGGCGCTCGACCCCAGCGACACCCTGACCGCGCTGCAGGGGGCGTTCCTCGACGAGGACCCCGACGTCGTCGCCCTCGAGATGGCCGAGGTGCAGCCCGACATCGACGGCTCCGACGTCCAGGAGGCTCTCGACGGCTTCGCGTCCCCGGCGGTCGCAGCGCCCGTGACGCTGACGTTCGAGGGTTCGAACGTCAAGGTGTTCCCGGCTGACTACACGGCCGCCCTCACCCTGGTCCCGACGAACGGCGAGCTGGTGCCGACCCTCGACCCGGCGAAGCTCAACGAGGTCGTCGGCGCCCGCATCACGCAGGGCGCGCCGGTCGACGCCACCGTCACGCTGGTCGGCGGCCGACCGCAGGTCGTCCCGGCCAAGCCGGGCGTCACCTTCGACCCCGCCGAGCTCGAGGCAGGCTTCCTCGGCGCCGTCGCCAAGCCGCAGGGCGAGCGGACCCTGGCCCTCACCGCCACGGTGGCCAAGCCCGACTTCACCACCAAGGAGGCCCGCGCACTGCGGGTCCGCGAGCGGGTCTCGACCTTCACGACCTACTTCCCCTACGCGGAGTACCGCAACGTCAACATCGGTCGTGCCGCGGCGCTCATCGGCGGCACGCTGCTGAAGCCCGGCGAGACCTTCTCCCTCAACGACACCGTGGGCGAGCGCACCGAGGCCAACGGCTTCACCAAGGGCTACGTCATCAACGACGGCATCCTCGTGCAGGACCTCGGCGGCGGCGTCTCGCAGATGGCCACCACCCTGTTCAACGGCATGTTCTTCGCCGGGCTCGAGGACGTCGAGCACAAGCCGCACTCGTTCTACATCGACCGCTACCCGATCGGGCGCGAGGCGACCGTCGCGTGGGGCGCCGTCGACCTGCAGTTCCGCAACGACACCCCCTACGGCGTGCTGATCGACACCTCGTTCACGAACTCGACGCCGTCGTCCTCCGGTGCGGTGACGGTCACCATGTACTCCACGAAGTACTGGGACATCACCACCACCACGGGCGAGCGCCACAACCTCACGCCGCACAAGACCCGGCGCATCGACTCGCTGACCTGCCACGAGAACGAGGGTTTCGGCGGCTTCGACATCGACGTGGTGCGCTACTTCCAGCCCGTCGGTGAGAACACGGAGACGCGTGACGACGAGGTCTTCAGCACGACCTACACCCCCAGCGACACGGTGATCTGCACCAACCCCGACGCGGTCGACGAGTAGACGCAGGGCGCCGGCGGCCCCTCGCCGCGAGTGGAGTGCTCAGCCGGTCGTGGTCGCCGCGTCGCCCGGCACGCGACTGTCCCGGACGGCGGCCCGGGCGGTCAGCCCGAGCACGGCCACGGCCGCGACGGCCGCGACGACACCCACGAGGGTGGAGGCCGGCTCGTCGGTGAGCCGGCCGACGGCGATCCAGGCCAGGCCCCAGGACGCAGCCGCGGCGACGCTCCACCGCGGCCCGGTGCGAGCCACGACGACCCCCGCGACCACCACGACGACGGCGATGACGAGGGCTGCGACCAGCTCGCCCACCAGGGTCGAGGTCTCGACACCCTCCGCCACGAGGGTGGCGGTGATGTTGGCGCACGTCGCCACCGCGACCCAGCCCAGGTAGAGGCCGAAGGTGCCGTCGACCACGACGCGTTGCACGAGGGAGGGCGCGGGGCCGAGGTCGGCCAGGCGCTGGACGAGCACACCGAGGACGGCGACGAGGGCCAGGATCACCACGACGCTCGCCCACAGCCAACCCTGCTGGGTGACCAGCAGCCAGCCGGCGTTCAGCACCATGGAGGCGGCAGCGAGCCACCCGGTGCTGCGGGCGCGCGGGTCGGTGCTCGACGAGGGCAGCCACTGCCAGAGCGTGTAGGCGGCCAGGCCGGCGTACACCACCGACCAGATCGAGAAGGCCGGACCGAGCGGGGCGAGCAGGGTGGCGTCGGCGGAGAGCGCGCCGCCCGAGCTCTCCGCGACACGGGTGCCGATCACGCCGACGCCGACGAGCGTGCCGACGATGCAGAACACCTCGGCGATCGTGACGCCGACCTGGCGGCCGCGGTCGGCTCCGGTCGGTGCGGGTGCGGTGGTGCGCTGCGCGGTGGTCACCGAGCCATCCAACAGGACGTCGGGTGACAGGAAGTTCCGCTACGAGCCGACGAGGTAGCGGTTGGTGTGGTGGGTCACGAAGCCGTGCCGCTCGTAGAGCGCGATCGCGCCCTCGTTGTCGGTCTCCACGTGCAGCAGCGCGGTGGTCGCGCCCAGCGAGGCGCCCCAGTCGAGGAGCTCCGCCAGGACGGCGGTGGCCAGGCCGCGACGCCGCTCGGCGGCGTCGACGACCACCGACTCGACGAGCAGCCAGTCGCCGGACAGCACCCCGCGCCCGGTCGCGGCGCCTGAGGCCAGTGAGGCCGTGGCCGAGCCGGGCTGCTCGTCGAGGGTGGCGGGGACGTCGGGGGCAGCCGCGCGCACCGAGCGCAGGGCGCGGGCCACGGACGCCAGCTGGGCGTGCGCGTCACCGTCGCCCATCGGCGCGAAGCCCAGAGGGGCCAGGGTCCGCTCGACGTCCGACCCTCGCTGCACCTGCACGAGCGGCGTCTGCTCCAGCGCCTCGTAGAAACGGCGTACGCCGAAGGCAGCGTCGGCCCACCCGATGCCGGGCTCGTGCATCGCCAGCGCCGAGTTGCCGCGGCGCCGCAGCCGGCCGCCGTGCGGGGGAGAGGCCCGCAGCAGCCAGTGGCCCAGCGGTTCGGTGGTCACCGAGTCCCACAGCGCCGCCACGTGCTCCTCCACCTCCTGCGGCGCCAACCGCGACCGCACGGAGGCGCGCGGCGGCACGGGCTTGCCTGTCACCACGTCGGCGAGGGCGATCACGACGGGTCCGGCCTGCCCCGGCGGGCCGTCCCGGTCGATGGTGAGCGAGTCCGGGCCCCACGACGTACAGGTGCCGAGGACGTCGGTCGCCCGGCCGTCCGGCAGCAGGTGGCGCACGACGACGCGCTGGCCCACCACGTGGGGGCCGAGCGCATGGCGCCCGGTCGTCTCGCTGGCATGGGGTTCTGACGTGTCCGGCACCCGCCGGATACTAGAGTGGAGGGACTGCAAGACCCGATCCGAACCACCCCGATCACATCCGCCTTTCAGGAGGACCTGGTGACCTACGTCATCGCCCAGCCGTGCGTCGACCTCAAGGACCGCGCGTGCGTCGACGAGTGCCCCGTCGACTGCATCTACGAGGGCAAGCGGATGCTCTACATCCACCCCGACGAGTGCGTCGACTGTGGCGCCTGCGAGCCGGTCTGCCCGGTCGAGGCGATCTTCTACGAGGACGACACCCCGGAGGAGTGGAAGGGCTACTACGACGCCAACGTCCACTTCTTCGACGACCTCGGCTCGCCCGGTGGCGCCGCCAAGATGGGCGTCATCGACAAGGACCACGAGCTCGTCGCCGCGCTGCCCCCGCAGGAGCACGACGAGTGACGTCCCAGCCGGTCTCCCGCCGGCTCCCGGACTTCCCCTGGGACAAGCTGACGACGTACGCCGAGACGGCGCGCGCCCACCCCGACGGGGTCTGCGACCTCTCGGTCGGCACCCCCGTCGACCCCACGCCCGTCGTCGTCCAGGACGCGCTGCGGGCGGCGTCCGACTCACCGGGCTACCCGACGACGATCGGGCTCGAGGCGACGCGCCAGGCGGCGATCGACTGGCTGGCCCGCCGCCACGGCGTGACCGGTCTCGGCCTCGACGGCGTGCTGCCGGTGACGGGCTCCAAGGAGCTCATCGGGTCGATGGCGCTCCACCTCGGCATCGGTCCGGGTGACCTGATCGGCTACCCGGCGCTGGCCTACCCGACCTACGAGGTCGGCGCGGCGCTGGCCGGTGCCGACAGCCTGGCCACCGACTCGCTGACGGCGTTCGGTCCCCGCACGCCGCGCCTCCTGTGGCTCAACAGCCCGGCCAACCCGACGGGCCGGGTGCTGCCGCTGGCCCACCTCCGCAAGGTGGTCGACTGGTGCCGCGAGCGCGGCACGGTGCTCGTCTCCGACGAGTGCTACATCGAGTGCGCCTGGTCCGACGACCCCGCCGAGCGGCCGCTGTCGATCCTCGACCCGCAGGTCAACGGCGGCTCCCTGAGGGGCATCCTCGCCGTCCACTCCCTCTCCAAGCGGTCCAACCTCGCCGGCTACCGCTGCGCCTTCGTGGCCGGCGACCCGGCGCTGGTAGGAGAGCTGCTCGCGGTTCGCAAGAACCTCGGCCTCCAGATGCCCGGCCCGCAGCAGCGCGCGATGATCGCCGCCCTCGACGACGACGCCCACGTCGACGTGCAGCGCGCGACGTACGCCGCCCGTCGCCTGCTGCTGAAGGACGCGTTCGAGGCCGCCGGCTTCCGCATCGACCACTCCGAGGCCTCCCTCTACCTCTGGGCGACCCGGGGCGAGGACTGCTGGCAGACGGTGGCCGCGCTCGCCGAGCAGGGGATCCTCGTGGCGCCGGGTGAGTTCTACGGCCCGACGGGACGCCAGCACGTGCGCGTCGCCTTCACCGCGACCGACGAGCGGGTCGCCGCCGCCGCCCGTCGCCTGGCCGGTTGAGACTGGCGCGAGCCCGTCAGTCGAAGACGTCGACGTGCACGTGGTCGCGGTGCTCCAGGATCGCCCGGTCGCCGCGTGACGACGACGGCACCCGGTAGTTGCCCCACCCGTCACCCGACCACGAGCCGGCGCGCCAGATGCGGTCGTCGAAGATCACGGTCTTGATGTCGAGCCGGTCGGCGTTGGCGACGAGGTAGGACGCCATCGCCCAGCCGCGCTTCTTGTTCTCGTCGGTGATCGGTCGGAAGAACACGTCGATCGCGCGGCCCTCGTAGTGGGCCGAGCCCTCCATGTGGCCGCTCGACACGCCGCCGGGCTCGAACCCGCCGAGCGACAGCGCGCCGAAACGCGTCTCCAGGTCACGGCGTACGACGGCGGCGCGCGACACCAGGCCGGTCTCGTCGATCGCGTCGTCCGCCTCGTCGGCGTCGCCCGGGACGTCGCACCACAGGGCGGCGCGCGAGTTGCCGGTCAGCGCGGAGGCGAGCGCGCGGCCGTCCTGCTCGTGGTCGGCGTAGGCGTCGGGGTAGCCCGAGCGCTGCACCTCCTGCGCGGCGACGGTGATCTCCATGCTGTCGTAGCCGTCGACCTTCTGCAGCGCGTCGTAGAAGGCGTTGGTCGCGTAGACGGGGTCGGTCAGCTGCGCGACGCTGCCCCAGCCCTGGGAGGGCCGCTGCTGGAACAGGCCGACGGAGTCCCGGTCGCCGTAGTCGATGTTGTAGAGCTTCGACTCCTGGTACGCCGTCGCGAGCGCGATGCTGGCCGCCCGGGCGGGCATGCCGCGCTCGAGGGCGACGGCCGTGATGAGGGCGGCGTTCTCGGCCTGTTCGAGGTCGACCTCGACGGTGTGGCCGTCGACCTCGGCGGTGCAGCCGCTGCTGTCGAGGAGGGGCGGCACGGCACCGCGGTCCACGAGGACCACGGCGGTCGCGACGGCCCCGAGCGCGACCACCGCGCCGATGGCGGCCGTGCGGAGGGACGGCACGGAGGCCCTAGTTGGCGTGCAGCGCCGCGTTGAGGGCGATCCCGTCGCCCTTCCACGGCACCGCCTCGATGGCGCCGCTGACCGAGTTGCGGCGGAAGAGGATGTTGTCGACGCCCGAGAGGGTGGCCGCCTTCACGATCGCAGGCTTGCCGTCCATGTCGGTGACGGTCACCTTGGTGCCCGCGGTGACGTAGCAGCCGGCCTCCACGACGCAGTCGTCGCCGAGGGAGATGCCGATGCCGGCATTGGCGCCGATCAGGCAGCGCTCGCCGACCGAGATGGTCTCCTTGCCACCGCCGGACAGGGTGCCCATGATCGACGAGCCGCCTCCGACGTCGGAGCCGTCGCCCACGACCACACCCGCCGAGATCCGGCCCTCGACCATCGACGCGCCGAGCGTGCCGGCGTTGAAGTTCACGAACCCCTCGTGCATCACCGTGGTGCCCTCGGCCAGGTGGGCGCCGAGGCGGACCCGGTCGGCGTCGGCGATGCGGACGCCGGTGGGCAGGACGTAGTCGGTCATCCGCGGGAACTTGTCGACGCCGAAGACCTGCACCACGTGCCCGGGCACGACGGTGCGCAGCTTGGCGCGCACCTGCTCGAAGCCCTCGACCGCGCACGGCCCGGCGGAGGTCCACACGACGTTGGCGAGCAGGCCGAAGACGCCGTCGAGGTTCACGCCGTGCGGCTTCACGAGGCGGTGGGACAGCAGGTGCAGCCGCAGCCACACGTCCTCGGTGCTCGACGGCGCCGCGTCCAGGTCGGCGATCTCCACGAGGCGGACCACGCGCGTGACGCCGCGGAAGTCGTCCTCGCCGCCGTCGAGCTGGGCCAGCTCCTCCGACGGGTCGGCCTCGGTGGCGCCGAGGACGGGGGAGGGGAACCAGGCGTCGAGCACCGTGTCGCCGTGCAGGGTCAGCAGGCCGTAGCCGGAGGCAGCAGTCACGCGCACAGCCTACGGAGGCGGGCCCACCCGCCCGGGTGGCGGGCTACTGGCCGGCGCGGCCGTCGATGCACTCGCGGACGAGGTCGGCGTGCCCGCAGTGGCGGGCGTACTCCTCGATCATGTGCACCACGATGTCCCGCACCTCGCTGGGCTCGCCGTGCACGTCGACGACGGCGTCGAGGTCGGTGCGCTCGAGCACCTCGCGTGCGTAGGCGATCTCCGACTGCCAGAGAGCGTGGCTGGCGCGGACGAGGTCGTCGTCGGCGTCGGGGAAGGTGAAGCCCGCGTCGTCGGCCTCGTCCTGGAACAGCCGTGGGATGTCCATCCGTGCCTCGATCACCCGGCGGAACCAGCTCTGCTCGACGCGCGCCATGTGCCGCACCAGGCCCAGCAGGGAGATGTTCGACGGCGGCACCGCCCTGGTCGCCAGCTGCGTCGCGGTGAGGCCGTCGCACTTGAGTGCGAGCGTCTGCCGGTAGTGCTCGAGGTAGCCGATGAGGCACTCGCGCTCTCCGCGCGTCGGCCCCATCTGCATCCGCGGGTCCTGGTCGGTCGGGAGCCACATGCCGTCGTATCCGGGGTTCGCCATGGCGTCAGCCAACCGCATGTCCGTCGGACGGACCAAGTGGATTGTCGGCCGCCGCGCGCACGCTCACGGCGGACCCCGCCTCCCGGCATGGGTCCGCCCGACGAGCTCGGTCAGCGCAGGCGCCTGCGGTACGTCGCGACCGCCCAGGCGTACGCCACGACGAGCAGGCCGAGGCACCAGGCGAGGGCGACCCACAGGTCCCATCCGGCCGGATGTCCGTCGAGGAGGGCCCGGATCGCGTTGACGATCGAGGTGACGGGCTGGTTCTCGGCGAACCACGCCACCGGGCCCGGCATCGAGTCGGTCGGGACGAACGCCGAGCTGATGAACGGCAGGAAGATCAGCGGGTAGCTGAACGCGCTCGCGCCGTCCACGGTCTTCGCCGACAGACCGGCGACGACCGCCAGCCAGGTGAGGGCCACGGTGAAGAGCAGCAGGATGCCCGCCGCACCCAGCCAGGCGAGGACGCCCGCGCCCGACCGGAAGCCCATCGCCAGCGCGACCGCCACGACGATGGCGAGGGAGACGGCGTTGGCCACCAGCGAGGTCAGCACGTGGCCCCACAGCACCGCGGACCGGCCGATCGGCATCGACTGGAAGCGCTCGACGATGCCGCCCTGGAGGTCGAGGAAGAGGCGGTACGACGTGTAGGCGACGCCCGAGGCGATGGTCATCAGCAGGATGCCCGGCAGCAGGTAGGTCACGTAGGGCTCGTCCGAGCCGGTCTCGATCGCTCCGCCCAGGACGTAGACGAACAGCAGCATCATGGCGATCGGGGTGACGGCCGTGGTGATGATCGTGTCGGGGCTGCGGAGGATGTGTCGCAGGGACCTGCCGGTGAGGACGGCGGTGTCGGCGACGGCGTGGGTGGCAGACATCAGGACTCCTTTCCTGCCGCGGTCGGGACCTGCTCGCCGACGAGGGCGAGGAAGACCTCTTCGAGGCTTGGTTGCTTCTCGACGTACTCGACCCGTGCCGGGGGCAACAGCTTCTTGAGCTCCTCGAGGGTGCCGTTCTGGACGATGCGACCCCCGTGGAGGATCGCGATGCGGTCGGCGAGGTGCTCGGCCTCGTCGAGGTACTGGGTCGTCAGCAGCACCGTGGTCCCCGACTCGGCGAGCTGCCTGACGGTATTCCAGACCTCGATGCGTGCCTGCGGGTCGAGCCCCGTCGTCGGCTCGTCGAGGACGACGACCGGCGGGTCGCCGATGAGGCTCATCGCGATGTCGAGACGACGGCGCATCCCGCCGGAGTAGGTGCCGGCCTTGCGATCGCCCGCGTCGACGAGGCCGAAGCGCTCGAGCAGGCGGTCGGCCACGGCGCCGGGCTCGGGCACGTGCCGCAGCCGGGCGACGAGGACGAGGTTCTCCCGCCCGGTCAGCACCTCGTCGACGGCGGCGAACTGGCCGGTGAGGCTGATGGACTCGCGGACGTCGCGGTCCTCGTCGACGACGTCGTACCCGTGGACCTCGGCGGTCCCGGCGTCTGCCCGGACCAGGGTGGCGAGGATCTTCACCAACGTGGTCTTGCCGGCGCCGTTGGACCCGAGCAGGGCGAGGATGCTGCCGGGGGCGACGTCGAGGTCGACGCCCCGCAGCACCTCCAGCTCACCGTAGGCCTTCTCTACGCCGCGGATGCGGATGGCGGTCGCGGTCATGACCCCTCTTCTCCCTTCTCGATGTCGTCGAAGGCCCGGACCAGGCGGGCGCGCTCCTTGTCGATCCAGCGCTTGCCGCCGTAGGCCTCGGCGTAGTTCTCGGCGAACGCGACGGGGTCGTCCCCGACGATGTCGTGGACGGGCGTGCCGTCGACGGCTGCCCGCTCCCACAGGTCGGCGAGGTCGACGAACATGCGGACGATGACGTCGCCCTCGACGACGCCACCGAAGTACATGAGGTAGCGGTTGACGGCCTCCGCGGCGGTGGCGTACGGCTCCGGCAGGCCCTCCAGGCGAGTCTTTGCCTGCCGGTACTGCTTCTTCTGCTCCAGCGATCCGGTGATCGAGTCGAGCCACTTGGCAGCCATGTCAGTTCTCCTTCTCGTGAAGCTGGTCGATGCGTGCGGAGAGGAACTCCCAGTTCCCCCAGAACTCGGTGAGGACGGCCCGGCCCTCGCGGTTGAGCGTGTAGACCTTGCGCGGCGGGCCCTTCTCGGACGGGACCTTCTCCACGTCCACGAGGCCGCGCTGCTCGACCCGGACGAGGACGGCGTAGACCGTGCCCTCGACGATGTCGGCGAAGCCCTGCTCCCGGAGCCGGGCAGTGATCTCGTACCCGTAGGCGGGGCTGGTCCCCAGGATCGCGAGCACGATCCCCTCGAGGGTGCCCTTGAGCATCTCGGTCAGCTGCTTGCTGCCCACGTCGCCTCCTCTCGGTCTCCGTGACCCGCTAGTCGGTGTCACTGGTATTCAGTGTTGCCGAGTACTGGTAGACAATGTCACAGAGTACCGGTACTTGGCAACACTGAATACCGACCTCGGGGCGGTAGTCCAGTGAGAAGTGGCTGTCCCTGGGGCGTCTGGACGACCGTTTGTCACTGGACTACCCCTGGGCCGGGCGGCGGAGCCTCGACTTCTGCCTGTGGAAGGCCGGTACGCCGCCCCGCTGGCGGGCATGTCCTCGAGGTGTACATCCCACCTCCGTTCCACGAGCGCCGCCCCGAGCTGGTGGCGCCCGTGCGGGTGGACCCCCGTGGCACGGTCGGTCCGACGCGTGGGCAATCACGCGGGCCGCGGTGGCGGACGACCAGCCACGGACTCGTCGTGCCGTCCCGGGTCGAGGTCACGGCGCAGCAGCGGATCGTCGAGGCAGCGGCCGTGCTGAGGGAGGACGAGGCCGTCACCGGGTGGGCGGCCCTCCAGTGGCTGGGCTGTCCCTGGTTCGACGGGACGCTCGGCGGTGTCGCCCAGCGGGACGTGACCGTGGTGGCCGGGCGCCATCTGTCGCGCCAGCGGGGGATCGCTGTCAGCCAGGAGTTCCTGCACCCGGACGAGATCGTCGTGGTCGACGGCGTACCGGTGACCGCCGCCGTGCGGTCCGTGGTGTTCGAGATGCGGTACGCCGCGCGGCTGGGGGACGCGGTGGTCGCCCTCGACATGGGCTGCTACTCCGACCTGGTGAGTGTCGCCGAGGTCGGCTCGTACGTCGCTGCGCTCGGCCCGGTGACCGGCATCCAGCAGGCGCGTGACGCCCTCGAGGAGGCGGACGAGAACTCCTGGTCGCCCCAGGAGACGAGGATGCGCGGCGCGTGGACCAAGCGAGCCGGCCTGCCGCGTCCGTGGTGCAACATCCCGGTGTTCACTGCGGACGGTCGGCACGTGGGCACGCCGGACCTCATCAGTCCCGAGCTGGGTGTGCTCGGCCTCTACAACGGCGCGGTCCACCTGAGCCTTGCCGGCGTCTCCGCAGACCTGGACAAGGAGACCGCTTATCGCGACATCGGCCTCGAGCCGGTGACCATGCTGGCCACGGACTGGCACGACCTCGGCAGGTTCACGTCCCGGCTGCGCTCCGCGGTGGACCGCGCCGACCGGGGAGGCGCTGGGTCCTGGACCGTGGCGGCGCCCTCGTGGTGGACGCCCACGCACGCCGTCGAGCTTCGGCGCTCGCTGACCGAGGTGGAGAAGGCGCGCTTCCTGCGCTATCGAAGGAGCGCCTGAGCCAGGGACCTCGGCGTGCTGCGGAGCGAGCGCCCTGGCCACCATGCCGGGGTAGTCCAGTGAGAAATGGCTGTCCGTGGGCCGTCCGGACGACCGTTTGCCACTGGACTACCTCCCGCACCGGGCAATCGATTGGCGGGCGCCCGCGCCCGAGCCGTACGATCGGGGCAGGCGTCTGAGCCGTCATCAGCGGCGAGCCTCGGGAAGAACGGGTGCGGCGAGCCGGCCGCCACCTCACTAGAACCCGGCGGGTGCGGCCCGACACAGCCGGAACGAGCGGTCGCCAGAGGGTTGGCGGCAAGCGAGGTGGTACCGCGGTCAGCCGATCGTCCTCGTGGAGTCATCCCACGAGTCGAGAGTCGAGCCAGCCGCATGACGTACCCCAAGGTCAGCCACACCGACGCCACCACCGTCGCCAGCAGCCCGCGCTTCCCCGACATCGAGGAAGCGGTGCTGGCGTACTGGGAGTCCGACGACACCTTCCGGGCGAGCGTCGAGCAGCGTGACGCCGGCGCCGACGGCAGCAACGAGTTCGTCTTCTACGACGGCCCGCCGTTCGCCAACGGCCTGCCGCACTACGGCCACCTGCTCACCGGCTACGTCAAGGACCTCATCCCGCGCTACCAGACGATGCGCGGCCACAAGGTCGAGCGCCGCTTCGGCTGGGACACCCACGGCCTGCCCGCCGAGCTCGAGGCGATGCGGCTCAACGGCATCAAGACCACCGACGAGATCGTCGAGCTGGGCATCGAGAAGTTCAACGAGGCCTGCCGCCAGTCGGTCCTGAAGTACACCGGCGAGTGGCGCGACTACGTCACCCGCCAGGCGCGCTGGGTCGACTTCGACAACGACTACCGCACCATGAACCCGGAGTTCATGGAGTCGGTCATCTGGGCCTTCAAGCAGCTGCACGAGAAGGGCCTGGTCTACGAGGGCTTCCGCGTGCTGCCCTACTGCTGGCAGGACGAGACGCCGCTGTCCAACCACGAGCTGCGCATGGACGACGACGTCTACCAGATGCGGCAGGACCCGGCCGTCACCGTCGGCTACGACGTCACGACCGACGGCCCGTTCACAGGCGTCAAGGTGCTCGTCTGGACGACGACGCCGTGGACCCTGCCGTCCAACCTCGCGGTGATGGTCGGCGAGGACATCGACTACGTCGTCGTCGAGTCGGACGGACCGACCGGCAGCGCCGAGCGCTACCTCCTCGCCGAGGCCCGCGTGGCGTCGTACGCCCGCGAGCTGGGCGACGAGCCCACCGTGACCTGGCGCGGCAAGGGCGCCGACCTCGTCGGCCTGGAGTACGCCCCGCCGTTCAGCTACTACGCCGGCCACGAGCGCGCCTTCCGCCTCGTGCCCGCCGAGTTCGTCACGACCACGGACGGCACCGGGCTGGTGCACACCGCCGGCGCCTTCGGTGAGGACGACAAGGTCGTCACCGACCGCGAGGGCATCGAGGCGGTCATGCCGGTCGGCAAGGACGGGCGCTTCACGTTCCCCGTCACCGACTACGAGGGCATGCAGGTCTTCGACGCCAACCTCCACATCATCGACCACCTCAAGGCGGTCACGAAGGGCGAGCAGGGCGGCTCGGTCACGCCCGGCACGGTCCTGGTGCGGCGCGAGACGTACGACCACTCCTACCCGCACTGCTGGCGCTGCCGGCAGCCGCTGATCTACAAGGGCGTCTCGTCGTGGTTCGTCGAGGTGACCAAGGTCAAGGAGCGCCTGATGGCGCTCAACCAGGACATCCGCTGGGTGCCCGAGCACATCAAGGACGGCCAGTTCGGCAAGTGGCTGGAGAACGCCCGCGACTGGTCGATCACCCGCAACCGCTTCTGGGGCAGCCCGGTGCCGGTGTGGAAGTCCGACGACGAGCACCACCCGCGCGTCGACGTCTACGGCTCCTTCGAGGAGATCGAGCGTGACTTCGGCACGCTGCCGCGCGACAAGGACGGCAACCCCGACCTGCACCGCCCGTTCGTCGACGAGCTGACCCGGCCGAACCCGGACGACCCGACCGGGAAGTCCACGATGCGCCGCGTCACGGACGTCCTCGACGTGTGGTTCGACTCCGGCTCTATGTCGTTCGCGCAGGTGCACTACCCGTTCGAGAACAAGGACTGGTTCGACAACCACTTCCCGGGCGACTTCATCGTCGAGTACATCGGCCAGACCCGCGGCTGGTTCTACACGATGCACGTCCTGGCCGGCGCGATCTTCGACCGCCCGGCGTTCTCGACCTGCCTCAGCCACGGCATCGTGCTCGGCAACGACGGCCAGAAGATGTCGAAGTCCCTGCGCAACTACCCCGACGTGCGCGAGGTCTTCGACCGCGACGGCGCCGACGCGATGCGCTGGTTCCTCATGTCGAGCCCGATCCTCCGCGGCGGCAACCTCGTCGTCACCGAGCAGGGCATCCGCGACTCGGTGCGGCAGGTGCTGATCCCGCTGTGGAACAGCTGGTCCTTCTTCAGCCTGTACGCCAACGCGGCCAAGGGCGGCGAGGGGTACGACGCCACGTGGCGCACCGACAGCGCACACCCGATGGACCGCTACATCCTGGCCAAGCTGCGTGACTACGTCGCCGCGATGACCGACCAGCTCGACAACTACGAGGTGGCGGCGGCGTGCGACTCGACGCGCAGCTTCCTCGACGTGCTGACCAACTGGTACATCCGACGCTCCCGCGAGCGCTTCTGGGACGAGGACGCCGACGCGTTCGACACCCTCCACACGGTGCTCGAGGTCGTCTGCCGCGCCACCGCGCCGCTGATGCCGTTGACCACCGAGGAGGTCTGGCGCGGCCTCACCGGCGAGCGCTCGGTCCACCTGACCGACTGGCCGTCCGCCGACGACCTGCCCGCCGACGAGTCGCTGGTCGCGTCGATGGACACCGTCCGCGACGTCTGCTCGGCCGGCTCGGCGCTGCGCAAGGCCGCCAACCTCCGCAACCGCCTCCCGCTGGCGCGCCTGACCGTCGTCACCGACGCCGACCTCGACGGCTTCGAGCAGCTGGTCGCCGACGAGCTGAACCTCAAGGCCGTCCAGGTCCTCGCGGTCGACGCGCCCGAGGCGGAGTCGTACGGCGTCTCGCAGCGGCTCACGGTCAACGCCCGCGCGGCCGGTCCGCGCCTCGGCAAGGACGTCCAGCTGGCGATCAAGGGCTCGAAGTCCGGCGACTGGTCGGTCGCCGACGACGGGACCGTGACCGCCGGTGGGCTCGCGCTCGTCGAGGGGGAGTACGCCCTCGAGACCGTGGCCGGGTCGTCGGACGAGGACTCCGCGCTCGGCATGCTGCCGCGCGGCGGCTTCGTCGTCCTCGACACCGCCGTCACGCCCGAGCTCGAGGCCGAGGGCGCCGCCCGCGACCTGGTCCGCGCGGTCCAGCAGGCCCGCAAGGACGCCGGCCTGCAGGTGAGCGACCGGATCAGCCTGACGATCACCGGTCCCGAGGCCACCCTGGCCGCGGCCCGGACCCACGAGGCCCTGATCGCTGACGAGACGCTGGCCACCGCGGTGTCGTACGTCGACGCCGCCGAGGTCGCGGTCGAGGTGGCACGGGCCTGACGCGCGGCGCGGCTGGTTGAATCAGGGCATGGCCCACCTCGACCTGTCCGCCGACGTCGTCTCCCTGACCCAGCAGCTCGTCGACATCTTCTCCGTCAGCCACGAGGAGCAGGAGATCGCCGACGCCGTCGAGACGGCCCTGACCCCACTGCCGCACCTCACCGTGACCCGGCGCGGCCACACCGTCGTGGCGCGCACCGAGCTCGGCCTGGGGGAGCGGGTGGTGATCGCGGGACACCTCGACACCGTCCCGCTCAACGACAACCTGCCCTCCCGCCTCGAGGACGGCATCCTGCACGGGCTCGGCAGCTGCGACATGAAGGGCGGCGACGCGGTGATGCTCAAGCTCGCCGCCGACGTGACCTCGCCCAACCGCGACCTGACCTTCATCTTCTACGAGGCCGAGGAGGTCGACTCGGTCCACAACGGCCTGCGCAAGCTGACCGAGAGCGACCCCGACCTGCTGCAGGCCGACTTCGCGATCCTGATGGAGCCGAGCAACGCCGCGATCGAGGCGGGCTGCCAGGGCACGATGCGCGTCGACGTCCGCACCACGGGCGAGCGCTCGCACAGCGCGCGCAGCTGGAAGGGCGTCAACGCCATCCACCTCGCAGGTCCCGTGCTCGGCCGGCTCAACGACTACGTCGCGCGGCAGCCGGAGATCGACGGCCTCGCCTTCCACGAGGGCCTGAACGCGACCGGCATCCGGGGTGGTGTCGCCGGCAACGTGATCCCCGACGAGTGCGTCGTCGAGGTCAACTTCCGCTTCGCCCCCGACCGCAGCGAGGCGGACGCCGAGGCGTTCGTGCGCGACTTCTTCGAGGGCTACGACGTCACGGTGACCGACCTGGCCGCCGGCGCGATGCCGGGCCTGGACCGGCCGGCGGCCAAGGCGTTCGTCGAGGCGGTCGGCGGCGAGGTCGCCCCGAAGTTCGGCTGGACCGACGTCGCCCAGTTCACCAGGCTCGGCGTCCCGGCGGTGAACTTCGGCCCCGGCGACCCGATGTTCGCCCACAAGCAGGACGAGCACGTCCCCACCGAGCACATCGAGCGCTGCGAGCGGATCCTCAAGGAGTGGCTGGCATGAACACCTCACGCAACGACCGGCAGGCCGACCGCGTGACGGGTCCCGTCATCGAGCGTCGCGGCCAGGTGCACGAGGGCAGCACCACCGACCAGCGTCTCCTCGACTCCCGTGGCCTGACCGACTGGGTCCACACCGACCCGTGGCGCGTCCTGCGGATCCAGGCGGAGTTCGTCGAGGGCTTCGGCGCGCTCGCCGAGACCGGTCCGGCCATCGCGGTCTTCGGCTCCGCGCGCACGTCGGTCGACCACCCCTCCTACGCGATCGGCGAGGAGGTCGGCCGCAAGCTCGTCGACGCCGGCTTCGCCGTCATCACCGGCGGCGGTCCCGGGGCGATGGAGGCGGCCAACAAGGGCGCCTGCGAGGCCGGCGGCGCGAGCATCGGCCTCGGCATCGAGCTGCCCTTCGAGTCCGGGCTCAACCAGTGGGTCGACAAGGGCATCAACTTCCGCTACTTCTTCGCCCGCAAGACGATGTTCGTCAAGTACTCCCAGGGCTTCGTGGTCCTGCCCGGCGGCCTCGGCACCCTCGACGAGCTTTTCGAGGCGCTGACGCTGGTGCAGACGCGCAAGGTGACGTCGTTCCCCATCGTGCTCATCGGCACGAGCTACTGGGCCGGCCTGGTCGACTGGCTGCGGGCGACGGTGCTGGCCGAGGGCAAGATCAACGCCGCCGACCTCGACATGATGGTGCTGACCGACGACGTCGACGAGGCGGTGTCGCTGATGGTGRCCGCACGTGAGGGCCGCTGGCCCGACCCCGAGCCGGAGCGGCCCGAATGATGATGTGGTTCTTCGCCGTCCTCGTCGTCCTGGCCATGGGCGGCGTCGCGATGGTGGCCTCCGGCCGCGGCGGATCGATGGCCCCGGCGTACGACGACCGACCCGACCTCGCGCTGCCCGACGACCGACCGATCGCGGCGCAGGACCTGCGCACGGTGCGGTTCCCGCTCGCGTTCCGCGGCTACCGGATGTCCGACGTCGACGAGGTCCTCGCCCGGCTGGCGTCCGAGATGGAGGAGCGGCACCGCGACGAGCCCGGGCCCGACGCCTCGTCTGGCGAGGCGCCGGGCGTCTAGGGCAGACTGCCGCGTCATGTCGTTCCCGATCGTCGTCTGGATCCTCACGGCCCTCGCTGCCGTGGCGATCGTGCTGACCCGGCTCCGCCTGAGCGGGGCCGCAGCGGCGGGCCGCTTCTCCATCAGCAGCCGCGTGCCCCTCACGCACTTCGTGGCCGGCATCGTCGCCCTCGTCCTGTGGCTGGGCGTGCTCATCGCACCGGAGGACTCCCTGCTCGGAGGACCGCTCGTCGGCATCCTCGCGATCGCCTGCTGGTGGCTCACCGCCATCTGCGGGCTGCTGATCCTCGCGCGCTGGCTGCCCGCCAAGGGACGCCACGCGCCCGAGGCCTCCGGCGACTCGTGGAGCGACGGGCCCGGCCTGTCCCTGCTGGCGCACCTCGGCATGGTGGTCGGCGTCCTCGTCTTCACCTACGCCTACCTCACCGCGGCCGTGTGATGCCTGCGCTCCGCGCCCGGTCGGCGTACGCCGCCGTGCTGGCGGTCGCGGCCCTGACCGCCGCGGGGCTCACCCAGCCCGCGCCCGGACCGGCCGCCGCCGCGGTCGACGCGGCCACGCCCGTCGACCGCCCCGCCGTCGTCGAGGTCCGCACGATCGGCCACTCCGTCAAGGGACGACCGATCCGTGCGTGGCGGCTCGGTGAGCCGGGCAAGCGACGCATGGTGCTGGTGTCGACGATGCACGGCAACGAGCCGCACACCCGCCGGATCCTCGAGACCCTGCGCGACGGGCGACCGGTGCGTGGCATCGACCTGTGGGTCATCCCGACCTACAACCCCGACGGGCTGGCCCGGGGGACCCGCCGCAACGCCCGCGGCGTCGACCTCAACCGCAACTTCCCGCACCTGTGGAAGGACCTCGACGGCACCTACGAGTCCGGCCCCCGGCCGGCGAGCGAGCCGGAGACGCGGGCGGTCATGGCCTTCCTCGAGGAGGTCGACCCGCGCCGGGTGATCAGCTTCCACCAGCCGCTGCACGGCGTCGACACCGACACCAAGGACGCCGGCTTCGCCCGGCGCCTGGCGCGTGCCCTGCGGCTGCCCCGCACCGCCCTCGACTGCGGCGGGCTGTGCCACGGCACCATGACGATGTGGTTCAACCACCGCTTCCGCGGGTCGGCGCTCACCGTGGAGTACGGCGGCCGGCCCTCGCGGCACCGGATGACCGTCCAGGCGCCCCGGCAGCTGCTCGGCGTGATCGGCGCCCACCGGGCGCGCCGCGGCTGAGCTCAGCGACCGTGGCTCAGGGACCGTGGCTCAGCGACCGTGGAAGGCCGGCTTCTCCTTGGCCATGAACGCGTCGACCGCGGCGAGGTGGTCCTCGGTGCCGCCGGTCAGCGCCATCTTGTCGGCCTCGAACGCCAGTGACTCCTCCAGCGGGTGTGCGGCGGCGTACGCCACTGCCTGCCGCATCGAGCCGAACGCCACCGTCGGGCCCGAGGCCAACCGCGCGGCCAGCTGGCCCACGGCCTGCGGGAGCTCCTCCGCGGTGACCACCTGCGTGGCCAGCCCCAGCTCGAGGGCCTCCTGGGCCGACACGGTGCGCGGGAAGTAGAGCAGCTCCATCGCCTTGGCGCGGCCCACGAGGCGGGGCAGCGTCCAGCTCGACCCGGTGTCGCAGGAGAGCGCGACGCCGGCGAAGGAGGTGTTGAAGCCGGCCGAGTCGACGACGACCCGGAAGTCGGCGGCGAAGGCCAGGCTGGCCCCGGCGCCGGCCGCGACGCCGTTGACCGCCGCGATGACGGGCTTGGGCATCGTCGCGAGGGCCAGCACGATCGGGTTGTAGTGCTGTTCGACGGTCTCCGAGAGCGGGATGTCGGCCTCGCCCTTCAGCCCGGCGAGGTGCTCCTTGAGGTCCTGCCCGACGCAGAAGGCGCGGCCGCTGCCGGTGAGCACGACGCACCGCACCTCCGGGTCCTCGCCGACCCGGTGGACGGTGTCGCGCAGCAGGTCCTTGGTGGCCACGTCGAGGCCGTTCATCGCCTCGGGACGGTTGAGCGTGATCGTCGCGACGCCGTCCTCCACGTGGAGCAGGACGGGGGCGGCGCCGGTGCTGTCGCCCGCGGTGGGTCCGGCGGCACGGTCGGGTTCGGAGGTCGTCATGGCCGCAGTCTGCCTGACCAAGTTGGGGTGTTACCGCCCTGTGGTGCCGATCACGCGGGTCATGGGGGATAATGGACGTCGTACGACGCCGATCGAGGTGGCCGAACGACTCAGCCGCCTCGATTCGCATGTGATGAGCCACATCCAGTGATGGCTGAACAGGAAGAGGTGCGCCGATGGCCGCCATGAAGCCCCGCACGGGCGACGGACCGCTCGAGGTCACCAAGGAAGGACGCGGCATCGTCATGCGCGTCCCGCTCGAGGGCGGTGGACGGCTGGTGGTGGAGCTCAACGCCGAGGAGGCCTCGGCTCTCGGTGACGCCCTCAAGGACGTCGTCGGCTGATCGTGCCCAGCACCGCACTGCCGCCCCAGGTCTCGCCGCCCGAGTTCGCACTGAGCCCCGCGCTGCCGCACCAGATCGGCGGCGCGGAGGTCTGGGCGTTCCCGGTCCTCCCGGATGAGGACGGGCCGCTCCTCGGCCCGGGTGCCGACGAGGCCGGTGACGCCCTCGGCGTCGATCTCCTCGCCGCGCTCGAGGCGTCGCGGGCCACCGGTCGCACCGGCGAGCTGACCACGGTCCCGGTCGCCGGTCGCGCCACCGGAGACACGTCCGACGGGGCTTCCGAGGGGCCAGGCCTGGTGCTGCTCGTCGGTGTCGGCGAGGCCACCACGACCGACCTCCGTCGTGCCGGCGCTGCGCTGGCCCGCGCCACCAAGGACCGCGGCAACGTCGTGACGTCGCTCGCGTCGATCGCGCCCGACGAGGGCCTCGGTGCCTTCGTCGTCGGGGCGATGCTCGGCTCGTTCGCCTTCCACTGGCGCTCCAASGGGCCCAAGGAGCGACCGGTCACCCGGATCGTCCTCGCGGGTGTGGACGGCGACGGCGCCGACGACGAGCTTGCCCGGGCGATCGCGCACGGCGGCGCCGGCTGGCGCTCCCGCACCCTGGCGACCGTCCCGGCGAACCTGAAGACCCCGGCCTGGCTGGCCGAGCAGGCCGTCGAGGTCGGCGAGCACGCCGGCCTCGAGGTGCAGGTCTGGGACGACGCACGGCTCGAGGCCGAGGGCTTCGGCGGCATCCGCGCCGTCGGCGGCGCCTCCGTCAACGAGCCCCGGCTGATCCGCATGGACTACACCCCGCGCGGGGCCACCAAGCGCATGCCCACGGTGGTCCTCGTCGGCAAGGGCATCACCTTCGACACCGGCGGCCTCGACATCAAGCCCAGCGAGGGCATGCTGACGATGAAGCGCGACATGAGCGGCGGCGGTGCCGTCATCGCCACGATGGCTGCGCTCCGCGACGTCGACTGCCCGATCCGCGTGGTTGGCCTGGTGCCGGCCGCGGAGAACGCCATCAGCGGCTCGGCGATGCGCCCCGGCGACGTGATCACCCACTTCGGAGGTCGCACCTCCGAGGTCAACAACACCGACGCCGAGGGCCGCCTCGTGCTGGCCGACGCGATGGCGTACGCCGTCAGCGAGATCGCGCCGGCCGCCCTCGTCGACATCGCCACCCTGACCGGTGCGATGAAGGTGTCGCTCGGCCAGTGGACCGGCGGCTACTTCGCCAACCACGAGGGCCTGGCCGACCAGGTGCGGGCCGCCTCGGCCGCGTCGGGCGAGAACACCTGGCGGATGCCGCTCGTCGCCGACTACGAGGACAAGGTGGCCTCCGGCATCGCCGACGGCGACAACGCCGCAGGAGGCGCCGGCGCGATCACCGCGGCGCTCTTCCTCCAGCACTTCGCGGGCGACGTGCCGTGGGCCCACATCGACTTCGCCTCCGCCGCGGAGTCGCCGACCGACCGCTACGAGTGGACCGCCGGCCCGAGCGGCTGGGGTCCGCGCCTGCTGCTGAGCTGGCTCGGCTCCGACGACCCGCTGGCCGGGATCGTCTGATGCTCGGTCTCACCGTCCGCTGGTCGCTCGCCGACGCGCCGGAGGGGGTCGAGGAACAGCTCGCCTCCTACGTCGCGGAGACCTCGCACGCCCGGTTCACCGGGATGGCCGGGCTGCGCTTCAAGACCTGGCGCCAGGTGCCGGGGGAGTGGTTCGAGGGCTGCTACGTCTTCGCCACCAGCGAGGCGCGCGAGGACTTCCAGCGCACCTTCACCGAGGGTGCCGACGACGCGCCCGGCACCCGGATGATCGGGAGCCCGCCGATCCTCATCGAGGCGTGCGACGTCGTCGCGATCGCCGAGGGCTGGGACGGCTTCACGGCCGCCCCGCGCCTCTAGCCTCGACCAGCCGCGCGGATCAGGCCTCGGGGGCCCACTCCTTCTTCGCGGCGAGCAGGCCGTCGCCGACGGGCAGCAGCACCGGCACGAGCGCCTCGTGCTCGAGGATCGTCCGGCCGAGGTCGCGGATGGTGACGGTCTCCTCGTCGCGCTGGGCGGGGTCGGCGACCCGGTCGTGCCAGAGCGCGTTGTCGAACGCCACGACGCCGCCGGGACGCAGCAGTCGCAGCGCCTCCTTGAGGTAGGCGGCGTACTCGCGCTTGTCGCCGTCGCAGAAGACCATGTCGTAGTGGCCGTCGGTGAGGCGGGGCAGCACGTCGAGCCCGGCCCCGGCGATGGTGCGGGCGCGGTTGCCGGGGATCCCGGCCTCGGTGAACGTCTCCTTGGCGAGGCGCTGGTGCTCGGCCTCGATGTCGACGGTCGTGAGCACGCCGTCGGCGCGCATTCCGCGCAGCAGCCAGAGCCCGGACACGCCCGTGCCGGTGCCGATCTCGACGACCGCGCGCGCGTCGAGCACGGAGGCGAGGAAGCGCAGGGCGGCGCCGACGCCGGGTCCGACGGGGGCAACCCCCACCTCCTCGGCGCGGCTGCGGGCTGCGGCCAGGAGCTCGTCCTCGGCCACGAACGTCTCGGCGTAGGTCCAGCTCGCGGGCTTGATCGGCGCGGTGTTGTTCGGCACGCGGGCGACTCTATCGCGCAGCAACCGCCGGACGTGGCCGGGAACACACGGACCGCCTCGGTCGTTGGAGGCGGTGACCCGGGCAGAAGTTCTTGGTCGGTCCGCATGTGGTTCACAGGGAACTCTCAGGCGGCATACCTAGCGTCAGGAAGGACATCGAACCGTTGCAGCTGCGGTCGAGGAAGACGAGCCAGGGAGCGCCCGTGGGTGATCACGTCGACGCCGCAAGCGATGCCGTCGACGTGCCCACGTGGGACGAGGTCGTGGAGCAGCACTCCGACCGCGTGTTCCGGCTGGCCTATCGCCTGACGGGCAACCGGCACGACGCCGAGGACCTCACCCAGGAAGTCTTCGTGCGGGTCTTCCGGTCCCTCGACACCTACACGCCGGGCACGTTCGAGGGGTGGCTGCACCGCATCACCACCAACCTCTTCCTCGACGGTGCGCGCCGCAAGCAGCGCATCCGCTTCGACCCGCTGTCCGACGAGCGCGCCGCCCGGCTGACCAGCCCGGCCCCGGCGCCCGAGCTCGCGGTGGCGGACCGGACCTTCGACGACGACATCGAGACGGCGCTGGCGACCCTGCCGCCCGACTTCCGGGCCGCGGTCGTGCTCTGCGACGTCGAGGGCCTCAGCTACGAGGAGATCGCCGAGATCATGGACGCCAAGCTCGGCACCGTTCGCTCGCRCATCCACCGCGGTCGCACGATGCTCCGCAAGGCCCTCGCGCACCGCGAGCCGGCCGCGGGGCGCTCGCGCTACTCGGGTCCCGTCGCCCCCCACGCGCGTGGGCCGGTGTCGTGATGAGCYACCTCGGATCACGGGTCAGCGCACTCCTCGACGGTCGCCTCGCGCCGGAGGAGGAGGAGCGCTGCTGGAGCCACGTCCACGCCTGCCACGCCTGCCGTGACCTCGTCGAGCAGGAGGGATGGGTCAAGACCCAGCTCGCCCAGCTGTCCTTCGGTCCCGGCCAGCCATCCCACGACTTCAAGTCGGAGCTGGTGGGCCGCTGCTCGTCGATGCAGCCCGGCGCCGGCCACGGCCTGGTCGCCCCGCAGTTCCCGACGTCGCGCCACCGCCCGCGCCGCGGCATCGTCGCCATCGGCGGGGGCGCAGCGAGCGCCTGCGTCGTGGGCGTGCTCGCCCTCGGCGTGGCCGGTGCCCCGCGCGTCGACCCCCGGCCGCCGGTCACGGACCTGAGCCGGCCGACCGGTCCCGCGAGCCCGGCCGTCACCGGTGACGACCGCGCCGCCCGTGGACCTGTCTCACCCTCCCGGACGCCCCTGGCCGAGCGCCTTGTGGCGATCCGGGAGAAGATTGCTCCGTGAGCGACGAGCACAGGCCCGACGAGCAGACCCCGGACGAGCAGGTCACCGACCAGTCGCTCCCGCGCGCGCAGGACGAGGAACCCACCCAGCCCCTGGCCGGTTGGCGCCCCACAGAGCCCGAGCCCGAGCCCGAGCCCGAGCCCGCCCCAGCCGTGCAGCCGGAGGGTCGTGTCTACGGCGCTCCCGACGACGCCGGCCCCGAGCACGCCGCCCCCGAGCACGCCGCCCCCGAGCAGGCCGGGCCTGACGGTCCCGGCCCCGACGACGCCGCTGCTCCCCAGGACGGGATGCTCGACGGCCCGCCGCCGCACCGCACGCCGTTCGGCGAGCCGCAGGCCTCGTCCCAGCAGCAGCCGGGCGCCGACCCCGGACCCGCGGCCCCGACCGTGCCGTACCCGACCCAGGGTCCCTACCCCCAGCAGCCGGGCCAGCAGCCCGGTCAGCCCTGGTTCGGCCCGGGACCCCAGGCGCGACCGATGTACGCCGGCCCGACGACGGTCTCCCGCAAGATCCCGCTGTGGGTCTGGCCCGCGGTCGCCTGTCTCGCCCTGGTCGTCGGCATGCTCGGCGGCCTCGCCGGCGGTGCGATCCAGGACGAGCTCGCCGCCCGGCCGGGCACCAACGACAACGGCATCAACGGCGTGCGGACGCAGACCGCCGCCCCGCTGGAGGCCGACAACGGCTCGGTCGCCGCGGTGGCGCAGGCGCTGCTCCCCAGCACCGTCCAGATCGTGGCCGAGCTCGACGGTCGCGAGGGCGGAGCCACCGGCTCCGGCTTCGTCCTCGATCGCGAGGGCCACGTCGTGACCAACGACCACGTGGTCGCCTCCGCGGCCGAGGACGACGGCTCGATCATCGTCATCGACCACCAGGGCCAGCGCCTCGAGGCGACCGTGGTGGGCCGCAGCTCGGTCTACGACCTCGCCGTGCTGGCCGTCGAGGGCGGCGGCAAGCTCGAGCCCGCGGCGCTGGGGTCCTCGCAGGTCCTGCGCGTCGGTGACCCCGTGATCGCCTTCGGTGCCCCGCTCGGCCTGAGCCAGACCGTGACCTCGGGCATCGTCAGCGCCCTCAACCGGCCGGTGACCACGTCAGGGCAGTCCGAGGACAACTCCTCCTACATCAACGCCGTGCAGACCGACGCCGCGATCAACCCGGGCAACTCCGGCGGTCCGCTGGTCAACCTCGCCGGCGAGGTCGTCGGGGTGAACTCCGCGATCGCCACCAACGGCGGTGCGTCCGGCGAGGCGGGCAACATCGGCGTCGGCTTCGCGATCCCGATCGAGCAGGTGCGCACCACGGTCGACCAGATCCTGCGCACCGGCAAGGCGGAGTACCCCGTCATCGGAGCCCAGGTGCGCACCGGCGCCGAGCCCGACGCCGACGGAGCCACGATCACCGAGGTCATGCCCGACACCCCGGCCGAGCGCGCCGGCCTGGAGAAGGACGACGTCATCACGGCGGTCGACGACCAGCCGGTCAACGACGGGATCGCCCTGATCGTGGCCATCCGCACCCACCTGCCAGGCGACACCGTCGAGATGTCGGTGGTCCGCGGCGGCGAGGAGCGGGTCGTGAAGGTCGAGCTCGACGGCAAGGTCGGATAGTCACCCCACGACGCGCCTAGTTGTCGGACGATTCGGCGTCGGCGTCCACGAACGGGTGCTGGTCGACGAAGGTGCGCGTGTCGGCGTACATCCGTTGGATGAACTCCTCGAGCTGCACCCGCTCGACGCGCCACTGGCCCCGTCCGCCGATCTTGATCGCCGGCAGCTCGCCGCGACGGACCAGCGCGTAGACCTGCGCGCCGGAGGTGTTGAGCACCTCCGCGACGTCGGCGAGCGTCAGGAAGCGGGGGTCGTCGGCCATGGGGCCATGGTGCCACCGCGTGCCCGGCGCCCGTCGCCGCCCGGCCGGTCCCTGTGGAGAGACAGGTGTGAAGTCCGGCCGGTGCGGCAATGATGGCCTCGTGCCTCGGACCACCTCTCGGACCTTCTCGCGCGGTTCCTCCCGTCACGCCCCGTCGCCAGCCGCCCCGTCGTCCGCCCGTGCCACCGACGTGCCGCCCGCCACCCGGGCCACGTCGCCCGGGTGGCGCGACCCGCGGCTGTGGATCGGGGTGGTCCTGGTGACGGGGTCGGTGGTGGCGGGTGCGCGCATCCTGGCCGGTGCCGACGACATGACCTCGGTGTGGGCCGCCTCGTCGGACCTGGTGGCGGGGCAGACGCTCACCGCCGATGACCTCGAGGCCACCCGGGTGCGCTTCGACGAGGCGGCGGACCACGATCGCTACCTCGGCGTCGACGAGGAGCTCCCGGCAGCGCTCACCCTCACCCGGCCGCTGTCGGCGGGCGAGCTGGTGCCGGCCGCCGCGCTGGGGGAGCAGGCGGCCGACGACACGGTGTCGCTGTCGATCGCGGTCGCCCCCGAGCACGTCCCCACCGACCTGGTCCGTGGGTCGCGGGTCGACGTGTGGGTCGTGGCCGACCGGACCCTCGCGCAGCGTCGTGGCGGTGCGGCCGCCGAGCTCGTCCTCGGCGACGTCGCGGTCCTCGACGCCCCGGTGGTGTCCGACGCCTTCGCATCGGCGACCAGCCGGCAGCTCGTCCTCGCCGTCCCGGAGGCCGACGAGGAGCAGCTCGGCGAGGTCCTGGCCGCCGTCGGCGACGACCGGGTCCGGGTCGTCGGCAGGGGGTGACGGCGTGATCTGCGTGCTGCTGCTCGCGGCGGGCGAGGCGTGGGAGTCGCCGGCCCTGACCGACCTCGAGGCCCACCCGGGAGTGGTGGTCCTCAAGCGCTGCGTCGACGTCGACGACCTGCTCGCGGCCGTCACGAGCGGCCAGGCCGACGTCGCCGTCGTCTCCCTCGACGCCCCGGGCCTCGACCCGGCGAGCGTCGCCCACCTGCGGCGCCATGCCGTGCGCCCGGTCGCCGTGACCTCGGCGCTCCCCGAGGACCTCGACGCCCGCGAGCACGCCGGACGCCTGGGCATCACGGCCCTGGTCGGCCGGGGGGAGCTGGCGTCGCTGCCCCGGGTGGTCACCACCGTCGAGGACGTCGCCGACACCCGCGCGCGCGACGACGTGCCGGTCCACGGCCTCGAGGTCGAGCACGTGTCCACGGCCGAGCCCGGGCGTCTGGTGGCCGTGTGGGGACCGGCCGGCGCCCCCGGGCGCACGACGGTCGCGACCAACCTGGCGTGGGAGCTCGCCCGGCGCGAGGTGGCGGTGGTGCTCGCCGACCTGGACCCCTACGGCGGTGCCGTCGCCCAGCAGCTCGGCATCCTCGACGAGGTGTCCGGCCTGCTGTCCGCCTCCCGCCTCGCGGCCGCCGGCCAGCTCGACGACCGCTTCTCCTCGGTCTGCCGAGGCGTCGGGGACCACCTGGCCGTGGTCACCGGCCTGCCGCGTGCCGACCGGTGGCGGGAGGTGCGCGCGGCACAGGTCGACCAGCTGCTCGAGCGGGCGCGCACCCACGGTCAGGTCGTGGTCGACACCGGGTTCAGCCTGGAGGACGACACCGGCTCCGACCTCGGCGGCCGCCCCGGTCGCAACGCCCTGACCCTTGCCGCCCTCGAGCAGGCCGACGAGGTGGTCGTCGTGGGCTCGGCCGACCCCGTGGGACTCACCCGGCTCGCCCGCGGTCTGGTCGACCTGCGTGACCGGGCTCCCGGCACGCCGGTGCGCGTGGCGGTCAACCGGATGCGGTCCTCGATCGGGTGGTCGGAGAAGGAGATCGCCGGCATGGTCGAGGGATTCAGCCGGGTCGCCGGCCTGCACTTCCTGCCCGACGACCGCGCCGGGCTCGACCAGGCGCTGGTGAGCGGTCGCCCGGTCGCCGATCTGGGCGTCTCGCCACTCGTGAACGCCCTCGCCGCCCTGGCCGACGCGGTGTTCCCGGCCCACGCCCGCGGGGGCGCCGGCGGCCCGTCCGCCCGGACCCGGCTGCGGCGGGGCAGCGCCTCGACCGGTCGCGGCGGGGGACGCCGCTCGGCCCGCTCGAGATGAGGCAAGTCAAGATGTCAAAATTCTGAAAACCATCAAGATTTGACGTAATTTGGGTTCTGATTCCGAGGGAGAACCTAAATGTCACGTCACTACCGCATCGCCGCCATCTCCAGTCTGGCCGTCGTCCTGGCCGCTTCGCCGGCGTCGGCCAAGCTGTTCCAGGGCACCACCGGCGACGACACCATCATGGGCAAGAACCGCGCCGACAAGATCATGGCCATCGGTGGTCAGGACAAGGTGACGGCTCGGGGCGGCAACGACAAGGTCTACGCCGGCAACGGCCACGACACCGTCAGCGGCGACGACGGCGACGACTGGATCACCCTGCAGCCCGGCAACGACTGGGGCTCGGGCGGGCTCGGCAACGACTCCATCGACGGCGGCCAGGGCGACGACGTCATCTATGGCGGCGAGGGCACCGACAAGCTGACCGCCGGCGCCGGCAACGACATCGTCTACGGCGAGGGCGGCAACGACCTCGTCGGCGGCGGTGAGGGCGACGACCGGCTCTTCGGCGGGGACGGCATCGACAAGCACATCGGCAACGACGGCAACGACTACATCGACGCCGGCCCCGGGGACGACGGTGCGATCCAGGGCGGTCCGGGCAACGACGTGCTGATCGACGGCGAGGGCAACGACGTCAAGATCAAGGGCGACGAGGGCGACGACATCGTCTTCCTCGGCCCCGGTGCCGACAAGGTCTTCACCGAGCAGGGCAACGACACGATCTACGTGCTCCCCGACGGCCAGCAGGACAAGATCCACTGCGACGACCCGACCCTGGGTGGCGTCGGGAACGCCGACCGGGTCATCTTCGTCGGCTGGCGCGACCCTGCCGACGTGATCGACTACCGCGGCTCGTGCGACATCATCGAGGTCACCGCCGAGCTGCCGGCCGGGTGGCCCTACGGGGCGGTCCCGTCCCAGCGCTCCGTCATGCGGCGAACAGCAGGTACAGACCTCCCACGGTGAAGAAGACCATCGCCACCAGCAGCGGCAGCTGACCGGTGAGCTGGTGCCGTCGCGGCAGCAGCTTGATCGCACGGTCGTGGGCCGCCACCACGCCGACGACGTGGCCCAGCGTGACCGCCGCGACCTTGCTCACCGCGAGGAACGTCGGGTGGGCCGAGAGCCAGTAGTTGACCTGCAGGTCCGCCGTGCCGAGGTAGTTGTCGCCCCGGCTGAACGGGTCGCTGAGCTGGATGAGCGTCTGCTGGCCGTACTCGACGAAGTAGGTCAGGTAGTGGGCCACGATGTAGCCCACGATGATCGGGATCACCGAGTGCGCGAACTGGTTGGGCAGCGTCCGGCGCGGGATGTCGCTCCTGACGCCCGTCGCCATGGTGGCGACGGTCAGCACCAGCGCGACGCCGGCCGAGAAGCCGATGAGGGCGAGGGTGTCGGGCCACACCCGTGACGTCGACATCGACTGCACGAGCTTGAGCCAGGGCGTCGACTCCCGGAAGGAGTCGAACGCGGTGCTGCCGAACAGCACGCCGACCACCATGACGAGCCCGGGACGCGGGACGACGGTGTCGAGGTTGGCGAGCGGGCTGCGCAGCACCAGCGCGCCGTCGCGCCGCCCCCAGATGGACAGCTTGGCGACCAGCGAGGAGTAGACCTCGAACGGGTCGGCGCGGGCCAGGAACGTCGTGCCCCACAGCGCGGATCCGATGAACATGATGCCGAGGTAGGCCGCGCACCAGAGCCGGACGGGCCCGACGTCGGTGGAGTAGGGGTAGACCAGCTCGAGCCAGACGAAGGCGAACAGACCGGCCGCGGCAGGCCAGTAGCCGAGGCGGGCGGGGTAGACGTACAGGCCCTCGCCCTCGGGGACGCCGGAGATCTTCCCGAACAGCATGCTGATCGTGCGTGCCGGGCTGATCGCGCGGAACACCGGCCCGAGCAGCAGCGACGCCGGCACGAGGCCGACCCACAGGATCACGTAGAAGGTGCCGAGGAACGGGTTGATCAGCGTGTCCTCGCCGAACACCGCGGCCGCGGCGACGTAGAGGAAGAACGCCATCCCCAGCACGCGGGCGCCGATCGCCAGCGCGCGCGACGACACGATGCGGTCCAGCCACCCAGGGGCCGGGCGACCGCTGGTCGCCGCGTCGTAGCGCGGCTCGCGCCACGCCACCGCCAGCACGGTGAAGGAGACGACCAGGGCGGCGACGGCACCCGCGATCGCCAGCTCCGACGGGATCGGCAGGTCCTTGGCGCCGCCGAGGCCGTGGGCCGAGATCGAGCCGCCGACGGCGAGCGGCGTCACCGGACTTCGAGCTGGAGCAGGATCACGTCGGGCTCGTGGCTCTCCACCTCGACGACGCCCGGACGGTCGATGACGATCTCGTGCTCCGAGGTGCCCGCGTCGTAGGCGATCTCCTGCTCGGGCGTGCTGTGCACGTGGAGCTCACCGGCCTGGTCGGCCTCGATCGTCAGCACCAGGGTCTGGTCGACCCCCAGCTCGACGCGCTCCCCGTTGGGGGTGAACGAGTCGCCCTCGCGCGTCACGGTGACAGCAGCGCCGCCGCCCGTGCTGGTGGACCCCGAGTCGGAGGGGGAGTCGGAAGGGGAGGAGCTGGAGCTCTGGTCGGTGGCCGGCGGGTCGGTGTCCCCGTCTCCTCCGCAGGCGCTGAGCGAGGCGGCCAGGACGAGGACGAGGGGGGCGAGGCGCGTGACGACGCGACCGGACACGAGGATCTCCTTCTGCAGCTGCACGGGCAGGCAGCAGCCACGGCACCCGCCGGGTCACTACCTCTGCCAGAATCCCATGCGGGACAAGATCGTCGACGAGAGGGCATCAGATGAGTGAGCGGCTCCGGCCGCGGGACCTGGCCATCCTGGCCGCAGAGTCCCCCACGACGCCCATGCACAACGCGACGGTGGAGATCTTCGACCCGGGGGAGTCCGGCTTCGACCACGACCGGCTCGTGCAGCTGATCGCCGACCGGATCGCCTTCGTCCCGCGCTACCGGCAGCGCCTGCAGCTGGTGCCGGGGCGGCTGGCCAACCCGGCCTGGGTGGACGACGAGGGGTTCGACCTCGGCTACCACGTACGACGCTCCGCGCTGCCGCGTCCGGGTTCGATGGACCAGCTGCGCGAGCTCGTCGCGCGCATCGCGTCCCGGCCGCTCGACCGGAGCCGTCCGCTGTGGGAGTGCTACTTCGTGGAGGGCCTCGAGCACGGCCACATCGCGCTGCTGACCAAGAGCCACCAGATCCTGGTCGACGGCCGCGAGACCGTCGACATCGGTCAGGTGCTGCTCGACACCTCCCCGGACCGGTCGACCCTCGGGCACGACGACGACTGGCGCCCGGGCCGCCCGTCCGGGCCCGTCGCGGCGGCCCTCACCGCGGTCACGGACAGCCTCGAGAGCCCCCGCACGCTCTGGATGACCACCCGCGCCAACGCCGAGTCGCTCGGCCGTGCCGCCTCGGCCTCGGGCGCCCGGGTCGCCGAGGTCGCCAACGCCCTCGCCGGACGCGGCCCGGTGCACTCCACGCCGGTGCACCGCCGGCTCTCGCAGCAGCGGCGGTTCGTCACGGCGCACACCGAGCTCTCCGACTACCGCGCGATCCGCGAGGTGCACGGTGGCACGGTCAACGACGTCATCCTCGCCACGATCGCCGGCGGGCTCCGCGGCTGGCTGATGGCGCGTGCCGAGTCGCTGGGCGGGCTGCGGACCATCAAGGCGATCGTGCCGATGTCGGTCATCGACGACGAGCTCGAGCCGACGTCGCTCGGCAGCCAGATCACCGGGCACCTCGTGCACCTGCCGATCGGCGAGCCCAGCCCGGTCGTACGCCTGCACCAGGTCAGCTACGACCTGCGCGCGCACCGCGACAACGGCCGCAACGTCTCGGCCCGTCGGCTCTCCGGGATCGCCGGGTTCGCCCCGACGACGTTCCACGCACTGGGGGCGCGGTTGGCCACGGCCGAGCTGCGCCGCGGCTTCCACGTGTCCGTCACCAACGTGCCGGGGCCGCAGTTCCCGCTCTACGCCGACGGTGCCCGGATGCTCGAGTCCTACCCCGTCCACCCGCTGCTGCCCGACCACCCGCTCGCCATCGGCGTGACGTCGTACGACGGCGGGGTGTTCTACGGCATCACGACCGACCGCGACGCCGTGCCCGACGCCGACGTGCTCCGCCAGTGCCTGCTCGAGGCGCTCGACGAGCTGAAGGACTCGGCCTCCGACACCCGGCCGCGCGCCCCGCGCGGACGCAAGGGCGCAGCCGCGAAGGAGAAGACGTGACCCGCCGCTACCTCCCGTCGTCCCTGCCGACCCTGGCCGAGGACTGGGCGGCCGACGGCCCGCGCGTCGTCGACCCGGTCCTCGCCCCGGACGACGGCGAGGAGAGCGAGTACGTCGCGCTGATGACCGCCGCGGACGCGTCCGCCGAGCTGGTGGCCGGCCTGCCCGACGGTCGGCGCCGTCGTGTCGTCGTGGTCGCCGAGACCTCCGCGGCCGACGGCCCGGTCCGCTGGCGCGACGTGGTCGCGGTGCACGTCGACAGCGAGGACGACGCGGACGCCGACGACGACCTGGCGTGGTGGGCCACCCAGGAGATCGGTGACCTTCTCGACTCCCCGTGATCGTGTCCCCTGATCCGGCACTTTGAGGCGTGCAGGCGGGTCTGACACCATCAGCCGCATGGACGCGATCACCTTTCCTCCGGCTCCCACCAACGAGCCGAACCTGACGTACGCCCCTGGCAGCGCGGAGCGGGAGACCCTCGTCACCGAGCTGGCCCGGCTGGAGAAGAAGCAGCAGTCGTTCCGTGCCGTGATCGGCGGCAAGCGTCGCAACGGCGGTGGCGCGGAGATGAAGGTCGTCCAGCCGCACGACCACGCCCACGTGCTCGGCACCTTGAAGAACTCCACGGTCAAGGACGCCGAGGCCGCGGTGAAGGCCGCCAACGACGCCGCGCCGGCCTGGCGGGCGATGCCCTTCGACGAGCGCTGCGCGATCATCCTCAAGGCCGCCGACCTGCTCGCCGGCCCGTGGCGCCAGACGCTGAACGCCGCGACGATGCTGGGCCAGTCGAAGACGGCGTTCCAGGCCGAGATCGACGCTGCGTGCGAGCTGATCGACTTCTGGCGCTTCAACGTCCACTACGCCAAGCAGATCCTCACCGACCAGCCGATCGCCAACAGCCCCGGCATCTGGAACCGCACCGACCACCGCCCGCTCGAGGGCTTCGTCTACGCGATCACGCCGTTCAACTTCACCGCGATCGCGGGCAACCTGCCCACCGCTCCGGCGCTGATGGGCAACACGGTGATCTGGAAGCCGTCGCCGACCCAGCAGCTGGCCGCGTCGCTGACGATGGAGCTGCTGGAGGAGGCCGGCATGCCGCCCGGCGTCATCAACATGCTCCCCGGTGACGGCCTCGAGGTGTCGAAGGTGGCGCTCGGCCACCGGGACCTCGCGGGCATCCACTTCACCGGCTCGACCCCGACGTTCCAGCACCTGTGGCGCACGGTGGGGGAGAACATCACCGGCTACCGCTCCTACCCGCGCATCGTGGGCGAGACCGGCGGCAAGGACTTCATCGTCGCCCACCCGTCGGCCGACCCCGACGTGCTGCGCACGGCGATGATCCGTGGTGCCTTCGAGTTCCAGGGCCAGAAGTGCTCGGCCGCCTCGCGTGCCTACGTGCCGAAGTCGGTCTGGGCGAAGATCAAGGACCAGCTGATCGCCGACACCGAGGCGCTCGCGATGGGTGACGTCACCGACTTCACCAACTTCATGGGCGCCGTGATCGACGACCGGGCGTTCGCCAAGCACAAGGCCGCGATCGCGCGCGCCAAGCGGCAGAAGCACCTCACCGTGATCGCCGGCGGCCAGACCGACGACTCGGTCGGCTACTTCGTCCGGCCGACGATCATCGAGTCCACGGACCCGACCGACCAGATCTTCGCCGACGAGTACTTCGGCCCGATCCTCGCCGTGCACGTCTACGACGACGCGCGCTTCGAGAAGGTCGTGGAGCAGATGGAGTCGTTCGCCCCCTACGCCCTGACCGGCGCGATCATCTCGCAGGACCGTGCGGCCATCGCGTGGGCGCGCAAGACGCTGCGCTTCGCCGCGGGCAACTTCTACATCAACGACAAGCCCACCGGTGCCGTCGTCGGCCAGCAGCCCTTCGGCGGCGGTCGTGCGTCCGGCACCAACGACAAGGCCGGCGCCGCGGTCAACCTGCTGCGCTGGACCTCGCCGCGGTCGATCAAGGAGACCTTCGTGCCTCCGAAGGACCACCACTACCCGCACCAGGGCTGACGTCCGGACGCCTGAGCTGATGGGGGAGGATGGGGGCGTGCTCGCCCCCGTCCTCCCGCTCCGCCCCCTGTGGCACATGGGGGCGCTGCACCCCTACGAGCAGGCGCTCACGCTGCTGCTTGCGTTCGGTCCCTTCCTGGTGCTCGGCCTGGTGATCTGGCGCCGGCGCGGCGAGGACGACGAGCACCTCGGCTGAAGACGGGCACGTCCAGTCTCACGAGCGCGTCGCAGGACTCCGCGAGCAGCGCGGTCATCGAGAGGCGAGCCACTCCACGCCGGTGCGGTGCTCGGTGTCGAGCGCCTTGCCCAGCATGTCGGCGACGAGGCCCTCGATCTTGCCGCCGACCAGCGGCAGCCGGACGGTCACCTCGAGGTCGACGCGCTCGGTGGTGCGCCCGCCCGCCTCGACCAGCGTCGCGGTGCCGGACATCTCGCCCGGCTTGCCGGGGATGGCGATCTCGACGTCGGCGTGCTCGGTCGTGCGCCACGACTCGACCTGCACGATCCTGATCTCGTCGCCGACGAGCTTGGTCGCGAACGACGGCAGGCCGGAGGACGACTGCACCTGCTCGATCGTGACGACGCCGCCCTCGACGGTGACGCTGCCGCGCACGACGCGCATCCGCTCGAGCACGAGCTCGCGGAAGGTCCGGTCGGTGAGCATCGCCGCCACCTCCTCGAGCGAGGCGTCGTAGGTGAGCTCCTTGACCACGCGCTTGCCCATCCAGGGTCCTCCGGGGTGCTCGTCCGAGCGGCCGGGGCGGACGCCCCGACCGGTGCCGACATCATGGCCGACGGGGTCGCCGGGGGCGAGGACCGGCACCCCTCCCACGCCCCGACGGGCGAGGTGACCGCCGGGTACCGACCCGTGTTGTGACGGTCACAGTGGGGGTCCTAGTGTCGGAGTGTGGCGACTCCCGAGGAGACCAAGGACCAGCAGCTCGACGCAGCGACGGCGGCACGTCCGGAGTGGGGCGACCTCGTGCGCGCCTACTACCGCCACGTCGCTCCCGAGGAGGTCGCCGAGCGGTCCCCGGAGGACCTGTTGGGTGCCGTCGCCTCCCACCGCGAGCTCGCCTCCTCCCGCCCGCAGGGCACCGCTGCCGTCCGCGTCGTGACCCCGACGATCGCCGACGCGGGCTGGTCGGCGTCGGGTCGATCGGTCGTCGAGGTGGTCACCGACGACATGCCGTTCCTCGTCGACTCGGTGACGATGGAGCTCAACCGGCTCGGGCACAACGTGCACGCGATCATCCACCCGCAGTTCGCCGTCGAGCGCGACATCACCGGCGAGCTCCAGCACGTGCACGCCCACGAGGCGCGGGGAGGCGCCTGGGCCGCCGTCCAGTCCGAGACCCAACCGTCCGCCCCGGAGGGCGCCGAGTCGTGGATGCACGTCGAGATCGACCGGACCGACGACGACGAGGCGGCCGAGATCACCGACGCTCTCCAGCGGGTGCTGCGCGACGTGCGCGAGTCCGTCGAGGACTGGGAGAAGATGCACGCCCAGGCCCTCGCCGTGGTCGACGAGCTCGACCAGGACCCGCCGCCGCTCGCGGCCGAGGAGCTGCGCCAGGGCCGTGACTTCCTCACCTGGCTGGCCGACGACCACTTCACCTTCCTCGGCTACCGCGAGTACCAGCTCGAGGCGGAGGAAGGAGCGCCCGAGGAGTGCGGCCTGCGCGCCCTCCCGGGCTCCGGCCTCGGCATCCTGCGCCACGACCAGGACCTGTCCGCCTCCTTCGCCAAGCTGCCCCCGCTGGTGAAGGCCAAGGCCCGCGAGAAGAAGCTGCTCGTGCTGGCGAAGGCCAACTCGCGCTCCACCGTGCACCGCCCGGCGTACCTCGACTACGTCGGCGTCAAGACGTTCGGCCCCGACGGCGAGGTCGTCGGCGAGCGCCGCTTCCTCGGCCTGTTCTCCAGCGCCGCCTACACCGAGTCGGTCACCCGCATCCCGGTGCTGCGCGAGAAGGTCACCGAGGTCATGCGCCACGCGGGCTTCGACGCGCGCAGCCACGCCGGCAAGGCGCTGATGGACACACTGGAGAACTACCCGCGCGACGAGCTGTTCCACACCTCGCCCGACGAGCTGGCGCCGGTCGCGCAGGACGTGATGAGCGCCCGTGAGCGTCGCCAGCTGCGGGCGTTCGTGCGTCGCGACACCTACGGCCGCTACGTCTCCGTCCTCGTCTACCTGCCCCGCGACCGCTACAGCACCGCGGTGCGCGAGCGGTTCGCTGCCATCCTCACCGAGGACCTCGGCGGCGAGCACGTCGAGTTCACCGCTCGGGTCAACGAGTCCACGACCGCCCACGTGCACTTCGTGGTCCACCCGCCCAAGGGCGGCCAGATCGCCGAGATCGACGTCGCCGAGCTCGAGCGACGGCTCACGGAGGCGTCGCGGTCGTGGCGCGACGACTTCGTGGCCGCCGTCGTGAGCGAGCACGGGGTCGACGAGGGGTCGAGGCTGGCGCGGGCCTGGGCCAACGCCTTCCCCGAGGCATACAAGGAGGACTACCAGCCGCAGCGCGGATCGGCTGACCTCGGCCGGATCGAGGCCATCCCGGGCGAGGTGGGCATCGACCTCGCGCTGTTCGACCAGGACGAGCGCGGCGGCCACTACCGACGCGGCGAGTCGCGGCTCAAGGTCTTCCGCGTCGGTGAGCCGTTGTCGCTGAGCGCGATGCTGCCGATGCTCACGTCGATGGGCGTCGAGGTCGTCGACGAGCGCCCGTACGAGCTCACCGGGCTCGCCCGACCCTCCTTCATCTATGAGTTCGGCCTGCGCCACGGCCGGACGCTGGCGCCCCGCGAGCGAACCCTGTTCGCCGAGGCGCTGCGCGCGGTGTGGGACGGCTACAACGAGATCGACGGCTTCAACCAGCTGGTCCTCGCCGCCGGGCTGACGTGGCGCCAGGCCACCGTGCTGCGGGCGTACGCCAAGTACCTCAAGCAGGGCAACTCGCCCTTCGCCCTCGACTACATCGAGGAGGCGCTCCGCAGCAACGTCGACATCACCCGGCTGCTGGTCGAGCTCTTCGAGTCGCGCTTCGACCCCGGTCGCGACGACCGCTCGCTGGAGCACGACGCCGAGGCGCGGGTGGCCAAGGTGGAGGCGGTCGAGGAGCGGCTCGCCAAGGCCCTCGACGACGTCGTCAGCCTCGACCACGACCGCATCCTGCGCTCCTACCGCACGCTGGTCCGGGCGACGCTGCGCACCAACTTCTTCCAGCGCTCGGCCGACGGCGAGGTGCACCCCTACATCTCCTTCAAGCTCGAGCCGTCGGCCATCCCCGACCTGCCCGAGCCGCGCCCACGCTTCGAGATCTTCGTCTACAGCCCCCGCGTCGAGGGCTCCCACCTGCGCTTCGGCGCGGTGGCGCGCGGCGGCCTGCGCTGGTCGGACCGACGCGACGACTTCCGCACCGAGGTGCTCGGACTGGTCAAGGCGCAGATGGTGAAGAACACCGTCATCGTGCCGGTCGGCGCGAAGGGCGCGTTCTTCTGCAAGCAGCTCCCCGACCCCTCCGACCGCGACGCGTGGCTGGCCGAGGGCGTCGCCTGCTACAAGACCTTCATCTCCGGCCTGCTCGACATCACCGACAACCTCGTCGACGGCGTCACGGTGCCGGCGCGCGAGGTCGTGCGGCACGACGGTGACGACACCTACCTCGTCGTCGCCGCCGACAAGGGCACTGCGACGTTCTCCGACATCGCCAACGGCGTGGCCAAGGACTACGGCTTCTGGCTGGGCGACGCGTTCGCCTCCGGCGGCTCGGTCGGCTACGACCACAAGGCGATGGGCATCACCGCCAAGGGCGCCTGGGTCTCGGTGCAGCGGCACTTCCGCGAGATGGGCATCGACTGCCAGGCCGAGGACTTCACCGCGGTCGGCATCGGCGACATGTCCGGCGACGTCTTCGGCAACGGCCTGCTCTGCTCCGAGCACACCCGGCTGGTGGCGGCCTTCGACCACCGCGACATCTTCATCGACCCCTCGCCCGACGCCGCGTCGTCGTACGCCGAGCGGCGCCGGCTCTTCGACCTGCCGAGGTCGAGCTGGAAGGACTACGACTCCTCCCTCATCTCCGAGGGCGGAGGGGTCTGGTCGCGCTCGGCCAAGTCGATCCAGGTGTCGGCCCAGGTGCGCGAGGTCCTCGGGCTCGCCGACAGCGTCACCTCGCTGACGCCCGCCGAGCTGATGAAGGCGATCCTGGTCGCGCCGGTCGACCTGCTCTGGAACGGCGGCATCGGCACTTACGTGAAGTCGTCGGAGGAGACCAACGCCGACGCCGGCGACAAGGCCAACGACGCGATCCGCGTGAATGGCGAGGACCTGCGCGCCCGGTGCGTCGGAGAGGGCGGCAACCTCGGCTTCACCCAGCTCGGGCGGGTCGAGTACGCCCGGTTCGGTGCTGGCGGCGACGGCGGCCGGATCAATACCGACTTCATCGACAACTCCGCCGGTGTCGACACCTCCGACCACGAGGTCAACATCAAGATCCTGCTCGACCGCGTCGTGCGGTCGGGGGCGATGGGTGAGGACGCCCGCAACGAGCTCCTGGCCGAGATGACCGAGGAGGTCGGCCTGCTCGTCCTGCGCGACAACTACGAGCAGAACCTCGCGCTCGCCAACGCCCAGGCCCACGCGCCGTCGCTGCTGCACGTGCACGAGGACTGGATGCGCGCGCTGGAGAAGCGCGGCGTGCTCAACCGCGAGCTGGAGGGACTGCCCAGCACCCGCCAGGTACGGCGCCGCCTGGACCGCAAGCAGGCGCTGTCGACCCCCGAGCTCTCGGTGCTGCTGGCCTGGACCAAGATCGTGCTCGCCGAGGAGCTCGTCGAGTCCGACCTGCCCGACGACCCCTACCTGCGCGAGGACCTGCTCGCCTACTTCCCGAGCCGGATGAAGCCCGACCTCGAGGCAGCCATCGAGGACCACCCGCTGCGGCGCGAGATCATCGTGACCCAGGTGGTCAACGACCTCGTCAACGGTGCCGGCATGACGTTCTGGCCCCGCCTTCAGGGCGAGACCGGAGCCTCCCCGGCCGACCTGACGCGAGCCAACTTTGTCGCCCGCGAGATCTTCGGATCGCTGCCGCTGCGGCACGAGATCTCGGCGCTCGACAACCAGGTGCCGGCCGAGCGCCAGACCCGGATGCGCATCGAGATGCGCACCTTGGTGGAGCGCGCGTCGCGCTGGCTGGTCACCAACCGGCGACCGCCGCTCGACTCGGGCGCGACGGTCGAGTTCTTCCGCGGTCCTGTCCAGCGGGTCATGGCCGAGCTGCCCGGCATCATGAGCGGGCGCGAGCTCGACGACTACCGCGGCCGCGAGAAGCGGCTCAGCGACCAGGGCGTGCCCGGTGACCTCGCCTCCCGCATCGCGGTCCTGGCGTCCGCCTACGCCCTGCTCGGCATCGTCGAGACGGCCGACCGACTCGGCCTCGACCCCGTCGACGTGGCCCGGGTCCACTTCGCGCTCGGGGAGCGGCTCGGCCTGCCGGCGCTCGTCGAGCGGATCTTCGCCCTGCCCCGCGACGACCGGTGGCAGACCATGGCGCGGGCCGCGGTGCGCGACGACCTCTACGGCGTCCACCAGCAGCTGACCGCCCAGGTCCTCGGCTCCACCGACGCCGCCGACTCGGCGCCCGCTCGCGTGGCCGCCTGGGAGGACGCCGACGAGGAGCTGGTGGGCCGCGCGGCGTCGACGCTCGAGGAGATCTGCCGCGAGGAGACCGCCGAGCTGGCCCGCCTGTCCGTCGGTCTGCGGGTGGTGCGCGGCCTGCTGTCCTGAGACCTGTGGGCGAGGTCGCTCCTGGAGCCCGACCGGTCAGAAGAGCAGTAGCGCGGCGACGACACCCGCCGCCACGACCGCCCACCGGAAGACCGCGTCCGGGAGCTTGCGGCCGATGCGGGCGCCGACGTAGCCACCCACCAGCGAGCCGGCCGCGAGCAGCACCACGACGTCCCAGCGGGGGTCGGCCACCACGATGAAGATCAGGCCGGCGACGACGTTGCCGACCATCAGCGACAGGGTCTTCAGGCCGTTGACGATGCGCAGCTCGAGGTCGGTGCCGATGCCGAGGACGGCCACCATCATCACGCCCGCGCCCGCACCGAAGTAGCCGCCGTAGACGCCCGTGATCGTGGCGAACGCAGTGGTCGCGGGGGACATGTGCCGACGCTCGGCCAGCGCGACGCCGTGCCGCACCTCGTGGCGGGCCCGCAGCCACCTTGCGATGCGGGGCTGCACGCCGACGAGCAGGCAGGTGAAGAGGATGAGGTAGGGGACGATCGCCTCGAAGACGCCCGGCGGCAGCCCGAGCAGAAGGGCCGCGCCGACGACGGCCCCGAGGGCACAGACGAGGACGATCGTCCGGGCGATCGGGCCCGCCTCGCGGACCTCGGTGCGGTAGCCGAGGACGCCACTCAGGCCGCCCGGGATCAGGCCCAGGGTGTTGGACACGTTGGCCACGACGGGCGGGAGGCCGATGGCGACCAGCACGGGGAAGCTCAGCAGAGACGCCACCCCGACCGTGGACGAGAGCACGCCGGCGCCGAACCCGGTGGCGAGCACCAGGAGCGCCTCGAGTGAGGTCACTGCGCCTCGCGGATGATGGCGACGTCGCTGACCATCGCGACGTGGGCGTGCATCGCCTCCGCCGCCGCGGCCGGGTCGCCGGCGCGGATCGCCTCGGCGATCGCGCGGTGCCCGGCCAGGGAGTCCTGCGGTCGGCCGGGCTGGCCGAGCGACTCGAGCCGGGTCTCCTTGATCAGGTCGCCGATCTCGTCCATCAGCCGGGCGAGCAGGAGGGAGTGGGAGGCGGCGGTGACGGCGCCGTGGAAGCGCTCGTCGCCCTCCACGCCGCGGCCGCCGGCCTCGATGTCGGCGGCCATGAAGGCGAGGGCGTCGTCGATGCGGGCGAGGTCATCGTCGGTGCGTCGTACGGCGGCGAGCGAGGCGATCTTGGTCTCGAGCGCGTCGCGGGTCTCGATGACCTCGGGCAGCCGGTCGGCGTGGCTGCGGATCGCCTCGACGATGCGGCTCGACTTCTGGTGGCGCGCGGTCACGACGGTGCCGTCGCCGTGGCGTACCTCGACCACGCCGACCACCTCGAGCGCCACGAGCGCCTGGCTCAGGGTGGCGCGGCTGACGCCGAGGCGCTGCGCGAGCTCGCGCTCGGGCGGGAGCTTGTCGCCGGCCCGCAGCCCGTTGTCGTCGATCCACGACGAGATCTGCCCGGCCACCTGCTCGTAGAGACGCGTGCGGAGCAGGCGCGGCGGGAAGGACGACGACTCGGACATGGCACCAGCCTATTGACGATCGGCTCATTGTCCTATTGGCTAGGCCACTGAGCCAGCATTGTGACGAGGGCCACCCCCCGCGACCCCGCCGTGCCGGCCTTCACTCGGAAGGTGACCGTTATGGGTCCGGAATGGATTGCGATCATCGCGCTCGTCGCGCTGTTCGTGGTCGGCACCGTGCTGCCGATCAACATGGGAGCGCTGGCCTACGTGGCCGCGTGGTTCGTGGGCATGTACTCCCTCGACCTCGACGAGAAGGAGATCATCGCCGGAGTCAGCGGCGACCTGATCCTCACGCTGATCGGTGTCACCTACCTGTTCGCCATCGCGCGCAACAACGGCACGGTCGACCTCATCGTGCGCACGGCGGTCAGGGCCGTCGGCGGACGCGTGGCTCTGATCCCCTGGGTGATGTTCGCGGTGACCGCAGTGCTGACGGGCATCGGCGCGGTCAGCCCGGCCGCCTGCGCGATCATCGGTCCCATCGCCCTCGGCTTCGCCGGTCGCTACGGGATCAGCCCGCTGATGATGGGCATGTTCGTGGTGCACGGTGCCCAGGCCGGCGGCTTCTCGCCGATCAGCATCTACGGCGTCATCACCAACTCCGTCATGGAGGACGCCGGGCTGCCGTCGAGCGAGATCACCGTCTTCCTCGCCAGCCTGATCGTCAACACCATCATGGCGGCGATCCTCTTCGTCGTCCTCGGTGGCCGCAAGCTGATGGCGATGCGGATCGACCCCGACGACCCCGACACCCTCGACGAGGACCTGCACCGCGGCGGCGCCACTGTGCCGGCCCGCGGCACCGGAGCCACGACGACGACCGGCACCCGGGCCGTCGGCGTCCGTCACGACCAGATCCTGACCCTGGTCGCGTTCGTCGCCGTCGCGCTCGTGGCACTCATCTTCGACAAGAACATCGGTTTCGTCTCCATCACCGCCGCCGTCATCCTGGCGATGCTCGCGCCCAACGAGCACAAGGACGCGGTCAAGCAGATTGCCTGGCCCACCGTGCTGCTGGTCGCGGGTGTCAGCACCTACGCGACGATCCTGACGACCGCCGGGTCGCCGGAGTTCGTCGGCAACTGGGCCGCCGGCCTCGGAGTCGCCGCCATCGGCGCGCTGGTCCTCTGCTACGTCGGCGGTGTCGTCTCCGCGTTCGCCTCGTCGACCGCGCTGCTGCCGGTGATCATCCCGATCGCCGTCCCGCTCATCGCCGACGGCGGCATCAACGCGGCGATGTTCGTCGCAGCCCTCGCCGTCTCCTCGACCATCGTCGACGTCAGCCCCTTCTCCACCAACGGTGCGCTGATGCTCGCCAACAAGCCCGACACGATCGAGGAGCCGGTCTACTACAAGCAGATCCTGACCTACGCCGTGATCGTCACCCTGGCCGGGCCGCTGCTCGTCTGGGCCGCCCTCGTCCTCCCCGGATGGTGAACACCGACATGACCGAATTCACGACCGGATCCGCGACCGGACCCCTCGCCGACCTCCTCGTCGTCGACCTGACCCGCGCGCTCGCGGGGCCGCACGCCACCCAGATGCTGGGTGACCTCGGCGCCCGCGTGATCAAGGTGGAGGCGCCGGGCAGCGGCGACGACACCCGCGGCTGGGGCCCGCCGTTCGTCGGCGAGCCCGACGCCCGGCAGTCGACGTACTTCCTGTGCACCAACCGCAACAAGGAGTCGATCGCCCTCGACCTCAAGGACGAGTCCGACAAGGACGTGCTGGTCGGGCTGGTCGAGCGCGCCGACGTGCTCGTCGAGAACTTCCGCACCGGCGTCCTCGAGCGGCTCGGCCTCGGCATCGAGGAGCTGATGCGCCGCAACCCGCGCCTCGTCGTCCTCTCGATCACCGGGTTCGGCCACGACGGGCCCGAGGGCGGCCGCGCCGGCTACGACCAGATCGCGCAGGGCGAGGCCGGCCTGATGTCGCTGACGGGATCCGGACCCGACGACCCGCAGCGGGTCGGCGTACCCATCGCGGACCTGCTGTCCGGCATGTACGGCGCCTACGGCGTGCTTGCCGCGCTCCACGAGCGGGAGCGCACCGGCACGGGCACGGTCGTGCGTACGTCGCTGCTGGCGTCCGTCGTCGGCGTCCACGCCTTCCAGGGCACCCGCTGGACCGTGGCCGGCGAGGTCGGGCGCGCGCAGGGCAACCACCATCCGTCGATCGCGCCCTACGGGCTGTTCCACTGCCGCGACGGTGCCGTGCAGATCGCCCTCGGCAGCGAGGGCCTGTGGAAGAAGTTCTGCGCCGGCTTCGGGCTCGACCCGGACGCGGAGGGCATGGCCACCAACGGCGAGCGGGTCGGCCGCCGCGAGCAGGTCATCGAGGTCGTCGAGCAGGCGTTCGCCGACTGGGACGCCGAGCCGCTGCTGGCCCGGCTCGCCGAGGTGGGCGTGCCGGCGGGCAAGGTGCGCACCCTCGACGAGGTCTACGAGTGGGACCAGGTCGCCAGCCAGGGGCTGCTGGTCGACGTCGAGCACCCGACGCTCGGCGGCATCACGCTCCCCGGCCCGCCGCTGCGGTTCTTCGACGCCGAGGGCACCGAGGTCACCCGCCGCGACCACGTCGCGCCGCCGCTGCTCGACCAGCACGCCGACGCGATCCGCGCCTGGGTCGGAGGTGGCGGAGCGTGACCCAGCAGACGACGCCGAAGCGCTGGACCGCGCACGAGCTGCTCGACCTGGTGCTCGACGAGGGCACCTTCGCCTCGTGGGACGAGCCCATCGACCTGTCCTACGCCGACGCCGACTACCGCGCCGCCCTCGAGGCCGCAGCAGCAAAGGCCGGCACCGACGAGTCGGTGCTGACCGGGCGTGGCGAGGTCCGCGGTCGGCCGGTAGCGGTCGTCGTCAACGAGTTCCGCTTCCTCGCCGGCTCCATCGGACGCGCCGCCGCGGACCGCATCACCGCGGCCGTGCGCCGGGCGACCGCCGAGGGGCTGCCGCTGCTGGCCAGCACCGCGTCGGGCGGCACCCGCATGCAGGAGGGCACGCCCGCCTTCGTGCGGATGGTCGAGATCTCCCGCGCGCTGATGGACCACCGCGCCGCAGGCCTGCCCTACCTCGTCCACCTGCGCCACCCCACGACCGGCGGCGTGTACGCCTCGTGGGGCTCGCTCGGCCACGTGACCGTCGCGGAGCCCGGCGCGCTGGTGGGCTTCCTCGGCCCCAAGGTCTACGCCGGCCTCAACGGGCGGCCGTTCCGACCGGGCGTCCAGGTCGCGGAGAACCTCGCCGCCGCCGGTGTCATCGACGGGGTCGTGGCCGCCGAGGACCTGCCCGCCATGGTCGACAGCGCCCTCGCGGTGCTGGTCGACGGACCCGGCTCGGGCCGGTTGCCGCTGCGCGCCTCGCGCCCGGTCGGCGACCACACCGCCTGGGACAGCGTCGAGCGGACGCGTCGTACGGACCGGGTGGGCGTGCGCGACCTGCTCGCCCATGGCGCCACCGGCACGTTGCAGCTGCGCGGCACCGACGAGGGCGAGCGCGACTCGACCGTCCTCGTCGCGCTGACCCGGCTCGACGACCAGCCGTGCGTCGTCATCGGCCAGGACCGCTCCCGGCAGGTGCCCGGGCACGCCATGGGACCCGGCGCGCTGCGCGAGGCGCGACGGGGCATGCGGCTGGCCCAGGAGCTCGGGCTGCCGCTGGTCAGCGTCATCGACACCCCCGGTGCCGAGCTGTCGCCCGAGGCGGAGGAGCGCGCCATCGCCGGCGAGATCGCCCGCTGCATCGCGACCCTCACGACGATGACGGTGCCGACGGTCTCGGTGATCCTCGGGCAGGGCTGCGGGGGAGGGGCGCTGGCGTTCCTCCCAGCCCGGACGGTCATCGCGACCGAGCACGCCTGGCTCTCCCCGCTCCCGCCGGAGGGCGCGAGCCTGATCGTGCACGGCGACACCGCCCACGCGGCCGAGATGGCCGCGCGCCAGCGGGTGCGGGCCGCGGACCTCCTCGCCGACGGCGTGGTCCAGCACGTGGTGCCCGAGGTCGACGACGAGTCGCGGAGGGACCTCGCGGTCGCGGTCGCCGCCGAGGTCGGCGCCCGGCTGCGCGAGCTCACGGGTCGTACGCCGGTCGCTCACGCCTCCTGACGGGCGACCGGCTCAGGTCGCCGCTGGCGGTGAGTGACGCAGGTTCTGGGCGCCCGGAACGTGTCTCACTCACCGCTCGACCGAGCGGCGGACGAGGCTCAGCTGGCCTTCTTGGCCTGCTTCTTCGCAGCGGTCTTCTTGGTCGCGGTCCTCTTGGCCGTCGACTTCTTGGCAGCCGTCTTCTTCGCGGGAGCCTTCTTCGCCGCGGACTTCTTGGCGGTGGTCTTCTTCGCCGGCCTCTCGTCGTCGGAGTCGTCGTCCGCGTCGGCCTCGCCCCGCGCGGTCTTCGCGGCCGCCACCGACTTCTGGAGCGCGGCGAGCAGGTCGACGACCTCGCCGGAGGTCTTGGTGGAGGTCTCGGTGCGCTTGATCTCGCCGCCCTCGATCTTGGACTTCACGAGCTGGTCGACGGCGCCGGCGTAGTCGTCCTCGAACTCGCTCGCGTCGAAGTCGCCGGCCAGCGTCTCGACGAGCATGTGGGCCATCTTGACCTCTTGCGGCTTGGCGTCGTCGACCTCGACCTTGAAGTCGGGCACGCGCACCTCGTCGGGCCACATCATCGTCTGGAGCACGATGACCTCGCCGGCCTCGGTCTCGCGGACCCGCAGCACCGCGATCGTGGTGCGCTGGCGCAGCGCGACGGTGACCACCGCCATCCGGTCGGCGTCCTTCAGCGCCTGGCGCAGGAGTGCGTAGGGCTTGGCGCCGGCGCCCTCGGGCTCGAGGTAGTAGGACTTCTCGAAGAGCAGCGGGTCGATCTGCTCGCGGGGCACGAACTTCTCCACCGCGATCTCCCGCGACGACGTCGACGGCAGCTGCGACATGTCGTCGTCGGTGAGGATGACCATCTCGCCGTCCTCGGTCTCGTAGCCCTTCGCGATGTCGGCGTAGGCCACCTCCTCGCCGTCGAGCGAGCAGACGCGCTGGTACTTGATGCGGCCGCCGTCCTTGGCGTGCACCTGACGGAACGACACGTCGTGGCTCTCGGTTGCGGCATAGAGCTTGACCGGGACACTGACCAGGCCGAAGGAGACGGCACCCTTCCAGATCGCACGCATGAGCCGACGATAGCCGTCGCCGCCGACAGCCGTCTCCCCTCGGCGGGTGCCGCGGCTGCGGAGCGGCGGGTGCCAGACTGCTCGCGTGCGCCCGATGCTCGCCAGCAAGACCGACCGCGTCCCGACCGGCGCGCAGTGGCTGCACGAGGTCAAGTGGGACGGCGTGCGCGTGCTCGTCGACGCTCGCGACGGCGTCGTACGCATGTCCAGCCGCAACGACAACGACGTCACCCCCGCCTGGCCCGACCTCGCCGCGCCGCCGCTCGGCGACCGCGACCTGATGGTCGACGGCGAGGTGATCGCCCTCAACGAGCGCGGCGTCCCCGACTTCCGGGTGCTGCAGCACCGCATGCACGTCCGCAACGCCCGCGAGGTCGCGCGCCTGGTCACGTCCGTGCCCGCGACCCTCATGGTCTTCGACCTGCTCCGCCTCGACGGCGAGGACCTCACCGCCCGCCCGCTGGAGGAGCGGCGCGCGCTGCTCGAGCGGCTTCCTCTCGGCGACTCGAAGTGGCAGGTCCCGGCGGCGTACGACGACGGCGACATGCTGTTCGACGCCACCCTGCAGCAGGGGCTCGAGGGCGTGGTGAGCAAGCGTCGCGGCTCGCGCTACCGATTCGACGCCCGCAGCGAGGACTGGCGCAAGCTGGCCCACCGCCACCGCGGGTCGTTCGTCGTCGGCGGCTGGCGTCCGCAGACGGGTACGACGGACCGGCTGGCGTCGCTGCTCGTCGGCGAGCAGACCCCCGACGGCCTGCTCTATCGCGGCCGCGTGGGCAGCGGCATCGCCGGAGCGACCAGCACCCGGTTGGGCGCCCTGATGGCACCCCTGGCGGCCGGGGCGTCGCCGTTCGCCGACGAGGTGCCCCGCATCGACGCCGCCGGCACCTTCTGGGTCGAGCCGCGGGTCGTGGTCGACATCGACACCCACGGCCTGGGCTACGAGCGGTTGCGGCAGCCGTCGTTCCAGGGCGTCCGCGACGACCTCTCGCCCGAGGACCTCGCATGACCACCCCACGACGTTCTTCTCCTCCGCTCCGCTCCTCCGAACAACGCCGCGGGGACCCCGGGATGAGGAGACTGCTGCTGTCGACGGTGGTGGCGACGCTCGTGGCCACTGGCCTGCTCGCGCCGACCGGCGCAGGAGCCGAGGCCCGGCAGGCCGACGTCGTCCGCCTCGACGGCGTACGCGTCGAGCTCCGCACCGGCACCACGCAGGTCGTCACCGTCGACCACACCCGCGGCGTGCGCGCCCGGGTCTCGCTGTGGCGGCTGACCGCAGACGGGTGGGAGCGGCAGCTGACCACGTCCGACGGTCGCACCGGCTACGGCGGCCTCGTCGACGGCGACCGACGACGGCAGGGATCGGGGACGACGCCGCTGGGCACCTACGGACTGATCTCCACCTTCGGCACCCACGCCGCCGACCCGCGCGCGTCGCTGCCGCACCACCGGATCCGCAAGGGGGACCACTGGGTGCAGGACAACGCCTCCGACTTCTACAACCAGCTGCGCAACCAGCGCGACGGCGGCTTCCGCTGGTGGCTGCCGAAGTCCGACCCGAACTCCTCGGAGCGGCTGACCGACTACCCCCGGCAGTACGAGTGGTCGATCGTCACCGACTTCAACGTCGAGCAGGTGCGCCACCGCGGCTCGGGGATCTTCCTCCACGTCAACGGGCGCGGCGCGACCGGTGGCTGCGTGAGCGCCCCGCGACCCTTCATCCGCTCGCTGGTGCGGCTCCTCGACCCCGCCCGCGTGCCGGTGATCGGCATCGGTCGATGAGCGAGCTCCAGGTCGACGTCGACGGCCGCACCCTGACCATCAGCAACCTCGACAAGGTGCTCTACCCGCGCACCGGCACGACCAAGGGCGAGGTGCTCAACTACTACGCGCAGGTCTCGCCGGCGCTCCTTCCGCACCTGAAGGACCGCGCGGTCACCCGGATCCGCTGGCCGCACGGGGTGGAGAAGGGGAGCTTCTTCGAGAAGAACGCGCCGGGCGGTACGCCGTCGTGGGTGCGTACGCACGAGGTGTCGACCACGGGCTCGCGCTCCGGCAGGGGGGACGGCACGATCCGCTTCCCGATCTGCGACGACCTCGCCACCCTGACCTGGCTGGCCAACCTCGCCTCGCTCGAGCTGCACGTGCACCAGTGGACCGTCGACGCCAAGGGCCGGCCGCGCCACCCCAACCGCCTCGTCATCGACCTTGACCCCGGCGAGCCGGCCGGGCTCCACGAGTGTGCCCAGGTGGCGCTGATGGTGCGCGACGCGCTGGCCGAGCGCGACCTCACCTGCACCCCGGTGCTCAGTGGCAGCAAGGGCCTGCACCTGTACGCCCCGCTGCCGGACGGCCGCGGCAGCCTGGACAGCGACGGCACGACCGCGCTCGCGAAGGAGGTGGCCGAGGAGCTCATGAAGGAGCACCCCGACCTGGTGACGAGCGTGATGACGAAGGCCAAGCGGCCCGGCAAGGTGTTCCTCGACTGGTCGCAGAACTCCGGCTCCAAGACCACGATCTCGCCCTACTCCCTGCGCGGGCGCGAGCGTCCGACCGCCGCCGCGCCGCTGACGTGGGACGAGGTCGAGGAGGGCGCCGAGGACGACCTGGCGCTCGAGCAGCTCACCATGGACCAGGTGCTGGAGCGGGTGGCTCGGCTGGGTGACGTCTTCGAGGCCTGACCCCTCCGTGTGGGTGGCCAGCGCAGATGTCCGCTGCATTCGCCCCATGTGCGTCGGGACCTGCATCTATGCTCTCGCCATGGCTCACGACGTGCTGGTGGTTGAGGACGAGGAAGACATCGCCGTCCCCCTCATGCGCACCCTCGAGCGTGAGGGCTACGAGGTCAACCGCGTGTCCGTGGGCGCCGACGCCGTCGCCTTCGCCGTGGGAGAGGGTCCGGCGGTCGTGATCCTCGACCTCGGCCTGCCCGACATGGACGGCATCGACGTGTGCCGCCAGATGCGCTCGGGCGGCTACCTCGGCGGCATCATCATGGTGACCGCCCGCGCCGGCGAGCTCGACCGGGTCGTCGGCCTCGACGTCGGCGCCGACGACTACCTCGCCAAGCCGTTCGGCCTCGCCGAGCTCCTCGCCCGCGTCCGCGCCCTCCTGCGGCGCAGCGGCAGCACGCCGGCTCCGGACGACACCACGGTCACCACCTCCTCGGGCCTCAAGATCGACGCCGCCTCGCGCCGGGTGCACCTCGGCGACCGCGAGATCGCGCTGACCGCCAAGGAGTTCGACGTCCTGGCCGTCCTCGCCAACAGCCACGACAAGGTCGTGCCGCGCGAGACGCTGATGAACGAGGTCTGGGACCAGAACTGGTACGGCTCGACCAAGACCCTCGACGTCACCATCGGCCGCCTCCGCAGCAAGCTCGAGGCCGCCGCAGCCGGCGAGAAGGTCGTCGCGATCCGCGGCGTCGGCTTCCGGCTCGAGACCGGCACCTGAGGCCCGACGGCTAGTTTGGACGGGTGTCCGACACCCCGCAGCACCACGACGTCCTGATCGTCGGTGGCGGCAACGCCGGCACCTCCCTCGCCGCCCGGCTGCTGCGCGACGGCGCCCCCGACGTCGCCGTCATCGAGTCGCGACCGGTGCACCGCTACCGCCCGCTGCTGAGCTACGTCGGCGGCGGCGAGGCCACGATGTCGTCCCTCTCGCGCCCGGCCGATCGTGTGGTGCCGGAGGGCTGCACGACGCTGCGTGACGAGGTCGTCTCGGTCGACCCCTCCGCGATGTCCGTCGACACCCGGTCCGGGCGCCGCTTCACCTGCCGGACGTTGGTCGTGTGCCCTGGCCTCGACGAGGACTGGGACGCCACCCCCGGCCTTCGCGAGGCGTACGACGCCGGGTGGGCCGCGTCGACCTTCGACGACGACACCGCCGCGCGGGTGTGGCCAGCGCTGGGCGGGCTGCAGTCCGGGCGGGTGGTCTTCACCGTGCCCCCGGAGCCGGCGCCCTGCGGCGCGACCGCGCTCAAGCCGCTCTTCATGGCCTGCGACCACTGGCGCCGTGCCGGTGTGCTGGACGACATCGACGTGGACCTGGTGCTCCCCGGTGCCTCGCCGCTCGGCCTCGCGGGCCCGGACGGGCGGATCGAGGAGGCGCTGGCGTCGTACGACGTCCGCGTGCACCGCGAGTCGACCGTCTCCCGGCTCGACGGCCGCAGCGTCACGCTGGCCACGCCGGCGGGGGAGGAGGTGGTCGCCGACGTCGCTCTCGCGCACGTCGTGCCGCACTACCGCGCGCCCCGGTGGGTCGTCGACGCCGGGCTGGCGGGCGAGCACCCGGCCGGACTGGTCGACGTGGACCCGCTGACGATGCGCCACCGCCGCTTCCCCGACGTGTGGTCCCTCGGCGACGTTGCCGACCTGCGGACCCGGCCGTCCGGAGGAGCCCTGCGCAAGCAGGTCGCCGTCCTGGCGCCCAACCTCCTCGCCGCCCGCCTGGGCCGTCCGCTCGCGCACTACGACGGCTACACCGTCATGCCCATCACCACCGCCCGCCACCGCCTGATGCTCGTCGAGGTCGACCGCGACGGCCGGCCGCAGCCGACGGTGCCGTTCCCCGACCTCACGGAGCCGCGGGCGGTGACGTGGTGGGTGGACCGCTACGTGCTGCCGCAGGTCTACTGGCGACGGATCCTGCGCGGCCGGGTCTAGAAGTTCTCCACAACCTTTACCGGCCCTCTGTTTGGAGGCTGTATGCGTGGGTAGCGTCCCTCGTGCAGGTCTTCTCGGGGAAGCAGGCACGACATGGCCGTTGATCGCGTCACGCGACCGCACGCCGACGACCTCGTCGAGCGCCTCGACCTGCAGGTGCGTGAGCGCGTGCGACGCGAGGGCGTCGACCCGCAGCGCGAGGCCCTCGTCGTACGCCGCATCGCCGAGGACGTCGTCCGCGACCACGACGACCTCAGCCTCACCGGAGCGGTCGCACCCGTCGCCGACGACAGCGCGATGGTGGGTGAGCTCGTCGCCCGCGTGTCGGGCTTCGGCCCGCTGCAGCCCTTCCTCGACGACCCGGAGGTCGAGGAGGTCTGGATCAACGACCCCAGCCGGGTCTTCATCGCCCGCCGCGGGCGCCACGAGCTGACCAACCTCCGGCTCGACGCGGCGCAGGTCAACGAGCTCGTCGAGCGGATGCTGAAGTCGAGCGGACGCCGGATCGACATCTCGACCCCGTTCGTCGACGCGATGCTGCCCGAGGGGCACCGCCTCCACGTCGTGCTCGAAGGCATCACCCGCGGCTTCACCGCGGTCAACATCCGCAAGTTCCTGCTCCGCGCCCACCGGCTGTCCGACCTGGTGTCGCTGGGCAGCCTGACGCCCCAGGCGGCGCGCTTCCTCGAGGCGTCGGTGCGCGCCGGCCTCAACATCCTCGTCGCGGGCGGCACCCAGGCCGGAAAGACGACGATGCTCAACTGCCTCGCGGCCGCGGTGCCCGGTGGTGAGCGGGTGGTGAGCGCGGAGGAGGTCTTCGAGCTGCGCTTCTCCCACCCCGACTGGGTCGCGATGCAGACCCGGCAGGCCGGGCTCGAGCAGACCGGCGAGATCGTGCTGCGCGACCTCGTGAAGGAGGCGCTCCGGATGCGACCGAGCCGGATCCTGGTCGGCGAGGTCCGCGCGGCCGAGTGCCTCGACCTCCTGCTCGCCCTCAACTCCGGCCTGCCGGGCATGGCCACCCTCCACGCCAACAGCGCCCGCGAGGCGTTGGTCAAGATGTGCACCCTGCCGCTGCTGGCCGGTGACAACATCTCGGCGCGCTTCGTGGTGCCCACGGTCGCCACCAGCGTCGACCTCGTGGTGCACCTCGGCCTCGGCGCCGACGGCGTACGCCGCGTCAACGAGATCGTCTCCGTGCCGGGGCGGGTGGAGGCCGACGTCATCGAGGTGGAGCCGATCTTCGTCCGGCACGGTGCCGAGCTGCGGCGCACCGGGGGAGTGCCCGCGCGCGTCGAGCGCTACGAGCGGGTCGGCATCGACGTCCACCAGCTGCTCGCCTCCGAGGAGGTCGCTCGCTGATGGGCGCGCTCGTCGGGCTGGGGGTGGGCGTCGGCCTGCTGCTGATCTGGTCGGCCTTCATCCTGCCGCGCAAGCCGCGCTCCGCGACACCGACCTCGACGGCGCTGGGTCGCCTCCTCGGCCGCGCCGGCCTTGCGGACGTCACGCCGGCGAGCGTGCTGACGTTGTGCCTCGTCCTGTTCGCCGTGGCCTTTGCGCTCGTGCAGGCTGTGTCGAGGACCGTCCCGGTGGCGGTCGTGTTCGCCGCCATGGCCGCCTACCTCCCGATCGCCGTGCTGCGCCAGCGGGCGGCCCGCCGGCTGCGTGACTTCGCCGAGGTGTGGCCCGAGGCGGTCGACAACCTCGCGAGCGCCGTGCGTGCCGGGCTCTCCCTCCCCGACGCCGTCGCCGCGCTCGGCACCAACGGGCCCGAGGCGCTGCGCGCCGACTTCGCCCAGTTCGCCCTCGACTACCAGGTCACCGGCCGGTTCGGCGAGTGCCTCGACCGGCTCAAGGACCGGCTCGCCGACCCCGTCGGCGACCGCGTGATCGAGGGGTTGCGGCTGGCGCGCGAGGTCGGCGGCGGCGATCTCGGCCGCCTGCTGCGCAACCTCTCCGGTTTCCTCCGCGACGACGCGCGCACGCGGTCCGAGCTCGAGTCACGGCAGGCCTGGACCGTCAACGGCGCTCGGCTCGCCGTCGCCGCGCCGTGGATCGTCCTGCTGCTGATGTCGTTCCAGACCACGGCGATCCGGCAGTACGCCTCGCCGGGTGGCGTCCTCGTGCTGGGCATCGGGTTCGGTGTCTGCGTGCTCGCCTACTGGGCGATGATGCGCATCGGCCGGCTGCCGAGCGAGAAGCGGATCCTGTCGTGAGCACCACGGTATGGGGTGCGCTCCTCGGTGCCGTCGCCGGCGCGGGCCTGCTCCTCGTCGGCCTGCGGATCGCGGTGCTGCGCCGGCCGCAGCTGTCGGTCCGCGTGCTGCCCTACCTCCGCGACGTGCCCCGCCTCGACGAGGGCGGGCTGCTGCGACCACTGACGCCCGCGCCCACCTCGGCAGTCGCGGGGATCTTCGGCCCGCCGCTGCGCCGGGCCGCCGACCTGGTCGAGCGGGTGCTCGGCGGCACCGCGTCCGTACGCCGTCGGCTCCAGCGCGCCGGCCTCGACCGCACCGTCCAGGACTTCCGGATCGAGCAGGTCGTCTGGGGGCTGGTGGGCTTCGCGGCCGCGGCCGCCGTCGTCCTGCTGCGGGCGCTCGGTGGCGTCGGGAGCGTCGGCACCGGCGCGGTCTTCTGCGTGCTCGGCTTCGTGTGCGGCGTCTTCCTCCGCGACAACCGGCTCAGCACCCAGGTCAAGAACCGCGAGCGACAGGTCCTCGTGGAGTTCCCGACGGTCGCCGAGCTGCTGGCCCTGTCGGTCGCCGCCGGTGAGAGCCCGGTGTCGGCGCTCGACCGCGTCGTGCGCCGCAGCCACGGCGCGCTCTCCGACGACCTCGCGCAGGTGCTCGCCCGGATCCGCACGGGCGAGCCCGTCGGGGCCGCCTTCGAGTCGCTCGCCCGCTCCACCGGGCTGCCGATCGTGGCCCGGTTCGCCACCGGCATCACCGTGGCGATGGAGCGCGGCACCCCGCTGGCCGACGTCCTCCACGCCCAGGCCGCCGACGTACGAGAAGCAGGTCGGCGCCTGCTCATCGAGACCGCCGCCCGCAAGGAGATCGCGATGATGGCGCCCGTCGTGTTCTTCGTGCTGCCGGTGACGATCCTGTTCGCCTTCTACCCCGGGGTGCTGGGCCTGCGGCTCACCACGCCATGACGCCTTCCAACGAAAGGACACGCCATGCATCCGTCCGTCTCGGGACTTCTCGTCCACCTCACGACACGACCTCGTGACGCTCGTGACGACCGTGGCGATGTGCCCGGCTGGGTGATGGTCACGCTGATGACCGCCATCGTCGTCGCCGCGCTGACGCCGTTCGTCAGCGACGAGCTGCGTGCCCTGCTGGCACAGGCCTTCGCGATGGTCAGCGGCTAGGGCCCGGTGCCTCGCCGCGCCCGCACCAGCGAACGCGGGGCTGCGGTCGTCGACTTCGTCCTCGTCCTGCTCGTCCTCCTCCCGCTGGTCATCGGGATCCTGCAGCTCGCGCTGGTGCTCCACGTGCGCAACACCCTCGCCTCCGCCGCAGCGGAGGGCGCCCGCCACGCAGCGGTCGCCGGCTCGTCGGCCCCCGCCGGCCGGGCCAAGGTGCAGGAGCTGGTCAGCGGCGCCCTGTCCGCGGACTTCGTCCGCACGGTGACCGTCCGCCCGGCCCTCGTCGGGGGAGCCCCGGGCTACGAGGCCGTCGTGACCGCCGACGTGGGCCTGCTCGGCTTCGGAGGGGCAGGCGTGCCCGTCCGCGTCTCGGGCCACGCCATCGCCGAGGTGGCACCACCGTGACCCGGACGCGACTGAGCGCGCGGCGGGACGAGCAGGGCTCCGCCCTCGTCGAGCTCACCTGGCTCGCGATCATCCTGCTGGTCCCGCTCGTCTGGATCGTCATCTCGGTCTTCGAGGTGCAGCAGGGGGCGTTCGCCACCAGCGCCGCCGCCCGCGCTGCCGGGCGGGCCTACGCCCTGGCGCCGGACGACGCCACGGGGTCGGCCCGCGCCGACGCCGTCGTACGCCAGGTGCTGGCCGACCAGGGAACACCGGGCCAGCGCGCCCGGGTGACCGTCACGTGCGACGCCCCCGCGGGCAACTGCCACGTCGGCACCTCGGTCATCACCGTCCGCGTCGACTCCGGGGTGGAACTGCCGTTCTTCCCGGCGATCCTCGGCAAGGGCGCCGCGGTCTTCTCGCTCGACGCGACCCACACGGTCCCGATCGGGCAGTACGTCGAGAGCGGGTCCGACGACGGCCAGGACGGCGAGCGATGAGGTGCCGCGACGAGGAGGGACAGGTGACGCTGCTGATCATCGGGTTCGCGAGCATCCTGCTGATGGCCATCGTGGTCGTGATCGACGCGTCGGCCGCCTACCTCCAGCGGCAGGGCCTCGACAACCTCGCCGACGGTGCGGCGCTCTACGGCGCCGACCTCGGGTCCGCCGGCATCTACGAGCAGGGCCTCGACGGCGAGCGCCTCACCCAGCAGGAGGCCGCGGTCGAGGCCGCGGTGCGCGACTACCTCGCCCGCGCCGGCGCCGGCTCGACGTACCCCGGCATCGACGTCGGCGTACGGGTCGACCCGGTCGGCCGCTCCGTCACGGTCCGGCTGAGCGCGCCGCTCGACCTGCCGCTCACCATCCCCGGCTCACCGAGCAGCCCGACCGTCGGCGCGAGCAGCACTGCAGCGGTGACGGTGGTGCCGTGACCGAGGTCCGCGTAACGGCCGTCACGCTGCCCACCCCATCAGATGGTCCGTGGCGGGACTCGCGGCGAGTCGCCGGTAGTTTCAAGGCATGACCGAGAACTGGCCCGGCACTGCCTACCCCCTGGGTGCCACCTTCGACGGCACCGGCACGAACTTCGCCCTGTTCAGCGAGGTCGCCGAGCGCGTCGAGCTGTGCCTGTTCGACCCCGACCCCGACAACCTCGGCTCCTTCACCGAGACGCGGCTCGAGGTCACCGAGGTCGACGCCTACGTCTGGCACTGCTACATCCCGACCGTGCAGCCCGGTCAGCGCTACGGCTACCGCGTCCACGGCCCGTGGGACCCCACCCAGGGCCAGCGCTGCAACCCCAACAAGCTGCTCCTCGACCCCTACGCCAAGGCCACGGCCGGCGACATCGACTGGGACCAGTCGCTGTTCGCCTACAACTTCGGTGACGAGGACTCGCGCAACGACGACGACTCCGCGGCGCACATGACGCACGGCGTGGTCATCAACCCGTTCTTCGACTGGGAGGGTGACCGCCGCCTCTCCATCCCCTACAACGAGTCCTTCATCTACGAGGCGCACGTCAAGGGCCTCACCCAGCTGCACCCCGACGTGCCGGAGGAGCAGCGTGGGACGTACGCCGGGCTGGCGCACCCCTCGGTCACCGCCCACCTGAAGAAGCTCGGCGTCACGGCGATCGAGCTGATGCCGGTCCACCAGTTCGTGCAGGACTCGACCCTGCTCGACCAGGGCCTGCGCAACTACTGGGGCTACAACACCCTCGCCTTCCTCGCTCCGCACGCCGACTACGCCTCGAGCCAGCAGGGCCAGCAGGTCCAGGAGTTCAAGGCGATGGTCAAGGCGATGCACGCCGCGGGCATCGAGGTCATCCTCGACGTCGTCTACAACCACACCGCCGAGGGCAACCACCTCGGCCCGACGCTGAGCTTCAAGGGCATCGACAACGCGGCCTACTACCGCCTCGTCGAGGACGACCAGCGCTACTACATGGACTACACCGGCACCGGCAACACCCTCAACGTGCGCCACCCGCACTCCGTGCAGCTGATCATGGACTCGCTGCGCTACTGGGTCACCGAGATGCACGTCGACGGCTTCCGCTTCGACCTCGCCGCCACCCTGGCTCGCGAGTTCTACGACGTCGACAAGCTCTCCACCTTCTTCGAGATGGTGCAGCAGGACCCGGTCGTCAGCCAGGTCAAGCTGATCGCCGAGCCGTGGGACATCGGCCCCGGCGGCTACCAGGTCGGCGGCTTCCCGCCGCAGTGGACCGAGTGGAACGGCGCCTACCGCGACACCGTGCGCGACTTCTGGCGCGGCGAGCCGTCGCTGGGCGAGTTCGCCTCCCGGCTGTCCGGCTCCTCCGACCTCTACGAGCACTCCGGTCGCCGGCCCTTCGCCAGCATCAACTTCGTCACCGCCCACGACGGCTTCACGCTGCGCGACCTCGTCTCCTACAACGAGAAGCACAACGAGGCCAACGGCGAGGACAACAACGACGGCGAGAGCCACAACCGCTCGTGGAACCACGGCGTCGAGGGCCCGACCGACGACGCCGAGATCCTCGAGGCGCGGGCCCGCGAGCAGCGCAACTTCATCGCCACGCTGCTGCTCAGCCAGGGGGTGCCGATGCTCCTGCACGGCGACGAGCTGAGCCGCACCCAGGACGGCAACAACAACACGTACGCCCAGGACAGCGAGATCAGCTGGGTGCACTGGGACGACGCCGACAAGCCGCTCATCGAGTTCACCGCGGCGGTCGCCAAGCTGCGCGCCGACCACCCGACCTTCCACCGCAAGCGGTTCTTCACCGGCAGCACGGTGCGCACCGGCGACGGCGAGCGCCTCAACGACATCGTCTGGCTCGGCCTCGACGGGGAGCCGATGGAGGACGGCGACTGGGAGGGCAGCAAGGCGATCGGCATGTACCTCAACGGCAACGGCATCGCCGGCAAGGACGCCCGCGGAGCCACCATCACCGACGACCACTTCCTGCTCTACTTCAACGCCGACGGCCCGGCGACGGTGACCCTGCCGGCAGAGGAGTACGCCGCCGCGTGGGACGTGGTGATCGACACCGGCGGCAACGCCGACGCCGGCCCGACGCACGAGGCCGGTGGCACGTTCGACCTCAACACGCACAGCCTCGTCGTGCTCCGCGAGCACTCCGAGCCCGAGGCCAGCCCGGACCACTCGGTGGCGGCATCACTCGCGGCCCGCTCGGGCACGGACCTCACGTGAGCGACGCACACCCGCCTGCCCGGCCGGAGCGTCGTACGCCGCACAGCACCTATCGCCTGCAGGTCAGTCCCGACTTCACGTTGTACGACGCCGCGCAGGTGCTGCCCTACCTGCACGACCTCGGCGTGGACTGGGTCTACCTCTCGCCGCTGCTGGCCTCGGAGCCCGGCAGCACCCACGGCTACGACGTCGTCGCCTTCGACCACGTCGACCCCGAGCGGGGCGGCGAGGAGGGCCTGGCCGCGCTGTCGGCCGAGGCGAGGCGCCTCGGGATGGGCGTGCTGGTCGACATCGTGCCCAACCACGTCGGCGTCGCCACCCCCTCGGAGGACCCGTGGTGGTGGGACGTCCTCAAGCTGGGCCGCGAGTCCGAGCACGCGTCGGCCTTCGACGTCGACTGGGCGGCCGGCGACGGCCGCATCGTGATCCCGGTCATCGGCGACGACGACGAGGGCGCCATCGAGGTCGGGAAGGACGAGGTCCGCTACCACGACCAGCGCTTCCCGCTGGCTCCCGACACCTCGACGCTGGAGGAGCAGCACTACAGGCTGGTCAACTGGCGCGCGGCCGACGAGGACCTGAACTACCGCCGCTTCTTCGCCGTCAACACCCTCGCCGCCGTGCGCGTCGAGGACCCCGAGGTCTTCGCCGAGACCCACGTCGAGGTCAAGCGGTGGTTCGACGAGGGCCTCGTCGACGGGCTGCGGGTCGACCACCCCGACGGCCTGCGTGACCCCAAGCGCTACCTCGACGACCTCGCCGCCCTCACCGGCGGCGCCTACGTGCTCGTCGAGAAGATCCTCGAGCCCGGCGAGCACCTGCCCGGGGAGTGGGCGACCGACGGCACCACCGGCTACGACGCGCTCGCGCTCATCGACCGGCTGCTCACCGATCCGGCCGGGGAGGCCCCGCTCACTGCGCTGGAGGACCGGCTCCGCGGCGCGTCGGTCGACTGGGAGCAGATGGTCCACGACAACAAGCGCGCCGTCGCCGACGGCATCCTGCACTCCGAGGTACGGCGCATCACGCGCGAGGTCGAGCGCGCGCTGCACGCGAAGCAGGACGAGCCGGGGGAGGGCGCCGACGAGGACGCCGTCGCCGACGCCATCGGCGAGCTGCTGGCCTGCTTCCCGGTCTACCGCTCCTACCTCCCCGAGGGCCGCGACCACCTCGACCAGGCCTTCGCCCGAGCGCGGGAGCATCGCCCCGACCTCGCCGCGACGTACGACGTCCTCGAACCGCTGCTGCACGACGAGTGGAGCCAGCCGGCCCGGCGCCTCCAGCAGACCTCGGGCATGGTCATGGCCAAGGGCGTCGAGGACTGCTCGTTCTACCGCTGGTCGCGGCTGACGTCGCTCAACGAGGTCGGCGGCGACCCGTCGATCTTCGCGATCGACGTCGACGACTGGCACGAGGCGATGGCCGCGCGCCAGCGCGACTGGCCCGACGCGATGGTCACCCTCTCCACGCACGACACCAAGCGCGGCGAGGACGTCCGCGCCCGGATCACCGTGCTCGCCGAGGAGCCCGGCCGCTGGGAGCGGGCGCTCGACGAGCTGCTCCGCCTCGCACCCGTCCCCGACGAGGGCTTCGGCTCGCTGCTGTGGCAGGCCGTGCTCGGCGCCTGGACGCCCGACCACCTGCCCGACCTCCGGGACCGGCTGCACGGCTATGCCGAGAAGGCGATGCGGGAGGCCGGCGACCGGACGACGTGGACCGAGCCCGACGCGGCGTACGAGTCGCAGGTGCACGCCGCGGTCGACGCGGTCTTCGACGCAGGCGGCGTGCGCGCCGTGCTGGTCGACCTCGCCGCGCGCATCGACGAGCCCGCCCAGGCCAACTCGCTCGTGGCCAAGCTGCTCGCGATCACGATGCCGGGCGTGCCCGACGTCTACCAGGGCAGCGAGCTCTGGGAGACCTCGCTGGTCGACCCGGACAACCGCCGTCCCGTCGACTTCGACCACCGCGCCGCGGTGCTCGCCGGCACCGCCGAGGACGACGCGGCGACCAAGCTGCACGTCACCTGCACCGCCCTGACCCTCCGGCGCGAGCGGCCGGAGCTGTTCACCGGCTACACGCCGGTCACCGCCTCCGGGTCCGCCGCGGCGCACGCGGTCGCCTTCGACCGCGGTGGCGCGATCGCCGTCGCCACCCGCCTCCCCGTGGGGCTCGCCGCGGCCGGCGGCTGGAACGACACCGTCCTCGACCTGCCCGAGGGTCGGTGGCACGACTTGCTCACCGGCCTCGACACCGACGGCCGGCTCGCCACTCTGCTCGCCGTCCACCCCGTCGCCCTGCTGGTCAAGAAGGACTGAGGAAGGACTGACATGACCACGCCCTCTCGGGGACCCTTCGACGTCTGGGCGCCGCGCCCGCAGCGGGTGCGGCTGAGCGTGGCCGCCCCCGAGGGGCAGAGCGTCGTGGAGATGACCCGCGACGCCGACGGTTGGTGGGCGCCGGCAGGACCGGTGCCGACGGACGAGTCGGTCGACTACGGCTACCTCGTCGACGACGACCCCGACCCGCGCCCCGACCCGCGCTCGCGCCGGCAGCCCGGCGGCGTGCACGGGCTCTCGCGGCGGGACCGGACGACGTACGAGTGGGCCGACGCCGCCTGGACCGGCCGCCAGCTGGCGGGGTCGGTCGTCTACGAGCTGCACATCGGCACCTTCACCCCGGACGGCACCCTCGACTCCGCCGTCGAGCGGCTCGACCACCTCGTCGACCTCGGCGTCGACCTCGTCGAGCTGCTCCCGGTCAACTCCTTCAACGGCACCCACAACTGGGGCTACGACGGCGTCGCCTGGTTCGCCGTCCACGAGCAGTACGGCGGCCCCGACGCCTACCGCCGCTTCGTCGACGCCTGCCACGCGAAGGGCCTCGGGGTGGTCCAGGACGTGGTGCACAACCACTTCGGCCCCTCGGGCAACTACCTCCCGCTGTTCGGGCCCTACCTGAAGGCCGGGCGCAACACGTGGGGCGACCTGGTCAACCTCGACGGCGAGGACTCGGCGGAGGTGCGCCGCTACATCCTCGACAACGTCCGGATGTGGTTCGAGGACTACCACGTCGACGCCCTGCGGCTCGACGCCGTGCACGCGCTTCAGGACACCTCGCAGGTCCACCTCCTCGAGGAGATGGCGGTCGAGACCGCCGCGCTGTCGGCACACCTGCGGCGCCCGCTCACCCTGATCGCCGAGTCCGACCTCAACGACACGCTCCTCGTACGCCCGCGCGAGGCCGGCGGCTACGGCCTCGACGCGCAGTGGAGCGACGACTTCCACCACGCCGTCCACGTCGCGCTGAGCGGCGAGACCACCGGCTACTACGCCGACTTCGAGCCGCTCGAGGCACTGGCCAAGGTGTGTGAGAAGGGGTTCTTCCACGACGGGACGTTCTCGTCGTTCCGCGAGCGCGACCACGGCACGGCCGTCGACACCGAGCACATGCCGACCTGGCGGCTCGTGGTGGCCAACCAGAACCACGACCAGATCGGGAACCGCGCCCGCGGCGACCGGCTCGCCGAGCACCTCGACGACGACCAGCTCGCGTGCGCCGCCCTGCTGACGCTCGCCGGGCCGTTCACACCGATGCTGTTCATGGGGGAGGAGTGGGCGGCCTCGACGCCGTTCGCGTTCTTCACCTCCCACCCCGAGCCCGAGCTCGGGAAGGCGACGGCGGACGGCCGCATCGCCGAGTTCGAGAGGATGGGCTGGGACCCCGACGAGGTCCTCGACCCCCAGGACCCCGAGACGTTCCGCCGCTCGAAGCTGGACTGGGACGAGCTGTCCGGTGGTCGCCATGCGGTGGTGCTGGAGTGCTACCGGCGACTCGGCCGGCTGCGCCGCGAGCTGCCGCAGCTGACCGACCCGGCCTTCGGCTCGGTGTCGTGCACCGTCGAGGGCCGGCTGTTCACCATGCGCCGCGGCGACCTGCTCGTCGTCGTCAACGCCGGCGACACGGCCGCGACGACCCGGGTCGGGGAGCGCGAGGTGCTCTTCGAGACCCCTGCCGGGGTCGACGTACGCGACGGGGTGCTGTCGGTGCCGGCGCACGCCGGAACTCTTCTCGGGCCGGTCGCAACTTTCTCCTGACCGGCGGCGTCTCCCTCGTTGAACGGCCCGTTCCCGGGCCCACACGACGGGGATAGAACCATGAACCGCTTGACCGCTCTGGCCGCCACCGTGGCCCTCGCCGCCGGCTCGCTGGCGCTCACCGCGCCGACGCAGGCCGCGCCTGCCAAGGCCCAGGCCTACAAGATCACCGCCAAGGCCAACCTCGAGGTCGCCGTCGCCAAGGAGGACACCGTCAAGGTCAAGGGGCGCGTGACGCCCAAGGCCGCCGGCGAGAAGGTCGTCCTGCAGCAGCGCGTGGGCAACAAGAAGTCGTGGAAGTCCACGGGCAACGCCAAGATCAAGAAGAACGGCACCTACGTCCTCAAGGACAAGCCCTCGACCCAGGGCTCGCGCGAGTACCGCGTCCTCAAGCCGGCCTCGAAGGGCCTCAAGAAGGGCTACAGCAAGGCCCTGGCCGTCGAGGTCTACAAGTGGGAGAAGCTGGTCTACCGGCTCAGCGGCCCCCGCGTGAACGTCGAGCCCACCGGCGTCCTGATCGGCGCCGAGTACTACGGCCAGAGCCTGGCGACCACGACCTCGGGGACCCCGTCGTCCGTGGAGTACACGCTCGGCCGCAAGTGCACCGACCTGCGGGCGACGTACGCCCTCACCGACAGCTCCGCCACCGGCTCGAGCGGCGCCGTGACCGTCAGCGCCGACGGCGCCGTCCTGACCACCCACTCGCTGTCAGTCGGCACGGTCGTCGCCGACCAGGTCCTCGACGTCTCGGACGTCTTCCGCCTCAAGATCGACCTCGCAACCTCCGCCACGCCGGCCGCCGTCGCCGCCGTCGCGACGCCCGAGGTGCTCTGCACGCGCTGACCCGCACCCGATCCGCAGCGGCGGGCACGACCGGAATCACAGGCCGGGAGTGCTCGCCGCTGCTGCTTGTCCGACCGGTGCTTTCGACACCCTTCCCGCGTGCGCCGTACTGTTGCTCCTTGTGGCAGGCATCGACTTCGACGTAGAGATCAAGCAGCTCCGGGCGACCATGAAGACCGTCGGCCAGGTCCTCAACCTCGACCGCATGCGTGGGGAGATCGCGGACCTGGGCGAGCAGGTGGCGGCCCCCGACCTGTGGGACGACGTCGGGAGCGCGACCCGCATCACCGGTCGGCTCTCCGCCCTGCAGGGCGAGATGGACCGCTTCACCAGCCTCGAGACCCGCATCGAGGACCTCGCCCTCATGGTCGAGATGGCCCAGGAGGAGGGTGACGCCGACACGCTCGCCGACTCGGAGCGGGAGCTCGGACGGATCAAGAAGTCCGTCGAGTCGCTCGAGATCCGAACGCTGCTCGCAGGTGAGTACGACGAGCGCGAGGCCATCGTGACGATCCGCTCTGGCGCCGGTGGCGTCGACGCCGCCGACTTCGCCGAGATGCTGATGCGGATGTACACGCGCTGGGCCGAGCAGCACAAGTACGGCGTCGAGGTCTATGAGGTGTCCTACGCCGAGGAGGCGGGCATCAAGTCCGCCGAGTTCGCCATCCACGCGCCCTACGCCTACGGCACGCTCTCGGTCGAGGCCGGGACCCACCGCCTGGTGCGGATCAGCCCCTTTGACAACCAGGGCCGCCGCCAGACCTCCTTCGCCGCCGTCGAGGTGGTGCCGATGCTCGAGCAGACCGACGAGATCGAGGTCGACGAGAACGAGATCCGCACCGACGTCTTCCGGTCCGGCGGTCCCGGCGGTCAGTCGGTCAACACGACGGACTCCGCGGTGCGCCTGACCCACATCCCGACCGGCATCGTCGTGTCCTGCCAGAACGAGAAGTCGCAGCTGCAGAACAAGGCCTCGGCAATGGTCGTCCTCAAGGCCAAGCTGCTCGCCAGGAAGAAGGCCGAGGAGGCCGCGCTCAAGAAGGACCTCAAGGGCGACGTCCAGGCCAGCTGGGGCGACCAGATGCGCAACTACGTCCTCAACCCCTACCAGGTCGTCAAGGACCTGCGCACCGGCCACGAGTCCGGCAACCCCAGCGCCGTCTTCGACGGCGACCTCGACGACTTCATGGAGGCCGGCATCCGCTGGCGCCGGGGTGCGGACAAGGTCGACGCCTGAGGTGTTTCGCAGCCGCCACCCGGGGTAGACGTCAGTCACTGGCACGCTGACCACCGGGGGGACACATGTCGCAGCTGCAGGTCGGCTTCGCCGCGTTGCAGGATGCCGCCAACGCCGCGCAGGGCGCGGCGGCCGACGCCAAGGGACACGGGTCCGCCGACGCGCTGACCTGGGCAGGAGGCGGGATCCCGGGTGCCTCCTCGGTCGACCACCTGCGTGAGCTCGGCACGAGCTGGGACGACGAGGTCGCCGCGTGGGTGACGGCGGCCGACGACTTCGGCGCCGACCTCGCGGCCGCCGGCGAGGACTACCGCTCGGTCGACCAGACCACGGGTGGCCTGTTCGGCGGCCTGCTGGGCGGTGGCTGATGACGGTCACCTACGGCGACGCGAAGCGCTGGCAGTCCGAGCCGCTCGGCACCGCCGGCGACAGCCTCAAGAAGGACCTCGACGCCCTCGAGGGCGCCCGCGACCAGCTCGAGACGCAGGGCGTGCCCGAGTCGTGGACCGGGCTGGCCGTGACGTTCGCCGTCGCGCGCCGCACACTGCTGGTCAAGCAGCTCGACCGCCACATCGACGGCAAGCGCCAGATGCAGCGCGCCCTCTACGACGCCGAGACCATCGTCGCGGAGGTCGAGCGCCTGGTCACCGAGGTCGAGGGGGAGGCCCGCGCCAAGGACTTCTCGATCAGCTCCGACGGCACGGTCAGCGACGTCAGCGACCCGCCGACCTTCCCGAACCGCTACGAGGCCGACGAGTGGTCCCGCATCCGCCAGCAGACCGCACAGGCGCTGGCCGACGACGTCTCCACCATCCTCGGCCGGGCGGCCGCCGCCGACGCGACCATCGCGGGCGGCGTACCACCGGGCCACGTGGACTCCGTCGACGACTACGGCGTCGCCGACCCGGAGGTCGCCGAGCGGTGGGCCTCGATGACCGACGACGAGCGGCGCGCGGTGGTGGAGGAGATGATCGAGGAGCAGGCGGCCGAGGCCGGCATCCCGACCCCGACCATCACGTGGGAGCCCGAGACGTGGGACCTCTGGGGCCAGGCGCGCGGCGGAGGATCGGAGATCGCGCTCAACGAGGGCATCCTCGACGACCCGTTCATCCTCAACACCGCCGCCCACGAGATGCGGCACGCCCGCCAGTTCGAGGCCATCGACGACCAGGACGCGTGGCGCTGGCCGTGGCAGGACGACCCGTTCGACATGCACGAGGAAGACGGGATCACCGAGGAGCAGGCCGAGGATTGGGACGAGAACTTCGACGACTACAAGTCCACGTCCAACGGTGACACCTACGAGGAGTACTTCGAGCAACCGGTCGAGGTCGACGCACGTCGCACCGGCAAGCAGGAGCTCGAGGACATGACCGAGGAAGAGCTCGAGCGGCTCCTCGAGGAAGGACAGCGATGACACCCGTGACGACGTACGCCGACCTGGTCGACGCCCACCTTTCCGACCCGAGCGCCGAGACGCTCGAGCCCCTGCGCGACGCCGTGCGCGCCGCCCCCGGGTTCGACCCGGAGCTGCGGGTGCGCAAGCATGCCGACGTCCTGATCCGCGAGGGGCGCCACGCCGACGCGGTCGCGGCGCTCGAGGCGAGCATGCCCGGGTCGCTGCTCAGCCCGGCCGCCCACGCGATGCTGGCCGCCGCGTTGCGGCGCACCGGCCGCGAGGACGCCGCCGCCCGCCACGCCCGCCTGGCGCGCGCCGCCCTCGACGGCATCCTCGCGACCGGTGACGGCAGCGCCGACCGCCCGTGGTCGGTGCTGCGCATCAGTGACGAGTACGACGTCGTGGACAGCCTCGGCACGCGTCCGGTCAGCCAGGGACTGCTCGCCGACGGGCCGCGGCGGGTCGACCGCATCGAGTGCCAGGACGGGCGCACCCTCCACTTCGACGTCACCCGGGTCCCCGGTGCCGCGGTCCGTGCCTGACCGCCGCGTCGTCGCCGCCGCCGCGACGCTGCTCGCCCTCACGGCGGCCGGCTGCTCGGACGACCGGCCGGACGAGCCGACGACGGGCACGGGCACCGACGCCGGGCCGGGCGGCACAGGGGGGAGCGCGGCCTACGAGCTCGTCGCCACCGACGACCTCTCGGTGAGCCCCGACGGCGACGAGGTGCTGGCCGACTGCTGGAACGGCATCTGCCGCTGGGACGCCACCGACGGGACGCTCGAGCTCGTCCCCGACCGCGGCTCGGTCGCGGTCGCACCCGACTGGTCGACCGTGGCGACCGTCGACGACGGCACGGTGGTGCTGGAGGACCTCGACTCGGGCGAGCCGGTCACCGAGCTCACCGGGCTCGCGGACGGCGACGTGGCCGACGGCTCACCCGTCACGGCCGTGGCCTACAGCCCCGACGGCGAGCTGGTCGCGGCGGCCGGTCTCGACGACGACGGCGACGAGCGACTGATGGTGTGGTCGGTCGACGGCGACGAGGTGGCCTTCCTCCGCACGAGCGGGGAGGTGCACCGGATCGCGATCTCGCCCGAGGGCAACCGGATCGCGACCGCGGGCAACGGCCCGGTCGAGGTGCACGACCTCGTCAAGGGCGACACGCTGGAGGTCTCCTCCGGGGAGGGCGGCACGGTGGCGTGGAGTCCCGACGGCTCCCTGCTCCTCGGCATCGGCGCCGACGGCCAGCCCCTCGTGTGGGACGCCGAGACCTGGACCCCTGTCGCCGAGCTCCGGGGCACGCGCCTGCACGAGGCGGCGTACGCCCCCGAGGGGAAGACGATCGCGCTCACGTCGCTGGACGAGACGTCCGTGACGCTGTGGGACCCGACCCGCGACGCCCGCCGCGCGAAGGAGCTCGATGGCCACACGGGCGCCCCCGGCGCGGTCGCCTGGTCGCCCGACGGCGCGGTCGTCTACGCCGTTGCCGCCGACGACGGCGTCCTGGCGTGGGACGCCGCCACCGGCGAGCGCGCCCCGACGGACTTCGAGCTGCCCGAGGGCCGCTAGGCGCCCGGATTCGTCGATCGCGTCCACCCCTCACGTAGCCTCGACGCCGTGATTCGCTTCGAGAAGGTCACCAAGAGCTATCCCGGCCACCCCCACCCCGCCCTCGACAACGTGTCGGTCGACGTCGAGAAGGGGGAGTTCGTCTTCCTCGTGGGCTCCTCGGGCTCGGGCAAGTCGACCTTCCTGCGCCTGGTGCTCCGCGAGTACCGCCCGACCACCGGTCGCGTCTACGTCGCCGGCAAGGAGATCAACCGGCTCGCCGGCTGGAAGGTGCCGCGGCTGCGCCGCGACATCGGCACCGTCTTCCAGGACTTCCGACTCCTGCCCAACAAGACCGTGACCGAGAACGTCGCCTTCGCGCTCCAGGTGATCGGCAAGTCCCGCAAGGAGATCAAGGACGTCGTCCCGGAGACGCTCGAGCTGGTGGGCCTGAGTGGCAAGGGCGACCGGATGCCCGACGAGCTGTCCGGCGGCGAGCAGCAGCGCGTCGCCGTGGCGCGCGCGTTCGTCAACCGGCCGATGATCCTCATCGCCGACGAGCCCACCGGAAACCTCGATCCCACCACCTCGGTCGGGATCATGAAGCTCCTCGACCGGATCAACCGCACCGGCACAACCGTCGTGATGGCCACCCACGACGCCGGCATCGTCGACCAGATGCGCAAGCGCGTCATCGAGCTCGACAACGGGCACGTCGTGCGCGACCAGGCGCAGGGCGTCTACGGCCACCAGAACTGACGCCGGGCCCCGGCCCTGACCCGATCCGCCTCCCCGAACGAATCGAGACCCCCACTCCATGCAGCTCCGCTACGTCTACTCCGAGCTCGGCCAGGGCCTGCGACGCAACCTGACGATGCACCTGGCGGTGATCCTCACCCTGGTCGTCTCGCTGACGCTGGTGGGCATCGGCCTGCTGTTCCAGCAGCAGGCGACCCGGGCGGCCGAGCACTTCGGCAACCAGCTCCAGATCACGGTCTACCTGTGCCGGCTCAACGACTCCAACCCGGTCTGCCCCAACCCGGTGACCGAGGCGCAGAAGACCGAGATCGAGGCCGTGGTCAAGGACAACCCGGAGGTGTCGAGCTATCGCTTCGAGTCCAGCGAGGTGGCGCTCGAGAAGGCGAAGGAGCTCTACGGCGAGGAACTGTTCTCCGGCGACAACCCCGCGCTGACGGCCGAGGACATGCCGCAGACGATCTGGATCACGCTCGAGGACCCGGAGCAGTACGAGGGCATCAGCAGCGCGGTCCAGGGCCTCGACGGCGTCTCGCGGGTGCGGGACCTGCGCGAGCAGGTCGGACCGATCCTCGCGACCATCACCAAGATGCGGACGTACGCACTGGGCACCGCGGCGCTGCTGGTGCTGGCGGCCCTGCTGCTGGTCGCCAACACCATCCGCCTCGCCGCCTTCGCGCGCCGCAAGGAGATCGGCATCATGCGGCTGGTGGGCGCCTCCACGCTCTACATCGCGCTGCCGTTCCTCCTCGAGGCGCTGGTCACCGCACTGATCAGCGTCGCCCTCGCGATCGGGGCGCTGGCGGCGTTCCTGCGCTTCGCGATCGGCGACCTCCAGCAGAACCTGAGGTTCGTGCCATGGATCGGCTGGAACGAGTTCTGGCTGGCCGCCGGGGCCGTCGCGATCCTCGGTCCGCTGCTGACATTGCTCCCGACACTCGTGTTGACGCGCAAATACCTCAAAGTCTGATCGCCGGAGGTTAGCGTCTAGGCGTCCAACCGGCCCGGCGTCGGGAGGACACCCTTCCCCGCTTCCCCGACGCAAAGGCTTCCCCGGTGCGTACCTTCCCCCGTGCCGCTCATCGCCCTGTGGCTGCAGCTCTCGTTGCAGTCATGGCGCTGGGTGTGTCCGCTGCTCATGCCGACGACCTCAAGGACAAGAAGAACAAGGTCGAGCGCGAGCTCAAGGGCGCCCACCAGGACCTCGACGAGTCCAGTGCCCAGCTGCGCAAGGCAGCGGCCCGCCTCCAAGCCGCCCAGGAGCAGCTCGGTGTCGCCAAGACCCGGCTCGCCACGGCGCGCGGCAAGGTGGAGGTCGCCGCCGAGCGCGACGCGCAGATGCAGGCCGAGCTGGCCGCGGCCGAGGCGGAGCTCGCCGCCGCCGAGGCCGCCCTCGCGCAGGGCCAGGTCGACCGCGACGCCCAGCGCGAGAAGGTCGCCCGCACCGTCACCGACATGTACGCCGAGGGCGACCCCGAGCTGATCGCGTTCTCCTCCCTCCTCGACGCCGACTCCACCGAGGAGCTCACCCGACGCGACGGCGTCCGTGACGTCGTCATCGGCCAGGAGGCGCGCGAGTACGACGAGCTCAAGGCCGCGGAGGTGCTCCTCAAGGTGCGCGAGGACCAGGTCGCCGAGGCCCGCGACGCCGTGGCCGTCAAGCGCGAGGCTGCCGCCGAGCACCTCGTGCTGATGCAGTCCCTCGAAGCCGAGGAGCAGGCGGCCAAGGACTCCGTCGTCTCGCTCGTGATCGAGCGCCGCGACGCCCGTGCGGGGGCCAGCGAGGCACGGTCGAAGGACCTCTCCAAGCTGCGCAAGCTCGAGAAGGAGCAGCAGCAGATCGAGGAGATGCTGCGCAAGCGCGCCCTCGCCGCCCTGCGTCGCCAGCGCGCCGAGGCGCGTGCCCATGCCCGGTCGAACCCAGCCACCCCGAGCCCGGGCCTGCTGGCCTACCCGGTCGAGGGCTACGTCACCTCGCCGTTCGGCTACCGGACCCACCCGATCTACCACTACTGGGGCCTGCACGACGGCGTGGACTTCGGCGGCGGCTGCGGCACCCCGCTGCGCGCCGCGGCGCCCGGCAAGGTCGTGTCCTCCTACTTCAGCGGTGTCTACGGCAACCGGCTGGTGATCGACCACGGCGTGCTCGGCGGCAAGGGCATCGCCACGATCTACAACCACGCCAGCGGCTACAACGTCGGCGTGGGCGACACGGTCCAGGAGGGCCAGGTCATCGGCTTCGAGGGCAGCACCGGGTGGTCCACCGGGTGCCACCTGCACTTCACCGTCATGGCCAACGGCGAGGCCGTGGACCCGATGAACTGGCTCTGACCGACCAGAACGGATTGGACACGCTCTGGGACAATGGACCCATGGCGAAGGAGCAGGGCCAGAAGATGGTCGCGCAGAACAAGAAGGCGCGCCACGACTACCACATCGAGGACACCTGGGAGGCCGGGCTCGTCCTCATGGGGACCGAGGTGAAGTCGCTGCGCCAGGGGCGCGCGTCGCTCGTGGACGGCTTCGCCGAGATCGACAACGGCGAGGCGTGGCTGCTGGGCGTGCACATCCCCGAGTACAGCCAGGGCACCTGGACCAACCACTCCGCCCGCCGCCGCCGCAAGCTGCTGCTCAACCGGTCCGAGATCGACAAGATCGAGCGCAAGATCACCGACAAGGGCTACACGATCGTGCCGCTCGCGCTCTACTTCAAGGACGGCCGCGCCAAGGTCGAGATCGCCCTCGCCAAGGGCAAGAAGTCCTACGACAAGCGCCACACGCTCGCCGAGCGGACGGCCAACCGGGAAAAGGTCGAGGCGGTCCAGCGGCGGCTCAAGGGCCACCGGGACTGAGGGCGCGGGCTTGACTCCCGTCGACTTCGCCCAGGCCCTCGGCCTGCCGGGCCTGATCGACCTGCACACCCACTTCCTGCCGCCGCGGGTGATGGCCAAGGTCCGCGCGCAGTTCGACGCCGCCGGCCCGCTGATCGGCCGGCCGTGGCCGCTGCACTACCGCGACGAGGACGACGCGCTCGTCGCGGTGCTCCGCTCCTACGGCGTACGCCGCTTCACCGCACTGCCCTACGCTCACAAGCCCGGCATGGCCGAGTTCCTCAACGACTGGGCGGCCGGATTCGCGGAGCGGGTGCCCGAGGCCGCGGTGTGCGGCACGTTCTTCCCCGAGCCCGGCGTGACGGCGTACGTCGCCTCCCGCACGGCCGCCCCGTCCCAGCCGGTCGAGGTCTGGAAGGTGCACGTGCAGGTCGGCGCGTTCGACGTCACCGACCCGCTGCTCGACGAGGCGTGGGGCGTCGTCGCGGACGCCGGGACGCCGGTGGTGCTGCACGCCGGCAGCGGCCCCGTGCCGACCGAGCACACCGGTCCCGGGCCGGTGGCGGAGCTGCTGGCGCGCCACCCGCGGCTGCGGCTGGTGATCGCCCACGCGGGTGCGCCGGAGTACGCCGAGTTCCTGACGCTGGCCGAGACCCACGAGCGGGTGGCGGTCGACACGACCATGGCGTTCACGCCGTTCTTCGAGGAGATGGGCGGCGCCTACCCGCCCGACCTGCTGCCCCGGCTGCGCGACCTCGGGCTGGCCGGGAAGGTCCACCTCGGCAGCGACTTCCCCAACATCCCCTACCCCTACGTCGTCCAGCTCGAGGCGCTGGCCCGGCTGGGCCTGGGGGAGGAGTGGCTGCGCGCCGTGTGCTGGGACAGCTCGGCCGCCCTCCTCGGCTGAGCCCGCTTGCGCCGGCCGAGCGGTGCACCGCCCACATTCCCGGCCGTCGGGACGTGGCTGGGCCACCGCCCCTGGACTGGACCAGTCGCCGACCCGACGCAGGAATCTCTTGACGGCGGATATGTAAGTGCGCTGAACTAACTAATGTGACACCGCACACACCGGTCGGCCGCCCGCTCCGTCCCCGGGGCAAGCTGCTCCAGGAGGACGCCCGCCGCCACCACCGCTCGCTGCTTCTCCAGCAGCTCTTCCGCGAGGGCCCCGCGAGCCGCGCCGACCTGGCGCGCTCGAGCGGCCTGACCCGGGTCACCGTGTCCGACCTGGTGGGGGAGATGCTCGCCGAGGGCTTCGTGGCCGAGCTCGGCGCGCCCGCCGAGTCGCGGGTCGGAAAGCCGCCGACGCTGGTCGGCCTCGCCGCCGACTCCCACCACATCATCGGCCTCGACCTCTCCGAGACCGACCGCATGTCCKGCGCGGTCGTCAACCTCGCCGGCACCGTCCAGGCGCGGCACGAGGTGCACGTCGACGGCGCGGAGGGGGAGCGGGCGGTCGAGCTCGTCCTGGCCCTGGCGTCCCAGCTGATGACGATGACGGACCGCCCGGTCCTGGGCGTCGGCGTCGGCAGCCCCGGTGTCGTCGACGCCAACGGCACCGTCGTCGACGCGCCCAACCTCGCGTGGACCGACACCCCGCTCGCCGCCCGGCTCGCCGAGACGCTCGACGTGCCGGTGTTCGTCGCGAACGACGCCAACACCGCCGTCCTCGGCGAGCACACCTTCGGCGAGTCCGGCGACGGCGGTCTGATGGTGCTGCGGGTCGGCACCGGCGTCGGCGCGGGCCTGGTCCTCGGCGGCTCGCTGCTCCACGGCCACCTCGGCGCCGCGGGCGAGATCGGCCACGTCGTGGTCGACCCCGACGGTGAGCGGTGCGCCTGCTCGCGCACCGGCTGCCTCGAGACGCTGCTCGCGGCGCCGCGGCTGCGACGTCGCGTCGCCGAGCCCGGGGTGGACGGCCCCGCCGTGCTCGCCGAGGTCGGCACCCGGCTGGGCGAGGTGCTGGCGCCGGTCGTCGCCGCGCTCAACCTCCACGAGATCGTGCTGAGCGGCCCCGCGGAGCTGCTCGACGGACCGCTGCTGGACGCGACGGACCGGACGATCCGCGAGCGGACGATGCCGATCAGCTCGACAGGGCTGGCCGTCCGCACCTCCAAGCTCGGGGAGGACGTGGTGGTCGTGGGAGCGGCCGTGCTCGTGCTCGCCGGGGAGCTGGGCGTCTCGTGAGCGCCCCTCGTCCCCACTTGGGAACCCACTGGAAGATCGATGGAAGGAACACTGTGGTGCGCATCAGGAAGTCCTTGACCGGGGTGGCGGTCGCCGCGCTCGCGCTGACGACGCTCGCCGCGTGCGGCAGCGATGACGACGGCTCGTCCACCGACGACGACGGCGGCGCCGAGTCGGCCGACATCCGCGTCTGGCTCAACGGCACGGACACTCCGCAGGAGGCCCGCGACTGGTTGAAGAAGACCTTCGAGGACGACAACCCGGGGTCCACGCTGACCATCGAGCAGCAGGAGTGGGACGGCCTGGTCGAGAAGCTCACGACCGCGCTCTCCAGCGAGTCCGAGACCCCCGACGTCGTGGAGATCGGCAACACCCAGGCGCCGACGTTCACCTCGGCAGGCGCGTTCTCGCCGCTGACCGACGAGCTCGACGACCTCGGCGGCGACGACCTGCTGCCCGGGTTCGTCGAGGGTGCGACGGTCGACGGCGAGACGTACGCCGTGCCGTACTACGCCGGCTCGAAGTACATCTTCTACCGCAAGGACCTCTTCGAGAAGTCCGGCCTCGAGGTCCCCACGACGCTCGACGAGTTCGTCGAGGCGGCCGCCACGCTGAAGAAGGACAACCCCAAGCCGGCCAACTTCTCCGGCTTCTGGTTCCCGGGTCAGGACTGGCGCAACGGCGCGGCCTTCGTCTGGTCCGCCGGCGGCGACCTCGCCGTCGACGACGGTGGCGAGTGGACCGGGTCGCTGTCCTCGCCCGAGTCCGTGGCGGGCCTGGAGATGGCCCAGCAGCTCTTCACCGAGTCGTCGGGGGCGCCCAAGGACGGCAACGAGGCCGACCCGTGGACCCCGTTCTGCGCGGGTGAGGTCGGCATGATGTCGACGCCCGGCTGGGTGAAGGGCCTCCTCGAGGACCCCGAGACCGGCTGCCCCGACGGCCACGCCAAGCAGGTCGGCGTCTTCGCCCTGCCCGGGCCGGACGGCGAGCCCGCGCCCGTGCTGCTCGGCGGCTCCGACATCGCCATCGCGGCCAAGTCGGCCAACCAGGACCTCGCCCAGGAGGCGGTCGAGCTCATGCTCAGCGAGGACTACCAGACGCTGATGGCCGAGGCCGGTCTCACGCCTGCCCGCACGTCGCTGGCCTCGTTGCTCGGTGACGACGAGTACGCCGAGGCCACCGTGGCCGCGGCGTCCAACGCCAAGCTCACGCCGGCCGCTCCGGGCTGGGCCACGGTCGAGGGCTCACGAGCCCTGGAGGACCTCTTCAGCGCCATCGCCCAGGGCGGCGACGTGGAGGAGCTCGCAGCGAAGACCGACGAGCAGATGAACAGCCAGCTCAACGGCTGAGGCGTCGACGACCACCGGTGGGGGCGGCGCCAGCCGCTGCCCCCACCGGGGCGCGCCCGCGCGACAATCACACCGGCACCGGAGAGGAGGACCGATGAGCAGCACGCTCAGCGACACGACCCGTGACACCTCCCAGGAGCCCGCGACCGGCACGGCCCCCCGTCGCAACCGCGCCACCGTGCTGCCGTACGCGCTCCTGGTCCCGGCCGTGCTGGCACTGGGAGTGGCACTGGGCTACCCGCTCGTGCGCCAGGTCGTGCTCTCCCTGCAGGACTACGGCCTCGCCCAGCAGTTCGGCCGACCTCCGGAGTGGGTCGGCGCCAACAACTACCGCACGCTCGTCGCCGACGGCTACCTGTGGCGGGTCACCCTCCGCTCCATCGCCTTCTGCCTCGTCAACGCGGCGCTCACGATGGCGATCGGCGTCGGCCTCGCGCTGCTGATGCGGCACATGTCGCGCGGCGTACGACTCCTCGTGCAGACCGGGCTCCTGCTCGCGTGGGCGATGCCGGTCGTCGCCTCGCTCACGGTGTGGCAGTGGCTCTTCGACACGCAGTACGGCGTCGTGAACTACGTCCTCACCGGGCTCGGCCTCGACTTCGAGGGCCACGGGTGGCTCCTGCGGCCGCTGTCCTTCTTCTTCGTCGCGACCGTGATCGTCGTGTGGATGAGCGTGCCGTTCGTCGCGTTCACGGTCTACGCCGCGCTCACGCAGCTGCCCGAGGAGCTGATGGAGGCCTCCGAGATCGACGGCGCGGGTCCGGTCTCACGCTTCCGCCACGTCGTGCTGCCCACCATCCGCCCGGTCCTGCTCGTCGTGGGCCTGCTGCAGATCATCTGGGACCTGCGCGTCTTCTCGCAGATCTACATCCTGCAGAAGGCGGGCGGCAGTGCCCGCGACACCAACCTGCTCGGCACCTACATCTACCGGCTCGGCATCGGCGGCGGCGAGTTCGGCATGTCCGCGGCGGTGGCGATCTTCATGCTCGCCCTCACCGTCGTGCTGACCGCGCCCTACGTCCGCGCCATGCTCCGACAGGAGGGAGAGGCACGATGAGCCGGCCGACCCGCCCCGCCCTGCGCATCACCGCCAACACGCTCGGTGTCCTCGCGTTCCTCGTCTCGGCCTTCCCTGTCTATTGGATGGTCAACAGCTCGTTCCTGGCGCGCAACGAGATCCGCAGCCCGACCCCGACCTGGGTGCCCTTCGGCGGCGACCTCGACAACTACCGCACGGTCTTCCGCACCGACCAGTTCCTCGACGCGCTCCAGGTCAGCCTCATGGTCACCGGCCTCACGATCACCGTGGCACTGCTCTTCGCCTTCGTCGCTGCCGTGGCGGTGAGCAGGTTCCGGTTCCGCGGTCGGCTGTCCTTCATCATCACCCTGCTGGTGATCCAGATGATCCCGGTGGAGGGACTGTTCATCAGCCAGTACAAGATGCTCGAGACGATGGACCTGCTCAACACCGTCGTCGGGCTCACGCTGGTCTACGTCGCCGGCGTGCTGCCCTTCACGATCTGGACCCTGCGCGGCTTCGTCGCGGGGGTGCCGTACGAGCTGGAGGAGGCCGCGATGATGGACGGGTGCACGCGTGTGCAGGCGTTCTTCCGCGTCACGCTGCCGCTGCTCGCCCCCGGCCTGGTCGCGACCGGCGTCTTCGGCTTCATCCAGGCGTGGAACGAGTTCACCCTCGCGCTCGTGGTGATGACGCGTGAGGACCAGCGGACGCTGCCGCTGTGGCTGTCGACCTTCACCGACGTCAACCGCGGCACCGACTGGGGCGGGATCATGGCCGGCTCCACCCTCATCGCCGTGCCCGTCATCATCTTCTTCCTCGTCGTGCAGGGCCGGATGGTCAGCGGGCTCACCGCGGGCGCGGTGAAGGGATGAACCTCACCCCACGACGTTCTTCTCCTCCGCTGCGCTCCCCCGAACAACGCCGCGGGGACCCCGAGGCGACCCAGTCGACCGAGAGTCGCACCGATGACCTCCGCGCCCTGGCGCTGCGGGTGCTGCTGCCCGGCTTCGCCGGCACGACGCTGCCCGACGACTACCGCGCGCTGCTCGAGCAGGGTCTCGGCGGCATCTGCTACTTCGGCAGCAACACCGCCGACGGCCCCGCCGCCCTCGCCGCCCTCAGCGCCGAGATCCGCGCCGCCAACCCCGCCGCCGTGGTCGCGGTGGACGAGGAGGGTGGCGACGTCAGCCGGCTGCACACCCGCGAGCCGAGCCCCGTCCTCGGTGCCGCGGCCCTCGGCGGCGCCGCCGACCTCGAGCTCACCGAGGCCGTCGGCCGCTGGGTGGGCCACGAGCTCGCGTCGGTGGGCGTCACCCTCGACCTCGCCCCGGACGCCGACGTCAACAGCGACCCCGACAACCCCGTCATCGGCACCCGCAGCTTCGGCGTGGACCCCGAGCAGGTCGCCGCCCACGTCGTGGCGTGGACGCGCGGACTCCAGTCCACCGGTGTCGCGGCGTGCGCCAAGCACTTCCCCGGCCACGGCGACACCGCCACCGACAGCCACCTCGACCTGCCCCGCATCGACGTCGACCCGGACACCTTGGCGGCCCGCGAGCTGGTGCCCTTCGACGCCGCGGTGGAGGCCGGCACCGCGGCCGTCATGACGTCGCACATCGTCGTGCCCGCGATCGACCCCGACCGTCCGGCGACCCTGAGCCCGCTCGTGCTCGGCATGCTGCGCGAGGTGCTCGGCTTCGACGGCGTCGTCGTCAGCGACGCGCTGGACATGGCCGGTGCGTCCGCCGTGCTCGGCATCCCCGACGTGGCAGTCCTGGCCCTCGCCGCCGGGTGCGACCTCCTCTGCCTCGGCCCCGACAAGCCCGCCGCGATGGTGCTGGGGGTCCGCGACGCGATCGTCGCTGCCGTCGCGGACGGCCGCCTGACCCACGACCGGCTCGCGGACGCCGCCGGTCGCGTCGCCGCGATGCGCGTGCCGGCGACGGCGACCCACCCGGAGCTTCCCGACGCCTCCCGACAGGCCTCTGCGGCCGCCTCCGCGACGCGGGTCGACGGCGCGCTGCCCGGCCTCGCCGGCGCCGTCGTCGTCAGCGTCGACACCGTGGCCAACATCGCGGTCGGCGACGTGGCGTGGGGCCTCCCGGCGGACCACCGCCTCGACCCGGGGTCGCTGGCGGACGGGCTGCCGGACGCGGTCCCGGGCGACGTACCCCTCGTCGTGCAGGTGCGCGACGCCGGCCGACGCCCCGAGGTGCTGGCCTTCCTGCGCGCGCTCGCGGAGGACGGGCGGCCCGCCGTCGTCGTCGAGTGGGGCTGGCCGTCGACCCACGACGTCGGCCTCACGACCATCAGCACGCGGGGCTCGTCCGCGCCGGGCGTCGCCGCGGTGACGCAGCTGCTGCGCGGGGCGGGGTGGACGCGGTGAACGCCGCACTCTCGGGCACGCGGAGCGTCGGCCTGGACATCGGAGGCACCAAGACGCACGGCGTCGTGCTCGACGAGGACGGCACGATCCTCGCCCAGGTCAGGGAGTCCACCCGACCCGGCGCCGACGGGGTGGTCGCGACCGCGGAGCGGGTGTTCCATGCCCTCGCGCGGGAGAGCGGTCGGAGCCTCGACTGGCGCGTGGGTGTCGGCGTGCCCGGACTGGTCGACAGCGAGCGCGGGATGCTGCGGCACGCGGTCAACCTCGACGTCAACGGCGACGACCTGCCGCTGCGCGACCTGCTGGCTGAGCGTCTCGGCGTGCCGGTGGTCGTGGAGAACGACGTGAACGCCGCCGCGCTCGCCGCCTGCGCGCTGGTCGAGGCCGACGACGTCGTCTACCTCAGCGTCGGCACGGGACTCGCGGCCGGGCTCGTCGTCGACGGCCGGCTGCGTCGCGGCGAGCACGGAGCGGCCGGTGAGATCGGCCACCTGCCGGTCGATCCCGCGGGCGAGGCGTGCGGCTGCGGCCAGACCGGCTGCCTGGAGACCATCGCGTCGGGCCGGGCCCTCGCGCGGGCCTGGCCCACCCCCGACGGACCGCCCGCCGCGGCACTCTTCGCGGCCGCCGCCGCGGGCGACCCCGCGGCCGTGGCCGTGCGCGACCGCTTCTGCTGGGGTGTGGCCAGCGCGGTCCGCGCCCTCGGCCTCACGATCGACCCCGAGCGCATCGTGCTGGGTGGCGGGGTCGCCGAGGTCGGCGAACCGCTGCGCGAGCAGGTGGTCCGCCAGCTGCGGTCGCTGGGGGAGGGGTCGCCCTTCCTCGCCTCGCTCGGCCTCGCCGGCCGGCTCAGCATGGTGCCGCTGCACTACCCCGTCGCCGCCGTCGGCGCCGCGCTGGTGGCAACTCGATAGGTTGTCCGGGTGGAAGCCGGTACGTGGATCGACGTCCTGCTCGTCCTCGCGTTCATCCTGGTGGGCGGTGTGTTCGCGGCGACCGAGATCGCGCTGGTCTCGCTGCGCTCCGGACAGGTGGAGCGCCTCGACACCCAGGGTGGCCGCGGCCACGCGGTCGCCTCCCTCGCCCGCGACCCCAACCGGTTCCTCTCGGCCGTGCAGATCGGCGTCACCGTGGCGGGCTTCTTCTCAGCCGCCTTCGGTGCCTCGACGCTCGCACCGTCCTTCGCGCCCGTGTTCGAGGGCCTCGGCACCCCGGCGCCCGACACGGTGTCGCTGATCGTGACCACCCTCGTCGTGTCGTACCTGTCGCTCGTCCTCGGTGAGCTCGTGCCCAAGCGGCTCGCGCTGCAGCGCTCGGTGGGGGTCGCCAAGCTCTTCGCGCCGCCGCTCGGCAAGTTCGCCACCGTGATGACACCGGTCATCTGGTTGCTGTCGCTCTCGACCAACCTGCTCGTCCGCCTCCTCGGCGGCAACCCCGACGCCGCCGGCGACGAGGTCGACGAGGAGGAGCTGCGGATGATGATCTCCGGCCACGAGGACATCCCCGAGGGCGAGCGACGACTCGTCGACGACGTCTTCGAGGCCGGTGACCGCTCGCTCAGCGAGGTGATGAAGCCCCGTGGCGACGTGGTCTTCCTCCGCGGCGACATGAGCCTCGCCGAGGCGGTCGCCGTCATCGTCGAGCAGCCCTACACCCGCTACCCGGTGACCGGTACGTCGTTCGACGAGGTGCTCGGCTACCTCCACCTGCGCGACGTGCTCGGGCGGGCGGACGACAGCTCGACGCCGGTCGCCGACATCGCCCGCGAGCTGCCGGTGCTGCCGCGCACCAACCGGGTCCTGCCCTCCATCGACCAGCTGCGCAGCCTCGGCGCCCACATCGCCCTCGTGGTCGACGAGTACGGCGGCACCGACGGCATCGTCACCCTCGAGGACCTCATGGAGGAGCTCGTCGGCGAGATCCACGACGAGTACGACACGGACGCCGAGATCGCCGCGTCCCAGGACCCGACGACCGTGGACGCCGGGCTGACGATCGAGGAGTTCGCCGAGCGGACCGGCGTCGCGCTGGAGGACGGTCCCTACGAGACCGTCGCCGGCTACGTGCTCCACCGCCTCGCGCGGATGGGCGAGGTCGGTGACTCGGTGGTGGTCGAGGACCGTCGCCTCGAGGTCGTCGAGATCGACGGCCACCGCATCACGCGCGTACGCCTGGGCGCCGCGCCTGCCCAGACGGGCGAGCACGGCGACCCTGACGGGAAGGAGGAGCGGCAGGTCGGGCCGACGGCGCAGCAGCAGGCGTTCGCGGAGTACTTCGGCAGGTGGGGGCTGTTCCTGCCCGACGACGCCGTCGCCGCGCGGCGTGACGGGCACCTCAGGGGGCAGGGGTGGTCGGTCCGGTTCCGCTGGCGCGACGACGGGACGCTCCTCGTGCGCGCAGACCACCGGATGACGGACGAGCAGCTCTACGGGATCGCACCGGACGGGAGTCACGTCCCGACCGGACTCGAGGCTCCGCACGGCGGTGTCTTCACCGCACCGGGCGCCACGGAGGCCGAGAAGGCCGACGCGAACGCACGGCACGCTGCTGCCTGGGGCGACTACGCCCGGGCCGTCCGCGAGGCCGGTCTCGACTTCGACCACGACGTCCCCGCCGACCTGGCGGTGGGCAACGACCGCCAGCTGTGGCGCCTCGACGACGACACGTGGCACTCCGATCCGCTGCGCCCGACGGAATAGCGTTCGCGATCTGTCGGTTGGGACCAGTAGGCTGGAGCCGTGGGCTCGGGCCTGCTTGACAACACAAGAGGGGCTGATCGGTTTCGACTTGGGACGTTAGTTCCAGGGGAAGCGGGTCGAGAAGCCAGCGTCATCTCGTAAACGATCGCTGGAAATCCATAGTTGCCAACACCAATCGCAACGACTTCGCTCTCGCTGCCTGAGCAGTGATCGAAGGGTCTGACCGGGCACCCGTCTCCGTCCCGGATCCAGGCCTCATCTAGGGGACTTGCTGGTCACTCTCTGTCAGGAGGGGTGACCGGGACTCAATCCTGACTGGGCCTGTCGGCGACGTGTCTGTGCGAGCGCCGGGGCCGAGAAAAGCGACAACACTGACTGCACCCGGAGAAGACCTGGATCGACGCTCGAGGACCGGGGTTCGATTCCCCGCAGCTCCACTCGGAGGGCTTTCCCGAAATGGGCCTGAACAGTTTCCCGAAATGGGGACTGCTCGGGAGACCTCCAACAGCCCCAGCAGAACGACGAGAGGGCCCCAACCACGGTCGTGGTTGGGGCCCTCTCGTTGTTGGGCCAAGAGTCCTCAGGCGGCCGTCTGCTCGAGTCGCTCGACGTGCTCGAAGACCTCGTCGCTGCGTAGGATCAGGCTCTCGATGACCTCTCCGTCGAGGGGGTGGTTCATCAGCGGGCTGTCGATCCGTTCTCCGGACTCGCGGCTGTGCTTCTCAAGGATGCGGATGTTGTAGCAGGCGGCTGCCGCGGCGACGGCCAGCGTGACGAGCGGCAGTCCGACGACCTGGACGAACCCGCGCCGTACGTCCTCGGTGCCGCGGTTCTTGATGTTGCCGAAGACTGCCTCGACGGCCGAGCGCAGGGCATAGGCGAGCTCCCACTGCTCGCTGCCCCAGTAGTCCTCCTGCAGGTACTTCATCGGGGTACCGGCCTCGATCTGGATCGTCTGCTGGATGCAGCAGGCAGGCAGCTGCTCCCCGGCCTCAGCCTGGGGAGGGTTGGGAACTACGGGAGTTCCGACCTGCCGCGCCAAGGCGACGGTGCCCTGACGCAGGGGGCAGCCCACGGTGCCGGCGACCGCAGGGCACTGCCACCGGGTGACACCCACCTTGGGGTCGTCCTCGCCCGCGGCCGTCTTCGTGGGCGATGCCAGGGGACCCTTGACCATACGCAGGGCGAACTTCTCCCGGTAGGCGATCTGGTTCCGGAACTCAGCCTGCTCCGTGGGGTCGTCTGAGGGAGTCAACGCCTCGAGGTGGGGCGCCATGCCGGGGCAGTGCGGGCGGCCGTCGATCACCTTCGAGCCGTACTGGTCCATGGCGCCGGGCTTGTCGACGCGCAGGTCGAGGACTTGGTGGACCCGACGCCGCCAGAGCTCCATGGCCCACCGGTCGTAGCGCTTGTAGCCGTAGTGACGGTCACCGATGAGACGGACGAACGCGGCCCGCTCCCGGATCTGGTCCACGAGCCGCAGAGACACGTCGACGATGTCGGCGTTCGCGGGAGTGAGCTCGAGCGCCTGGATTATGACGGGCAGCGGCACCTTGCGAGCGGGGTCGTTGGTGCTCACGATGACGTGGGCCTTGTAGCCGTAGATCCCGATCTGCGCCCCGCTCTTGGCGGTCTTACCACCCCAGGCGGCGTCGGGACAGAGCCACGATGCTGGATTGCGTCGCTCGGCCTCTTCGTCAGCCGCCGCGAGGATGTCCGGTGCCTCCTGGACGTCCGGCTTCTTGATGGAGGCGTCCCGCGGGAGCGCTTGGGTGTTGTCCTCGTCGGCGAGGGGACGGTCCTGGCCGCCTTCCTGGTGTCGAGAGCCGCGTGGGGCCTTGGACCATGCCCAGATGCTGGTGTCGTCGATGGCGTAGGTGCCGTGGCCGACGTCGATGAGATGCGTTCCCGTCAGCAGCCGGGTGACGATGTCGTTCACCACCGCGTGCCGCTCGGCCTGCCGCTCTCGAAGGAGCGCCTTCTGGGCCTCGTCGGGGAGGCTTCGCCGCTCCGCGTTGGTGAGGCAGTCGGTGGTGTAGGAGAGGTTCTTCCCGAGGCCCTCGGTCATCGTGTACAGCTGCTTGCGGGTGAGCTCGCGGACCTTCTTCTTGTTCTCGTAGACCACGATCCCGAACTTCAGTCTGGTGTCGAGGGGCAGGGAGTGCGCGATGACGTACATCTGCTCGACGGTTGCCTGTCCGGTGGTGAAGACCGCGGTCAGCTGGAGGGCGTAGTAGAGCGCACCGTCCAGTCCCTGCTTCTTGCGGCCGCGGTTCGAGCTGCGGCAGTGGCGGTCCAGGAGCTCACCGACGCCGGTGGACTTCACGAGCCAGTGGTGGCGGAGGAAGGCCGCGTCGAGCTGGGCAAGCAGGTTGGGGTGGAGACGAATCTTGGCGGAGATCGTGGCGGAGATCTTGGCCTCCTCGGTGTCGTGCGTCGCGATGAGCGGCGCTAGATCGGGGTCGATTCCCTCTGCGAAGTTCGAGTCGTCGGGGCTGGGGGTCGAGCTGGACACGGGTGCGATTCCTGTCGTCTTGGTTGAAGGACGACCGGGACCGTGAGGACCGGTGATGTGGATGCCAATCGCCGCACCCACCGGGCCAGCCGTCAGCGGAGAACCGCTGCGTCCGCACCCGTCGGCAGGTGTTCCAGGAGCTCGACGAGGGTCCGGGCTGTCGTCAGGCCGGCTGCCTGCAGCAGGACGTTGAGGGGAGTGGTGCGCTGCAGGTGCGTGGCCAGCCACGTGGAACGCAGACGCGCCTGCGCGAGCTCCGGCACCTCCTTGCTCAGCACGGCACGGGCGAAGACGCTGGCGGCCACGTTGGCGCGTTCCGCGTCCCGGCCGAGCAGGAGATGTCCTCGTCTGGCTCCCTCGAGTCCGATGCGGACCATGTCCTCGTACTCGCGCAGGACCCACACGGTGCGGTGATTGCGCTTCTCGGTGTTGTCCTTGCTGCGGCGGAGGTTGGTGACGTGGACCTCGATGCCCTTGTCCGGGCCGTGGTCTGTCACATCGCTGTCCCGCAAGCGCTTGATGTCAGTGGAGTCGATGCCTGCGCCTGCGCCGAGGCCGACCAGCAAGCACAACTGCCGCACCAGCTGCCTCGTGGGCTGCACCTGGGCCACCCGTCGGATGACCGCCATCTCCGAGAGGCTGTACGGCGGGGCGACGCTGCGGTGAGCCAGCGGCGGCCCCTTGACCGGTGCATCGTCGGGGTGGATCTGGTCAGCCATCGCCATCAAGCGGGAACGCCGGGTCTGACGCGTCGAACCGCCAGCGTCGACCAACACTTCGCGGTCGTAACGGCCGACGTTCGTGCGGGTGAGGGTCGAGGGCTCCAGCGGAAGCGCGACAGTGCGTGCCCAGTGGAAGAAGTAGGCCAGGTGGGTCACGTGCTTGCGCATGCTGTCTTCCCCACGCACCGACGAGGCAGCCAACGTGGCCTCGACGGCACCCTTGAGCTCGTCCCAGTGCGGGCGGACGGCCGCCTCGAGAGGGATGTAGACCTCGCGGATGTAGGTCCGCATGGACTCCGGCATGGAGTCCGTCCTGGTCTCACGCTCGGCAGTGGCCGCGGCGAGGGCCAAGCGCATCTGGCGGGCCGAGGGCTTCCGGCGGCGGCGCGCCGAGGCGGCCGGCTGGGTTCCGTTCTCAGGGTGGGACTTCTCGGGTGACGAGTGGTGCGGGTCGGTAGACACGGTGGGCGAACCTCCGAGTGTGGGGTGGACGGGTGCCTCGACCTCGGTCGTGCCGAGGTGGTCCTCACTGTGCTGCCGTAACGTCCTGGTGCAGTCGCCGCGGAGGGCGGCATCGTCGTTGCTCGCTCCGACCCCGGGGCCTGTCCCTTCGCGCAAGATCTCGCGGTAGACCTCGTCGTCGACCGCCGGCAGCAGGGGGGTTGCTTGAGTGGCAGCGCGGCGAGTCGCTCCGAGGCTGTGCAGCACCGCCGACAAGGGGGCGCACATCGGGTGGCTGAGCGCGTGCACGTGCTGGGTGCGCCGCACCTGCGCCTTGGTCAGGTCGACCCCCAGCTCCTTGGCGACCACTCGTGCATGTGTCCACGCGGCGGCGCTCACCTCGTCGGGGCTCTGGAGGGAGGCAGCGAGGACCGCGTCGCCCTCTGCGGGCGTCGTCAGCAGGGACCAGGTCTCCTGGGTGTAGACGGGGGAGGGCCTGCGGGTCGACGCGGACTGGTCCGCCGTGATCGGCCGCCGGTTCTTGGTCTCCGATGCCTTGCTGTTCTTGGCCTCGTGCGTGGGGTATCCGGCGTCGAGTGCGGCGCGGGCCTTCAGGACGCGGCGTACGCGACCGCGGATGTTGCCGAGGGCGCCATCTCCGAGGCTGGTGGGGTTCGCCCGCATGAACCGCTGGAGCGAGTCCTCGGACATCGCCTCGTCAAGGTCGTTGACGAGCGGCAGTGACCACGCCAGGAGTTCTAGGACGGCGCTGGCGATGCGTCGCGCCTCGGTGACACCGGCGGCCGGCGCGGCCGAGATCCAGGGCTCGAGGCGGTCTCGGTGCGTCCTCCATACGGCCGCGGCGCGCTCGCTGCTGGGGTTGTACCCCTCCGCCCAAGTGCTGAGGTCGCCCGCGGCGCGGTCGTGCCAAGCCCTCGCGGTGGGGCGGGTCGAGGGGACGGTGTTCGGGGTCTGCTTCTGCCTGCTCACGCGACGGACGGTCCCGAGTGGCTCGGACAGCGCCAATCACTGCCACCCCTCCGTGCAATGCGTGCGGATGCCGGCTCGTTCTGCCTCTTGCGAGGCGAGGAGCAGCACCGACAGTCGAGGGCGGGTCACAAGCGATTCAGACCCCCGCAGACGTCGGGGCAACGGGTCCCGATGCTGCGGTGAGCCAGCTGGAGCCACATGATGAAGAACCAGCCGTCACAGCTCGTCCTCACGGGCGTGACCAACACCGGCCCCGTCAGGGGCGCCGTCCGGTCGTTCGCCGCGGAGGTGGTGCTGATCCGCAACTGGGTGGAGATCATCCGGCAGTGCGCGATGGTCACCGCCCACGGCACGCTCGGGGGCAAGCTGCCCGGATGCGAGGAGCTCCTGGAGCTGCTCGAAGCCACCGAGGCAGCCATCCTCACCGGTGTCCACGAGGGGGCTGCCCTCCTCGACCGAATGGCCGCGTGGGAGGCGTCCCTCCTGCACGTGGCCCCCCACGTGCCACCGACGCACTGCCTGATCTGCCAACGCGCCAAGTCGATCCCCGACGCGATGCCCGCCGAGTACGCGTGGGCGATGCGGGTGGTCGCCGAGGCATCCTGAAGTAGACCCGAGGGGTCGGAGAACCAGCTGGTTCTCCGACCCCTCGTTGTGCGTCCGTCCCTTCGCGGCAGTGACTGCGCGTTCGTAGGTCGTGCCGAACCATGGAGCTCACTGGCCGGGCACGGTCCTCTCGAGGCAACACCCGACTCAGCAGGAATCTTGAGAACTCAACAGAGCAACCAACGCGCGAGCGCACGAGCGGGCTGCAGACGACAAGAAGGAGGTGATGCGTCGTCGTGTGCCGCCCTTCTCTGGGCTTCCGCAGCAGGTGAGTTGGGGATGGGACAAGATGAGGCCATGTCGAACCTCGGACACGCCAGCACACGATCGAGTGAGCGTCAGCAGACGCCTGGAACCCGTGGCGAGGCAGCCCGTTGAGCACGCTCGGCAGTTTCATCTGGTCCATCGCCGACCAGCTCCGGGGGCCGTACCGGCCCAACCAGTACGGCACGGTGATCCTGCCGTTCACGATCCTCCGCCGGCTGGATTGCATCCTCGAGCCCAACCGCGACACCGTGCGGGAGTTGGCCGCGAAGTTCGACAATCCGAACCGGCTCAAGGTCGAGGTCACCAAGGCCACAGGCCGGCCCTTCTACAACACCTCGAACTACGGGTTCGCCAACCTCCTCGCCGACGCCGACGGGCTCGCGGACAACCTCACCGACTACGTCGACCGGTTCTCCGCTGACGTCGACGTGTTCGAGTACTTCGATTTCAAGAAGGAGATCCTCGCCCTGGAGAAGGCTGGCCTCCTGCGCGAGATCGTGAAGTCGTTCCGTGCCGTCGACCTGCACCCGGACATGGTGTCGAACGCCGACATGGGAGACGCGTTCGAGTACATCATCCGCAAGTTCAACGAAGCCGCGAACGAGACCTCCGGCGACCACTACACGCCGCGCGACGCGATCCGACTGCTGGTCGACCTGCTGTTCGCCGAGAAGGACGCCGACCTGACTGAGTCCGGCATCATCCGCACGCTGTATGACCCTACCGCCGGCACCGGCGGGATGCTCTCGCTCGCTGAGGAGCACCTACTCACCCAGAATCCAGGTGCGCGGCTCACCCTCTACGGCCAGGAGTACAACCCGCAGTCCTACGCCATCTGCAAGTCAGATCTCCTCGCGAAGGGCCACGACGCGACCAACATTGCCTTCGGCAACACCCTCACCGACGACGCCTTCCCAGGCCGCCGTTTCGACTTCAGCATGTCGAACCCGCCATACGGGGTCGACTGGAAGCAGTACGCCAAAGCCATCACCAAGGAACGCGACGAGGCCGGCCCCTACGGCCGGTTTGCCCCGGGGCTTCCGGCCACCTCTGATGGCCAGATGCTCTTCCTCCTGCACCTGGCCCACAAGATGCGCGCACCCGAGGACGGGGGCGGCCGCGTCGGGATCGTCATGAACGGTTCGCCCTTGTTCAGCGGAAGCGCCGGCTCAGGACCCTCCAGCATCCGCCAGTGGCTGCTGGAGAACGACCTGGTCGAAGCGATCGTCGCGCTGCCGACCAACATGTTCTTCAACACCGGGATCGCCACCTACATCTGGATCCTCGACAACAGCAAGCACCCCGACCGCAAGGGGCTCGTGCAGCTCATCGACGGCACCTCGTTCTGGACCAAGATGCGCAAGAATCTTGGCTCCAAGGGCCGCGAGATCAGCGACGCCGACCGCGCCCAGGTGGCCCAGCTGTACGCCGACTTCACCGACGCCGATTCCGACTACTCCAAGGTCCTGTCCAACGACGAGTTCGGTTACTGGACCATCACGGTCGAGCGACCTCTCTTCGACGAGGACGGCAGTCCGGTCGTTGATCGCAAGGGCAAGCCCAAGCCGGACAGCAAGAAGCGTGACACCGAGAACGTGCCCTTCACCTACGGTGGGTCCACCGCAGGCGCCGCGGGCAAGACCGAGGTCACCCGGGCCTACTTCGACACCGAGGTGAAGCCGCACGTCCCTGACGCTTGGATTGATTGGGCCAAGACCAAGACCGGCTACGAGATTCCCTTTACCCGCCACTTCTACAAGTACGTCCCACCCCGCCCCCTCGGCGAGATCGACGCCGATCTGGAGAAGCAGGTCGCCAAGATTCTCGACTTGCTGCGCGAGGTCGAGGGATGATCTTGTCGTGGGCCGGTGCAGCGGAACTGCCGCAGGTGCCGTTCGGTCGACTTTTCCGCCGACTCGATCGCCCTGTACCCGAGGGCGCGGAGATAGTCACTGCCTACACCGACGGACAGGTCACACTCCGCACCAACCGAGCCAAGATCGGTTACCACGAGGCAGCCGATCTCTCGGGATTCAAGGGGGTTGAAACTGGCGACTTCGTGGTGCATGGCCTCGACATCCTCCGAGGGTCGGTAGGCATTGCCGATTCATCGGGCGCCATCACGGCGGTCTGCACGGTGTGCTCGCCCCTCGTTGAACTGGACCCTCGATACGTCGCTCATGTGATCCGCGTCCAGGCGAAGTCGGGATTCGTGAGGGCGTTGGCCCGCGGTATCCGCGAGGGTGGCGCTGACTTTCGCCGCTGGGGGACACTCGCGGAGCTTCCGATTCCTATGCCCCCGCTCGGGTATCAGCGTGCGGTCTGTGACTACCTCGACCGCGAGACCGCCCGCATCGACACCCTAATTGAGGAGCAGCAGCGCCTGATCGTGATGCTCCGTGAGCGTAGGCAGGCTGTCATTGATCACGAGATCAGTCCGCGAAGCGGTGCTCCGCTGGTCGCGCTCCGCGGCCTAGTGGCAGCACCAATCAGCGCAGGAGCGGACGAGACAAGTGATCCAGCGAATCCGGCGTGGTGGCCTCGGTTCATCCGAACCACCGACATTGCTTCGTTGACCGAACTGGCTCCGGAAAAGCGTGTGACTGCCAATCCGGAATCCACAGCCGACTCGATGCTCGCTCGCAATGACCTCGTGGCTACGCGCGCTGGAGCAACAATCGGCAAGACCTACATCCATCTCTCGGACGATGCAGCTTCTTACGCCGGCTACCTTGTCCGCATTCGTCCGAATCCTGCCAAAGTGGTGCCGATGTATTTGGCGTATTGGTCTCAGTCTCGGCACTACCTGGACCAGGTGGCCGTTGGAGCCGTGAAGTCCACTATTGAGAACTACAGCGCCTCAAAGTATCGGGCGACAAGAGTTCCTGTTCCTCCGCTCGAAGAACAGCGCCGCATCGCGGCTTACCTCGACGCGCAAACCGGGAAGATTGATGAAACGATCGCCCAGACTCAGCGCTTCATTGAGTTGTCGAAGGAGCGTCGATCGGCGTTGATCACGGCGGCTGTGACGAGGCAGCTCGACATGCGGTCGTGGCGTGATGGCTGATCACAATGAGGTGGTCTTCGAGACCGAGATCTGCAGCCACCTAACTACTCATGGGTGGCTGTACTCGGCAAACGATGCCGGTTACGACCGGGAGCGGGCGCTCTTTCCCGAGGACCTGTTTGCATGGCTCGAGGAGACACAGAAGCCGGCGTACGAGAAGGCGTTGAAGGCRGCCGGGTCGGAGGCGAAGTTCCTCGACGTGCTGACCACTGTGCTGGACAAGCCGCTGGACCACGGCGGTGGGACGTTGAACATCTTGCGCAACGGGGTGCAGTACATCGGCGGCGGCCGGCTCAAGATGGCTCAGTTCCGGCCCGAGACGACGCTGAACGACACGACGAACGCCCACTACGCGGCGATGCGCGTTCGGGTGATGCGGCAGGTGCATTTCTCCACCGCCGACCAGCGCAGCATCGACCTGGTGTTCTTCGTCAACGGGCTCCCGGTGGCGACGGTGGAACTGAAGACGCACTTCGCGCAGTCTCTGGACGAGGCGATCCAGCAGTACCGCAGGGACCGGCACCCCCTCACCAACGGCCGGCCGGAGCCGCTGCTGTCGTTCGGACACCGAGCGCTGGTGCACTTCGCTGTGTCAAACGACTTGGCGGCAATGACTACGAAACTGGAGGGGGAGAAGACCCACTTCCTGCCGTTCAACACGGGATTCGACGCCGGCGCTGGCAACCCGCCCGGCACGGACGGAAAGTCGGCGACGGCATACCTGTGGGAGCGGGTGTGGGAGAAGGACGCCTGGCTCACCATCATCGGCCGGCTGATGCTCGTGGAGACCAAGGAGGAGTGGGACGTCGCCACCGGCACCTCGGTCCGCCGCACGAGCATGCTTTTCCCCCGGTTTCACCAGTGGGAGGCCGTCGCGGACATCGTGGCCGCCGTCGCCGAAGAAGGTGTCGGTCAGCGGTACCTGATCGAGCACTCAGCCGGCTCGGGCAAGACCAACACCATCGCCTGGACCGCGCACCGGCTGGCCCGACTGCACGTGGACAACAAGAAGGGCTTCGACTCCGTCATCGTGGTCGTCGACCGCACCGTGCTCGACGGGCAGCTCCAGGACGCCATCCGTCAGCTCGACGGCAACAAGATCGTCGCCACCATCAGCCCCGAGGACGTCCGCAAAGCCGGCGCGAAGTCCAAGTCCAGCCTGCTCGCCACGGCGTTGAAGAACGGCGAGCTGATCATCGCGGTGACGGTGCAGACCTTCCCGTACGCCTTGGAGGAGATCCGCGCCGACGCCGGGCTGAAGGGCAAGAAGTTCGCCGTCATCGCCGACGAGGCCCACTCGTCGCAGTCCGGGCAGATCTCTTCCAAGCTCAAGCAGGTCCTGACCGCGGAGGAGCTCAAGGAGATCGAAGACGGCGGGGAGGTCGACGTCGAGACGATCCTCGCTTCGGAGATGACCGAGCGGGCCGAGTCGCCCAACATCTCTTACCTCGCCTTCACTGCTACCCCGAAGAACAAGACGCTGGAGCTGTTCGGCCGCAAGGGCCCCGACGGCAAGCCTCGCGAGTTCCACTTGTACTCGATGAAGCAGGCGATCGAGGAGGGCTACATCCTCGACGTCCTCAAGGGTTACCAGGCGTACGAGACCGCCTTGAAGATCGCCGGCAACGTCGAGGGCGAGGGCGAGGTCGAAGAGGGGGCCGCACGCAAGGGGCTGATGCGGTGGGTGCGGCTGCATCCCACCAACATCAGCCAGAAGGTGCAGATCATCGTCGAGCACTTCCACACCAACGTCGCTCACCTGCTGGAGGGCAAGGCCAAGGCGATGGTGGTGACGGACTCCCGCAAGGCCGCGGTGAAGTACAAGAAGGCCATCGACGCGTACATCGTCAAGCGCGCGGCCGAGGATGCTTCGTACAACTACCGGATCCTCGTGGCCTTCTCCGGGGCGGTGAGGATGGACGAGGACGAGGTCTGGGCATCCGACTGGGGTCCGGCGCCTGGCAAGGACGACGAGTTCACAGAGGCCAACATGAACCCCGGTGCCGGCTCTGATCTGGCGGCGGCGTTCAAGGGCGAGACCTACAAGATCATGCTGGTCGCCAACAAGTTCCAGACCGGGTTCGACCAGCCGCTGTTGTCGGCGATGTACGTCGACAAGAAGCTGTCCGGCGTGACCGCCGTGCAGACCCTTTCGCGGCTCAACCGCACCCACCGCACGGCGTCGGGGGAGCAGAAGCGCAAGACGTTCGTCATCGACTTCGTCAACAAGCCTGAGGACATCAAGGCCTCCTTCGAGCCCTACTTCAAGAACGCCACCCTGGAGACCGAGACCGACCCTTACGTCGTCGTGCACCTGGCCACTAAGCTCGCCCAGGCCGGCATCTACACCGAGGACGACGTCCGCAAGGTCGCCGAGCTGTGGGTCACTCGCAAGGGCAACAACGCGCTCTCCGCAGCGATCAGCCCCGCACAGCACGACTTCGCACGCCGCTACGCCCGTGCTCTGGAGGAAGACGACAAGGTCACCCTCAACGCCCTCGACCTGTTCCGCAAGGACGTCTCCACCTACGTGCGGCTCTACGACTTCATGAGCCAGATCGTCGACTACGGCGACCCCTACTTGGAGATGCTCTCCATCTACCTGCGCCTCCTCGAACGCGTCATCGACGACTCCTCGTGGGCAGCAGCGGTCGACCTTTCCGACGTCGTCCTCGTCGGCATCAAGCACACCAAGAGCACGCAGGTCGACATCTCCCTGACCGGCGACGGACAGCTCAAGGGCATCAGCGCCGCCGGCACCGGCGCCAAGAAGGAGCCCAAGTACGTCGCGCTACAGGTCGTCATCGACAAGATGAACGACCTCTTCGGTGCCGAGTCCTTCACCGAGTCCCAGGTACGCGAGTTCGTCAACGGCCTCGTGCAACGCCTGCTGGCCTATCCGGACCTGGTCAAGCAGACCCAGGTGAACTCCAAGAAGCAGTTCCTGGAGTCCCAGGACTTCCAGGCCGCCGTCACCGAAGCAGTCATCGACAACCAAGGCGCCCACAACACGATGGCCGACTACTTCTTCAGCGACGGCCCCGGGATCAACGGCGTGATCATCGCCTTGGCGGACGCCTTCTACGAGGAAGCGGTCGCCCAGTAGCGCGATTCGGCCGGGTGAGCTCCCTGACGAGGTCTCGGCGACTCACCGCCAGGGCGTCAGGTCGTACGTGCCGCGAGGCCGCGGAGCCGAGTCGCGACCTTTGCCTGCAGCTCTGAAAGACCGGAACCTGTGGGAGAGTAGATCGACGCGCGAAGTCCCTGCAGATCGAATGGGATGTCGCTGATCTGCTGACCGATCTGGATAACATCACGCCCTATCGTGTGGGCGATCCCGGTCTCGTAGAAGACGTTTGCGTTCCGTCCTGAATAGTCCGCCACAACCACCCGAGACCGCCAGATTAGACCCACGACATCGTCCATGATTGCGTCGTTTTCCCAGATGTCGTCAGCCCGTTGGCAACGCAGACCGGCCGAGGCCGCTGCGGCCGCAAGCGCGGCGTAGACCGAATCGAACTCCGGTGCAAACGGCATCATTACGGCTACTAGGTCGTCCTCGCGGGCAGATCCGACCGGAAGATCGAAGACTCGCGGCGACGGAATGACATCGACGATGACGGTCCGCACCATTCGGTGAAGATCCACGTCCTTCACTGCCCAGTGCGTTCGAGTGAACTCCCACTTAGAACTGATCCCCAAGTGCTCGGCACTTTGGACGACGTGCTCCACCGGTATGGCTGGGAACGCGGGGTCGGGAATGAATCGAAAGCTGACGGCTGGCTGGCGGCCAGCGCGGCGTGTAATCCCGTCAAGGTGACCGACTCGAGCGACCTGACCTGACTCACTCTCTCGAGTTTCCGGCATGATGAGTGTCGGGAGGTTCGCCACGCGAGTAGGGTCGAACTGGTTGTCTGGCTTGATGTAGGAAACGATTGTGTCCTCGGTGTGCTCGCCGACACGATCTTCTGATACGACATCGTCGCCCGTGAAGCCAATGAGCAGGTTGTACATCTGACTCCCCATACCTGTCAGTCGAACGTGACGTAGTTCCGCCGACGGGCTAGTCGTGATCGCCGTTCCGTCGCAGTGCGACGTCATGAATGGCCTGTAGGAAAGGTAGGTCCTCCGACTGGACCTCGGGTGAAAGGTCCTCAAAAGGAACTAGCGATTCATGCCCCGGATCTCGATCGCTCATCCACACCGACCAAGCGTCATGGACGTCGCGAGCGCTGGTCCGCGGACCGCAGGTGCGTACCAGCAGTGCGTAGAGCAAGAACAAGCGGTCTGAGTCTTCCGGTGTGTCGACTTTCGCCGGAAGTGACTCGCGAACAGCCGATGCGAGCTCGTCGAGATACACGGTGTCCTCACCCGCACGCGATCGAGGCGGTGAGGGACAGGTTCACGAGGCCAAACAGTACGGGGATCACACGCTCGACCGTACCTAGTTCGGCGTAGCGAGGACGCCAACCCGGAACCGGGTCGCGCCTGAGCTCAGACCACTCGTCGGCGAACGGTTGTACCGGCAGCATTCGCTCGAGATCGTTGATGACCTTGAACTTCGCGCGATTCAGGTCCCGATAGCTGCGAAGGAGCAAGAACCAAGTGCACGACGTGATGAGGCCAACGATTGTGATTGCAACCAGGAACCGGTCGTCAACAGCAGGTGTGCGTCCCGCGAGGAAGCCCAGCGCAGCGACGAGCGCCCCTTGGATCGTTACGAAGTAGGCGTTCGCGCTGGCTCGACGAGCTGAGACTCGATCCGCCATGTCCACGCTCATTTTGTAGATCTCGAGTACCCGGGGGTCGGGGTCGCCCTCCTTCATCGGCCGCCCTCCACCAAGATCTTGAGGTTGTCCCAGGTCCACTTGTACAACTTGTCGCCACTCAACGCGGTGGTCGGCTTGGAGTTGCCGCCCTCCTTGTAACCAGCAAGCAAGAAGTAGGGCCTTCCCAAGGCTTGGGCGATAGCAACTTCCTTCGCGACGCCAGTCGCAGTGTGGGTGTGCTTACCGCAGATCACGGCGACGGTCGAGGATGCACTGATACGGCGGCGGGCTTCCGCTTCCCAACCCGGCGAGGCCACCTTGATAGACCAGTCTGCGATCTCGAAAGGCGAGTCGGGAAGTCTGGACTGTCCTACGAGGGCTTCCTTCAAGAAGGCGTCGTGATCGTAGTCGTAGCTGATGAAGACGCGTCTTGCCATTGCGAAGCTCCTATGCGGGATGTAGTCGACGGTCGAGGACATCGTTCACTACGCCACCGACAGCATCCTGGTTTCCGCGCCATCTTGCGGCGAATCACACGGAGCGACGTACCTGACGTGGAGGTGTCGCCGCTCGGGCTCTCAGGAGAGGGCACGGCTGAATCATGAGGCGGGACGCAGCCGGTGGTACTTCGAGAAGGCCCGTAAGGTGTCGATGTGGGAACTTTCAAGGATTCGGGACCGGCTGTGAGCAACGCCGCCACTGACGTTGACGAGCTGATCAAGTACCTCGACAAGAAGCCACCGTACGAGGCGATTGGCAAAGTTGTCGTGGCGTCGGCCGAACTTGAGCTGAATCTCATCGGCCTCGCGCTTCAACTTGGCATCGATCCAAAGAAGGCGTGGTACCGCGACAAGCGAGCGAAGTTTCTTCGCTCGACAGCTCATCTCCCGGCAGACGTCCTGGACCGCATCGAGGCCACCGCAGAAGGGCGTGATCTGCTGTCGCACGGGGTGTGGCTGAACCTGTTCGCGCGAGGACAGGCTTTCGTTCGGCCCGACAAGGAAACCCTCGGCGAAAACCTGCGCGGTCGCCTTGTAGAGGAGGACCAACTCCAGGGCTGGCACGAGGAACTCGTACGTTTGAATGGCTTGGTTGAAGCGGCGCGCCAGCAGACGAGCTCCCCGCCTTCGTGATGGATTCGGGCACGCTCCCTCTTGAGGGGGTCGTGTCGTGCCTCGAGCGCGGTCACCCCACTAGGCCGCCCCTCGCCTCATCTGCCGTGTGCAAAGTTGGAACATCGCGTGTGCCGGGGAGGCGCTTCGGGTTGTCCGGGGCCTCCATCCACGCGTGAACAGCGATTTCGGGCAAGCCCTCACTCGCACACAGCCCTCTTGAACGAAAGCCGCTCCGACATCCGTCGGAGCGGCTTTCGTGCTCTGTCTGCGGGCGGATACGACAACCGATGTGTACGCACGCCTCCATGGGTGTTCAATCGAGCAGGGCCGCGCGGGCCACGTCGCGGCCCGGTGCCCGGCGTAGCCCCTCGCCGATCGAGCGGGCAAGCTCCGGGGCAGGGCCGTCGAGGACTGCCCGCACGGCGGTACCCAGGTCCGCGGACGTGATCACGTTGGGGTCGAGCGCTGTTCCCAGCCCGGAGGCCTCGATCGCCGCCGCCCCCGCGAACTGGTCGGTGGAGAACGGCAACACCACCATCGGCACCCCGGCGGTGAGCGCCTCCGTCACGCTGTTGTTGCCGCCGTGGGTGACCAGCAACGCCGTCCGTTGCAGCACGGCGACCTGCGGCAGGTAGGGACGCATCAGCCAGTCCGGCGGGACGTCCGGCAGGCCGGTGGCCGAACCGGTCGCCACCGCGACCCGAAGGCCGAGGGGGCGAAGGGCGTCCAGCACCGTCGCCAGCACATCCCCGCGCGCCGAGAGGAAGCTGCCGAAGCTGACGTAGACCACCGGCCGATCGTCGGCGGCGAGCCAGTCCTGGACGTCGTCGGCCGCCGGCTCGGCCCGCACGGCAGAGCCGAGGAACGCGTGCGGCGGCAGCAACGCCGTGCGTGCCGGGTCGTGCAGGGCCGCCGGGTAGTTCAGCATCAGCAGGTCACCGTGCTCGGCGAACGCGTCCACCGACGGCGTGGCACCGGGTGCCAGCACGTGCAGGGCGGCGTTCCACTCCACAGTGAAGGCGTCCCTGACGTCGCGGCACAGCCGGTGCAGGTCGGCGAGCTCGGACTCCGGCGCGGTGAAGGCCGCCGGCCAGGCGGGCGGGTAGCCGTACACCTCGTCGCCGACCGGCAGCGCGGACGGGTGGCCGAGCACGACATCGGCGTACGGGACGCCCGCCACGGCGAGCGCGAGGCGGGCGCTGAACGCCAGGTGGTCGACGATCACCTGGTCGGGCTGCACCCGCTCGACGACGTCCATGACGGCCCGAGCCCGGTCCACGGGCTCCCACAGCAGATCGGCGCGACGTGCCTCTGCCTGGTAGCGCAACGTCGCCACCATGCCGTGCCGGGTGGCGGCGAAGAAGCCACGGAGCGCGGCGTCCTCGCCGGGTGGTTGCTGTTCGGCCCGGATGACCCCGGGGTTCGAGCCCCGGCCCAACACCAGATCGACACGGTCGAAGCCGAACCCGGCGACGATGCCGGCGGTCGCCGGGCCGGTCGCCACCACCACCGGCTCGCCGGCGTCCCGCCAGGCCGTCGCGACAGTCGCCAACGGCAGCAGGTGCGAGGCGTAGTCCGGACTGATCACCAACAGCGTCATGCGCGCAACGCTGTCACGAACGACCCGCCGTACGGGCGGCACCGGCGTAGATCGCGCTCAGCCTGTCGGCCATGGCCTGCACGGTGAAGTCGGCTCTGATCCGCTGCAGGGCCCGGTCCATCCGCTCTTCCTGGACCGGCGCCGTGGCGAGGTCGAACGCGGCTCGCATCCCGCGGGCCACCTCGTCGGGCCGGCGGGTGTCGACGAGCACGCCGGTCACCCCGTCATCGATGTACGTCGCGGGTCCGCCGGCTGCTGGACCCACCACCACCAGCCCGGAGGCCAGGGCCTCCAGCAGCGCGAGGCCGAACTCCTCCTTGAGGCTGCTGCACACGTACACCCCCGCCGGCCCGATGCCGCCCGCCCTGCCCGCCCGCGCGGTCGCCAGCCAGACCGCCACCACGTCGTTGGGGCGGTGGCCGGGCATCAGCAGACCCTCGGCGGCCGCGGGGAACCGCGACAACACCTCGGCGATCCGGTCGAGCTGCTCGCGTTCGTCCGGGGAGGGATCGGCCAGGTCGCCACCGACGATCAGCAGGTTGGACCGCCCGGCCAGCTCGGCATCGCCGGCCCACGCCTCGACCAGGGTCGCCATCCCCTTGACCCGGTGCAGACGTCCCACGCTGATCACCAGCGGCAGTCTGCGGCGGTGCTCGGGCAGCGTGGCGACGAGCGCGTCGAGCTCGGCGAGTGCCGGGCCGGGCGGTCCGGGCCGCTGCAACGCAGCGGCGGCCGCGGCACTCACCCGCAGGTCGACGCCCTCCGGCACCACGGTGAACCGGCCGGGCTGCCCGGCAACGTCGAGGCCGAGCAGCTCACGCATGTCGTGCTGCAGCTCGGGGCGGGGGAAGAGGGCGATGTGTGCCGAGTCCTCGGCCAGTCGCTGCACCAGGCGGGCACGGAACCAGTAGTGCTCTCGCTCGTCCTCGGTGCCGAAGTTGCCCCGGTGCAGGCCGCCGGTCATGTCCAGCGCATGGATGACCGCGTGCGGGTCGGGCGCGAGGGTGAACACCACCGGGATGCCCAGCTCGCGGGCCACCTCAGACGCCGCCAGGCTGCCGACCTCCGCCATTCGCAGGTGCAGCACGTCGGCGCGGTGCGCCCGTAGCACGCGGCGAATCCCGCGTTCCGCCGCGACCCGCGACGGCCAGGCCTGCGCGGCGGAGACAGCCTCGGTGAGCAGGGGGACGGGAGTCAGCAGGTGCCCCTCGGCGGGGGTCAACCCGTGCAGGGCGGCGCGAGCGGTGCCGCGGGAGATCGTGAGCACCTGCCCGACACCGGGCTCGGCCGCCAGCGCGTCACCCAGCCGCACCAGCAGCGTGGCAACGCCGCCGTTGTCACCGGCGCCGGCGCGGCTGAGGTCACGATCGATGTCGGCGTGCAGGAAGAGCTGAGCGACGGTCAGGCCGGACGGAGTCCGGTCTCGCTCGACGACGTCGATGCCCAGGTCGATCGCGGCAAGCCGCGCCACGGTTCCCAGGTCCCCGTCGGCAGTGCTGAGGTGACGGACCAGCGCGACCGCGGCGGCGTCGGCCGGGCGGTCACCCAGGGCGGCGACGGCGGTCATCCGGACCGTCGGGTCCTCGCCGGGGTCGCCGGCGAGCTGGAGCAGCGCGCGGCCGGCGTTCGGATCCGGCACCAGGCCGAGTGTCTCGACCAGCCTGCTCCGGACGGTCGGACCGGCCGCTTCGGCGAGCGCGTCCTCGATGGCAAGGGCGACCTGCTGCGGAGCGGCCACGGCCCAGCGGGCGAGCGTGCGCTGGCCGAGCATGCCGGAGAATGCGCCGTCCACGACGACATCCACCAGCCTGCCGATCGCGTCGAGGCGTGGCAGCCGGGCCCCGAGCGCCCAGCTCGCGTGCTCGCGCAGGAACGGGCGGGGGTGCGACAGCAGCTCGGACAGGACGGCGTCGGCCCCGTCGTCGCACACCTGCGCGAGGGCGTGCACGGCCGCCACCGCGGTCAGCTCGTCGCGCTCGTCGATCACCGCGGCGAGCAGCCGCACCGGTTGCGGTCCGCCCTCGCTGCCGGCGGCGGCCGCGAGGCGGTCCCCGCTGCGCAGCACGTCGACCACGAACGGGGCCTGCTGGACCTCGTCCAGGGTGTGCCGAAGAGAGAGTGCCACGGTGCGTGTTCGGCGCCGGCACCACATCGGATTGGGTGCTGATTCCGCCGGGGTGGGTGGTCACACCGCCGAGAGAGCCGACCACCTCGTGGGTAGCGTCGTGAAGGGGCGCCGTACGGCGCCCACGCCCCCGAATCGAGGAGTACTGACGTGCCGAAGATCTTGATCGTGCTGACCGGCTCCGACCACTGGACGCTCACCGACGGGACCAAGCACCCGACCGGTTTCTGGGCCGAGGAGCTGCTGTCCCCCTTGGAGGTGTTCTCCCACGCCGGGATCGACGTCGACCTCGCCAGCCCCGAGGGCAGCACGCCGGTGGTCGACGAGGGCAGCCTCGCCCCGGACGCCATCGGCGAGGAGGAGTCGGCGAAGCAGCGCAAGGACCTCGACGCCCTCGCCGGCCGGCTCGAGTCGACCCTGGTCCTGGCCGATGTCGACCTCGACTCGTACGACGCCGTCTTCGTGCCCGGCGGCCACGGCCCGATGGAGGACCTCGCTGTCAGCGACGACCTCGGCCGCATCCTGGTGACCATGCTCGACGGCGGCAAGGTCGTCTCTTCGGTCTGCCACGGCCCGGCCGGTCTCCTTCCGGCCAGGCGCGCCGACGGGTCCTGGCTGTTCGCCGGCCGCAACCTGACCGCCTTCACCGACGCGGAGGAGGAACAGGCCGGGCTCGCCGACAAGGCGCCCTGGCTGCTGGAGTCCCGCCTGCGCGAGGCCGGCGCGACCTTCTCCTCGGGAGATTCATGGGCGCCGTTCGTGGTCGTCGACGACAAGCTGGTGACCGGCCAGAACCCGGCGTCCAGCACCGAGGCCGCGCAGAAGGTCGTCGGACTGCTCACGTCCTGATCACACCAGTGAGACCTCCCTGCCACGCACGTCCGGCAGGGAGGTCTTTCGTCGTTCCCGGCCGAGCGGGTCACTCATCCCGAACGGGGGAAGCGGCAACGGCGGCGCAGCAGCAGTCTGGGGAGATGACACGACTGGCGCAGACGCCGCGAGTGCCTGTCGAGGGTGCTGTGCTGCAGGAGCCACAGCTGGCCCTCGACGTCGCTCTGGGAGTGGCCGGTGCCGTCGTCGGCACGGGCGCGGCGCTGGGCCGTGCCGTCGTGGGCCTGCCCCTCCTGCACCAGCGGGTGCTCTGGCGCCCCGGCTTCGTCCCCGAGCGCTGGCAACCGGCGACGCTGCTCGACGACGCGGCCCGACACGGCGCGGCTCGCCGCGACGAGATGCTGCGAGCGGCGCAGACGCTGCTCGACCACTGGACGCCCGTCATCGTGGAGCGGGTGGTCTCCCACCTGGACCTGACCGGACTGGTCCTCCGCCACGTCGACCTCGACGACGTCGTACGTGCGGTGGACATCGAGGCGGTCGTCGACCGCGTCGACGTGGACGCGATCGTGAAGCGGGTCGACCTCGACGCGGCCGTGGCGGGCGTCGATCTCGACGCGGTCGTGGCAGGCGTGGACCTCGACGCAGCGGTGGCCGGCGTCGACATCGACGCGATCGCCGGGAGGCTCGACATCGATGCCGTGATCGATCGGATCGACCTCGTCGCGATGGTCCAGGAGGTGATCGACGCCATCGACCTGCCCGCCATCATCCGGGACTCGTCCGGCTCGATGGCGTCGGAGACCATCCGCGGCGCGCGGATGACCGGGATCTCGGCCGACGAGGCCCTCAGCAGGAGCCTGGAGAACCACCTGTTCCGTCGCCGCCGCAAGCGCGCCACCCCGGCGGACCCGCCGTGACCGAGCCGGAGATGGTGAGCGTCCCCCGCGAGGCGCGCTCCTACCAGGGGACCAGCGCCGGGGTCGTCACGCGTCTGGCAGCAGGCATCGTCGACGTCCTCCTGGTCGCCGTGGCACTCGCCGGGTCGTACGCCGCCTTGGCGGCGCTCCGGTTCGTGCTGGAGCCGCGCGACTTCCGCATGCCCGACCCCTCGCTCCTGTGGGTCGTCATCGCCTTCTTCGCCTACCTGGTGCCGTACCTGACGGTCACGTGGTGGATGGCAGGTCGCAGCATCGGCGACCACCTCTGGGGGATCCGGGTGACCTCCCGGAACGGCGGTCAGCTGGGGCTGGTCCGGGCGTTCGCGCGAGCAGCGATGTGCGCGGCGTTCCCCGTGGGGCTGCTGTGGTGCGCGGTCGATCGCGACCGTCGGGCGATCCACGACCTCGTGCTGCGCACCTCGGTGATCTACGACTGGATGACGCATCCCTCGGCGCGATGGGGAGGACGTCCAGCAGCCGACTGAGGACCTGTCGTCACCGCACGAAGGGAACGAGCGCCTCGATCGAGTCCGTCGGCGTCTTCAACGCGATGCCGGTCCCGATCGGGCGGAGCTTCCACACCGGGCCGTCGCGGAACAGCTTGGCCATGATGAGCCCCGTCTCGCGGACCCCGAGCGTGAGCGTGAAGCGGGCGAGCTCGGTGCCGTCGTGGTGGACGAGGCGGCAGTAGGCGTTGCGGATGAACTCCAGCGAGTGGCCCTGGTAGCTGCTGACCATGAACAGGATCGTGTCCACCCGCGGGTAGACGCGACCGAGGTCCACGGTGATCACCTCGTCGTCACCCTCGCCCTTGCCGGTGAGGTTGTCGCCGAGGTGCACCACGGAGCCGTCACGGGTGGCGAGGTTGTTGAAGAACGCCAGGTCGAAGAACTGGTCGCCGGCGAACTGCACGGCCGAGGCGTCGAGGTCGATCGGCGGTGCTCCGCTACTGATGAAACCGGCCGTGGGGGAGTGGTCCCAGCCGACGGCCATCTGCACCGTGGTCAGGCTCGACCCGTCCTCGGTGGTGAGGGCGAGCTCCTGCCCCTTGGCCAGCTCGATCACGGGTCGCTCCTCCGGTCGTCGTAGACGTTCCGAACGTACAGGATGGGCGGCGTGATCGACCCCGCTGCGATCCGCATCGCCCCTCTCACGCGCGAGCACGCCGAGGACCTCGCCACCTGGCGCTACGACCCGCCGTACGACGTCTACGACCTCACCGGCGCGGACCCCGACGAGCTGCTCCACCCGGCCCTCGGTTTCCACGCGGTGCTCGCGGGGGAGCGCCTCATCGGCTTCCGCTCGTTCGGGCCGGACGGGCAGGTGCCGGGGTGGGAGTACGACGACGCGGCGCTCGACACGGGCGGCGGGCTGCGGCCCTCGCTCACGGGGCAGGGTCTCGGTCGTGCGGTGATCGGGGCCGGGCTCGCGTTCGGTCGCGCCACCTGGGCGCCGCCGGCGTTCCGCGTGACGGTGGCGTCGTTCAACACGCGTGCGCGCCGCACCGTCGAGTCCCTCGGGTTCGAGCGGGTCGGGTCGTTCGCTGCGCGCCGGGACGGGCGGCAGTTCGACGTGCTGGTGCGTCCGGAGAGCGGTTGACCAGCCGTCAGACCTGGCGGGCGTGCGCCGACGGCGCGACCGCCTGAGGGTGCAGGATCCCGGCCAGCGCCTCGACGCCGTCGACCAGACGCGGCCCCGGGCGGGCGAAGTGTCCGTCGGCGTCGACGGCCCACACCGGCACGCCGGGGAACCGGTCGCGCACCTCCTTGGCGAGCGTGACGCCACCCTCGAGGTCGAAACCGCACGGCGCGCAGACCACGACGTCCGGCTCGGAGGCGACGGCGTCGTCCCAGGTGATGCGGCTCGACCTCGTGCCGGCGACGCCGAGGGTGGGCTCGCCGCCGGCGCGGGCGACCATCTCCGGGATCCAGTGCCCGGGCGCGAAGGGCGGGTCGGTCCACTCGAGCACCAGCACGCGCGGCCGGTCGAGGCCGGCGACGGCCTCGGCGACGGTGGCGAGGCGTGCCTTGATCTCGATGACCAGCTCGGTCGCCTTCCCGTCGCGGCCGGTGATGCGCCCGAGCTCGGTGATCGACGCCAGCACGTCGTCGAGGGTGTGCGGGTCGATCGTCGCCACCTCGGCGCGGCAGCCGAGGAAGCCGAGCGCCTCGTCGACGGTGCCGACGTCCACCGCGCAGACAGCGCAGAGATCCTGGGTGACGACGAGGTCGGCGTCGAGCTCCGCGAKGGCGTCGGCGTCGAGGCGGTAGAGGTCCTCGCCCGCCGCAAGGGCCGCACCGACGAAGTCGTCGACCTCCTTCGGCCCGAGCCCCTCCGGCATCGCCGAGGTCGAGACCACGCGCCGCTCGCGGGCGGCCGGTGGGTGGTCGCACTCGAAGGTGACGCCCACGACGTCGTCACCCGCCCCGACCGCGAACAGGATCTCGGTGGCGGAGGGGATGAGCGAGACGATGCGCATCGGGCGACCCTAGTCGTCGAAGACGTCCCAGCAGATCGCGTTGCGGCGGCGCTGGTCCTCGACCACCAGGTCGCGCACCTCGACGGGCAGCCGGTCGCGCTGCCACCGGTACTCGTCGCGACGTGCCTCCTCCTCGTGACCCGCCGGGGCGGCCGCCCCGGCGGCCTTGATGGCGTACGCCGCTGCCCCCAGGTCGTGCTCCGCGACGTGGGCGACCACCGCGGCCTGCCCGGCGGCGTACGCAGCGAAGCGCGGTGCACCCCTCAGGTCGCGAGCCGCACCCATGGCGTGCCCGCCGAGCGCGCGGGTCTGCATCATCGGCAGCTCCCCGCGCGTCCAGGCGCGGGCGGCGGCGATCGCCGCCCGCGGCCGGAGGTCGTCGGGCCGGGCGGCCTCGAAGAGCGGGAGCACGTGCTCGGCGCACTCCGCGGCCCACAGGGCGAGCCGGTGGTGGTCCTCGTCGGTCAGCGTGCCGCCGCGCCGGACGGTGACCAGGCGCGGGTCGCGCACGGCCGGCAGGATCATGGCCCGACGCTATCGCCGAGCCGGATCAGGGCGCCGTCACCAGCAGCCGCGCCACGCACCCCGCGCGTGGTCGCGGGCGTTGTCGATGGCGCGCACGTACTCGCGGTGCCGGGCGACGGGCTTGCCGCCGAAGACGTACGGCCGGGTGAAGCCGTCCCAAGCCTGACGGAACGAGAGGTCGCCGTAGCCGCCCTGGCGCTGCACGTAGCGCAGCAGCCGGCCGTAGCGGTCCTTCGCGGCCTGGGTGCGGTCGGACACGAGGTGGACGGTCGAGCCGACCGGGGCGAGCCTGCGGAGGTTGGCGGTCGCGTCGTTCGCGCCGCAGCGGCCTCGCTCGGGGGTGTCGATGCCGAGCATGCGCACGGAGACCTGCGACCCGCCGCGCAGCCGGACGTGCAGGGTGTCGCCGTCGACGACACGGACGACGTTGCCGGTCTCGCGGTAGGTCCGGGGTCCCTGCTGGGCCTGGGTCTGGTTGCTGCCGGTGTCGGCGAGCTGCTGCGGCGCGGTGTTGCCGCGACCGATGCACGGACAGGGATTGGACTCGCACGCGACACCGTCGCCGTCGTCGTCGAGGCGGTGCGGGTCGCCGCCGCCGGCGTTCAGGAAGAAGTTCTGGGCGGCGGCCTGGCTCGCGAAGTCGCCGCAGTCGCGGTCGATGACGGCAGAGGCGGGCGCCGGAGCCGAGAAGCCGAGGCCCAGGGCGACGAGGGCGAGAGCGAGCGCGCGGACGAGCTGGTGGTGCATGTGTTCCCCCACGGGATATCGGTGGTGCTGACACTGAAGGTTCACACCGAAGGGGCCGGCGCGTCGGTGGATCGGGCGAAGTCTCCTCCCGTCAGGTGAAGTACAGATCGCCGCCCCGAGAACCGCCTCTGGGGAACGAGGCGCAGGCCGGTGGGGGGCTCGCGGCTGCATCTGGTTCCCCACGCGCAGGCTACGACCCGCGCCGCGATCGTGGCGGCGCACGTGTGGGGGGAGCCCGTGGCACCATCCGTGACGTGGACGGATGCGTGTTCTGCCAGATCATCTCGGGCGAGGTGCCCGGTCACCTCGTGCTGGAGACCGACGACCTGGTGGCGTTCCTCGACACCCGGCCGGTCTTCAAGGGGCACGTCCTGCTCGTGCCGCGCACCCACCTCGAGACCCTCCCGGACCTCCCCGCGGGACAGCGCGACGGGTTTCTCGCGGCGGCCCAGCGGCTCGCGACGGCGGTCAAGGACGCCCTCGGCGCGCAGGGGTCGTTCGTGGCGATCAACAACACGGTCAGCCAGTCCGTCCCGCACCTCCACCTCCACGTGGTCCCGCGCACCAAGGGCGACGGGCTGCGCGGCTTCTTCTGGCCCCGCACCAAGTACGCCGACGGCGAGGCAGCGGCGTACGCCGATCGCCTGAGGGTGGCGCTCATCGACGGGTGAGGACGGTGGCTCAGCCGCGTCGGCCGGGGAGGGCCTCGACCTCGTGCGACACGTCGGTCGCGGTGCGGAACGCCCACGGTTCGTCGCGACGGCGCAGCGGGTTGCCAGTGGCCTTGGCCGCCAGCACGAAGGCAGCGGCGCCGACGAGGAAGCCGGCGAGCACGTCCACGAAGAAGTGCCACCCCAGGTAGACCGTCGCCACGCAGGTGAGCGCGAGGAACACCCACGCTGGGACCCGGATCGCGACGGGCAGCCTCATCTGTTCCGCCATGAGGCAGATGGTGAACATCACGGCGACGTGCAGGGACGCGAAGGCCGCGATCGTCTGCACCGTGCCGGTGTCCCAAGGCCCCGCCAACACCTCGATGCGGTCGGCGAGCAGCATCTCGCTGACCGAGGTGTTGGGGGTGTGCGGCAACGAGGCGAACCACTCGGGCGAGGAGTAGACGGGTCCGAGGGACGGCACGGTGAAGTAGAGGGCCGCGCCCAGGCACCAGTCCAGTGAGATCGCCGTGACGTACCACGCACCGGCGGGCGAGCGGCGCGTCCACACCAGCGCGATCGCCAGGCTGGCCGGCACCAGTCCGATCCACACGAGGTAGACCCCCGCCATCACCCAGTTGGCCCACGACGTCCCCAGGGTGTGGTGGAGGACGACCGCCGGGTCGTGGCCGAGCCACAGCACGCGGTCGATCCGGGCGAGCTGGGAGTCGGCCAGCCGGTCGGTGACGAACGGGACGTAGCTCTTGAGGTTGCGGAACGCGACGTAGGCGACGTACCACGTGACGAGCCCGCTCGCCGTGAAGAGGATCTGGTCGCGGTTCCACCGCTCGACGAGCACCGTCCGGAGGGCGACGCGTGCGGCCGTGCCGCCGCGCCGGACGAGCAGCACCCACCGCGCGGCGATGTCGAGCGCGACCGCCGAGGCGACGATGACCGGCAGCCGGAACCAGGTCGGCAGGGACGCCCCGTCGGGATCGCGCAGCGGGAGGTGATGGGTCCACGCGACCAGCGCTGCCAGCGCGGCCATCACGGCCGCGACCACGGCCGCCGCTCGGAACTCCCCCCGACCCATGGGTCCACCGTAGCGACCCCCGGCCGCGGTGGACCGGACCAGAGCGAGCGGTAACCTCGGCCGGACATCTCACCTCGACCTTCAGGAGTCCTCATGGGTCGCTACGACCGCCGTGTCGCCGTCATCACCGGAGCAGCCCGAGGCATCGGCTTCGGCATCGCGCAGCGCCTCGCGAGCGAGGGCGCCTCGATCGCGGTCCTCGACCTCGACGAGGCCGCCGCCCAGGAGGCTGCCGGCCGGCTCGAGCTCGCCGACGGTGCCCGCGCTGTGGGCATCGGCTGCGACGTCGTCGACGCGGCCGCCGCCGAGGCCTCCGTGCAGCGGGTGGTCGACGAGCTCGGCGGTATCCACGTGCTGGTCAACAACGCCGGCATCACGCGCGACAACCTGCTCTTCAAGATGACCGAGGAGGACTGGGACCTCGTGATGAACGTCCACCTCAAGGGCGTCTTCAACATGACCAAGGCCGCTCAGTCCCGCTTCGTGGAGCAGAAGTACGGCAAGATCCTCAACCTGTCGAGCGTCTCCGCGCTCGGCAACCGCGGCCAGGCCAACTACTCGGCGGCCAAGATGGGCGTCCAGGGCCTCACCCGCACGCTCGGCATCGAGCTCGGCCCCTTCGGCGTCACCGCCAACGCCATCGCGCCCGGGTTCATCGCCACCGAGATGACCGACGCCACCGCGCGCCGCCTCAAGATGGAGCCCGAGGAGCTGCAGCGGCTCAACGCCGAGGCGACGCCCGTGCGGCGCGTCGGGCAGCCCGAGGACATCGCGGCCGCGGCCGCGTTCCTGTGCAGCGACGAGGCGTCGTTCATCACCGGTCAGACGCTGTACGTCGACGGGGGCCGCAAGCTCGGCTGAGCGCGGTCCGGGCGTGATCCCGGCCACGCCCCACGCTCGGGGACGTGGCCGGTTTTGCGTCCCTTGGGGTCGTCTGTCACCTTGGATGGCGGTCGAGAGACCCAACCGTCCCGGACTACGCCGAGTCCTGCCCGGCCGGGACGACCCCCGAGACACACCGGGGCAGGAGTGGGGGACCCACAGGTTCCACCGCCGGTCATCGACCGGCTCGGGGCGAAGCCGCCAGCCTCCCAGCAGCACCACGGGAGCACGGTGGCAGGGCACTTTCCAGCCCTAGCCCGACAGCTCACCTCACAGGCGTGGGAAAGGAACATCCATGCCTGCGACCCCTCGTAAGGCGCGAGCCCTCGCGCTCGCCCTCGCCGGGCTCGGCATCACCGCATCGACGATGAGTGCCATGCCCGCAACCGCCGCCACTGGCGGCAGCACCTCCGACAACGCCTCCACCACGACCACCGCGAAGAAGACGCAGAGGACGGCCCCCGTCAGCGCCAAGCGTCGGGTGGCCAACCGCGTGCTCACCGCACGCGACATCGCCATGCGCCAGCGCGGCGACGCCTACGCGTACGGCGCCGCCGGCCCGGACCGCTTCGACTGCTCCGGCCTGGTGAAGTACAGCTACAGCCGCGCCGGCCTCTCGCTGCCTCGCACGTCGAGCGCCCAGGCGGGACAGGCTCGCCGCATCGCCAAGAAGGACATGCGCTCCGGCGACCTGATGTTCTTCTACGGCAGCGGCGGGGTCTACCACGCCGCGATCTTCCTGCGCTGGTCGCGCGGGCACGCCGTGATGGTGCACTCCCCGGGCTCGGGACAGCGCGTACGCGTCGCCGTCCCGTGGACGTCCGCCTGGTTCGCCGGGACCGTCCGCCGCGCCTGATCGGCGCCAGCCTCCGGGTGACAGGCCCGGATTGGTAGGTACTTCCTGCTGATCTACCCTGTGGCGCGCCTTCCCCGWTCGGGGAGGGCGCGCCTCCAGACTTTCCAGAGAACCGCCAGACCCGAGCCCCCGGCTCGACACCCCCGCTCGATCGGAGCTCCCCGTGCGTCACCGTCGCCACCTCTCGTCGCCCCGTGCGATCGTCGCCACCCTCGCGGCGGCCACGCTCCTCCTCGCCGGCTGCAGCGGCGGGGACGACGACCCCGCCCCGAGCGCCTCCGCGTCGTCCGAGCCGACCAGCTCGGAGACGACCGAGGCGCCGCCGGAGCCGACGTACTGGCCCCTGACCGGTCTCGAGCGCAAGGGCGACGCACCCCGGCACCCCGTCGTCGTCACCAAGGTCGACAACACGTCCTCCAGCGCCCCGCAGGTGGGTCTGGGCTCGGCCGACCTCGTCGTCGAGGAGCTCGTCGAGGGCGGCTACACGCGCCTCGCGGCGTTCTACTACTCCCAGGTGCCCGCTGCCATCGGCCCGGTCCGCTCGATGCGCGCCAGCGACATCGGCATCGTGCCCGACGGCGCCACAGTGGTCACCAGCGGCGCCGCTCAGGTCACGCTCAACCGCATCAAGGGCGCCGGCATCCCGTGGATCACCGAGGGCGCGGCCGGTGTCTACCGCGAGACGTCGCGCTCGGCGCCCTACAACCTCTTCGCCCGGCTCGGCGACATCTCCAAGCGCCTCAAGGCCGAGGAGGAGCCGCCCCCCTACCTCCCGTGGGGCGACGAGGCCGACCTGCCGAAGGGCGCGAAGGCCAGCACGCTCACTGCCGACTTCGGTGCCCACTCCACCAGCTGGCAGTTCCAGCAGGGCGGCTACGTCAACACCGACTCCTACGCCGCTGAGGGCGACCAGTTCCCGGCCGACTCCGTGCTCGTGCTGCGAGTACGCGTCGGCGACGCGGGCTACCGCGACCCGGCCGGCTACCCGGTCCCGGAGACCAAGTTCGAGGGCAAGGGCGCTGCGCTGCTCTTCCACGGCGGCCGTGTCGTGAAGGGCACGTGGACCAAGGACGGCCTGACCGGCGCGATCGAGCTCTCCACCAAGGGCGGCGACCTCACCGTGCCCGCCGGCCACGTGTGGGTGGAGCTCGTCCCGGCCGTCAACGGCAACGTCACGTTCGCGAAGTAGTCCCCGGCGCCAGCGCGCCGGCGCCTTCGTCGAGGAGGCGCTGGAGCCCGGCCAGGATGACGCCGATCGCCGTCTCGACCCGCAGGGCCGCGGCGGCGGGGTCGTCGCTGACGGCGACCGAGCCTCCCGCGGCCGACATGGCGCCGAAGAAGATGCGGGTGAAGGTGTCGAGCATCGCGTCGTCGAGGTGGCGTCCCTCGGCGGTCAGCACCGAACGCACGATCTCGTCGACGAGGGCGTACGTCGAGCGCTCCTCCTGCTCGCGGTAGCGCTCGTGGCCGAGCACCGAGGGACCGTCGGAGACGACGACCTGGCGGTAGGCCGGCTCCTGGACCGCCTCGAGGAAGGCCCGCATCCCGGCCTGCGCCTTGTCCCACGGGTCCGGGTGCCCCGCTGCCGCGTCGGCGATCCCCGTCGTCGCCCGGGACTGCACCCGCTCGAAGGCCGCCTCGAAGATCGCCTGCTTGCCGCTGAAGTGGTGGTAGAGCGCGCCCTTGGTGACGTCGGCGCCCGCGGCGATGGCGTCCAGCGACGTGGCGGAGTAGCCGTGCGCGGTGAAGAGGCGCTCGGCGACCTCGACGAGCGCCTGCTTGGTCGCCTCGGAGTAGCGCTGCCGCCGGGTCTCCATGGATCGCAGCCTAGGTGACCCCGGCTCGCGCGGGTGGTGTGTCGCACCGAGGGGTCGGCCATAGTGGATCCATGCAGCTCGCTTCGGGGATGTTGCTGGTGGCGACGCCGGCGCTGCAGGACCCCAACTTCGCCGACACGGTCGTGCTGCTGCTCGACGTCACGGAGGAGGGCGCCCTCGGCGTCGTCCTCAACCGCCCCTCCCAGATCCTGGTCGCCGACGTCCTCGAGCCGTGGCGCGACGTGGTCGCGGAGCCGGAGGTGCTGTTCCGCGGGGGACCGGTCGGGACGGACGGCGCCCTCGCGGTCGGCGCGCTGCGCGACCCCGGCGACCCGCCCGTCGGGTGGCGACCGGTCGCCGGGCTGCTGGGGATGGTCGACCTCGACACCCCGACCGAGCTCGTCGACGGCACCCTCCGCGCGATGCGCGTCTTCGCCGGCTATGCCGGCTGGGGCGAAGGCCAGCTCGACGGCGAGGTCGAGGAGGGCAGCTGGTACGTCGTCACCAGCGAGGCCGCCGACGCGTTCCGCGACGACCCGGGCGGCCTGTGGCGCGACGTGATGCGCCGGCAGCCCGGCATGCTCGCCTGGCACGTGAACCGCCCCGTCGATCCCGACATGAACTAGTCCTCGCGTTAGGCTTGCCCATCATGAGCACCATCGGATTCTCCCCGGGCACCCAGACGATCGAAGAGCGTCAGACCGTCCCGACGGACGAGGGTGACCACGAGCGGTTCTCGCACTACGTGCCGAAGGACAAGCTCACCGAGGCGATGGTGATGGGCACCCCCGTGATCGCGCTCTGCGGCAAGGTGTGGGTGCCTTCGCGGTCCCCTGAGAAGTACCCGGTCTGCCCGGAGTGCAAGGAGATCTGGGACTCGATGAATCCGGGCAAGTCCGGCGGCAACGGCTCTGACGGCTCGGGTCCCGAGGCGTGACGGGGCGGCCTGACGCGCCGCTGCCTCCCGCGTGGCCCGACCGGGCCGCCTGGGGCACCGCGCCCTCCCTCCGCGCCTGGCAGCAGGCGGCGGTGGACCACTACCAGTCCCGCCAGCCGCGCGACTTCCTCGCGGTCGCGACCCCCGGCGCCGGCAAGACCACCTTCGCGCTGACCGTGGCGGCCGACCTGCTCAGCCGTCGCATCGTCGACCGGATCACGGTCGTGGCGCCCACCGAGCACCTCAAGACCCAGTGGGCCGAGGCCGCGGCCCGGGCCGGCATCCCGATCGACCCGACCTACTCCGCGGGCAAGGGCCGGACGTCCGACGACTACGTCGGGATCGCGGTGACCTACGCGGGTGTCGCGGTCAACCCGCTCGCGATGCGGATCCGCACCGAGCGGTTCAAGACGCTGGTGATCCTCGACGAGATCCACCACGCCGGCGACGCGCTGTCGTGGGGCGAGGGCGTCCGCGAGTCCTTCGACCCGGCCACCCGCCGGCTCGCGCTGACGGGAACGCCGTTCCGCTCCGACATCAACCCGATCCCGTTCGTCACCTACGCCCCCGGCGACGACGGCATCCCCACCTCGTCGGCCGACTTCACCTACGGCTACGCCCACGCGCTCGCCGACCACGTGGTCCGCCCGGTGCTCTTCATGGCCTACTCCGGCGAGATGCAGTGGCGCACCCGCGCCGGCGACGAGATCGTCGCCCGGCTCGGCGAGCCGCTGACCAAGGACATGCACGCCCAGGCGCTGCGTACGGCCCTCGACCCGCGCGGGTCGTGGATCCCCGCGGTGCTGGAGGCGGCCGACCGGCGCCTCTCGGAGGTACGCCGCCACGTGCCCGACGCCGCCGGCCTGGTCATCGCCGGCGACCAGGAGACCGCCCGCGCCTACGCGGCGCTGCTGAAGAAGATCAGCGGCGAGACCCCGACCGTGGTGCTGTCGGACGAGAAGGGCTCCTCGAAGAAGATCGAGAAGTTCACCCACTCCGAGCAGCGCTGGATGGTCGCGGTCAGGATGGTGTCCGAGGGCGTCGACGTGCCGCGCCTGGCCGTCGGGGTCTGGGCGACGACGGTCTCGACGCCGCTGTTCTTCGCGCAGGCCGTCGGCCGCTTCGTGCGCGCCCGCTCGCGCGGCGAGACCGCGTCGGTGTTCCTGCCGTCGGTGCCGCACCTGCTCGAGTTCGCCTCCGACATGGAGGCGCAGCGCGACCACGTGCTGGGCCGCCGGGTCAACGACGAGGACGACATCTTCGCCGCCGAGGAGGGCCTGCTCGCCGCGGCCAACGCCGAGGACGCCGCGTCCGGCGAGCTCGAGATGTCGTGGGAGGCGCTGGGCTCCACCGCGTCGTTCGACCACGTGCTCTACGAGGGCGCGCAGTTCGGCCACTCCGGCGAGGTGATGGCCGGCTCGGAGGAGGAGATGGACTTCCTCGGGATCCCCGGCCTGCTCGAGGCCGACCAGGTGCGCGAGCTGCTGCACTCGCGGCAGAGCGAGCGCGCCCGCAAGCAGAAGGCAGACGGTGTCGGCGACCGCGTCGTCGACTCGGTGCAGGAGCTCAGCACGCACCAGCAGCTCGGCGTGCTCCGGCGCGAGCTCAACGGCCTCGTCGCCGCCTGGCACCACCGGACCGGCCAGGCCCACGGCATCACCCACAACGCGCTCCGCAAGGAGTGCGGCGGGCCGCCGGCGGCCGTCGCCAATGCCGAGCAGCTGCACGAGCGGATCAACCGGATCCGCGAGTGGGCCGTGCGCAAGACCTCCTGAGCCTGGATCCGCTGCCATAGTGGCCCTGTGCCCACCGAGACCTCGCAGACGCTCGACCGCGGACTGCGCGTCCTCCGCGTGCTGGCCGAGAGTCCCGAGGGCCTGACGGTCACCGAGCTTTCGAGCCGTCTCCAGGTCAACCGCACGGTCGTCTACCGGCTGATCAGCACCCTCGAGCAGCACGGGCTGGTCCGCCGCGACGCGCGCTCCCGGCTCTTCGTCGGGCTCGGCGTGCTGCACCTGGCCAGCGGCGTGCAGCCCCTCCTGCGCGACCTCGCCATGCCGGTGCTGCGCGGGCTCGCGGAGTCGCTGGGCTCGACCGCCCACCTCACCGTGGCGGACGGGGAGGAGGCGCTCGCACTGGCCGTCGTCGAGCCCTCGTGGACCGACTTCCACGTGTCCTACCGGGTCGGCGCCCGCCACCCGCTGACGCAGGGCGCGGCCGGCAAGGCCATCGGGCTGGTGGAGCAGGACGAGGCGGCGTACGCCGTCACGAGCGGCGAGCTGCAGACCGGCGCCCGCGGCCTGGCCGCCCCCGTGCGGGGCGTCGAGGGCCTCCGCGCCAGCGTCGGCGTCGTGACGCTCGACGGCGCCATCGACGAGGACGTCGTGGCGCCCCAGGTGATCGCCGCGGCGGCTGCCGTCGCCGAACGGCTCAGGTGACCGCCGCCCGCGCGAGCGGGACCACCCGGTAGGGGATCTGCGTGGCCAGCGCGATGACGGTCGTCGAGCGGTCGATGCCGGGCTCGGTGAGCACCAGGTCGATGACCCGCTGGAGGTCGGCGTTGGAGCGCGCGACGACGCGGGCCCACATGTCGCCGGCGCCGGTGATCGTGTAGGCCTCGAGCACCTCGGGGATGCCGGCGAGGTGGGCGGCGACGGCGTCGTGGCCGCCGCGGTCGGCCGAGCCCTGGCGGATCTCGAGGGTGAGGAAGGCGGTGACGGGATACCCGATCGCCTCGGGGGAGAGGTCCGGTCCCCACCCGGTGATCACCCCGGCCGACACGAGCTTGTCCAGCCGCGCCTGGACGGTGCCCCGGGCGATGCCGAGCCGTCGGCTCGCCTCGAGCACGCCCAGCCGCGGCTCGGTGGCGAACAGATCGATCAACCTGCCGTCGATCGCGTCCATGAGTGCCCCTCGACTGTGCAACTTGTCCGACGTTTCGACGTACTGTTGCACACGTTGCCGCAACTGGGCAGGGTTCGCCCCATGACGACTGACATCGCCTCGACCGGCGGCGCCCTGACCGTGGACGAGATGAAGGCCGACCTCTCGCTCGAGCAGCTGCGCCAGCTCGTCGGCCTCGTGGAGTACGACGCCGACGCCGACCCGTTCCCCGTGACCGGGTGGGACGCGATCTGCTTCGTGGTCGGCAACGCCACCCAGGCGGCCCACTACTACGCCTCGGCGTGGGGGATGGATCTCATCGCCTACTCCGGCCCCGAGAACGGCAACCGCGACCACAAGTCCTACGTGCTCAAGTCCGGCTCCATCAAGTTCGTCGTGAGCGGTGCCGTCGCGCCCGACAGCGACCTCATCGCCCACCACTCCCGTCACGGCGACGGTGTCGTCGACATCGCCCTCGAGGTCCCCGACGTCGACCAGTGCATCGCGCAGGCCCGCAAGGCCGGCGCGACGGTGCTCGTGGAGCCCGAGACCGTGGCCGACGAGCACGGCAAGGTCCGCGTCGCCGCCATCGCGACCTACGGCGAGACCCGCCACACGCTGGTGCAGCGCACCGTCGACGGCGAGACGTACGCCGGTCCCTACCTTCCCGGTTACGTGAACGTCGAGCCGCGCTGGGAGAAGAAGGACGGCCAGCCCAAGCGCCTGTTCCAGGCCCTCGACCACATCGTCGGCAACGTCGAGCTCGGCCGGATGGACGAGTGGGTCACCTTCTACAACAAGGTGATGGGCTTCGTGAACATGGCCGAGTTCATCGGTGACGACATCGCCACCGACTACTCCGCGCTGATGTCGAAGGTCGTCGCCAACGGCAACCACCGCGTGAAGTTCCCGCTCAACGAGCCCGCGATCGCGAAGAAGAAGTCGCAGATCGACGAGTACCTCGAGTTCTACAACGGCCCCGGCGCCCAGCACCTCGCCGTGGCGACCGGCGACATCCTCGCCAGCGTCGACGCGCTCCGCGCCAACGGCGTCGAGTTCCTCAACACGCCCGACTCCTACTACTCGGACCCTGAGCTGCGCGCCCGCATCGGCGAGGTGCGCGTCCCGATCGAGGAGTTGCAGAAGCGCGGCATCCTCGTCGACCGCGATGAGGACGGCTACCTCCTCCAGATCTTCACCAAGCCCCTCGGCGACCGGCCCACCGTGTTCTTCGAGCTCATCGAGCGCCACGGCTCCCTCGGCTTCGGCAAGGGCAACTTCAAGGCACTGTTCGAGGCCATCGAGCGCGAGCAGGACGCCCGCGGCAACCTGTGACGTGACGCCAGGCTGACGGCCACCCGAGCGGTGTCCCACCCACATTCCTGAGGCACGGGAGGTGGCTGGGGCACCGCTCGAGCCGTCTGTCCGGCGTGTCGTCGCTCGGGCGGTGTCCCAGCCACATTCGACGTACGCGGGATGTGGCTGGGGCACCGCTCGGCGTACGTCGTTGCGCCGCGCCGCCCATTGACGTATCGAAAAACGATGCCCTATCGTTTGTCGACACCATCGTCTTTCGATAAGTCAGGGGACCGGCCATGGAGGCTGCGCAGACCAACGACCCGCTCAAGGTCCTCGAGGTCCTGGTCGGGGTGGTGGTCGCCGTCATGGCGGTCCTCGCCACGCTGACCGTCGCCGGGACGGTGCTGGGCAGCGGGACGGTTCCCGGCCTGAACGCCGAGGTGTGTGCCACCGGCTCAGGCGACCAGCCGGCGTTCCGGCGGGTCGACGGGGAGTCCACCGGGCCGGTCGGGCTGGCGGACGGCATCACCTGGCGGGCCGACGAGGTACAGATCTGCGACCCCGACCCCGACGGCGCCACGCGGGCCCTCGCCGGCGCCGGCCTCGTCGTGTGGGTCGGCGGGCCGATGGCGTTCTTCGTGATGCTGTGGCGGTTCCTGCGCCGGGCGCGCCGCGAGGGCGTGTTCGCGGACCGGGTGCCGGGCCAGCTGCGCACCCTCGGCAGGATCCTCATCGCCTGGGCCGTGCTCGACTTCGTGCTCTCCGGCTGGGTCAACGCGGCCCTGCTGAACCGGATGACCGACAGTGCGCTGATCCTCACCGCGACCGTTCCGTGGCTCCCGGTGCTCCTCGGCATCGCTCTCCTGGCGCTGGCCAGCGTGATGGGGCAGGCAGTGGGGATGCGCCGCGACGTGGAGGCCACCATCTGATGGCCCGGCGCAGGCAGCAGGAGTCCCGGTCCGGTGCGGGAGTGCGGGACGACGTCGACGAGCCGCACGCCATCACGGTCCACCTCGACGAGGTGCTCGCCGAGCGCGGCATGACGCTCACCGAGCTCGCCGAGCGGGTCGGGGTCACGGTGGTCAACCTCAGCGTGCTCAAGAACGGTCGTGCCAAGGCGGTGCGGTTCAGCACGTTGACCGGCATCTGCCGGGCCCTCGACTGCCAGCCGGGAGACATCCTGCGGGTCGACTGACAGGCTGGGTCCATGATGATCCGACCGGCCGAGCTGGCCGCGATCAAGGCCGGCACGCTCGACCTGGCGTTCCGCCGGTGGGCCAAGCCGCGCGTCGTCGTCGGCACCCGGATGCGCACGGGCGTCGGGGTCATCGAGGTGACGAGCCTGGAGCAGGTCAGCATGTCGAGCCTGCGCGCGGACGACGCCCGCCGTGCCGGTGCGCCCTCGCTGGGGGCGCTCAAGAAGGCGCTGTCGGCGCGCTCGGAGGACCCCGCCTGGCGGATCGGGCTGGCGTACGCCGGTCCCGACCCGCGCGAGGCGCTGCGGGCCGCTGTGCCGGACGCCGACGAGCTCGCGACGATCACCGCCCGGCTCGACCGCCTCGACGCCGCGTCGTCGTACGGCGCGTGGACGCGCGAGACGCTCGACCTGATCGACCTCAACCCGACCGTGCGCGCTCCCGACCTGGCCGCCCGGGTGGGGCGCGAGACGGCGGACTTCAAGAAGGACGTGCGCAAGCTCAAGGAGCTCGGACTCACCGAGTCGCTCGCCATCGGCTACCTGCTGTCCCCGCGCGGCGAGGCGGTCGTCGACGCCGGCCTCCCGGCGCCGCGCCAGCGCGCACCCCGCGAGACCGGGACGCCGCTGCCGAGGAACATCGGTGCCCCCGCCACGCGCGCGCTGCGCGAGGTCGGGGTGACGACGCTGGAGCAGGTGGCGTCGTACTCCGCAGCGCAGCTCGACGCAATGCACGGCGTCGGGCCGATCGCCATCGCGCGGCTCGGCGAGGCGCTGGCCGAGCGGGGGAGCGGGTTCGCGGGCGACTAGGCCAGGTCGCCGACGAGCTCACTCTCTGCCTCGACCACGCCGTGGTGCGCCGGGTCGGAGTCGAGGGCCGCCGCGATGGTGCGCGAACCGGCGGCCACGACGACCACCCCGATCGCGACGGCGGCGGCGCCGAACCAGAACGGCGCGTGCAGGTCGACCCGCTCCGCGAGCTTCAGGGCGACGAAGGGACCGACGGCGCCGCCGGTGAAGCGGACGAAGGAGTAGGCGGCCGAGGCCACCGGCCGCTCCACCGGAGCGGCACCCATGACGGCCTCGGTCACCAGGGTGTTGGTCACGCCCAGGAAGGCTCCGGCGACCACGATGCCGGCGGTCACGACCGTCTCGTTGCCCGCGCCGATGGCCATCGCGGCCAGGTCGAGCGAGAAGAGCGCGAGGACCGCGGTGAGCGTGGGCAGGGTGCCGAAGCGTCACTGCAGCACGGGGGCGAGCCACACGGATGCGATGGCCAGCAACAGGCCCCAGCCGAAGAAGGTCCAGCCGATGCCCATGATCGAGTAGGTGGGCAGGGCGAACGGGCCGGCGGCCATGAGCGTGAAGAAGCCGAGGTTGTAGAAGATCGCGACCAGGGCGAGCAGGAGCAGCGCCCGGTGCCGCAGCGCGCGGAACGGGTCGAGCAGCGACGTACGCCGTCCGGTCGGGGGCGTTGCGGGGAGGAAGACTGCGGTCGCGACGAGGGCGACGGTCATCAGGGCCGAGACGCCGAAGAGGGCCCACGCCACGACACCTCGCCGAGGAGGCCGCCGATGAGCGGACCCGACGCGATGCCGAGGCCGAGAGCCGCCTCGAAGAGGATGATGGCCTGGCCCACCGGGCCGGCCGACGCACTGACGATCGTCGCGAGGGCGGTCGCGACGAAGAGGGCGTTGCCCAGGCCCCATCCCGCGCGGAAGCCGATCACCGCGCCCACGCTGTCCGAGAAGCCGGCCAGGGCGGCGGAGACGATGATGAGCGCGAGACCGGCGAGCAGGGTGCGCTTGGGCCCGATCCGGCTGGAGACCACACCGGTCACCAGCATGGAGACGCCCATGACGGCCATGTAGCTCGTGAAGAGCAGCGAGACCTGGCTCGGGCTGGCCTCGAGCTGCGCGGCGATCTCCTTGAGGATCGGGTCGACGAGGCCGATGCCCATGAAGGCGATGACGCACGCGAAGGCCACGGCCCACACGGCGCGCGGCTGGCGAAGGATCGACGGGCTGCTCACGGGATGTCCTCCTGGGGGTTCGGGCGGAGGATGTCGCGCATGACCGCGACGGCGGTGGCGACCTCCTCGGCGGTGTGGTGGGTGTCGGCGAGGCGGGCGGTCACCAGCTCGGCGTTGCTCCGGCGGACGCGCGCGAGCTCGGCGTGACCGGCGTCGGTGAGGTCGACGACCTGTGCCCGGCCGTCGGTCGGGTGGGGACGCCGGCTCACCAGGCCCTGCTCCTCCAGCCCCTTGACCGTGGCGGTCATGGTCGGCTGGCTGCACCGGTCGGCGACGGCGAGCGCCGTGACGCCGGACGGCCCGAGCTCGTCGAGGATCGACAGGACGCGGGCCCCGGCGGGGTGCTCGACCTCGCGGCGCACTGCGCGGGTCAGACGTGCCGACAGCACGACGAGGTCGCTCGCGAGCTCCCGGAACGCCGGATCGGGATCGAGGGGCGGAGTGGTCACTCCTCGATAGTTACATAGGAGTCCTATGTAAATCCATCACGGGACGTAGGACCCGCATCACACTGTCCCGCTCGGGTGATCGGGCCTCAGTGCGCGATCAGGCCCACGCCGAGGGTGCCCATCACCACGGCGATCCCCGAGTCGAGGACGCGCCAGGCGCCGGGGCGGGCGAAGAGGCCGCGCAGGAGGCGGGCGCCGTAGCCCAGGCCGAAGAACCACAGCAGGCTCGCGACGAGGGTGCCGGTCAGGAACCACCAGCGGTCGGTGCCGAAGCTGTTGGCGACCGTGCCGAGCATGAGCACGGCGTCGAGGTAGAAGTGCGGGTTGAGCCAGGTCAGGGCGAGGGTGAGCAGCACCGCCCGGCCGACGGTGAGCGACGTCGACTCGCCTTCCTCGAGCGCCGCCGGTCGCCACGCGCGCATCGCTGCGTGCACGCCGAAGGCGATCAGGTAGAGCCCGCCGAGCAGCTGGGCCACCGGAAGGATCCCGGGCCAGCGCTCGAGCACGACGCCCAGGCCGGCCACGCCCGCGGTGATCGCGACGACGTCCGAGACCAGGCAGGTCAGCACGATCGGCAGGACGTGCTCGCCGCGGATCCCCTGACGCAGGAGGAACGCGTTCTGTGCGCCGATGGCGACGATGAGGGCGAGTCCGGTGAGCAGACCGGTGAGAGCAACCTGGAACATGAGGACAACGCTAGGTCGCTCAGCGTGTTCAATCCAGCGAAGGATTCTGGGCAATCATTAGGATGTCTAAGTATGAAAGACATCACCCAGCTCGACCCTGTGGCCCTGCGCACACTGGCGGTCGCCGTGCGGCTCGGCACCTTCGAGGCAGCCGCCCGGGAGCTGCACGTCACGCCCTCCGCGGTGAGCCAGCGGATCAAGGCGCTCGAGACCAGGATCGGCCGCGTCCTGCTGCACCGGGTCAAGCCGTTGGAGCCCACCGAGGCCGGTCTGGTGCTGGTCCGCCTGGCCACGCAGACCGAGCTCCTGGAGCGGGAGGCCGTCGCCGAGCTGGTCGAGGAGCCCGACGCGAGCGGGACGTCGTACGCCTCGCTCCCGATCGCGGTCAACGCGGACGCGCTCTACGGGTGGTTCGTCGACGCCCTCGCCGAGGTGCAGTCGCGGCACCGCGTGGTGTTCGAGGTGGTGCGCGAGGACCACACCCGCACCGCGGAGCGGCTGCGCCGCGGTGAGGTGGTCGCGGCGATCACCGGTGAGCCCAAGCCGGTGCCGGGGTGCCGGGTGGTGCGCCTCGGCCGGCTCCGGTACGCCGCGGTCGCCACCCGCGACTTCCACGGCACCCACTTCGCCGACGGCGTGGGGTCCGGCACGCTCGGCGAGGCGCCGATCGTGGCCTTCGACCGCAGCGACTCGCTGCAGCACGACTTCATCCGCCGAGTCACCCGCCGTCACCTCGCGCCGCCGGTGACCTACCTGCCGTCGGTGCGCGAGTTCGACCGCGCGATCCGGGTGGGCATGGGGTGGGGGCTCCTGCCGGAGTCCGACGTCGTCGACGAGCTCGACCGCGGCGAGCTCGTCGAGCTGGTGCCGGGCCGGCGGCCCGAGGTGCCGCTGTTCTGGCAGCACTGGCGGCTCGGGTCGGCGCTGGTCGACGACCTCACCGACGCTGTCGTGGGTGCGGCACGCGGCTGGATGGCCGGCTGAGCCCGGCCCGCGGCCGCTCGGACAAGATGTGGTGATTCCCCTGACAGCCACCGGAGCCGGACCTAGGCTCCGAGCGAGATCGAGCACGGAGCTCGTCACGACCTGATCGGGGAAACCCAGTGGCACGTCGTCGGAGCGCAACGTGGGCGTCCGCCCTCTGCGTCGGTCTGGTGCTCACCCTCAACGCCTGCGGTGGGTCCGGCGAGGCCGCCGCCACCAAGGGCGACGACTTCATGCTGGAGGGCGAGAAGCTCGAGGCACTCAACGGCCAGGTCGCCAAGATGGGCATCGTGGAGTGGCACGGCCAGCTGCTCACCAAGAACCCCGACACCGGGGGCAAGCGCATCTTCGACCTCGACGGCCGCTACAGCCCCTCGACGGGCTACAGCGAGCTCTCGATGGACTCCGCGATCGGCGGTGACGTCCAGCAGGTCGACTACCTCGTCGTCGCGGGCCGCACCTACTTCAACAGCGACGTCTGGGGCCCGAACGCCGCGGACTGCTGGGCCGACATCACCGAGGACAAGGAGGGACGCAGCTGGGCGCTGCCGACCGACCTCGACCCGACCTGGCCCGTCACCGCTGCCCGGGCGGTCAAGCTCGCCGGCGACGGCGTCGCCGTCGGGGTGCCGGCCAAGGCCGTGCTGACCGGCATGCCGCGCGGGCTCTTCCCCGCGGTTCCGGTGGCCCTCGACGACATCGAGGCCAGGGCGGTCGTCACCCCCCACGGCCACCTGATCGAGGTGGGCGTGGACGTCCTGAACATGTGGAACGCCCTCCCCGAGGAGGAGCTCGCCGCCATCGACACCCGCAAGGCGGGCTGGTGGGCGATGACGATGATGGAGTCGCCGGACGGCGCGAGCATCACGCCGCCCAAGTACGTCTTCGACCCCGCCGTCACCCCGCCCAGCCAGTGCAAGCGGGGCTGACCGGCTGACACACCGGCCACCGGTGCGGCGCTAGAGCACCTTCGACAGGAACGACTGCGTCCGCTCGTGGCGCGGGTCGGCGAGCACCTCGCGCGGGTCGCCCTCCTCGACGATCACTCCGTCGTCCATGAAGACGAGGTTGTCGCCCACCTCGCGGGCGAAGCCCATCTCGTGGGTGACGACCATCATCGTCATGCCCTCGGAGGCCAGGTCCTTCATGACCGCCAGCACGTCGCCGACCAGCTCCGGGTCGAGCGCGGACGTCGGCTCGTCGAAGAGCATCATGTCGGGGCTCATCGACAGCGCCCGGGCGATCGCGACGCGCTGCGACTGCCCTCCCGAGAGGTGGGCGGGGTAGGCCGACTCCTTCTCGGCCAGCCCGACCTTCGCCAGGTTGGCGCGAGCGATCTCGACCGCCTCGTCCTTCTTGCGGCCCTTGACCTTCTGCTGCGCGATGGTGAGGTTGCGCATCACCGTCATGTGCGGGAAGAGGTTGAACTGCTGGAACACCATCCCGATGCGCGAGCGCAGCTTGTCGACGTCGGCGTCGGGATCGGTGATCTCGTCGCCCTCGACGAAGATCTTGCCGCTGGTGGGGGTCTCGAGCATGTTGACGCAGCGCAGCAGCGTCGACTTTCCCGAGCCCGACGGTCCGATGACGCAGACGACCTGGCCCTGACCGACGTGGAAGTCGATGCCCTTGAGCACCTCGTTGTCGCCGAAGTACTTGTGCAGGTCCTGCACGTCGATCGCGGCAGCAGCCCGGTCGGCCGAGCGGTGGGTGGGGTGGGTGGTCATCAGCGGGCCCTCTCCGCGCGGCTCTCCATGCGGCGTACGACGATCGACAGCGGCACCGTGATCAGCAGGTAGCACAGGCCGATCACGATGATCGGGGTGAGGTTCGAGGCGGAGTTCATGGCCTCGCGGCCGAACTTGGTGAGCTCGTAGCCGGACAGTGCGAGACCGAGGATGTAGACGAGCGAGGAGTCCTTCGTCAGCAGGATCAGCTCGTTGGTCAGCGGCGGGAGGATGATGCGGAACGCCTGCGGCACGACCACGCTGATCATGGCCCTGCTGTGCGACATGCCGAGCGACCGCGCAGCCTCCATCTGCCCCTTCGGCACCGCCTGGATGCCGGCACGGATGGTCTCTGCCATGTAGGCGCCGCCGACGAGGCCGAGTGCGAGGGTGACGACCCCGAGGTTGCCGAAGGGGATCTCGTAGCGGGGAAAGGCGAGGTTGAAGCCCACGCTGAGCGCGATGAAGACGACCAACGCGGGCAGCCCACGGAACAGCTCGATGATCCCTGTCGCGATCCACCGGTAGGGCCCCACGCTCGACAGGCGCATGAGTGCCAGCACCAGCCCGAGCACGAGCCCGAAGGTGAAGCCGCACGCGGTGTAGATGATCGTGTTCTTGAGCGCGATGGTGATGACGTCGGGGAACTGCTCCTTGACCAGGTCCCAGTTCCAGAAGGCCCGCTGGATCTGCTCCCAGTCAGCGATGAACGCGATGGCCAGCAGCACGACCACCAGCACGGCGTACTGGACGTAGCGCCACCGGGCTGCACGCTGACGGGGACTCGCCATGGGCTCACATCACCTTGCTCGGGAGGGGCTGGGGAGGCGTCACTGGGTGGGGGCGGTGCCGAACCACTTCTCGTAGACCGCGTCGTAGTCGTCGCTCGCGATGCCGTCGTTGATGGCGGCGAGCAGCTCGTCGTTGCCGCCCTTCTTCACCGAGAAGCCGTACTCCTCGCCCGTCTCGAACTCGGTGACCACCTCGACGTCGTCGTTCTGGCTGACGAAGTAGTTGAGCAGGCCGTTGTCGTTGACGCCGGCGTCGGTCTTGCCGGTCCGGACCGCCTGCTGCATCAGGGAGGAGTCCTCGAAGGAGATGATCTCCGCATCGTCGGGGGCGTTCTCCCGCACGTAGTCGGCGCCGGTCGTGCCGTCCTGGACCGCGATCTTCTTGCCGGCCAGGTCCTCGAGCGAGGTGATGCCGGAGCCGGTCTTGGTCATCAGGGCCTGCGTGGCCTTGAAGTAGGGGTCGGTGAAGTCCATCACCGCGGCGCGCTCGTCGTTGATCGTCATGGCACCGGCCCCGACGTCGCACTGCCCGGTGTTGAGGGCCTCGCCCGTCGTGATCGTCTCCCACGCGACGTCGAGGACCTCGGTCTCGAGCCCTTCGTTCTCGGCGGCGATCTCCAGCACGCCCGGGTCGAAGCCGACGACCTCGCCGCCCTCGGTGAACTCGAAGGGCTCGTAGGGGAGGTGGGTGCAGATGGTCAGGGTGCCGTCCTTGACCAGCTCGATGCCCGACTCGGTGGTCGTGGAGGTGTCGTCCTTGGCGCACCCGCTGATGGTGAGGGCGAGGGCGGCAGCGCTGACGACGGTGGCGAGAGCTCGAGTCTTCATGGGGCTCACCCTAGACCTGACCGACCACGGTTCCCGGCAGGCATACTCCCGGTGTGCCCACCTACGTCGCCTTCCTGCGCGCCATCAACCTCGGCGCGAAGCGCAAGTTCCCCAAGGACGCCATCAAGGCCGCGACGGAGGCGGCAGGTGGCCGCGACGTGGAGACCTACATCAACACCGGCAACGTCCGCCTGACCCACTCGGCACGCTCGGTGGCGAAGGTGCAGGCGGCGCTGGAGGAGGCGTACGCCGCGGCGGCGGGGTTCGAGGTCCCGACGATCGTCTTCACCACGAAGGACCTCGCCGCGCTCACGGCCAGGGCCGAGGAGCTGCACGCCGAGCACGACCCGGCGGGCCAGCACTACGTCACGCTCTACTCCGCCGCCCCGACCGCCGCGGCCGTCGAGGCCGCCCACGCGCTCCAGCAMGAGGGGGAGACCGTGGTGGTCGACGGCCGTGCCGCCTACGTCCTGCTCGAGGGCAACATCCACACCTCGAAGCTCCTGGCGTCGAAGGAGGTCACGGCGCTCGGGAAGGGCACCGCGCGCACCGTGAAGGTGCTGCGCACCGTCACCGAGAAGTGGTGCTGACCGGCGGGATCGGGTGGGCGGTCAGGCGATCTCGACGCCGGCGCCGGCCAGCTCGGTGATCGCGGCGGACGTGGACTCCTCGGCCACGCCGGCGCACAGGGCGGTCAGCACCCGCGTGGTGAACCCCTCGCCGGCGCTGTGGAGCGCCGTGGCGCGCACGCAGTGGTCCGTGGCGATGCCGCACACGTCGACCTCCTCCACCTGGCGGGCCCGCAGCCAGTCGCTCAGCGGGTCGCCCGACGACGTACGCCCCTCGAAGCCGCTGTAGGCCGCCTCGTGCTCGCCCTTGTAGAAGACCTCGTCGAAGGGCTGCGGGTCGAGGTTCGGGTGGAACGCGGCCCCCTCGGTGCCGACCTTGCAGTGCACCGGCCACGAGTCGACGAAGTCCGGCTTCACCGACCAGTGCGACCCCGGGTCGACGTGGTGGTCCTTGGTGGCGACGACGACGTCGTACGCCGGCGCGTCGTCCGCCTGCGCGTGCCAGCGGTGCAGCAGGTCGTTGATGCCCGCCGCCACCCGGGCACCGCCGGAGACGGGGAGTGAACCGCCCTCGCAGAAGTCGTTCTGGACGTCGACGACGATCAGGGCACGGGCCATGTCCCGAGGCTAGCGGGGCACGGACGTCGGGGCAGCCCTCCCCACCCCGTGGGAAGGCTGCCCCGGTCCTGGACTCGTGCGGTCCCGGCGTCAGCGGCGGGTCGCCGTGACGATCCGGTACTCCCAGTCGACGACCAGGCCGTCGCCCTCACCACGGTCGTGCGACTCGGCGAGCGCGACCAGGTCGGCCCGGAGCGCGGCGCGTCCCTCGTCGTCCAGCCGGCTCGCTGCCGCGAAGGTGGGTCCGTAGTAGGTGAGGAACAGGTCGGCGAACGCGGCGCCGTCGGTGAAGCGCTGGGTGACCGTGGCGGTCACCGAGCCCACGTCGGTGACGCCGTCGCCGAGCAGGCCGGCGACGACCTCCTCGGTGCCCCACCGCGTGGCGGGCTGCGCGCCCGGCGGGGGCGAGACGTGGGCGCCCACCGTGCGGAGGATGCCCCCGACGAAGCCCTCGGGCGTCCAGCTCGCGAGCCCGATGCGCCCGCCGGGGCGGGTCACCCGGACCAGCTCGCGCGCGGCCGCGTCGTGGTCCGCGGCGAACATGACGCCGATCGCGGAGAGGACGACGTCGAACGAGGCGTCCTCCTGGGGGAGGTGCTCGGCGTCGGCCTCGACCAGCTCGACGACCAGGTCCTCGGCCTCCGCGCGGCGGCGGGCGATCTCGAGGAGCCCGGGTACGTAGTCGATGCCGACCGACTCGGCCGACCGGCGTGCGGCGGCGAGGGCGACGTGGCCGGTGCCGGTCGCGACGTCGAGCACCCGTTCGTTCGGACTGACCCCGACGTGGTCCACGAGGTGCTCGGACACCGGGACCGTCAGGGCGGCGATCTTGTTGTAGTCGCCACTGCTCCAGACCTTCTGCTGCTTGTCGCGCAGCTCGGTGAGGTCCGGCGTGCCGGTCGTGGTGCTGCTGTTGGTGGTGCTGGTCATGCTGGTTCCTTTCGTGGTGCCGTCCGGCGACTCCTGTGCGCCGGCGACGGACGTGGTGGCCGCGGAGACGTGCTCGAGCCGGAGTCCGGCCCGCCCCACCGCCTCGGTGACCAGGTCGACCGAGTCGGCGTCGTACAGCAGGAAGCACGTCTCGTCCTCGGGGACGAAGAACGACTGCAGGTAGCGCACCGCCCGGCCCTCCCGGGTCAGGTCGGCGCCGGCCTGCTCCGCCACCGCGACGTGGTGCTTCGCGACGGCGTGGTCGCCCTGTGCGACGTAGAGCTCGACGAGGTACTCGGCCATGGCTCCACGGTGCTCCCCCGGGACGGGGTGCCGAAACTGCGGATGACCCGAGGAATTGACCCCGGGAACAACCCCAGTTGACAGGCGCGGGGCGGCTCAGCCGGTTGTGTCGTCGAGCTCCGCCAGGCGCGGCGCGAGCTCCATCCGGGACCGGATGCCGAGCTTGGTGTAGGCGTTGCGGAGGTGGAACTCGACCGTGCTGACGGTGACCACCAGCGTCCGCGCGATCTCCTTGTTGGCCAGCCCCTGCACGGCGAGGTCGGCCACCCGGCGCTCGGTGGTGGTGAGGCGCCCGGGGGAGCTCGGGCGGCGGGCGCCGACCCGTTCGAGGTCGGCGCGCGCGGCGTCGGCCCAGCCGGGAGCGCCCTGCTCCTCGAAGAGGCGCACCGCGCGCTCGAGGGAGTCGCGGGCGCCGCCCCACTTGCGCGCGCGTCGCTGCGCCCGGCCCAGCGCGAGCCAGGTCCTCGCCGACTCGGCCGCGAGCCCGCGCTCGTCGTACGCCGTGGCGACCCCCGCCAGCGCCTGCGCCTCCTGGTCGGACCACGCGCCCGCGAGGGAGACCGTCGCGGCTCCGCGGGCGGCGGTGAGCCGGGCCCACGCATGGTCCTGCAGGTCGGCGGTCTCGTGCAGCGCGTCGACGACCGTGCACGCGTCGTCGAGGTCGCCGGTCTCGACGAGCGCCTCGACGAGGTCGGGGGCGGCGGGGAAGGCGCCGGGGTCGAGCACCCCCTGGTCGCGCGTGTGGGCCCAGACCGCGTGCAGGTGACGGACCGCCTCCTCGGGACGGTGGTCGAGCAGGGCCGCCACCCCGAGCGCCCGCGTCGCCTCCAGCCAGTCCCAGCGGATCCCGGTCTCCTCGGCCTGCGCGACGGCGCGCTCGCCCCACTCGCGCGCATCGGAGGCGTCCCCGCGGCCGGCGGCGAGCAGGCTGCGGCACCGCTCGTACATCGGCCAGTGGAGCAGGCTGCTGTCGAGCGACGTGGCCCACTCGTCGAGGAGCTCCTCGGCGTCGTCCCACCGGCCCAGGCGCAGCTCGAGCTCGCAGAGGTGGAGCCGGGCGAGGGCGTACGGGTTGGGCTCGCCCCGGTCGGCGGCGAGCGAGCGGAACGCCTCGAACCGCTGCCGGGCGGGTCCCGGCTCCCCGCGCCACACGTGCTGCTGCCCGGCCACGCGCCCGGGCGTCCGGGCGAGGTACGTCGACCCGCTCGCGAGCGCCTCGTAGCGCTCGAGGAGGCCGTCGAGGGGTCGCCCGCGCAACGCGGACGTCCAGACCCGGGTGTAGAGCGCGAGCCGCTGGTCGCCACCGGAGCCGGAGGCGGACGCGTCGACGGCCTCGGCCGCCCGCCCGTCGGCGACGGCGACGTTGCGGACCTCGATGACGGCCTCGTTCTCCGCGAGGTGGCAGAGCACCCGCAGGCGCAGGGCGTGGTCGTCGCCGGCCTCGTCGAGGGCGCGCTGGAGGAGCGCGAGGATGTCGTCGTTGCCGTGCACGACGCCGCCGGTGAGGAGCACGTGCGCCCGCACCCGGTCGGCCCGCGCGGGGAGGCCGGCCGCGCGAGGGGTGAGCAGCTCGGTCAGCCGCTGCTTCTCCCCGGCCATCTGCAGCAGCTTGGCCAGCAGCATCACCCGCCCCGCGTCGGCGTCGCCGGGCGGGGTGAGGCGCAGGGCGTGGCCGGCGAGGTCGGCGGCCAACCGGATCGAACCGCGCGCGGACGCCCGCGCGACCGCCCCGTCGAGCCGGGCCGCGAGCGCCGGGTCGGGCTCGGTGGCGGCGAGAGCGAGGTGCAGCACCCGGCGCTGGTCGTCGGTGACGACGACTGCCAGGTCGGCGTGGAGACGTCGTACGTCGTCGGCCGACGCGGCACGCCGGGCGACCTCGGCCAGCAGCGGGTGGGCCGGCCGGACCCGCTCCCCGTCCAGGCCGACGACACCGGCGGTGTACGCGTGCTCCAGCACGTCCGGTCCGGCGAGCTCGCGCACCTGCGGGGTGCGCAGGTCGGCGTCGAGCGCCAGCGCGAGCAGCAGCCGGCGGGTGGCCGGGTCGAGGTCGGCGACGCGGAGGTCGAGGAGGTCCTCGACCGCGTCGGGGACGGGCAGCTCGTCGCCGATCGCCGCCGGGTCCCGAACCGCCAGCAGCCGGCCGACCTCCAGGGCGAAGAGCGGGTTGCCCAGCGTCGTGTCGTAGACGCGCCGGAGCAGGTGGTGGGGGAGCCGCAGGCCGAGCCGGGTCGCGAGGATCTGCCGGGTGCCGCCGAGGGTCGTCGCCCGCACCACGAGCCGGTCGACCCGGTCGTCGCCGAACGCGCCCTCGACCCCGCTGCGGGGGCCGGGGCGACGGGCGAGGAGGACGGTCACCCGGTCCTGCAGCCGGCGCGCCGCGTAGGCGAGCGCGGCCAGCGACGACCGGTCGAGCCACTGCAGGTCGTCGACGGCCACGAGGAGGTGCCGCTCGCGGGACAGGGAACGCAGGGCCGAGAGGAGCGCGAGCGAGACCACCTGCTCGGTGGCAGGCTGCTCGCCGGGCTCGGCCCGGTAGAGCGCCACCTCCAGCGCGTGCAGCTGCGGCGGGGGGACCGACGTGAGCTCATCCACCGCGACCTCGTCGAGCAGGTCGATCAGCCCCGCGAAGGGGAGTCCCGTCTCGGACGCGCTGCCCCGCGCCGCCAGCACCCGCATCCCGCGGTCCCGGCCCCCGGCCAGGCCCTGCTCCCACAGGCTGGTCTTGCCGATGCCCGGCTCGCCCTCGAGCACCAGCGCCCGCACCGAGGTCGGCTCGCGGTCGAGCACCTCGGCGATCAGCTCGAGCTCGGCGTCGCGCGCGACGAGACCCATGTCGGCATGATGACAGCCGACGGGCCGTGGGGCATCGGGAAAAAGTCGCCCCAGCCGCTCAGGGGCCCCGGTGCACCGTCGGGATCACCGGCTCCCCGGCCGACATCATCGTCACGGAGCGGGGCAGCTCGGCGACCGACGCACGGTGGCGGGTCCGGGCCTCCTCGAGCGTCGCGCGGCCGACGACCTCGCCGTCACGCACGAGCGGGACGAGCAGGGCGCGGTCGTCACCGTCGTCCTCCGGCGGCGCGCCGATCCCCACGACCTCGGCCTCCGCGATCCCGCTCGGGCCACGCCGGCGCAGGGCGTACTTCCGCCCGCCGATGGACTGCTTGTCCGTCGACTTCTTCGCCACCGACACCAGCTCGCCGGCGTCGTCCTCGCGCGCCACCAGCTTGTAGACGAAGCCGCACGTCGGGTGGCCCGAGCCGGTGACCAGCTGGGTCCCCACGCCGTAGGCGTCGACCGGCGCCGCAGCGAGGGCAGCGATGGCGTGCTCGTCGAGGTCGCTGGTCACCACGATGCGGGTGGCGCTCGCCCCGAGGCCGTCGAGCTGGGCGCGCACCTCACGGGCGACCTCGCCGAGGTCGCCGGAGTCGAGGCGGACCGCCCCGAGGCCGGTGCCGGCCACCTCGACCGCGAGGCGTACGGCCTCGGCGACGTCGTAGGTGTCGACCAGCAGCGTCGTGCCCACGCCGAGGGTCTGCACCTGCGCCCGGAAGGCGTCGGCCTCGGCGTCGTGGAGCAGCGTGAAGGAGTGGGCGGCGGTGCCGGTGGACGGCACCCCGTAGCGGGCGCGGGCGGCCAGGTTGCTGGAGGCGTCGAAGCCGGCGACGTACGCCGCCCGCGCGGCCGCGACCGCGGCCTCCTCGTGGGTGCGGCGCGACCCCATCTCGATGCACGGGCGGCCACCTGCCGCAAGCGTCATCCGGGACGCAGCCGACGCGATCGCCGAGTCGTGGTTGTAGACGGACAGCAGGACGGTCTCGAGGAGGACGGCCTCGGCGAAGGTCCCCTCGACCACCAGCAGCGGCGAGTAGGGGAAGTAGGCCTCGCCCTCGGCGTAGCCCCACACGTCGCCGGAGAAGCGGTAGGAGCCGAGCCACTCGAGCATGTCGGGGTCGACGATCCCCTCGAGCGCGGCCAGCGCGGCGGCGTCGAAGCGGAAGTCCTCGATCGCGTCCAGCGCCCGCCCGACCCCGGCCACGACGCCGTAGCGGCGACCCGGTGGGAGCCGCCGCGGGAACAGCTCGAAGACCGCCCGCCGGTCGGCCGTCCCGGACTGCCTCGCCGCCTGCACCATGGTCAGCTCGTAGTGGTCGGTCAGGAGCGCCGATGACCTACGGGGTGAGCTCGTCACGACCGACACTGTGCCACGATGGGCAACGTGTCAGCCGCCAGTCCCGTAGAGGTCGAGCCGACCCTCACACCCGATGAGATCACCTTCCTGGCCAAGCCGTGGGTGACCCTCGTGTGGGACGACCCGGTCAACCTGATGTCCTACGTCGCCTACGTGTTCCAGAAGTACTTCGGCTACGACAAGGCGAAGTCCGAGAAGCTGATGCTCGAGGTGCACACCGAGGGCAGGTCGGTGGTCTCGACCGGCACGCGCGAGGAGATGGAGCGCGACGTGCAAGCCATGCACGAGTACGGACTCTGGGCGACGATGGAGAAGGCGTCCTGAGGTGAGCGGGTTCGAACGACACCGCAGGTCCGGCCGCGTGATCGCCACCTTCACCGGCTTCGAGGCCGATCTCCTGCGCTCCCTCGCCTCGCAGATGGTCGAGCTGCTGCGCAACGAGCGCGCCGAGCCCGCGGCACCCACCGCCGACGCGTTCGAGGCGATGATGGCCGAGTTCTCCGGTGCCACGACCATCCCCGAGGACCCCGTGCTCGCGCGGCTCTTCCCGACCGCCTACACCGACGACGAGGAGTCGGCCGCCGACTTCCGCCGCTTCACCGAGAGCGGGCTGCGCGACGGCAAGGCCGCGGCGGCGGGGTCGATCATCGACACGCTCGAGGACGCCGGGCTCCCGCCCGAGCTGACGGAGGACGGCCTCGTCATCGACGTCGAGCTCACCCATGCCGACGCCGAGGCCTGGATGCGGGCCTTCACCGACATCCGGCTCGCGCTCGCCACCCGGCTCGGCGTGGAGGCCGGGGACGAGCACTACTGGCACTCACTGCCCGACGACGACCCGCGCGCCCAGGCGCACGACATCTACGAGTGGGTGGGCTACCTGCAGGAGACGGTCGTCGAGGCCCTCACCTCGTGATCGACCCTGCCACCGACCTCGTGACGGTCCCGTGAGCCCCGTCCCGGACTTCGTCCTCGCGCTGCGGGACAAGATCGGTCACGACCCGCTGTGGCTGCCGGGGGTCACGGCCGTCGTACGACGTGGCGACCAGGTGCTGCTCGTGCGCCGCGCCGACAACGGTCACTGGACCCCGATCACCGGGATCCCCGACCCGGGGGAGGAGCCGGCTGTCGCCGCGGCCCGCGAGGCGCTGGAGGAGACCGGTGTCCGGATCCGGGTGGACCGGCTCGCCGCGACGGGTGTCCACGGCGAGATCGTCCACGCCAACGGCGACCGCGCGACCTACCTCGACCTCACGTTTGCCTGCACCTGGCTCGAGGGCGAGGCCCACGTGGCCGACGACGAGTCGAGCGACGTGCGGTGGTGGCCCCTGTCGGCGCTGCCGCCGATGAGCGACATCATGACCGCACGCCTCGAGGCCGCCACGAGCGGCGAGACCGCGGCACGGTTCGTGGGCCCCGTGGGTGCCGACGACGAGGCGCCGCCGCCGGTCCTCGCTCCGCCGGCGCCCGTGCTCGGCGTGGACGCCTGCCCGGCCGGGTGGGTCGGGGTCGTGATCGACCCGCAGCGCCGCGCCTCGGTCTTCGTCGCCCCCGACATCACCGGCCTCATCGACCTGGTCCGCGAGCGGCACGACGTCCCGGTGGTCGCGGTCGACATCCCGATCGGGCTGCCCGACGCGGGCGGACGGCAGGCCGACGCCGAGGCCCGTCGCGCGCTCGTCGGCAAGGCCTCGTCGGTGTTCTCCACCCCGGTGCGCGCCGCGGTCGAGGCCGCCACCTACGAGGAGGCGCGGGCGGCCAACCTCGCGGCGACCGATGGGCGCACCAGCGTCAGCGCCCAGGCGTACGCCCTGCGCGAGAAGGTGCTGCAGGTCGACGCGTGGGTGCGGGGACGGCCCGGCGCACGCGTGATCGAGGTCCACCCCGAGGTGAGCTTCGCCCGGATGGCCGGAGCGCCGCTGCTGGCGCGGAAGAAGGACGCCGACGGCGTCCGCGCCCGCCGCGAGGCGCTCGCCGCGCACGGCATCGTGGCGCCCGCGTGGTTCCGGGGCGCGGGATTCGGCGAGGACGACCTGCTCGACGCCTGCGCCGTCGCGTGGACGGCCGTACGCCACGCGCTGGGGGTCTCCGAGTCGTACCCCGAGGTGCCCGAGGTGTTCTCCGACGGGATCCCGGCGGCCATCTGGGTCTGAGGCCGCGCACGTGCGGCGGTCGTCGCCCTCAGCCGGAGTGCGTGAGCACGCCGTAGCGCTCCCGCGAGGCGAGCGCCCAGCGCGAGGCGGGCACCGAGACCAGGGCGACGCCCAGCATCAGTGCCGCCAGCACCAGCCAGCCGGTCTCGCCCATCTCGACGCACAGCAGCGTCACCAGCGGGGGTCCGACGACGGCGATCACGCTGAAGCCGAGCCCGGCGAAGCCTTGGTACTGGCCCTGCCGCTCGTGCGGTGCGAGGCCCATCTGCAGGCCCCACTGACCACCCGAGCCGATCATCTCGCCGACGACGTGCACCAGCGACCCGACGACGAGCACCACGACGGCGAACGTGGCGTCGCCGCGGTCGGCGAGGGCCACGATGGCGAAGCCGGCCGCGATCCACACGGCTCCGCGGACCAGCGCGCGGGCACCGGCCTCGACGGAGTCGGCCCGGCGCGAGAGCCGCACCTGGAAGAGCGCGACGCAGGCGGTGTTGAGGACGAGGAGGACCGCGACCATCACCGGCGGTGCCGCGGTGCGCTCGGAGATGTAGAGCGCCAGGCCGAGCTCCATCACGAAGAAGTGGAGCGAGAACAGTCCCGTCAGCGCCACCACCACCACGTAGGGCCAGTCGCGCAGCACGGCGAGGCGGGGCTCGCCCTCAAGGCGCACGTACGCCGGCAGGTCCGGCAGTCGGGTGGAGTTCCACGCCGCGAAACCGGTGAAGACGGCGTTGAGCACGAACACCGAGATGTAGGCCCACGACTCGTCGACGACGAGCGCCGCGCCGCCGAAGACCGAGCCGAGCCCGATCGCGGTGTTGGTCACCGCCCGCAGGTAGGCCTTGAACTGCACGCCGCGCCCGCCGGTGGCCAGCTGCGCGATGACGCCCTGCTGGACCGAGCCGGCCGAGCGCTCGAAGAGGGTGAGCATGGCCAGCAGCAGCGCGAGCTGCCACGGCGTACGCGCCAGGACGGGTAGCGCGCTCGTGAGGGCGGCGCCCACCATGCAGACCGTCAGCACCCGGCGCGGGCCGTGGGTGTCGCCGAGCTGGCCGGCGGGCACCTGGACGAGGATCCCGACGACGGCGGCGACCGCCAGGGCGAGGGCCACCTCGGCGGCGCTGAAGCCCACCTGCCGGGTGAAGTAGAGGGCGCTGGTCGTCATGACCGCGCCGGCGCCGAACCGGTTGGCGAACGAGCCGAGCGCCAGGACCCGGAGGTCGCGCTCGAGCGGGATGCCGCGGCGCGTCAACGGCGCCTGCGCGTGCGACAACGACATGTGGCTCCCCCTGGAAGTCTCTCGACGTCAAGACTATGTGGTGAGACGTGTCCGGGTCGCATCGAGGGTCTGCCTACCCTTGACGGTGTGCTGACCATCGCCCAGGAGATCTTCGACGCCATCGTGGCGCACGCCAAGCGCGACCACCCCGACGAGGCCTGCGGCGTCGTCGCGGGCCCCGAGGGCAGTGACCGTCCCGAGCGCTTCGTCCCCATGGTCAACGCCGCCGGCAGCCCGACGTTCTACGAGTTCGACTCCACGGAGCTGCTGCACCTCTACAAGGACATGGACGCGCGCGACGAGGAGCCGGTGGTCATCTACCACTCCCACACCGCCACCGAGGCCTACCCGAGCCGCACCGACATCGGCCTCGCCAGCGAGCCCAACGCCCACTACGTGCTCGTCAGCACACGCGCGCACGGGAATAGTGAGGGCCCGGTGGAGTTCAGGTCCTACAGAATCACCGACGGAGTCGTGACCGAGGAGAAGGTCACGATCGTCCCTCTGACGAACCCCCAGCAGACCGAGGAAGCGAGCACCCCCTGATGGCCATCGAGGTCCGGATCCCCACCATCCTGCGCACCTACACCGACGGCGCCAAGGCCGTCGAGGGCGCCGGCGGCACGCTGTCCGCCCTGATCGACGACCTCGAGGGCAACCACCCCGGGCTCAAGGACCGCCTGGTCGAGGACAAGTCGGGCTCGATCGACCTGCGTCGCTTCGTCAACGTCTACATCAACGACGAGGACGTCCGTTTCATCGGCGGCCTCGAGGCCGAGCTCTCCGACGGCGACCAGGTCGTCGTCCTGCCGGCCGTCGCCGGCGGCTGCTGACCCTCGTCCCCTGGCGTCAGCCCAGGATCCCGCGCTCGTAGGCCGTCGCCACCGCGGCGGCGCGGTCGCTCACCCCGAGCTTCTCGTACACGTGCACGAGGTGGGTCTTCACCGTCGCCTCGCTGACGAACAGCTCCTCGGCGATCACCCGGTTGGAGCGGCCTCGCGCCACCAGCGCCAGCACGTCGCGCTCACGCGCGCTGAGCACGCCGGACGCGGCCGGACGACGTACGTGCGAGGCGAGGCGTGACGCCACCGCGGGCGACAGCACCGTCTCCCCGGCCGCCGTCGCGCGGACCGCGTCGAAGAGCGTCTCGGCCGGCGTGTCCTTGAGCAGGTAGCCCGTCGCTCCCGCCTCGATCGCGGCCACCGTGTCGGAGTCGGTGTCGTAGGTCGTCAGCACCAGCACGGAGGCGCGGGCGCCGCGTGCGCGCAGCTCGCGGACGGCGTCGACGCCACCGCCGCCGGGCATGCGGAGGTCCATGACGACGACGTCGGGGTCGGTCGCCAGCACCCGCTCGACCGCTTCAGGACCGCTTGCGGCCTCGCCGACCACCTCGAAGCCGGTGACACCGGCGAGCATGCTGCGTACGCCGTCGCGGACGACCGGGTGGTCGTCGACCACGACGATCGTGACGGTCGGGCGCTGAGTGTTCATGCGGCCACGCGTGCCAGGGCGGGGAGCCGGGCGGACACGGCGGTGCCGCGTCCGGCCAGGGACTCGAGGGTGAGGTCGCCGGCGAGCCGCGCGACCCGCTGGCGCATGCCGCGGAGGCCGAACGAGCTCGGACCGGTCGGGGCGTCGACGTCGAACCCGACCCCGTCGTCGCGCACGTCGAGGACCACCTCGTCGCCGTCGTACGACAGCGTGACGCCGACGCGGGCCGCGTCGGCGTGCTTGGCGATGTTGGTGAGCGACTCCTGGGCGATGCGGATCACCGTGGCCTCGACCTCCGGGTGGAGCGGCACCGGGTCGCCGACGACGACGGCGTCCACCCGCACGGCGTGCTCCGCCGACCAGGCCGCGACGACGCAGGACAGGGCGTCGGGCAGCGTGACGCCGTCCAGGTCGCCGGGGGCGAGGTCGAGCATCGAGCGGCGCGCCTCGGCGAGCGCGTGCCGGGCGAGGACCAGTGCGCGCTCGTGTCGCTCGCCGCCCACGGACGCCTCGAGCTGGGTGACGATGCCGGCCAGGCTCTGCGCGAGGGTGTCGTGGATCTCCCGGGCCAGGCGGGCGCGTTCCTCCTGGACCCCCGCCTCACGGGCCTGGGAGACGAGCCTCTCCTGCAGGTTCTGGTTCTCCAGCAGCGCCGCCTCGAGGTCGGCGTTGAGCTGCTGGAGGTCCACCGTGCGCTGCTCGGTGCGGAGCGAGATCCTCATGAACGCCGTGGCGAGCCCGGCGTTGAGCCCGATGAGGGCGACGAACACCCACGCCTGCGCCGCGTCATCGGGTGGGAAGCCGCCCGACTGCGACCCGGCCTGGGTGATGCCCACGGCCAGCATCGCGACGTAGACCCACCGGCCCTTCAGGGAGTCGTAGACATCGAAGAAGCCGGCGACACCGAAGATCGCGTAGAAGGGGTTCATCCAGGTGAGCACGAACGCGAGGGCGGTACGGCCGGTGTAGTTGATCGGTCCCGGCCGCGGCGTCGCGAGCATCCACACCGCGGTGACGGCCGTGAGCGCGAGCGTCCACCTGGCGTCGGCCGCTGCGTCCCCGAGTGTGGGCGCCGCCGCCGTGGAGACGACGGTGGCGAGGCCGAGCAGCCCGAAGGGCAGCCAGGTCAGCCACTTGTCCTCGCTCACGGACACATCCTCGCAGCCGGCGCCCATGTCACTCCCAGCGGAAGGAGCGGACCGCGACCAGCGACAGGACGACGGTCCAGCCGGCCATCACGGCGAGGTCGACGAGGTCAGGGGTGCGGCCCACGACCGCGTCGTTGAGTGCTTCGGTGGCCGCTCCCATCGGCGTCGAGACGACCACGGTGTGCAGCCAGCCGTGCATGGCCTGTACCGGGAAGTAGACGCCGGCGGCGAACATGCTCGGGAAGAACACGATCGTGCCGATCGTCTGCACCAGCCGGGCCGACGGGGCGAGGGCCGTGATCACCGCGCCGATCGAGAACGCGGCGGCGGTCGCCAGGAGCACGACCACGGCGTACCACCCGATGTCCTGCGGGAGGCGCACGTCGTACGCCACCCGACCCACGACCAGCACCAGCACCAGCGAGACCAGCACCGCCAGCGCGTGCAGTCCGGCCTGAGCGAGCAGCAGGGAGCCCGGGTGGACCGGCGTGGTGCGAAGGCGCCGCAGGATGCCCGCCTCGCGGTAGCCCGCGATCACCGCGGGCATGGCCATCAGGGAGGCCATGATGATCGACAGCAGCACCGCGACCGAGGAGTAGACGTCGACCAGTCGCTGTCCGCCCAGGTTCGGGTCGGGCTCGTTCATGCTCGGCACCGATCCCAGGATCACGACCAGGATCGTGGGGAAGAGCACGATCCAGAACACGGAGCCGAGCTCGCGGGTGAAGAGCCGCGACTCGGTCCGGATGACGGCGGCTGTGGGGCTGGCGGTGCTCATGCTGTCTCCTCCGCGGGAGTGGTGTCCGTGCTGTTCAGGGTCAGGTCCAGGTAGGCCGAGTCGAGCGAGCCGTCGACGACCCGGAGGCAGTGGGGTACGACGCCCCGGCTCGCGAGGCGGGCGAGCACGGCGACCGCCGCGTCCTCGGCGCCGGTCACGGTCACCCGGCCGGCGTCGACGCGGACGTCGGCCACGCCCTCGAGCTCACGCAGCGCGACCAGGTCGACGGGCTCGGACGGCTCGAACGAGGTCACGGTCGCCGCCGCGGCCCCGCCGATCAGCTCGGCCGGGGTACCGATGGCGCGCACGCTTCCGGCGTCGATGATGGCGACCCGGTCGCACAGCTCCTCGGCCTCCTCCATGCCGTGGGTCACCAGCAGGACGGTGGTGCCGCGGTCGCGGAGGTCGCGCACGAGCGACCAGACCTCGCGGCGGGCGCGGGGGTCCAGGCCCGTGCTCAGCTCGTCGAGGATCGCGACGCGGGGCCGGCCGACCAGAGCGAGGGCGATGGAGAGTCGCTGCTGCTGGCCGCCGCTGAGCGTGCCGAAGCGCTGGTCGAGGTGGTCCGCGAGGCCGAGCCGCTCGGCGGGCTCCGACCACGGCAGGGGGTCGTCGTAGAACGCCGCCCACATCTCCAGCGCCTCGCGCACCGTGATCCTGGGCTGCAACCGGCTCTCCTGGAGCTGGACGCCGACGATCCGCGTGGTCTCGTCGCGGTCGGTCCAGGGGTCGACGCCGTGGACGCGGACCCTGCCGGCGTCCCCGACACGCAGACCGGACACGGCCTCCACGGTGGTGGTCTTCCCGGCGCCGTTGGGGCCCAGGATGCCGAACACCTCCCCGGGTTCCACGCGGAAGGACACGTCCTCGACCGCGACCTTGTCGCCGTAGGTCTTGCGCAGGCGCTCGACCTCGACGGCGGGCGCGAGCATGTTCTCGATCATGGGTCCAGCCTCGTCGCCGACCGCGTCTCGCGCATCGGGCAACCGGCGCTGTCGGCCATCCATCGATCGGTGGATGTCATGCTTGCCGCATGCGCTTCGACAGCCTCCTGGAGTCGGTCGGCAACACCCCGCTCGTGGGGCTGCCGCGGCTCTCGCCCAGCCCGGACGTACGCCTCTGGGCCAAGCTGGAGGACCGCAACCCGACCGGGTCCATCAAGGACCGGCCGGCGCTGCGGATGATCGAGCAGGCCGAGAAGGACGGCGTCCTCCGGCCGGGGTGCACGATCCTGGAGCCGACCAGCGGCAACACCGGCATCTCGCTCGCGATGGCCGCCAAGCTCAAGGGCTACCGCATCGTCTGCGTGATGCCGGAGAACACCTCCGAGGAGCGCCGCCAGCTGCTGCGGATGTGGGGCGCGGAGATCGTCTCCTCACCCGCCGCCGGCGGGAGCAACGAGGCCGTTCGCGTCGCGAAGCAGGTCGCGGGGGAGCACCCCGACTGGGTGATGCTCTACCAGTACGGCAACGAGGCCAACGCGCTCGCGCACGAGGAGGGCACCGGCCCGGAGATCCTCGCCGACCTCCCCGGCATCACCCACTTCGTCGCCGGGCTCGGCACGACCGGGACGCTCATGGGCGTCTCCCGCTTCTTCCGGGGCGCCAAGCCCGACGTGCGGATCGTGGCGGCCGAGCCGCGCTACGGCGAGCTCGTCTACGGCCTGCGCAACCTCGACGAGGGCTTCGTCCCGGAGCTCTACGACGCCTCGCTGATCGACTCGCGCTTCAGCGTCGGCCCGCGCGACGCCGTGCGCCGGGTGCGCGAGCTGCTCGAGCTCGAGGGCATCTTCGCCGGCATCTCGACCGGCGCGATCCTGCACGCCGCGCTCGGCCAGGCCGCGAAGGCGGTCAAGGCCCGGGAGAGCGCCGACATCGCGTTCGTCGTGTGCGACGGCGGGTGGAAGTACCTCTCCACCGGCGCCTACGAGGGCACGATCGACGAGGCCGAGGACAGGCTCGACGGACAGCTATGGGCCTAGAGAACGTGTCCTAGGCTTGTGCGGTGGACCGAGCGCCCCGCTTCCTCCGACTCCTCGTCGCGCTCGCGCCGCTCGTCCTGACGCTGCTGGCCGCTCCGGCCCACGCGACGGGCGAGGACGCCGGCGAGCACCGGCGCGCGACCCCCACGCCGACGCAACCGACCGTGGAGGCGTACGCCGTCCCGGTGAGCCGTCGCGTCACCTACTCCGTCACCACCCGCGGACGGGTGACGACGTCGATGAAGGTGTTCCGCCGCCAGGCCCAGCAGACCTTCGACCACCCGCGCGGCTGGCGCGCGGCCGGGGTGCAGTTCCGCCGCGTGCGCCGCGGTGGTGACTTCACCCTCGTGCTCGCCGCGGCCGGCACGCTGCCGTCGTTCTCGTCGGGGTGCTCGGTGCAGTGGTCGTGCCGCGTGGGGCGGCACGTCGTGATCAACCAGCTGAGGTGGACCCGGGCCTCGCCGGCCTGGAACCGCGCGGGACGGTCGTTGCGCGACTACCGGCACATGGTCGTCAACCACGAGACCGGCCACTGGCTGGGGCGTGGGCACGCCTCGTGCCACGGGCGCGGCCGGGCGCCGGTGATGATGCAGCAGTCCAAGGGCACCGGCGGGTGCCGGTTCAACCCGTGGCCGTTGGTCCGGGAGGCCGCGGCGGTCAGACGACGCTGACCATCAACGGGCGTTGGCGGCGATGACCAGCGTGGTCGTCGACGGTGAGCCCACCACCACGCCGCCGGAAGCGCCGGTGAGGGTGACCAGCACGGTCTCGCGGCCCTCTGCGGCTCGGTCGTCGAGGACCTGGACAGGGACGTAGCGCTCGGCCTGCCCGGGCGCGAAGCTCACCTGACCGGTGCCGGCGAGGAAGTCCTCGCCTGCGGTGGCGCTGCCGGCCTGCACGGTCCAGGACACGTCCACGGCCGCGGTGGCGGGGGACTGCAGCCGCACCGGCACCCACGCCGTGCGTGCCCGCTCCTCGGTGCGCTGCCGGATGCCTCCGAGCCGCACCTCGTTGCTGCTGAGCCACTGGACCCGTCGGGTGAGCCAGTCCGCGAGGAACTCCACCTCGGCCTGGCGGTCCTGGCCGCGGTGGGTCCACTCCAGGTCGCCCGAGGCGTGCCACTGGGCCCAGTCGGCCTCGGCGGTGGGGGCCAACGTCGCCGCCGCGGCCGGGATCTCGGAGACCACCTGGCGCACGACCGGCTTGAGCCGGGCCCAGCGGCTCTTGACGCGGGCGGAGAACGCCGGGTCCTGCAGCATCCGGGCGACCCAGTGGCGCCCGACCCGGGTGTGCCAGGTGTCGGGCTGCGTGGAGCCGCGCCAGCGGGTTCCGGCACTCAGGTCGAAGTCCCACACGGGGCCGAAGACGAAGCGCTTGCCCGGCACCCAGCTGACGTGGACGCTCGACTGGAAGTTCGAGTCCTGGTTGGCGAAGAGCTCCTCGACGAGGTACCAGTCGATGAGCTTGCGGACGTTGACGTACGCCGCGTAGCCGGTCTCGGGGTCGGCGAAGTCGGGGCCGTAGAGGACCTTCTCGAAGCGCGTGACCGCGCGCCGCACCTCGCGCCGCTGCTGCTTCGTCACCTCGTCGGGGTCCTTGAAGGCGATGGCGGAGCCCCAGCGGGTACGGAATCCGGGCTCGTCGTCGCGCAGGTAGCGCTGGTTGAACTCCAGCAGGTAGCCGTCGTCGGGCAGGTTGACTCGTCCCTTCCCCTCCTCCACCTGCTCGGTGAGCATGTAGRGGCCCTGCGACTGGCCGTTGAGGACCACCTCGACGAACCGGAAGCGGGGCGTCCACTTCAGTCGGCTCTGCGCCGCGACGGCGAACGCTGCCGCCGTACGCAGTGAGCTGCGGTCGCCGTAGCCGGCGAGGAGGACCCACTCGTCGTACTCCCGCGACCCGACGAGGGCGGCGTCGTCCTCCAGCTTGAGCTTGTAGGGCTTCTTGGCCCAGCCCCAGGTCGAGTTGCCCCGCCCGCGGACCTCGGTGACCCGGGTGACGCCGTCCAGGGTGACCGTGCCGGCCACGTAGTCCTCGCGGCCGATGACCGCGCCCGCAGTGTCGATGACCAGCTGGGTCGGCGCGGCCGGCGGCCAGCCGATCACTGCGGCGGCGCGCTCGGTGCTCGCAGGCTCGCGGGCCGTCGCCGGGGCCAGCGTCACGGTGGACGCGGCGACGAGCAGCGCGGTCGTGGCGCTGAGTCGTCTCAGGAGGGCGTTCTTCGACACGGACATGGGTCTCCTCGGCGCGGTGTACGGGCGGCTGGGTCAGGCAGGCGGAGGTGAGACGTCGAGGTCGAGGTCGGAGTTGTGCTCACTTCCCGGCACCGCCGGGAGGTCGAGGAGGTCGAGCGTGAGGTTGGCCAGATCGCCGTTGCGGACCGGCTGCGGGGTCTGGCGGTAGGTCGTGCGCCGCGTGCCGGGGTCGCGGTAGTCGTCGGCGTTGAGCGCGTAGAGGTCGGCGCCTGCCGGGATGCCCGGTCCGGCCACCATGAAGGCGACGCGGTAGTTGGCCAGGCGGCGGGCGTCGGAGTGGTCGGCACCGAGGCCGCCGTGGTCGCTGGTGAGGATGATCGCCGTGCGACCGACGAGCTCGGGGTCGTTGCGGACGGCGTCGACGATCGAGCCGACGAGGGCATCGACCTGCTGGACGGCGCGCAGGTAGCGCGGGGACATGAAGCCATAGTCGTGGCCGGCAGCGTCGGGGAGCGAGAGGTGCACGAAGCGGAACGCGCGCTCGTTGTCGCGCAGGTCGCGCCGCACCGACCGGGCCAGGCGGGTGTTGTCGAGCTGGATGCGGGTGGTGTCGATGGAGAGCGGCCAGCTGCGCTTCCAGAGGGAGAACTTGGTCTTGCTCGCGAAGAGTGCCGTCGAGCCGCCGGCGGCGCTGACCTGCGTGAAGACCGACTCGACCCGCTGCCCGGCCGCCGCCTGGACGGTCGCCGGGCGACGCCGGTCGTCGTTCCAGGTCACGCCGTGGCCGCCCGTCGCGGCCTCGATGCGCCGGCCGGTCACCATCCCGGTGTGGTTGGGCAGGGTGATGGTGAGCTCGTGCTCGGTGCGGGCGTTGAGGGTCGACGCGCCGGAGGCCATGAGGTCGTGCAGGTGGGGTGTCCGTGCGGGGCCGAGCTTGCCGAGGGCGTCGGTGTTGAGCCCGTCGACCGAGATGGCCACGACCGAGTCGATGGCGTTGTCGGCGGAGCCCCGCTGGGTGCTCGGCAGGGGGTCGCCGGACGGCACCTGGGCCGGGGCGGACGTCGGGCACAACCCGATGGCGGAGCAGGCGAGGAGGGAGGCGATCGCGGTACGCATGGTCACGCGGCGACCCTAACCCGGCGCGGGCGGTGTGACGGGGCCGACGCACGCGACCGCGTGACCCGCGACGCCCCGACCGCCTAGCCTGCTGCCTGTGCCGACGCCCATGCCGAGAGAGACCGCCGACGCCCCGATCGGCATCTTCGACTCCGGCTTCGGCGGGCTGACCGTCGCGCGCTCCGTCATCGACCAGCTCCCGCACGAGTCGGTCGTCTACCTCGGCGACACCGCGCGCCAGCCCTACGGCCAGAAGCCCATCGGCGAGGTCCGCGAGTACGCCCTCGAGTGCCTCGACCACCTCTACGAGCGCGGGGTGAAGGCGCTGGTCATCGCGTGCAACTCCGCCAGCGCCGCGATGCTGCGCGATGCCCGCGAGCGCTACGACGTCCCCGTCGTCGAGGTGATCCTCCCCGCGGCCCGGCGCGCGGCCGCGGCCACGCGCAACCAGCGGGTCGGAGTGATCTGCACGCGCGCCACCGCCAGCTCCATGGCGTACGACGACGCCTTCGCCGCTGCGCCACACCTCGACCTGCACATCCGGGCCTGCCCGCGCTTCGTGGAGTTCGTCGAGCAGGGCGTCACCGGCGGCGACGAGCTGCTGGCCGCCGCCCACGACTACCTCGACCCGCTGGCCGAGGCCGGGGTCGACACCCTGATCCTCGGCTGCACCCACTACCCGTTGCTGACCGGCGTCATCTCCTACGTGATGGGCGACCAGGTCACCCTGGTCAGCTCGGCGGAGGAGTGCGCCAAGGACGTCTACAAGATGCTCGCCGGCACCGGACTGATGCGTCCCGACGGCGAGGCGAGCTACACCTTCTCCACCACCGGCAGCCCCGACGACTTCGCCACGATCGGCCGCCGCTTCCTCGGCTCGGAGCTGCTCGGTGCGACGCAGTTCGCCGGGGGACGCGGATGAGTCATCCCCCGATGAGGCTGACGATCGTCGGGTGCTCGGGTTCCTACCCCGGCCCCGAGTCCCCGGCGAGCTGCTACCTCCTCGAGGCAGAGGAGGCCGGGCGCACCTGGCGGATCCTGCTCGACCTCGGCAACGGCGCGCTCGGCCAGCTGCACCGCCACACCGACCCGCTCGGGATCGACGCGGTCTTCCTCAGCCACCTCCACGCCGACCACTGCCTCGACCTCTGCGGCTACTACGTGATGCGCAAGTACCACCCCACCGGTGCGCAGCCGCAGATCCCCGTCTGGGGACCGGCCGGCACGGCCGAGCGGATGGCGCGGGCCTACGACCTGCCGGTCGACCCCGGCATGACCGAGGAGTTCGCCTTCCACGCCTACGGGGACGGCGGCGGGGTCGTGGAGCTGGGCCCGTTCCGTGTCGAGGCTCGCCGGGTGGTCCACCCCGTCGCTGCCTACGCCCTGCGGGTCACCGCCGGTGGTCGGACGCTCGTCTACTCCGGAGACACCGGGCCCTGCCCGGAGCTCGACGAGGTGGCGGTCGGCGCCGACCTGCTGCTCGCGGAGGCGTCGTTCCGCAGCGGCGACGACAACCCGCCCGAGCTCCACATGACCGGCGCCGACTGCGGACGCACGGCGTCGCACGCCGGTGCCGGGCGCCTCGTGCTGACCCACGTCCCGCCGTGGCACGACCCGGCCGACGCGGAGGCCGAGGCCCGCGCCGAGTGGTCGGGTCCGGTCGAGCTGGCCCGCGCCGGCGCGACGTACGACATCTAGCTGCGCGTCAGACCAGCCCGGCGTCGTGCACGACCATCGCGACCTGCACGCGGTTGGTGGCATCGAGCTTGGTCAGCAGGCGGGAGACGTGGGACTTCACCGTGGGGATCGACAGGTAGAGCTCCGAGGCGATCTCGGAGTTGCTCAGCCCGCGGCCGACGCACACGGCGACCTCGAGCTCGCGCTCGGTCAGCACCGTCAACCGGTCGGCGGCGGTCGTGGTGCGGTCGGTCGGTGAGGTGTTGCGCAGCCGGGAGACCAGGCTGCGGGTCGCGGACGGCGACAGCATGGCGTCACCGGCCGCCACCGTGCGGATCGCTCCGACGATGTCGCCCGGCGGGGTGTCCTTCAGCAGGAAGCCGTCGGCGCCCGCCGCGACGGCACTGAGCACGTGGTCGTCGGCGTCGAACGTCGTGAGCACGACCACGGCGGGCGGGGACGGTCGCGAGTGCAGGACGCGCGTGGCCTCCAGCCCGTCCATCACCGGCATCCGGATGTCCATCAGCACCACGTCGGGCCGGTGCTCGGCGACCTGGGCCAGGCCGGCCTCGCCGTTGGGGGCCTCGCCCACCACCTCGATGTCGGACTGTCCGCCGAGCATCAGGGTCAGCGCCGAACGGACCAGCGGGTCGTCGTCGACGAGCAGCACGCGGATCACGCGGTCCACGGTAGCCAAGCCTCCAGCACGAACCTCGACCCCTCCGTGCGCTGGTGCAGCCGGCCGCCCCGCAGCTCGGTGCGCTCGCGCAGCCCGACCAGTCCCAGGCCAGCCCCAGGCGCGGCGCTCGGCCGGTCGCCGAGCGGGTTGCTGATCACGACGGTGATGCCGCCGTGCTCGTCCCCCGAGGACCTGATCTCCACCCCTGCGCCGGGGGCGTGCTTGCGGACGTTGGTGATGCCCTCCTGCACGATCCGGTAGACCGTGCGGCCCGTCACCGGCGGCACCGGCACGTCACCGTCGACGTGGTCGGCCCAGTCGATGGCGAGGCCGAGCGACCGCGCCTCGTCGACCAGGGCGGCGATGTCGTCGTACGTCGGCTGCGGTCGCGCCGTGGGCGTGCTCGGGTCGTCCTCGCGCAGCACCCCGAGCACGCCGCGGAGCTCGTGGAGCGCGTCGTTGGCCTGTTGCTGGATCTGGCCGAGCCCCTCGCGGAGGCGGTCGCCGTCGAGGTCGTCGCGGAACGCGAGCGCCCCCGCCTGCATGGAGACCTGGGTGATGCGGTGCGCGACGACGTCGTGCATCTCCCCGGCGATGCGGGCGCGCTCGGTCGAGCGGGCCTGGGTGAGTCGCAGCTCCTGCTCGAGCTCGGCACGCTCGGCGCGGTTGCGGAGGTTCCAGAGCAGCTCGCGCCGCGAGCCGATGTAGAGGCCCCAGCCCATCATCCCGGTGTTGACGGCGAGGTTGACCAGCGTGGCGACCAGGAAGTCGCTGTCCTCGATCGGTGCGATCGTCGTCCAGGTCTGCGCGGCGACGAAGTTCGCGCTGCCGACCAGCACCACCTCGCGCCAGCGCCGCCGGGTCGCCACGGAGACCGCGGCCAGGGTGGCCGGGCCGGCCGCGAGCCCGGAGAAGGCGCTCATCGCAGCGATGACGAGGGCGACCCGCTTGGGCGCCCGGCGGCGGAAGTAGACCAGCACGAAGGCGGCCACGCCCAGGACCACGTCCACGGTGAAGAGGAGGCGGTGGTCGCGCCACTCGGCAGCCGCGACGGTCTGCCAGACCGCTGCCGAGAACACCACGCACAGCCCGTAGCGCCACGCGTGCGACACCCACGTCAGCTCGGGCTGGGTGTCGGGTCGTGGTTCCACGGCGCTCAGGTTAACGAGCCGAATTCCTACTTTGGTCGCATGGACATGGCCTCAGGGCCGATGCGTGGGCCGGTCCCGTCGGCGCAGGGTGGTTCCACCAACCGCGTGGAGGGAGCTGCGCGGCGTGGGGCCGCGCACGAGTGGACGGTCCCGCAGGGGAAGGGGCTTCGAGCCGGGTCCGGTGACACACGGGGGTGACCGGACCCGGCTCAGCCACGTCTAGGGTCGTGCCCATGACTTCTGCCCCGACTCCGGCCCCTCGGGCCGACGGCCGTGCCGACGACGAGCTCCGCCCGATCACCATCACCCGCAACTGGCTCGACCACGCCGCCGGTTCGGTGCTCGTCGAGTTCGGCGGCACCCGGGTGCTCTGCGCCGCCTCTGCCTCCGAGGGAGTGCCGCGCTGGCGCAAGGGCTCCGGCCTGGGCTGGGTCACCGCCGAGTACGCGATGCTCCCCGCGGCCACCAACACCCGCTCGGACCGCGAGTCGGTGAAGGGCCGCATCGGCGGCCGCACCCACGAGATCTCCCGGCTGATCGGCCGCTCCCTGCGCGCGGTCATCGACTACGAGGCGCTCGGCGAGAACACGATCGTCCTCGACTGCGACGTCCTCCAGGCCGACGGCGGCACCCGCACCGCTGCGATCACCGGGGCGTACGTCGCCCTGGCCGACGCGGTCGCGCACCTGCGCTCCAACGGCGCACTCACGGGCGAGCCGCTGACCGGGTCGGTGGCGGCGGTCAGCGTCGGCATCATCGACGGCGTTCCGCGGCTGGACCTGCCCTACGTCGAGGACGTCCGCGCCGAGACCGACATGAACGTCGTGATGACGGGCGACGGGAAGTTCGTCGAGGTGCAGGGCACGGCCGAGGGCGCAGCCTTCGACCGCGCCGAGCTCGACGCCCTGCTGGCCCTGGCCGAGAAGGGCTGTGCCGACCTCACGCGCCTGCAGCAGGAGGCGCTGGGCCGGTGAAGATCTTCCTCGCGTCGGGCAACACCAAGAAGATCCTGGAGATGCAGCGCATCCTCGCCGAGCACGTGCCGGGCATCGAGGTRCTCGGCATCGCCGACGTGGAGGGCTACGTCGAGCCGGTCGAGGACCAGCCGACCTTCGAGGGCAACGCCCTGCTGAAGGCGCGCGCCGGCGTGGCGGCCACCGGGCTGCCGTCGGTCGCCGACGACAGCGGGCTGTGCGTCGACGCGCTGAACGGGATGCCGGGCGTGCTGTCGGCACGGTGGTCCGGGCCTCCGAAGAGCGACGAGCGCAACAACGAGCTCCTGCTCGCCCAGCTCGACGACGTACCCGACGAGCGGCGCGGCGCGCACTTCGCGTGCGCCGTGGCGTGGGTGATGCCGGACGGGCGCGAGCGCGTGGTCGAGGGCCGGATGGACGGTCGCATCATCCGCAAGGTGCGCGGGGCCGGTGGCTTCGGCTACGACGTGGTCTTCGTCGCGGTCGAGCACGACGCCGAGGACCTGACCTCCGCCGAGCTCGAGCCGGGGGAGAAGGACCGGATCTCGCACCGCGGGCGGGCGCTGCGCGCCCTCGCGCCGCAGGTCGCGGCGGACCTGTCAGGCGACTGACACGTCCTCGCGGGCGCCGACCTGCCTGCTGACCCACGCGCCCCACAGGGCGGCGAAGAGGAACATCACGAGCGAGTAGACCGCCGCCGGCACGGAGATCTCGACCTCGTCGAGCACCTCGACCGCGACGAAGATCGCGAGCGTGGCGTTGTGCACCCCGACCTCCATCGACGAGGCGATGGCCTGCGGGCCGGTGACGCCGAACGCCTTGGGCACGTAGTAGCCGACGACGAGGCTGATCGCGCAGAAGAGGGCGGTGATGAGGCCGACGTCGGCAAGGTAGTCGCTGACGTTCTCGCGCTGGTCGAGCAGGATCCCCAGCACGAGGATGGCGAGGATGATCGCCGAGCCGATCCGCACCGGCTTGTCCATCCACCGGGCGAACCCCGTCGCGCGGGCGTTGACCAGCATGCCGATGCCGACGGGCAGCAGGATCAGCGCGAACACCTTGACGATCTCGACGAGCGGCATGGAGACGTCGTCCTGCCGGTCGTAGTAGGCGATTGCGAGGCCGGTGATGACCGGCAGCGTGACGACCGCGATGACGGTGTTGATGGCCGTCAGCGTGATGTTGAGGGCCACGTCCCCGCGGAACAGGTGGCTGAACAGGTTGGCGGTCGTGCCGCCCGGCGACGCGGCGAGCAGCAGCATGCCGATGCCGAGCAGGGCCGGGAGGTCGAAGAGCACGACCAGCCCGAAGCAGATCGCCGGCAGCAGGAGGATCTGGCAGCCGAGTGCGACGGCCACGGCCTTCGGGGCTCGGCCCACCCGCTTGAAGTCACCGATCGTGAGGTCCAGACCGAGGCCGAACATGATGATGGCCAGGGCGAGCGGCAGCCCGACGGTGGTCAGCGCGGAATCCATGCGCGGACCCTAGTGGTGACGGGCGTCACATGGGAGGAAGTCGCGGCAGACGTGTACTTAGGTCGACGTCCGCTCGTACGTGATGCGAGTGGACTTTCACGTGGGTGCCGAAGGCGGGAGTCGAACCCGCACGCCCTAGAGCACACGGACCTAAACCGTGCGTGTCTGCCAGTTCCACCACTCCGGCTTGCGGATCAAGGTTAGACGGATGGGTTTCGACGCGCTCGTGCGACCTCGTTCCTCGGTCGCGTCGCTTGCTCAACCTGGCTGGGCCCACCCGCCGCGTTCGTCCCTCACGCGTCGATGCCCAGCTCACGCCGCAGCTTGGCGACGTGGCCGGTGGCCTTGACGTTGTACTGGGCGAGCTCGACCTTGCCCTCCTCGTCGACCACGAAGGTCGAGCGGATCACGCCCTCGACCTCCTTGCCGTAGAGCTTCTTCGTGCCGTAGGCGCCGTACGCCTGGTGCACCGCCAGGTCCTCGTCGGAGAGCAGGGTGAGGGTGAGCGCGTCGCGCTCGCGGAACTTGGCGAGCTTGGCCGGCTTGTCCTTGGAGACGCCGAGCACCTCGTAGCCCGCGCCGCGCAGCGAGTCGAGCGACTCGGAGAAGTCGCAGGCCTGCTTGGTGCAGCCGGGGGTCATCGCGGCCGGGTAGAAGTAGAGGATCACCTTCTTGCCGCGCAGGTCCGACAACGAGACCTGCTCCTCGGTGTCGTTGGTCAGGGTGAAGTCGGGGGCGGTGTCGCCGGCGGCGAGGCGGTCGGGCATGGGGACTCCTGTGCGCGGTCGGTCCGGAGGGCGGTCCGGTTGGTTGTTGCAAGACGATTGCAATAAGGTCGAGGCGTGCCGGCCCGGTATCGGGGGATCCGAGCCGGCCACCAGACATCCAACCAGCCCCGCCCGAGCAGGAGCGACCACGTGCACGTGCCCGACGGATTCCTCGACGCCCCGACCTCGGTGGCGACGGGGGCGGTGGCAGTGGTCGCGGTCGCGTGCTCGTTGCGCGGCGCGCGACGCGAGCTCGACGACCGTACGGCGCCCGCGGCGGGGCTGGTCGCGACCTTCGTCTTCGCCGCCCAGATGATCAACTTCCCCGTGGGCGCGGGCACCAGCGGGCACCTGATGGGCGGCGCGCTCGCCGCCGTCCTCGTCGGACCGTGGACCGCGGTGCTGTGCCTGTCGGTGGTGCTCGTCGTGCAGGCCCTGCTGATGGCCGACGGCGGCATCACCGCGCTCGGCACCAACATCACCCTGATCGGCATCGTGACCGTCGTCGTCGGCTACGGGGTCTTCGTCGTCCTGCGCCGGGTGCTGCCCAAGCGGCTCGGCATGGTGGCGCCGGCAGCCGCGGTCGGCGCCCTGGTCAGCGTCCCCGCCGCGGCGCTGGTCTTCACCCTGCTCTTCGCCGTCGGCGGCAACGTCCCCGTCGACCTGGGCGCCGTCATGACCGCGATGCTCGGCTGGCACACCGTGATCGGCGTCGGCGAGGCGGTCGTGACCGGCCTGGTCGTCGCGAGCGTCGTGGCCGCGCGCCCCGACCTGGTCCACGGCGCCCGTCCGCTCCTGGTCGAGCGCGAGCTCGAGCTCCGCACGGGGGTCGCGCGATGAGCACCCCACGACCTTCTTCTCCTCCGCTTCGCTCCTCCGAACAACGCCGTGGGGACCCCGTGATGAGCACCCGCCGCTTCTTCGCCGTCGCCCTGGTCGTGAGCCTGCTCGTCGCCGGCGTCGCGAGCTACTACGCCAGCTCGCACCCCGACGGCCTCGAGTACGTCGCCGAGCAGACCGGCTTCATCGACTCCGCCGAGGACTCGGCCACCGTCGACAGCCCGCTGGCCGACTACCAGACGTCCGGCGTCGACGACGCCCGCATCAGCGGCGGCCTCGCCGGGGTGATCGGCGTGGTCGTGATGCTCCTGCTCAGCACCGGCCTGTTCTGGCTCGTACGACGCCGCGGGACCGACGACGCCGGCTCCGGTGACGTCGACTCGGACGACGCCCGCCCCGAGCGCGCCCACCAGTCGGAGGCCTGATGGGCGCCGGGCACGGGCACCGGCTCCACTTCCACGGCCACAGCCCGGTGCACCGCGCGCCCGCGCACCTCAAGGTCCTCGCCCTGCTCGGGTTCATGCTGGTGGTCGTCGCGACCCCGCGGCAGGCGTACCCCGTCTTCGCGCTCTGGGCCGCCGTCCTGCTGGGCGTCGTCGCGCTGTCCCGCGTGCCGCTGCGCTACCTGCTGCCGCGGATGGTCGTGGAGGTGCCGTTCGTCGTCTTCGCGGTGCTGATGCCGTTCATCGCCCACGGACCGCAGATCGAGGTGCTGGGCGTGAGCGTCTCCGAGCCCGGCCTCGTGGCCGGTGTCGCGCTGCTCATCAAGGGCACGATCGGCGTCCTCGCCTCGCTCACCCTCGCCGCCACCACCGAGCCGCAGGACCTGATCCGCGGGCTGCAACGGCTGCGGACTCCCGACCTGGTCGTGCAGATCATGGGCTTCATGATCCGCTACCTCGACGTGGTCACCGCGGAGCTGGGCCGCATGATGACCGCGCTCCGCTCGCGCGGCTGCGACCCGCGTTCGCCGCGGCACTGGCCCGTGCTGGCCCGCTCGCTGGGCGCCCTTTTCATCCGGTCCTACGAGCGCGGCGAGCGGGTCCACCTCGCCATGCTGTCGCGGGGGTACGACGGCCGCCTGCCGCAGTCGGGGGAGGTGCGATGAGAACCCCACGACCTTCTCCTCCTCCGCTTCGCTCCTCCGGACAACGCCGCGGGGACCCCCGATGACCACCCCTGTGCTCGACGTGCGCGGGCTCGCGTTCGCCTACCCCGACGGCCACCAGGCGCTGTTCGGGGTCGACCTCCACGTCCACCGCGGCGAGCGGGTCGCGCTGCTCGGGCCCAACGGTGCCGGCAAGACGACCCTCGTCCTCCACCTCAACGGCATCCTCGCCGCGGGGCGTGGTTCCGTCACGGTCAGCGGCCTCCCGGTCGCCAAGGAGCACCTGAAGGAGATCCGTCGTCRTGTCGGGATCGTCTTCCAGGACCCCGACGACCAGCTCTTCCTCGGCACGGTTCGCCAGGACGTCGCCTTCGGTCCCGCCAACCTCGGTCTCAAGGGCGCTGCGCTCGACCGCCGGGTGATGGACGCGCTCGACCGGGTCGGGATGGCCGACTTCGTCGACCGGCCGCCGCACCACCTGTCCTACGGCCAGCGCCGCCGGGTGGCGGTCGCCACCGTGCTGGCGATGGAGCCGGAGATCCTGGTGCTCGACGAGCCGTCGTCCAACCTCGACCCCGCCTCGCGCCGCGAGCTCGCCGACATCCTGCGCAGCCTCGACGTGACGGTGCTGATGGTCACCCACGACCTGCCCTACGCGCTGGAGCTGTGCCCGCGCAGCGTCGTGCTGAGCGAGGGGGTCGTGGTCGCAGACCGGCCGACCTTCGACGTCCTCACCGACGACGAGCTGATGTCTGCCCACAGGCTCGAGCTGCCGTGGGGTTTCGACCCGCGGCGCATTGATAGCCTTCCCCGGTGACCCAGGACATGAGCGCGCTCGAGCGCGAGATCGAGGCGACCCGCGAGCGGCTCGCCTCGACGATCGACCAGCTCGCCTACCGCGCCCACCCCAAGACGATCGTCGGCCGGCAGGTGACGACGGTGAAGTCCCACTTCGTCGAGCTCGACACCGGCGCGCCCCGCACCGACAACATCCTCAAGGCGGCCGGTGCCGTCGTCGGGGTCATCGTCCTGTTCGCCCTCGTCCGCAAGGTCGCGAGCTGACCGTGTCCTCCAGCAGCAGGGCGACCGGGGGCACTGACCCCGGGGCCGCCCCGATCAAGATGCTGCACGACCGCGTGCTCGTCGAGGTCGACCAGGAGGCCGGTGAGCGTCGTTCCAGCGGGGGCATCGTCATCCCCGCCACCGCGGCGATGGGCGCCCGCCGTCTGGCCTGGTCGCGGGTGATCGCGGTCGGCCCGCACGCCCGTGCGGTCGAGGTGGGCGACCGGGTCCTCTTCGACCCCGAGGACAAGGCCGAGGTCGAGGTCCACGGCGAGGTCTACGTCGTCATGCGCGAGCGCGACGTGCACGCGGTCGCCGCGGAGCGGCTCGAGGGTGGCTCCACCGGTCTTTACCTCTGACGCCAGCCCTAGGCTCTGGCCATGGCCTACCTCGTCAAGCAGTCCCACCGCGCGCCGGCGGTGACCTCACCGGTTCCCGTCGACGAGTCGCTGCCGCTCGCGTGCGTGATCGGCGCCGGGTCCGGGGGCATCGCGGCGGCCAAGCAGCTCTACCTGGCCGGGATCCCGTTCGACTGCTTCGAGCAGGGCAGTGACATCGGCGGGACGTGGGTCCTCGACAACTCCAACGGCCAGTCGGCCTGCTACGACACCCTCGAGATCAACACGTCGTGCCCGCGGATGGCCTTCTCCGACTTCCCGATGCCGGCGGACTACCCGCCCTACGCGCGCCACGACCAGGTGCACGCCTACTTCGAGCAGTACGTCGACCACTTCGGCTTCCGGCACACGATCACCTTCGACACGTTGGTCGAGGACGTCTCCCGGTCGGCCGACGGCCGCTGGGACGTTCGCGTCACCGGGCCTGATGGCACCGAGACCCGCACCTACGACGCCGTGCTCGTCGCCAACGGCCACCACTGGGACCCGCGCTGGCCCGAGCCGGCCTACCCGGGCACCTTCGCCGGCGAGCAGATCCACGCCCACGACTACCGCTCCGGTGACCAGCTCGCCGGACGCGACGTCGTGGTGGTGGGTGCCGGCAACTCGGCGATGGACATCGCGGTCGAGTCCTCCTACGTGGCGCGTACGACGACGTGGTCGGTGCGCCGCACCGAGTGGGTGCTGCGCAAGTTCCTCCTCGGCAAGCCGAGCGACCAGGTCGCCCTGCCGGGATGGCTGCCGTGGTGGGTCACCGCCGCGCGGCTGCGCATCGGGGCGACGTACGCCGGCAGCATGACGAAGTACGGCCTGCCGGCGCCCGCCCACAGGCCCGGGCAGTCGCACCCCGTGCAGTCCGACAAGATCCGCGAGCGCCTCGACGCCGGTGCGGTGACGGCGCGGCAGGGCATCGAGCGGCTCGACGGCGACCGGGTCGTCTTCGTCGACGGCACCACGGCCCCGGCGGACCTCATCGTCTGGGCCACCGGCTACCACGTGACGTTCCCGTTCCTCGATCCCGACCTGGTGTCGGCGCACGACAACGAGCTGCCGCTGTGGAAGCGCACCGTCCATCCCGACCTCCCCGGCCTCTACTTCATCGGCCTCGTGCAGGCCATCGGTGCGGTGATGCCGATCTCCGAGGCGCAGTCGGCGTGGATCGCCGAGACGCTCGCCGGTCGCTACGTGCCACCCGCGGACGACGTCGTACGACGCCAGATGGAGGGTGAGCACCGGCGGGACAAGAAGCAGTTCTACGCCTCGCCGCGGCACACCATGGAGGTCGACTTCGACCACTACCTGTGGGACCTGGACCGCGAGCGCAAGGCCGGTCGGGAGCGCGCGGCGACGCGTGCGCCGTCGCTCGGGTCGGTGCCGGCCCCGGTGCCCGGCGGCGGGGGAGCGCGACGCTCGCTCGCCCGCCTCCTCCTCGGCGCGGCCCGCTGGAAGGCCGTCGGCGAGGTGCCGCAGCGCGGCGTCCTGGTCGGTGCACCCCACACCTCCAACTGGGACTGGGTGCTGACGATGCTCCTGGCGTGGCGCTACGGCATCACGATCCGGCTGCTGGTCAAGAAGGAGCTCTTCGTGGGACCGCTGGGCTGGCTGATGCGGCGCACGGGCGCCGTCGAGCTGGACCGCAAGAACCCCGCGGCGACGATCAAGGACCTGCTGGCCGAGGCCGAGGGCGGCGACTCCTGGCTGCTCGGGATCGCGGCGGAGGGCACGCGATCGCGCGGCGACTACTGGAAGTCCGGCTTCTACCGGATTGCCCGGCAGACCGGCCTCCCGATCACGCTGGCCTTCCTCGACGTGCCCTCGCGGACCGTCGGCTGGGGTCCGACGTTCCACCCGACGGGCGACGTGAGCGCCGACATGGACGTGCTGCGCGAGTTCTACGCCGACAAGACCGGCTTCAACCCCGACGGGTTCACGCCCCCGCGGCTCCGCGAGGAGGGCCGGGCCTGAGGCTCGGCGACACGCCCATCCGGGTGTGCAGCATTACCGTTGCGGAACCGTGAAGGCTAGGTTGAGGGTTCAACCGAAGGGAGCATGAAATGGCACTTTTGCTGTGGATCCTCGCCGTCATCCTCGTGGTGTCCGGCATCGTCTCGTTGATCAGGGGTCAGATGCTCTGGGGCATCGTTCTCATCATCGTCGGGCTGCTCGTCGGCCCCGGCGGAGTCAGCCTGTTCACGTAGCAAACCCTTGCGGGAGAACGACGAAGGGCCGGTCCTCTGGACCGGCCCTTCGCTCATGTGCGCCCGGACGAGGGATGCCTACTTCTACGAGAGGGCGTCGCGCAGGTGCCGGCGCGAGGTGACGCCGAGCTTGGCGTACACCTTGCGGAGGTGCCACTCGACGGTGTGCGGGCTCAGGAAGAGCCGCGAACCGATCTCGGGATTGGTCAGGCCGTCGCGCGCGAGCTTCGCGATCCGTGCCTCCTGGGCCGTCAGCGACTCGGTCGGAGCGACCCCTTGCTGCCGCACGGCCTCACCGGTGGCCAGCAGCTCTCGTCGGGCGCGGTCGGCGAAGGCGGCAGCACCGATCGTCACAAAGGTCTCGTGGGCAGCCCGCAGCTGCTCGCGCGCCCTCGTCCGCTGGTTCGTGCGGCGCAGCCACTCGCCGTGGAGGAGCTGCGCGCGGGCTCGGTGGGGCGCCAGGCCCGCAGCGGTCAGGCGGGCGACGGCCTCCTCGTAGAGGGGTGCGGCAGCGTCGTCGTCCGCCACCAGCGCACGCGACCGCGCCTCGAGGCCGAGGGCCCAGTCGGTGCCGCTGGCCCGCATCCGTTCCGTCAGGCGCTCCAGTGCCGCGGCGGCCGCCTCGGGGTGGTGGCTGCGGACGGCCGCCTCCACCATCTCCACCAGTGAGATCGCGAAGAGCGAGACGTCGTCGTGGTCACAGGCTCGTGAAGCCGACGCGAACGCGTCGTCGTACCGGCCGAGCGCGTTGAGCAGCACGGCGTGGGCGCAGTCGATCATGCTCAGCGCGGTGTCCTGACCACGGTCTGCGGCGTTCGTCCTGATGCTCTCGACCTGCGCGAGCGCGTCGGCCTCGCTCCCGCGGTAGGCGGCAAGCATCGGAAGCGTTGCGATCAGGGGCGCTGCATCGGTGGCGGCCGTGATGGCGGACGACTCCTCCATCAGCATCGCGGCGGTGTCGTACTCGCCGGCGTGCATGTGGACCCCGGCCAGGTAGCTGGCGGCGATGGGCAGCACGCTCAGGGCGCCGTCGGTGCGGGCCAGCCGGACGGCCCGGTGGGCCAACGTCGCCCAGGTGTCGTACTCGAACAGGTCGGCCGCGACCCGGCACGCCAGCCACAGCCAACGGTTGACCTCGGGGTCGTCCCCGCTGTCCTCGCGGAAGGCTGCCAGTGCCGCACGCAGGGAGGGCGCCGCGTCCCCCATGCCTTCGGTGACCCGCACGGCGAGGCCCACCAGGAGGAGGTCCTTCGGTGAGGGAGGCTGCGCGGCGGCGGCGGCGTCACGAGCGGCCGCGAGGACCTCGAACCCCCGGTCCAGCCTGCCGGCGAAGACCACGGCGCCGAGCGCCTCCAGCGTGCAGTCGCGTGCCTCGACGGGGCTGAGGGGCAGGAGCCGCTCGGCGGCCGCGAGCAGCAGCGGTGCCGCGTCGCTTCCCCGCCGCCGGGCGAACGTGATCTGCGCGTTGAGTCGCAGCTTGCGTGCCCGGTCCAGCTCCGTGAGATCACCGGGCTCCACCGCAGCAAGCACCGCGGTCGCAGCCTCCGGGTCCCCGGCGTCGAGCATCGCCTGCCCGGCGGCGAGGGCGCGGGGGCCGCGCTGCTCGGCGTCGGCGGTCAGCTCGGTGGCACGTCTCAGGAAGGCGGCTGCGGCGGCCGTCCCGCCGCGGGCGCGCGCCCGGTCGGCCGAGTGCTCGAGGTCGGAGGCCACGTCCTCGTCGGGCCCGACCGTGGCCTGTGCGCGGTGCCACGCTCGTCGGTCGGGGTCACTGACGGGGTCGGTCACCGCGGCGAGCGCCGCATGGGCCCGGCGTCGATCGGTGGACGAGGCGGTCGAGTAGATGGCGGAGCGCACGAGCGGGTGGCGGAACTGCACCCGGTGGCCCAGGGCGAGCAGGTCCGTCTCCTCGGCGGCTCGTGCTGCGTCCTCGGGGATCCCGAGGTGCTCGACCGCGCGGCCGAGCAACGCCACGTCACCGAGGGGGTCGGCCGCCGCCGTGAGCAGCATCAGCTGCGTGTCGCGGGGGAGGGCCTGCGTGCGCGTCGAGAAGTTGCGCTCCATCCTGAGCGCGATGGGGGCCGTGGTGGAGGGGCCGTAGCCCCCGGACGAGAGGTCGTGACGAGGGAGCTCGAGCAGTGCGAGCGGGTTGCCGCGTGCCTCGGCCAGGATGCGTTCGCGCACGTCGGGATCGATGCGGACGCGGATCGACGCGTCGAGCAGCGTGGCCGCCTCGTGGTCACGCAGGGGCCGCACGATCAGGTGGGGGAGGGCGGTGAAGGGATCGTCGTCGGGGGACTCACGCACCGCGAAGGCGACGGCGACCCGCTCCGCATGCAGTCGTCGCGCGACGAAAGCCATGGTCTGCGCGGAGACCCGGTCGAGCCACTGCGCGTCGTCGACGCAGCACAGCACGGGGGTGTGGGCCGCTGCGGCGGCGACGAGGTTGAGGACGGCGAGCCCCACCAGGAACCGGTCGGGTGGTCTCCCCGCCTGCAGCCCGAACGCGGTCCGCAGGGCATCGGCCTGGGGTGGTGGCAGCGCGTCGAGGCGGCCGAGCATGCTCGCGCAGAGCTGGTGCAGCCCCCCGAAGGCCATCTCGACCTCGGACTGGACACCTGCCACCCGCAGCACCTCGAAGCCGGTGGCCTGCTCCGCCACGTGGTCCAGGAGCACGCTCTTGCCGACGCCGGCCTCGCCCCGGAGGACGAGCACCGAGCTGCGCCCGGCGCGGGCTCCGTCGACCATGGCCTGCAGGGCACGACGCTCGGGCTCCCGCCCCACCACGGCGCGGCCGTCCACGGTGATCCCCACGTCCACCTCCCGGCCCCGGTCGAGGGCAGCTGGTGACGAGCACGGGGAAGCGCCGCGCCACCGGCGTCTGACAGGACCTCGCGCCGTTCCCCGTGGCGCTGAAGTTACACGGCCGCGACGACCGGTGGGGTCGTGGACGTCACACGTCGCTCGACCTGTCCGGTCGGTCAGGTCAGCAGCACGGGACCTGACGTGGAGGAGACGAGGGGTGATCGGGGAATCGGCGGACTCCGACGGACTCGTGCTGGCCTCCTGGCCCGGCCGCCTCGTCGTGGCGATCTGCGTCCTCAGCTCGTGCATGCTCGCCATCGACGGGACCGTCAGTCGACTCGCACTGCCCGCCATGGCGGACGACCTCGGCCTGGGATTCGCCTCGCTGCAGTGGGTCCTGGGTGCGTACGCCCTGGCCGTGGCCTCCGTCATCCTGCTCGGTGGTGCCCTGAGCGACCAGCTCGGACAGCGGCGGGTGCTGCTCAGCGGCGTGACGCTCTTCTCGCTCGCATCCCTGGGGTGCGCCGCAGCGCCGAGCGTGGGCTGGCTCCTCGCCGCACGTGCCCTGGAGGGAGTGGGCGCGGCGTTGATCGCACCTGTCAGCCTCGCGATCCTCGAGTCGGCCATTCGCTCGTCGGACCGCTCCCGCGCCATCGGCGTGTGGGCAGCGCTCTCCGGCGTGGTCGGTGCAGCCGCGCCGTTCCTCGGTGGCTGGCTCCTGGAGACGACGACGTGGCGCTGGGTCTACGTCCTCGGCCCGGTCGCCGGAGCGACCGTGGCGGCTCTCGCCCGGAGGGGCCTTCCCGTGCGTGCCGCGGCTCGTGCTGACCGGCGCATCGACCTCGGCGGTGCAGTCCTCTGTCTCGGTGCGCTCGGAGCGCTGTACCTCGGACTCACGTCGGCGGCCCACCACAGCGTCCTGACCTGGAACGTCGGTGGATCACTCGCAGCCGCTGCGACGGCGCTGCTGGGGTTCGTGCTCTGGGAGGGCCGGACCGCGAGTCCCATGCTGCCGCTGTCGACGTTCGCCAGCGACTCGTTCCGAGCCTCGAACGCCGTGACGTTCTTCGCCTACATCGCCATCAACGGGTTCCTGTTCCTGGTCGTCGTCGAGCTCCAGGTCGCCGTGTCGCTCGGTCCACTCGCCGCCGGCGCCGCACTCATCCCCATCACCGTCATGTCGGTGCTCCTGTCGACTCGTGTCGCGCGGATGACGGAGCGCACCGGCGTGCGCCCGCCGATCGCAGCGGGGCTGGCCGTGTGCACCGCCGGGTGCCTGTTGGCGGCGCGTTTCGACGAGCACACCAGCTACGTGCTCGGCGTCCTGCCCGCCACGACCGTCTTCGGTCTGGGACTTGCCCTGCTCGTCGGTCCGCTGACCTCGGTCGCCCTCGGGTCGCTGGGCGTGCAGCATGCCGGCCTCGCGTCGGGGATCAACAACGCGGTGGCACGTGTCGCGGGGTTGCTGGCGTTCTCGGCCCTCCCCCTCCTCGCCGGCATCGACGGTGACGCCTACGGCGACCCGTCCGCCTTCCTCGACGGCTTTCGCGCCGCGATGTGGATCGGCGCAGCGTGCCTGGCCCTGGGCAGCCTGACCACGCTGCTGACCGTCGAGGGAAGCCGCCGCGTCCTCGCCGGGGGCAGGTGCCGCTCGGAATAGTCCCCGGTCGTCGAGCGGACGATGATGCCGGTCTCGAGGCCCTGGGTGCGGACGTCCCGTTCCCGCTCGAGCAGTCCTCGGCAGACCCATCGGGTCACCACGAAGGCGAGCGGCGGCCCGACGACGACACTGGTCCGCAGGGCGTAGACCTGGAGCTCGAAGGCGAGGTGAAGCTGGGTGGTGACGATGTCCGTGGCGCCGGCCGCCCACAGCGATCCGTAGAAGGTCAGCCCCGCCACACCGAGTGCCGTCCGGTTCGGCGCGTCCCGAGGTCGGTCGAGCACGTGGTGGTCGCGCCGGTCCTTGGTCGTCCACTCCTCCAGGTAGGGGTAGAGGACGACGACGGTGAGGAAGCCCGCGACGAGGACCTGCGGGAGGAGCACGGCCAGCGGCCAGGTGCCGCCCACCGTGACCTCCCACCCCGGCGGGACGAGCCGCAGCGCGCCGTCCAGGAAGCTCGTGTACCAGTCAGGCTGGCTTCCCGCCGACGCCGAGGTGGCGGACGAGGGGCCGTAGAGCCACACCGGGGCGATCGCCACCGTCCCGCCGATGCCGACGAGGAGCCCGGTCGCGACGAGGAACATGCCGACCTGACGGGCGAGCAGTGACGCGCGGGGAAGGCCGACCAGGTTCGCCTCGGACCTCCCCGGACCGGGGAGCTGTGCGGGCAGGTTCCGACGGGTGACGACCATGCGAGCGAGGATCACCACCGCGAGGGCGACGGGCACGACCACGACGTGGACCCAGTAGAGACGGGTGACCACGACGCCCGGGAACGCGTCACCGAACAGCGCCGCGGTCAGCCACGGACCGACGTACGGGATGCCGACGGTGATCCCCTCGACGATGCGGAGACCGGTGCCGGCCAGGCTGTCGTCAGGAAGTCCGTAGCCGCTCCAACCGCCTCCCAGGGTGAGGAGGAAGACCAGGCACAGGAGCACCCAGGCGGACCTGCGGGGTCGGCGGAAGCCTCCGGTGAAGAAGGCAGCAAGCATCTGCAGCGTCAGCGATGCCGGCAGGATCAGCGCCGCCCAGTGGTGGGTCTGGCGGACCACGAGCCCGCCTCGCACCTCCAGCGACAGGTGCAGCACCGAGTAGTAGGCCCGCGACATCTCCACGCCGCGCAGTGGCGCGTACGTGCCGGCGTACACCAGACGCTCGGCGGAGGGCTGGTAGGAGAACAGCAACGCGGCGCCCGTGACGGCGAGGACCGCGAAGCAGGCTGCTGAGACCGCTCCCAGCAGCATGGTCCAGTGCACGGGTGCGACTCGATGGCGCACCTCCTCCGTCCGGGCTCGCGCTGCTCGCATGTCCACGCTCCTCTCGTCCTTGGGTCGACAAGGGGGACACCGCACCCGTGACACGCGTGCTCACCGGCGCCCACGCGGCACCGGCCGTTGTCACGACGGGCGCCTCGGCGCGGTCGTGCCTGCATGTACGAGTCCGCCCTGCGCCCGGACAAGCCCGTGCGCCTCCACCGACCGATGGAGGCTCGCGACGTCGACGAGCGGAGCCGTACGGCCACGCCGCTGGAGCTCCTGTTCGACCTCACGTTCGTCGTCGCCGTCGCCCAGGCCGCCGCACGCCTGGCGGAGGACGTCGCCGCCGGACACGTCCTGCACGGGGCAGGCGCGTTCCTGATGGTGTTCTTCGCCATCTGGTGGGCCTGGATGAACTTCACCTGGTTCGCGTCCGCCTACGACGCCGACGACGTCCCCTACCGGATCGCCACCTTCATGCAGATGGCTGGAGTACTGGTGCTGGCCGCCGGAGCCGGTCGTGCCTTCGAGTCGGGTGACTACGGGCCGGTCACGCTCGGGTACGCCATCATGCGGCTCGGCCTGGTGAGCCTCTGGGTGCGGGCCGCCGTCCAGCATCCTCCCGGTCGTGCCACCGCCCTCCGCTACGCCGCGGGGATCACGGTGCTCCAGGCCCTGTGGGCGGGCCGCCTCGTCGTCGGCGCCGGCTACGGACTCGTCGGAGTGGGGTCCTTCGTGGCCCTGGCCGTGCTGGAGATGGCCGTACCGGCGTGGGCCGAACGCACGGGCGGCACGACGTGGCACCCGCACCACATCGCCGAGCGCTACGGCCTCTTCACGATCGTGCTGCTCGGGGAGAGCGTGCTGGCTGCGACGAACGCTGTGCAGGAGCTCGTCCAGGAGTCGGTCAGGGGTGAGCTCCTGGCCGTCTCGGGTGCGGGCCTGGTCATCATCGCCTGCCTCTGGTGGCTGTACTTCAGCGACTCGGCGGGCGAGGCGCTGGAGCTGCGACGTCAGTGGTCCTTCGCCTGGGGGTACGGACACTTCGGCATCTTCCTGGGCATCGCCGCAGTGGGTGCCGGGCTCGAGGTCAACGTCATGGCGACCGCGCACCACGACGACGCGGTCCACGTGCCGGCCGCGGTGGTCGCCGGCAGCGTGCTCCTCCCCATCGCCCTGGTCCTGGTCCTGCTCCACGTGCTCCGCATCCCCGAGGCCGGGTCGCTGACGAGCCACGGGGCCCTCGCGACGACACTCCTGGCGTTCGTCGGCCTGGGATGGGTGGCGATCGTCCTGGGCCCGGCCGCGGCGATGATCGGTGCAGCCCTGTCGCTGGTGCTCCTCGTCGCCCACGCCACCGCGAGGGCCTGACGTCCCCGGGGATTGTCACGAACCGGACGGCCACGCGGTCGAGGGATCATGAAGATCGTCGTTGCAGGCGGCACTGGCCGCATCGGTAGTCGGGTCGTCAGCTCCCTCGCAGACCACGGGTTCGACGTCGTCGTCGCGTCCCCGAGCCACGGTGTGGACGCGCTCACCGGGCGGGGGTTGGCCGAGGCCTTCGAGGGCGCCGACGTCGTCGTCGACACGGTCAACGTGCCGGCCTCGGTGTCGTACAGCCGCGCCTTCGACTTCCTCGAGACCTCCAGCCGCAACCTGCTCGACGCGGGCCACCGGGCTGGGGTGGAGCACCACGTCCTGCTGTCCATCGTGGGCGCAGACCGGATGACCAGCGAGTACTTCCGGGGCAAGGAGAGGCAGGAGCAGATGGTCCGGGCCCACGGCGTGCCCTACAGCGTCGTGCGGTCCACCACCTTCTACGAGGCACTCACCGGACCGACGGGTGACCAGCCGCTCTCCTCGTCGGTGCGCGTTCCCTTCGTGGAGATCCAGCCCGTCGCCGCCGCCGACCTCGCGCGCGTCCTCGCCCACGTCGTCGCGTCCGACCCCCAGGGAGGCAAGGTCGAGGTGGCTGGTCCGGAGCGGATGTTCTTCGACGAGTTCGTGACCGCCTTCATGCAGGCCCGGGGCGACCAGCGCCGCGTGGTGCGCGACGTGGCCGCCGAGTACCTGGGAACCCGTTTCGAGGCCGGCGACACCGCTCTGCTGCCCGACCTGCACGTGGGGGAGACACGACTGGACTCCTGGCTGGCCGGGGCGCGTTGATGCGGCCCGTGACGCGTGGCAGGTCGAGGACCGTGCCGCGGTGAGCTCGACGCGCGCTGTCACGTCAACCGTGGGCCTCAAGCTGCTGATGGCCGTGAGCGGGCTCGTCTTCATCGCCTTCGTCCTCGGCCACATGTACGGGAACCTGAAGGCGTTCAGCGGGCACGAGGCCTACAACGAGTACGCCGAGCACCTGCGGACGCTGGGGCAGCCGATCCTTCCCAGGTCGGGACTGCTGTGGGTCATGCGGGCGGGTCTCGTCGTCGCCCTCGGCGTCCACGTGACCTGCGCGGCGCTGCTGTGGAGGCGTGCTCGTCGGGCCCGTCCGGTCCGGTATGTGGTGCGTCCGGTGACCCACACCTCGCTCGCGTCGCGGAGCATGCGTCCCGGCGGGACAGCGTTGCTGCTGTTCCTGGTCTGGCACCTCGCCAACTTCACGATCGGCAAGGTCAACGTGACCGGCGGACCGGTCAACGACCCGTACGTGCTCGTCGTCGACACCTTCAGCGTCTGGTGGTCGACCACCCTCTACCTGGCGGCCATGGTGGCCCTCGGGCTCCACCTGTGGCACGGGACGTGGAGCGCCCTGCAGACCCTGGGCTGGACGAGCACGGAGCGACGTCGACGCGTCGCGCGCCTGGCGGCCTCGACGACCGCGGTCGTCGTCGCCGGCGGCTTCTCGCTGTCGCCGGTCTTCATCCTCGTCGGCGTGATCCGCTAGGTCGGCAGCGGCGGCCGCGGGCACGAAGCCGGAGCGCCACGAGCCTCACGTCTCGTCGTCCAGCTCCGCGGGCAGGTGGTCCATCGACGCCAGCTGCTCGTGCCAGTCCAGGAGCTCGTCCCGACTGATCGGGGCATGGCACGGAGGGACGTCGTCGGGCTCCAGCCCGGGCTCGCTGATCGTCAGGGGTCGGATCCCCACGAACAGCAGCAGCGTCAGCAGCTCGCCCACGACGGGCCGCACCGTGTGCGCGTCGCACGTCGGGCAGGCGAAGAGGAGCTCGGCAGCCGCGCGGGGCTCGACGTCCATCCGCAGCACGGCTGACGCCATGTCCACCGCGATCTCGTCCCAGCACGTACGGCACGTCATCAGGATCTCGATCATGAGGACTCCTCCGGTGTTCGCTGCCGGTCGCGGTGGTGCGAGCAGACGAGAGACTCAGTCGTCCTCGGCCGGGGGCGACTCCGGTGCGACGGGCCACTTGCTGGTCAGTGCCACCCGGTTCCAGGCGTTGATGCTGATGGCAGCCCAGGCGAGAGCGCTGTGCTGCTCGTCGGTCAGGACGGTCGCGACCTCGTCGTAGAGTGCGTCGGACATCGGACCGTCGCTGATCCGGGTCACCGACTCCGCGACGGCGAACGCCGCCTCCTCGACAGGGCTGAAGTACTGGCACTCGCGCCAGGTGGCGACGAGAGCGAGGCGCACCGGAGACTCTCCGAGCTTGAGCGCCTCGCGCGTGTGGAGGCGCAGGCAGGAGGCGCACCCGTTGACTTGCGACACCCGGACCTTGAGCAGCTCGAGCGTGAGGAGGTCGAGGCCGGCAGCCGAGGCCGCCGCATCGATCTGCGAGTTGAGCGCGCCCAGCGCATCGAGCGAAGCGGGGTCCTGAGCGGCGAGGTCGACGCGTGTCATGGCTTGCTGTCCTCCGAAGGTGGTGGGTCCGTTGCTACGTGCTGGTTCGACCGCGGGCCGAGCCGCCGTGTGACACCCGTGTCGACGTCCGACGCGCGGGCGATGCGGGTCTGTCACATCCGGCGCGGCCACCTTGTCGACCTGGCAACGCGGCGAAGGCCGAGTCGCCGGTAAGAACGAGACTGACCGGGTTTCACCGGGGCGGTGACAGCCGCCATGCCGGAAGCAGAGAGCGACTGGACCCGCTCGTCGCCTTCGCCGCGTTCCCTCGAGCAGCCCCTTCCGGGGCGGCCTCGGCGGCCTCCTCGGCCTCCGATGCGTTCCTCGCGTTCGTCGCGGCATGCCGGGGTGCCGGCTGCCACGGTTGCCCGGCGTTGCCGAACTCGAAGCGAGGGTGTTGCACGGACTCCAGGGACGCGATGTCCCGGCCGAGGACGGAGGCGGCCACCCACCCGCCCGTGACGCGCAGCTTCCGGTCCCACGTGGGGATCGCCAGCACGTGGTAGCCGCGGTGCATCAGCCATGCGGGGAGGCCCTTCACGACGACCGGTCCGGACTGGAACACACCGGACCCGAGCCCCAGCGTGGCCACCACTCCGAGGTTGCGGTGCCGGTAGGGCCGCGGCTGACGTCCCCGCAGCACGGCCACGACGTTCCTGGCGGCCCGCTTGCCCTGCCGGACAGCGTGCTGCGCGTTGGGGACGGTGTACGCGCCCGGGCCGGCGGCGAGGTCGGGCACCGCCGCGTCGTCGCCGGCCGCCCACGCATGCGGCACGGGCGACTCCGTCGTACCCACGCGGAGGTCGGGTCGGACCACGATGAGTCCGCGTGGGGTGAGGGGAAGATCCGTGTGGCTGGAGATGACGGGGTTGGCCGCGACTCCCGCGGTCCACACGATCAGGCCGGAGTCGATCTCGGGCCCGGTCGACAGGCGCACGACGCCGTCGACGGCCGACAGCACGGTGGCACGGAGATGGACCTGCGCGCCTCGTCGCCGCAGGAAGGCGACCACCCACTCGCTGGTCTTCCGGGACACCTCGGGAAGGATCCGGTCGCTCGCGTCGACGAGGTGGAACCCGAGCTCGCGGGGAGGGATGCCCAGTCGCTCGCACAGGGCGTGGGCGAGGCTGAGCAGCTCGCCGAACCCCTCCACCCCGGCGAACCCGGCACCGATGAAGGTGACGGTCAGCAGCCGGTCGCGCTCGGCGCCGGGCGGCAGCGAGGACGCCCGGTCGAAGGCGCCGAGGATGGAGTCGCGGACGGCAACGGCTTCCTCGATCCGTTTCAGGCCGATGGCCTCGTCCGGGATCCCGGGGATCGGGAAGACGCGGGTGACGGCACCCGCCGTGACGACGACCTCGTCATAGGTCAGCCGGAGCGCGGAGTGGTCGGCCAGGCGCACGTGCACGACACGGTCGGCGTGCTCGATGGCCGTCACGTGGCCGCTGACGATCCGCGTCCGCCTCAGGTTGCGCCGCAGGGAGACGACCGCGTGACGCGGTTCGATCGAGCCGGCGGCCACCTCCGGGAGGAAGGGCTGGTAGGTCATGTACGGCGTGTGGTCCACGACCGTGACCTGGGCCTCGCCGGGACGGAGACGCTTCTCCAGCTGCCACGCGGTGTAGAACCCCGCATAACCTCCGCCGACGACCACGATCTGCTTCATCACTGTCTCCCTAGGTCAGCTGGTGCGCCTCGCCGGTGCGCGCGAGGTCCTTCACGTCGAGAACGGCTCGGGCGAAGGCAGCAGGGGCCTCCTGGGGCAGGTTGTGCCCGGCCGACTCGACTCGTCGGTGGGACCGTGGCCCCCGGAAACGGTGCTCGTCCGGAAGGCCCTCTGTGGCGGGGAAGTTGCCATCGGCGAGGCCCTCCAATGTGACGGTGGGGACGTCGATCGACGGTGTCCGGGCCAGCTGCTGCTCGATGGCGTCGTACGCCACCGCGCCCGGCGCCTGGCCCAGCCGGTGCCGGTAGGAGTGGACGACGACGTCGACGTAGTCAGGGTTCGCGAACGCCGCGGCCGTGCGGTCGAGGGTGGCCTCGTTGAAGGCCCACGCGGGGGAGTTGCGTCGCCAGATGACGTCGGCGACCCCCTTGGGGTCAGCCGCGAGACCGGCGCGGCCGCGCTCGGTGAGGAAGTAGTAGAAGTACCAGAACCCTGCCTCGATCGCCGGCGGGAGCGGGCGCACGGCTGCACCCACGTCCTGGACCAGGTAGCCGTTGACGCTGACGAGCCCCGTGACCCGGTCCGGCCACAGAGCGGCTGTCACGCACGCGGCGCGTCCACCCCAGTCATAGCCGGCGAGGGTCGCGCGGGCGATGCCGAGTGCGTCGAGCAGGTCGACGACGTCAGCTCCCAGGGCCGCCTGCTGCCCGGACCGCATGGTGGCGGGGCGGAGGAAGCGCGTGGGACCGTGACCGCGCAGGTAGGGCACGATCACCCGGTGGCCGGCCGCCGCCAGGAGCGGGGCGACCTCGCCATAGCTGTGGACGTCGTACGGGAAGCCATGGAGGAGGACCACCGGGTCGCCGTCGGCGGGCCCGCTCTCGTGGTACGCGATGTCGAGCACGTCGGTCCGCGCGTGCCGGAGTGGCCCCATGCGTTGCGGGTGAGACGACGGGGTCGTCATGCAGCAGCCGTCGCGACGACGTCGGCGTGAGCCGTCGCGATGAGCTCCGCGACCACCTCGGGCCGCGAGACGCTGATCGCGTGCGACGCGCCCCCGACCTCGGTCGCGGTGCGCGCGCCGGCTCGCTCGGCCTGGAACCGCAGGGCGGCGGCGGGGATGTTGCGGTCCTCGTCCCCGAACACGAACCAGGACGGGAGCGTCTTCCACGCCGGGGACGACGTCGGCAGGCCCTCGGCGAGCGCGGCCTCGGTCACGGGCCGCTGCGTCGCCCCCATCTGGCCCGCCACGGGGGCCGGCACGTCGGCCGCGAACTGGGCTGCGAAGACATCTCGGCGGATCGCGAGCTCCGTGCCGCCGTTGGCCAGGGGATAGGCGTTGAGTGCCTCCCCGAGGGTGCTGCCCGGGAAGCTTCCGGAGAGCTGCAACGCGCTCTCGCCGGTGTCCGGGGCGAACGCAGCCACGTAGACCAGCCCGGTGACGGCCGGGTTGTCAGCGGCCGCCTGCGTGATGACCATGCCGCCGTACGAGTGCCCCACGAGCAGGACCGGGCCACCGATGCTCGCCACGACGTCGCGGACGTACTCCGCGTCCCCGCTCAGGCTTCGCAGCGGGTTGGCGACGGCCGTCGAGGTGATGTCGCGGTCGTGCAGGTCCTTGATGACGTCGTTCCAGCTGGCCGACTCGGCGAATGCGCCGTGCACGAGGACGACGGTGGGCGTGGTGTGGGACATGGGTGTTCTCCTTGTGATTGGGGTGAGTGTCTCGGGGTGTCAGGGGACGGCAGCCGGGCGTGACGCCGGGCGTTGCCGCGTCGGATCAGTGGGTCCCGAGCGCCTTGCGCAGGACGAGGACGGCCTGCTCGACGGCGGCGGTGGCCGCGGCTGACGGTCGGACGGGGTTGAGCATCATGAAGTCGTGGAGCGTGCCGTTGTAGCGCACGCTCGTGGTGCGCACGCCGGCCTCGGTCAGCCTGCGGCCGTAGGCCTCGCCCTCGTCCCGCAGCACGTCGTTCTCGTCGACCACGAGGAAGGTCTCGGGCAGGCCGGTGAGGTCGTCGAGCGTCGCGCGCAGCGGTGAGGCGGTGATCTCGGAGCGCTTCTCGAGGTCGGGGAGGTAGGCGTCCCAGAACCACGCCATCGACTTCGCGCGGAGGTGCGGGCCTTCCGCGAACTCCCGGTAGCTCTCGGTGTCCTGGGCGGCGTCCGTGACGGGGTAGTAGAGCGACTGGTGGCGGAAGGACACGTCGCCCCGCTGCTTGGCGAGGATGGCGGTCGCCGCGGCCATGTTGCCGCCGACCGAGTCACCGGCGATGGCGAGCCGGCTCGCGTCCAGCCCGACGGCGGTCCCCTGGGACCCGATCCACCGCGCGGTCGCGTAGACCTGCTCGATGGCGACGGGGTACCGCGCCTCCGGTGATCGGTCGTACTCCACGAAGACGACGGCTGCGTCGACGCCGACGGCGAGCTCCCGGACCAGCCGGTCGTGCGTCGCGGCGTTGCCCAGGACCCAGCCGCCGCCGTGGACGTAGAGGATCGTGGGAAGCGGCCCGGTCGAGCCGACGGGCTTCACGATGCGCACGCGGACGTCCCCGACGTCGGCCTTGACGGTGACCCACTCCTCGTCGACGTCGAGCTTCGGCGTCGGCAGTGCCTGGAGGTCGTCGAGGACCTTGCGGGCAGCCTCGGGAGTCAGGTCGTAGAAGTACGGCGGCTCGGCAGTGGCATCGGCGATCTGCTGGGCCTCGGGCTCGAGGAAGTGCTGTGGCATGGGGCGTCCTTGGTGCTCGGGAGTCTTGCCTGGAACGACAGGACAGCGCCGTCGGATGTGACGACCGGCTGGCCCGGAGATGGAGATCAACGGGCCCCGCCCACCGATCGGTGAGCGGGGCCCGGGGGTGCTGGGAGGGGCCCTAGCGGGTGGCGCGGTCGGCCCGCTCGATGATGCGGACGACGGGCGCGGGCTTCGTGATGAGGCCGAGGTGGCCGGCGTTGAAGTGCGCCACGGTGGAGCCGGCCCTGCGAGCCAGCTGGTGCTGGGCGCTCGGCGGGATGACGAGGTCCTTCGTGCCGACGAGGTACCAGCTGGGGTGCGTCCGCCACGCGGCGGCGGTGGCCGGCTCGTTCAGTGCCCCCAGCGTGATCGGCTTCTGCGTGGCCCACAGCGTCGTCGCCGCCCTCGGCGCCAGCCCGGTGGCGAACGAGGCGAGGAACGTCGACTTCCTGAGGTAGACGTCACTGCCGGGAGTGGGCGGGAGCGTGCCGGGCACGAAGGTGAAGATCGTGGTCGGGTCAGCCACCGAGAGCGCCGAGTCCGGGCCCGCCAGCGGTCCGACCGCGTCGCCCTCGTCCGGAACGGATCCGTTGATGTAGACGAGGGCCTTCACGTCCGCGTCGTGCGCCGCCGCGTTCGAGATCACCGCAGCGCCGTACGAGTGGCCGACGAGCACGACGGGGCCGTCGATGGTGTCGAGGAGGTCCGTGAGGTAGGTGGAGTCGGACGCCAGGGAGCGCAGGGGGTTCGCGGGGGCGATGACGTCGTACCCGTCGGTCTGCAACCGGCGGACGACGCCGGTCCAGCTGGAGGAGTCCGCCCAGGCGCCGTGGACCAGCACGACCGTCGGCTTTCCCTGAGGTGCCCGTCCTGTCTCCGCGTCCGTCGCTGCGGCGGCCTCGACCGGCACGGTGGCCAGGGTCCCGAGGACGAGTGCGGCGCAGGTGCGGCGCAGACGCGTCGTACGTCGATGGGGGCTGGGTGTGGGAGTCATGGTGCGTTCCTGTTCTCTGGGGTGGTGGGGTCAGCGCCGGCGGGCGCTGCGGCGTCGGGGGAGCCGGAAGGTCGCGGCTCGCTGCCCGAAGGTGCGACCGCTGCGGCACCCCCCGTGTGACACCGCGGACCTCCCCGTCCTGCAGGCGCCGGCGTCGACGACCACGTCTCCTCAGAGGCCTGCCGCGAGCCGCCAGGAGCAGCCCAGGCCCTCGGTCAGGAGCGTTTCCAGGTCCTGCCAGGCGACCCCGGCCGACTCCGGTCGGTCCGACGGCGTCTTGGCGACCATGCGACCGATCCAGTCCGCCATCGCCGTGCTCATGCCGGGCACGAGGTCGCAGACCCGGGGGACCCGGTCGTGCAGGTGGCGGTCCATGACCTCGACGGGGTCCAGGGTGTCGGCGTAGGGCGGGCGCCCGACCAGCAGCTCGAAGGCCAGGATCCCCACCGCGTACAGGTCGGTCCACGTGCCCAGGGGCGCACCTGCGGCCTGCTCGGGTGCCAGGTACTGGGGTGTCCCACCCAGGAGCACGGCTACACGCTCCCGACCCGGTGGTAGCTCCTGGGCGACGCCGAAGTCAGCGATCTTGACCCGGCCGCTCGACGTCACCAGGAGGTTGTCGGGCTTGATGTCGAGGTGTGCGACGTGGTGGCGCGCCAGCTGGCCGAGCCCGCAGAGCACGTCCTCCAGCACGCGTCCCGCCTGAGCCAGGCCGAGCCCGGAACGTATGTGGTGGCGCAGCGAACCTCCGCTCACGAGCTCCATGACGAGTGCCCAGGTGTCGTGGTCCTCGATGACGTCCCTGACCGACACCACATGGGGATGATCCATCGACCCCAGGATCCGGGCCTCGGCCAGGAAGCGTTCGTGCTCGTGGGCAGTCCCGGGTCTCGACCGGAACTCCTTGAACGCGACCCACTCCGCCGACGCGAGGTGGCGCGCCGCGAACACCCGCGACGCGGCGCCTCGGCCGATCTCGTCGCCGATCTCGTACGGACCGACGCGCCGGGCGGCGGCCGAGAGTCGCGCGTGTCGTCGTCTGGGCCCGTCACCGCCGACCGCGGCCCTGGCACCCGCTGAGGCACTCACGGGACAACCACGATCCGCCCCCTGCGGTCACCGGACTCCATCACGGTGTGCGCCTGTCGTGCCTCGGCGAGGCGCAGCACAGGTCCGGTCTTCTCGACCAGGTGGCCAGCCGCCAGCAAGGCGTTGATCGACTGCGCCGCCGCCGCCAGCTCGCCGATCGAGGCTTCGCTGATGACGAACCCCAGAAGGCTGAGGTCGCGCGTGTAGAGCGAGCCCACAGGCAGGTTGGGCGTCGCACTCACTCCCGCCATGATCACCATCCGACCTCGCCGACGCATCAGCGGAAGGGCGGACTCCAGGTCGTGCCGCGCCATGTTGTCCCACCACACGTCGACGCCGTCCGGAGCGGCCCGTCGGATGGTGTCGTGGACGTTCGGTGCGGCGTGGTCGAGGACTACGTCAGCGCCCCGCGCCCTGCACCAGTCGTGGTCGCGAGGTGCTGCCGCCGCGATGACCCGCGCCCCCGCGGCGTGAGCCAGCTGGACGACGGCGGTGCCGACACCGCTTCCGGCGCCGGTGACGTAGACCGTCTCGCCGAGCGCAAGCCGCGCCTTGCCGAAGAGGCCGAGATGGGCGGTGGCTGCTGTGTGGAGGACGATGACTGCCGCGAAGGGATCGACCGCTTCCGGGAGGTGGTACAGGCGCTCGCTCGGCACTGTCGCGTACTCAGCGAACGAACCCTGTCTTCCTGCATGCCCGAGGCTGTTGGTCCAGACCCTGTCGCCGACGCAGAAGGTGTCGCCCACCCCGTCACCAACGGCTTCGACAACGCCCACCAGGTCCCTACCGATGACGAACGGGAATGTCGTGGTGGTGGCATAGGCCCCTGAGCGGACGTAGATGTCGACGTGGTTGACCGTTGTCGCCTCCATGCGGACGAGGACGTCCGCGGGCCCGGCCGATGGTGTCTCCAGCTCACCGAAGGTGACGGCGTCGGCCGTCCCGTGTGCGCGGATGTAGGCAGCTCGCATGAACGGCGGTACGACCACTGGTTTGCCTCCCCTCGTTCGCCGCGACAGCCGCGCTGATCCATCCCTCTGCTGACCGTCGCGCGGGTGCGCCCCATCTGGCACGTCGCACTGGTGGTTCGGAAGGTCGCCGGCCGAGGACGGGCGGCCTACTCGTGATAGTCGAGATCGCCGTGCCTGATCCGATAGACCTGGTACCTGCCCTGCGTCAGGTGGCCGAGCTCGGTGATCCACTCCATGCCGATCCTCTCGGCGGTCGCAGCTGCTCGCTCGTTGTCCGGCTGCACCACAGCGAACACCTCGATGACACCGCGCTCGTGCATGGCCCAACGGATGAGAGCCGCACCCGCTTCGGTGGCGTAGCCGTTCCCCCAAGCCGTGGGCGCCAGCTGCCAGGTGATCGAAACGCTGTCCCCGCCGGGAGGGGCGTACTGCAAGGACAATCCACCGACCACCGCCCCATCGCGGCGGGAGCGTGCCGCCCAATGGCCGACAACGCTGTGGTCGTCCACGTCGCCCCACCGGCGCAGCACCGTCTGCATCTCTTCCGGTGTGCGCACTGCGCGAAGGTCCGGCGTCAGCCAGCGAGACACCTGCTGTGAGCCATAGATCGAGAGCGCCTCTTCGGCGTCGCCTTGTATCCACGGCCTGAGCACGAGCCGTTCCGTCTCGATGTAGGGCGACACGATGACCTCCGATGGGGGCGAGCTGCTGGTCCTGTGTACGACCGGCGACTCGACATCTCTGTGACAGGCCGTCAGCAGGCGCAGCGTCGGAGGCGGGCGCGGTGCCGGGTCGGGGCTGCAGCGTCACAGAATCGGAGGCTGTCCGGTCCTGCAGCCGACGGTTGATCCGCCCACGCGACCCTGGAGGCGTTGATGGAACTGACGTCGTGTCCTGCGTGCGGCGCGCCTGCTGAGGTGACCTGGCGGTTCTACGAGGAAGGCACGGACGGTCCGGTGGAGCACGTGAAGCTCAGGTGCGTCGACAAGCACTGGTTCATGGGCGCTGCATCGTCGCTGTTGGAGCGTCCGCGAGGGAGCCGACCGCCGACCCGTAGCTCGATCGGTGGGTCCGAGTAGCCGAGGTGCGCTCCCGGCACGCGCTGACGGTGCGCAGCATCGTGGAGATCTCCACGGGGGAGTGTCACAACTCCGCCGATCCCGCGGTCCATCTTCGTGTCCTGTCCGAACACAACCCGGTGGTGCGCCGTGTCCGCTCTCGCTATTCAGACACCCTGCAGGTCATCTTGGGACCGGCACCAGCTGACGCGCTGTGCGGCGCTGGCGTCCCTTCCGCGTCCTGTTGCTGCCGTGATGGGCGGCGGCGGAGTGTTCGGAGCGTCCCACGTGGGCATCGTGCACGCGCTCGAACAGCGCGGATTCGCGCCAGACCTCATTATCGGAACATCGGTCGGCGCCCTGACCGGCGCGATCGCAGCCGCATATCCCGATGACGCCTCGCAACGGCTGGACGATGTCTGGGCACACCTACGCCGCAGCAAGGTCTTCCCGCTGGACCTTCGGCCGTCCCGTGCCAGTCTCTTCGCCGACCGCGGACTCCGGCGGCTCATTTCTCGGTCCGGCCTGCCTCAGCGGATCGAGGACCTGGCAGTTCCCTTCGCCGCCGTGGCGATGGATCTCGACACCGGCGCCCCAGCGCTGATCGACCATGGTGACCTCGAGTCCGCACTGCTGGCCAGCGCGGCCATCCCCGGGATCCTCCCTCCGGTGGATCGGGACGGTCGCACGCTCGTCGACGGCGGTCTCGTGGCCCACGTGCCTGTGTTGGCGGCCCTGGAGGTCGGTGCTGCGAGTGCCGTGGTGATGTCCACAGGACCGGAGAGCACCCCGCTGCGGCCCTCACCGCGCCGACGAGCGGGTTCGGTGGTCGCCAGAGCTGGGCGCGTCTGGGGGCGACACCAGATCGAGCGTGACCTGCACGAGGTGTCACAGCACATTCCGACGATCGTGGTCCCGACGGGAGTCGACGAATGGCCGGCGCCGTGGGACTTCCGGCAATCGCAGCGGCTGATCACCACAGCGGTCAACACCGCGGGGGCGTTCCTCGACGGTCTACAGGTGCGTGGTCCGGGCCTGTACCGGGCCGGCCAGGCGCCAGCGACCGCTCGTGCACGCACGTTGGGGACCGCTACGGAGCTGTTGGAGGTCGGGCGATGAGCACAGTCGCGTTCCACAACGTCGCCTTGCACGGACACATCAACCCGACGCTGCCCGTGGTGGCCGAGCTCGTGCGACGGGGTCACTCGGTCGTCTACCACACCACACCCGCATTCCAGTCCGAGGTAGAAGGCGCGGGCGCGACCGTTCGCCTCTACGCGGGCGGCGACCAGGCACCACCGGACCCGCCCACTCCGTTGGGATACCTGGAGAACCTCGCCCGCATCGCGCTCCGCGTCCTTCCGGCTGTCCTTGCCGACCACCGCCACGACCAACCCGACGTGATCGTCCACGACGCTGCCTGTCCTTGGGGAGCGATCGCCGCCCACGAGCTGAGCGTCCCTGCGGCGTCGTCCTTCACGACGTTCGCCTTCAACCAGCACGTACGCAGCCCAACCTCTGCATCGCGCGACCTGCTTCTCGCAGCGCTGGCCCATCCGATTCACTCTGGCCGCTATGCGCAAGCGCGTCTTGCGCTGGGCCGCCGCTTCAACGCTCGTCAGCTACCGCTCCTGGATCTCGGAGACATCCACCAACCGCTCAACCTCGTCTACACGTCACGAGAGTTCCAGCCAGCGGCCGAGGCTCTCGACCAGTCCTACCGGTTCGTCGGCCCCAGCACCGGTGCGCGTCCGACCGACTCGGCGTTTCCCATGGAGCGCCTCCAAGACCCGGTTCTGTACGTGTCGCTCGGCACTGTCTTCAAGGCCGATCCTCAGTTGCTTCGAACCTTCGCCACCGCGCTCGCCCCGTTGGGCGGCACCGTGGTCGTGTCAACCGGACAGACGAGACCCGACGCAGTGGCTCCGCTGCCCCCCAACGCGCTCGTCCGCCAGACCGTTCCCCAGGTGGACCTGCTGCGACGGGCCGCGCTGTTCGTCACGCATGGAGGAATGAACAGCGTCAACGAAGCCATGTATGCGGGAGTGCCCATGCTGGTCGTGCCGCAGGGCGCCGACCAGCCCATGGTCGCCCGCCGCATCGCGGAGCTGGGAAACGGCTTGACCATCCGGACGCAGGACGTCACTGAGGGCACGGTCCGCGCCCGCGCACGCGAGCTGCTCCACGACGAGCAGTATCGATCGGCCGCCGCCACGATGAGCATCGCGCAGCGCAAGGCAGGTGGCTCACGACGAGTGGTCGACGAGCTCGAGGACTACATGCACGCCACGGGCCGCCGAAGAGCCAGCACTCGACCAACCCCCGGCGCGTAGCTGATGACGTCGCCGGTCCTCGCACTCATCCTCCTGGCCGGACTGTCGGAGGCCGCCGGCCGACTTCTACGGTTGGTGTCTCGCAGACCTGGTATGTCGCGACCGCTCGCTGCTGGACTCCTCCTGACCGGCGCACTCGCCGAGTCCGCCGTCATCGCCCTCTGGCCAGTGACGGCGTCCGTGTTGGCAGAGCACCTTCGGCCCGCGGCAGAGCCGGACTTCGGTGGGATCACGTGGACAGCCGAGCTGGTGGCGCCGTTGATCCTGACTGCCATCCTCGCGTTTCCGATGCTCGGTCCGCCGCTGCACCTGCTGCTGCTCCTGGGTGTCGGAGCCAGCCTGGCCGGACCACTGGCCGCGGCCGGCGGGCTCGGGTGGAGCGCTGCGGCCGCGTGCCTGGCAGTCACCGGCGTCGCGCTGGCCGCGGTGGTGGAGATCGTGCGGCACCTCGTCGGCCGCTTCATCGCCGCGAACACGCCTGAGGCATTCAGATGAACGTCGCGCTGCTCCTGGGTGGAGCGCTCGGCCTCGCTCTCATCGTCGAAGCCCTTCTCGCCCGCTACGAGCTGCTCGCCTACAGCGTGGGTTGGCGGATCCCACACACCGAATCGCCCGAGGGCCTCCCGCACGCCCGGGGGGCCGCACCAGACCGTCCTCCCGCCGGATATCTCGTCTACCTCGACGGCATCGGCAAGCGGCACTACCAGGACAGCCGAGACGGGGGACAACTGGTGAGAGCCGTCATTGCCGGCGCGCCGGAATTTCGCGTGCTGGGCCAGGTGCAGCCCTACTCGCCGCTTGCCGCCCCCCTCGCAGACCGCCCGGTGTGGTCCTGGCTACGCCGTCGAGCCGGGCTTCTCCTGTTCTTCCACAACGTCATGCAGACCTTCGTCGCTGCTGATCGGAGGTACCGACCCCTCTACAACCGGGCCGTCGGAACGCAGATCGCCACCCAGCTGCAACGTGCCGGATATCGGGCGGGCAGCGGTGTCCCGGTTGTCCTGCTCGGCTACAGCGGTGGCGCCCAGGTGGCGACCGGGTCGGTCAACGAACTGCACCCACAGCTGCGGGCTCCGGTCTCCGTGATCCTCCTGGGAGGTTTCCACAACGGCGCGAACGACCTCACCCATGGCCGGCACGTGCATCAGCTCACCAGCGCGCAGGACCACATCGAGAGGCTCGGCGTCTGGATCTTCCCTCTACGCTGGCGCGTCTTTCACTGGAGCGCTTGGAACCGGGCTCGCCGCGACGGGAAGGTCACCGTTGAGCGACTCGACCCCGCCACGCACGTGGGTCAACGCAGCTACATCAGCCCAACGGCGAAGTTGCCGGACGGCTCCAGTCACCTCGAGCGCACCGCTGCCACGGTGATCGCCCTCGCCCGTGCGGACTGCGCTGAGGTGGAGCTCTCGAGGACGGCGGATCCACCGCGCCCACAACGGGTCAACCGTGGTCCGGAAGGATCCGGACGAGCTCGGTCCGGGACTTGATGCCCAGCTTCGTGAAGACCTTCCGCAGGTGCCACTCCGCGGTGTGGGCACTGATGAAAAGGCGCGAACCGATCTCGCGGTTGGTCAGCCCGTCGCGCGCCAGCGTGGCCACGTTGCGCTCCTGCTCGGTGAGCTCGTCTGCCCCTGCCGGGTTGCGCGTGCGGACCGTCTCACCGGTCGCCATCAGCTCGCGATGGGCCCGCTCGGCGAAGCCGGCCATCCCGCACGCCGACAGCACCTCGTAGGCGGCGCGAAGCTGTTCGCGGGCTTCCAGCCTCCGGCCCCCGCGTCGCAGCATCTCGCCGTACAGGAGCTGGCTGCGTCCCCTCAGCATCGGCACCCGGATGGAGTCGAACCCGGCGATGGCACGGCGGTAGAGGACCTCGGCGTCCGCTCCGTCCCGCAGCTGCGCCTCGGCGAGGGCGGTGAATGCCCCGGCCCATGGACTGTCCCCGGCCGGACGGGTGACCTCCGTGAGTCGGTCGAACGCCTCCTGGGCGAGTGCGCGCTCGCCGACGCGGCAGGCAGCCTCGACCAGCTCGAGCAGCGTTCGCATGGCGTGGCCCAGCTCGTCCACGTGGGGGAGCTCGCCCCGGGCGGATGCGAGCGCCTCGTGGTAGCGACCGGCGCCGTTGTAGGCGAGTGCCTCGGACATGTTGGCGACCGTGAGGGCGTACCCCTCGCCTCGGGTGTGAGCATCGGCCCGAAGCTCGGCGACCCGTGCTTCGACCTCTTCGACCTGACCACGATAGGCAGCGACGGAGATCCGGCCGTAGAGCGGGAGCGGGTGCCCCGTGATCGAGAGGATTGCGTCGATGTCGTCGCACAATGCCTCAGCCTCGTCGAGGTGCCCGTCGAACATGCGTGCCACGAACAGGAGGCTCAAGGCCATCGGCAGGACGGTGAGTACGCCCCCCTCGCGTGCCACCTCCACCTGCCGCTCAGCGAGCGTGCGAAGGCCCTCCGCATCCCAGATGTCCTGTGCTGCGCGTGCCCCGAGCCACATCCATTGCAGCTCGCGAGGGTCTGCGGACTGCTTGCGGAACGCGTCCACCGCGCGGCGCACCGTGGTCAGTGCAGCGGCCTGGCCCTTCGCACAGATCAGCGCCTGACCGCGCAGGATCAGGTCGCGTGCCAGGGGAGACGTGTCCCCGGCGGTCGCGTCCAGGATCGCCCCAGCAACTTCGTCGAGGGCTCCTGGCTCTCCCAGTCGACCGGCGTATATCGCCGCGGACAAGGCCAGCATGTAGGTGTCGCGTGCGAGGGCTGGATCGTGCGGTTCGAGCTCCTGAGCGGCGCGGAGCAGCTGCCGAGGCGCACTCCGGTCACGCCTGAGCGCGTACGCCGCCCGGGCTCTCAACCGGCTGATGAGCGCCTCTTGCAGGGGCGTCAGCCGCTCGTCGCGTGCACTGTCAAGGAGCCGAAGTGCGCCCTCGGGCGCACCGGCGTCGAGCTTGGCCTCTGCGGCTCCGACGATGAGCTCGGCGCGTCGCCGTGGATCGGGTGAGAGCTCGGCCGCGCGTTCGAGGAACGCGGCGGCAGCCGCGACGCCGCCGCGTGTCCGAGCTCGCTCGGCCGACACCACGAGGTCGTCCGACACGCTCGCAGACGGTCGCACGGTTGCGTGGGCGCGGTGCCATGCCCGCCGGTCGGGGTCCCGGTCTGCATAGGTCACATCGGCAAGGGCCGCATGCGCCGTGCGTCGGTCTGCGGGGGATGCGGCCCGGTACACGGCGGAGCGGATGAGGGGATGGCGGAAGCTGACCCGCTCCGCGACCACCAGGGCTTCCGCCTGCTCGGCGAGGTCGAGGTTCTCCGGTCCCAGGTCGAGCCTCGCGCTGGCCCGCCACAGCAGACCGGCGTCCCCGGTCGGGTCCGCGGCAGCCAGCAGGAGCATCATCCGGGTGGCGGCGGGAAGCGGTTCGAGGCGGGCCAGCAGGCTCTGCTCGATGCGACTTTGAAGGGGCATCGAGCGGGCAAGGGCGAAGCCGCCCGCGAGCTCTGCCGGGCTCAGCGTGCGTGGCAGCTCACGCAGAGCGAGCGGGTTGCCCCCTGCCTCGAGGATCAGCTGGTCGCGCACCCGCCGGTCGATGGCCCCTGGCAGCGACGAGCGCAGCAGAGCGCGGGAGTCCTGGTCGTCGAGACCGGTGAGCTGCAGCTGAGGGAGGTCCGCGAGCCTGTCGTCGTGATGGCGTACGGCGATCACCACCGCCACCCGCTCGGCGGACAGACGCCTGGCCACCGACGCGACCGCCCGAGCTGAGACGTCGTCGAGCCACTGCGCGTCGTCGAGCACGCAGCACAGGGCGCCGGCGGCGGCGGCGCGGGCGAGGAGGCCCTGAACCGCCAACCCGAGCACCAAGGGGTTCGGCGCACCCGCGTCCCGGATCCCGAATGCGGTCTCCAGCGCTTCGCGCTGCGTGTCGGGGAGCTCGTCCGCGGACTGCATCATCCGTCCGCACAACAGGTGGAGGCCGGCGTACGGCAGCTCCATCTCGGCCTCGGTCGCGACCATTCGCTCGACCTGCACATCGGGGGGCGCGGCTGCCGTCAGACGGTCCAGCAGCGCCGTCTTGCCGACCCCGGCCTCGCCTTGCAGGACCAGTGCTCCACTTCGACCAGATCGGGCGTGCTCGACAAGTGCTTCGAGCTGAGCCATTTCGTGCTCGCGGCCGATCAGGAGTCCCACTCGCGGCCGGGGCGGAGTGGTGCTCACATGGGCCGGATCGGGTCGACCGGCGTCATCGGTCATCAGCCACACCCTCGTCGCAGGCTGCTGGTCAGCTCTGCGAGGCAGCCTACTGGCCGACAGTGGTCGGCGCGACGTGCGGAAATGTCACCCGTAGGCACGGCGTTCGAGGACCGTGACGCGCTCACGCCTACCGGGTGGTTCCAGGAATCGGTGGATCCTGACAGGCGCAGCCGGCGGTGTCGCAGGGCAAGAGATGGTGCTCGTGCGGAGCGCAGACCGGGCAAGGCATCTGCCGCGCAAGAGGGATCCGGGTACGGCGCAGGGGAGGGTGGCCCAAGAGCGCCGTCGAAGCCCGGGCTCCCTGTCCGAGTGCGTCGCGACAGCTGCTCGTGGGGGTGGTGGCGACGTTGGTCATGACTGCCTCCTTGATCCGTGGCGGAGCTCGTCGAGACGACCGCGCCCCGCCGTCGGGTGTGACAGCACCGATGCGCCTCGAAGGCGCAGCGATCCTCGGCGTCTCCACCGCATGGCTGCTCGCCACCACGCGCCCACCACGGACTCGACCACGGACGTCCGTGGCGCGATCAGGACCGGCAGAACAACAGGGTGTTGACACCGCCGCCGAACGGTGGCGGGTCAGCCCCTAGGAGTGCCACATGTCTTTGATCGGTCTCGAGACCGCCCCACCGGATCACGGAACGGCCTGCGCGGCAGCGACTGAGCTCGAGCTCGCCCTGGAGCTGTTCCAAAGGGAGAGGATGCGGCTCTTCCGGCTCGCAGTTCGCGTCATCGGGGACGCGGCGAGCGCCGAGGACGTCGTGCAAGAGGCCTGGATGCGCTGGCAGCGAACCGACCGTAGCCAGATCAAGAACCCCGCCGCCTTCCTGACGACGACGACCACGAACCTCGCCATCAACGTCATCCAGTCCGCCCGTCACCGCCGCGAGACCCCGACCGACTCACCCATCCTGGACAGGGCCGATCATGCACACGACCCCTCGGCCCGTGCGCTGCAGATCGGGGCGGTCGAACGAACGCTCGCGCACCTGATGGCCCGGCTCACGCGGGGTGAGCTCGCCGCCTATCTGTTGCGCAAGGGCTTCGACTACCCGTACTGCGACATCGCAGGTCTTCTGGGCACGAGTACGGCGAACTCCCGCCAGCTCGTACGTCGAGCACAGCCGAAGTTGCACGGCGATTCCCACCGATCCCTGGACCGCGAACTCCATCGTGAACTGGTGGCGGCATTCTTGCGTGGATCTCGTACGGGCGACCTGCGCGACTTGGAGCAGCTGCTCAGCCGGCAGGCGCGGAACGGCCTCCACCGACCCGCGCCAGCGCCTGCACGTGCGGCATAGCCCTACGGCGGCTCAACCACGTACGCGGCTCTCCCAGCCCCCGGAGCCTCGTCTCCGGCGATCAGGTACGAGACCCATCGAAGGCGAGGAACAATCATGCTGAACGATTGGGAGAAGCAGCGGCTGGAGGAGATCGAGCACGACCTGGCAACGGACTCGGGCTTCATGCGAGCCATCGAGGGTCCACGCCGGCGCCGGCGTCGACTCGCGGGAGTGCGCGGCGCGCTCGACCCGGGCGGAATCCTTGCCGTCGCGCTGGCAAGCATGATCCTGACCGCTGGCACCTCCTTGGTGCCCGCGCTGACCGGACTCGGATTCGCGCTGATCCTCGTGTGTACTTGCGTCTGGGCGCATGCGGCACGGAGCAGACGCCGCCCATGAGGCCACACGCCGTGCGGCTCAGGGCCTACCTGAGACTCACCTGGCGATGGGACCGGATGAACGACGAAGGCCCCGACCGGCGGTGCGGGTCAGGGCCTTCGCTTCTGTACGCCATCAGGGACTCGAACCCCGAACCCGCTGATTAAGAGTCAGCTGCTCTGCCAATTGAGCTAATGGCGCAGGCGGTGAAGCGAGTAGAACACTACAGCGTCGTGATCGGCAGGCGAAATCGAGGTGGCCTCGCCCCGTGGCCGGTCAGAGGTCGGCGAGGACGGCCTGCGCCGCGTTGTGGCCGCCGAGGCCGGAGACCGCCCCGCCGCGCCGCGCGCCCGAGCCGCAGAGGAGCACGGAGTCGTGGCCGGTCTGGACGCCCCACTGCTGGGCGGGGGTCTCGAGGCGCGACCGGTTGGGGGCCCACGGCCAGTCGAGGTCGCCGTGGAAGATGTGGCCGCCCGGCATCGCCAGGTCCGCCTCGACGTCCTGCGGGATCTTGGCCTCGATGCACGGCCGGCCGTCGGCGTCGGTGGCGAGGCAGTCGGCGAGCGGCTCGGCCAGGACCGCGTCGAGCGAGGCGAGCGCGCGCTGCACCGCGACGTCCTTGGCGCCCGGGTCGGCGTCGAAGAGCCCAGCCGGCGTGTGGAGGCCGAAGTAGGTCAGCGTGTGGGCCGAGCCCGCCCGGTCGCCGAGGATCGAGGGGTCGCTGAGGCTGTGGCAGTAGACCTCGCCCGGCATCGGGTCCGGCACCGAGCCGCCGGCCGCGGCGGTGTAGGCCCGCTCGATGGTCGAGTAGTCCTCGGCGAGGTGGAGGGTCCCGGCGAAGGCGACGGCGGGGTCGACGCCCGATCGCAAAGCGGGCAGCCGGTCGAGCAGGAAGTTGATCTTGAGCTGCGAGCCGGCGGGCTTGGTGTCGGGGTCCTCGCCCTCGCCGAGCAGGATCCGCAGCACCCAGGGGGCGACGCCGGACAGCACGCGGCGGCCCGTCACCGAGTGCTCGCGCTCGCCGTCGTGCCACACCACCTCGGCGCCGTCCGGGCCGGGCGTGATGGATCCGACGCCCGCGCCCGTGACGATCTCGGCCCCGGCGTCGACGGCGGCCCGCGCGAGCGCGTCGGTGACCGCGCCCATCCCGCCGATCGGCACCCGCCACTCGCCGGTGCCGTTGCCGATGAGGTGGTAGAGGAAGCACCGGTTCTGCACGAGCGAGGGGTCGTCCATCGAGGCGAACGTGCCGATGAGCGCGTCGGTGGCGACGACGCCGCGCACAGTGTCGTCGGAGAAACGCCGGGTGATCGCACGGCCGAGCGGCTCATCGACCACGTCGGCCCAGATGCGCTCGTCGACCAGGGCGCGGACATCCCGCTCGAGGGGGAGCGGCCGCATCAGTGTCGGGGCCACGGCCTCGGCCAGCCGGCCGACCTCGCCGTAGAACGCCTCCCAGGCGGCGTACTCGTCCTCGCCCCCGGTGAGGTCGAGGAACGACGCACGCGTCGCCTCGCCCTCGGGCCGCTCGACCAGCAGGCCGCCGGAGCGCTCGCCGCGCGTCCAGGGCGTGTACGACGCGGTGGTGCGCGACGCGAGCCGGACGTCGAGGTCCAGGTCGGCCATCAGCTGCTCCGGCATCAGGCTGACGAGGTAGGAGTAGCGCGAGAGCCGGGCAGGCTGCCCGGCGAACGGCTCGACCGACACCGCGGCCCCACCGGTGTGGTGCAGCCGCTCGAGGACGACCACCGAGAGCCCGGCGCGGGCGAGGTAGGCGGCACTCACGAGGGCGTTGTGGCCGCCGCCGACGACCACCACGTCATAGCTGTTCCTGGCCGCGTTCACCGGCCCAACGTAAACCCTCGACAAGGTCCTCCCGGGCGCGACACCGACGTCACCGCCGGAACGTGTCGTTCGGCACGACGACCGCCCGTCCCTCCACCCGGCCGTGCGCCAGGTCGTCGTACGCGGCGAGGGCATCCTCGAGCGGGTAGATGCTCGTCGCGGCGTGGAGCAGCCCGCGGCCGGCCAGGTCGAGCACCTCCACCAGCTCGGCGCGGTTGCCCCAGTAGGTGGTCTGCACGCTCACCTCGTAGGGGACGCCGAAGAACGAGACCGGCAGGGTGCCGCCGGCGATCCCCACGATGGTGATGTCCCCGAGCTGGCGCACGCAGGCGGCCGCCGTGGCGAGGGTCTCGTCGGACCCGACGAAGTCGAGGACCACGTCGGCGCCGCGCCCGCCGGTGGCCTCTCGGATCCGGGCGGCGGTCTCGGGCCCCGGCTCCAGGACGAGGTCGGCACCCAGGTCGCTCGCCCGGACCCGCGCGCTGTCGCGGCCGTCGACGGCGACGATGCGCGCGGCGGTCAGCGCCGTGAGGACCTGCAGCCCGAGGTGGCCGAGTCCGCCGACGCCGATCACGACGGCGGTGCTGCCGGGGCCGAGCTTGCCCAGCGAGCGTCGGACGGCGTGGTACGGCGTCAGCGCCGCGTCGGTGAGCGGGGCGGCGTCGACGACCTCCAACCCGTCGGGGAGCGGGACGACGTGGCGCGCTGCCGGGACCAGCAGGTAGTCGGCCATCCCGCCGTCGAGGCCGAGCCCGCCACCGCCGCCGGGCACCGGTGCGAGGTCGGGGCGCTCGCAGTAGGTCTCCAGACCGGCCGCGCAGTGCGCGCACGTGCCGCAGCCCCAGGCGCCGACGATCGCCACCGGTTGTCCGACCTCCAGCCCGGTGACCCCCTGGCCCACGGTGTGCACCCAGCCGGCGTTCTCGTGCCCGAGGGTGAACGGCGGGTCGTAGGGCAGCATGCCCGGCTCGAACTCGTGCATGAGGTGCAGGTCGGAGTGGCACGCGCCGGCGGCGCCGACCTGCACCAGGACCTCACCCGGGCCCGGCGCGGGGACGGGGACCTCCTCGAGAACCGGCTCGCTCTTCCACTGGTTCAGACGCAGTGCGCGCATGTCGACCTCCTCAGGCTCACCTCCAGCCTGCTCCCGGCGACGCCCTCGCAGCAGGGCCCTTTGCCGCCCCTCGCGGGGTCCAACGGCCCTTCGTGCGACGCCGATACCGGCGAAGAGTGGAGGCACAGGAACAGCCGAGGAGGACGCCATGACCGAGCAGCGCACCACCGCACACGGACCCCGGATCGTTGTCGGGGTCGGGCCCGAGGAGTTCGAGTCGGCCCTGGCGTTCGCCGCCGCGGAGGCCGTGCGCGCCGGGTGCGGGCTGCACCTGGTGCACGCCGTCGACCTGACCCCGATCCCGGCCGACCACGTGCTGATCCCCGCTGCCGACGTCGAGGCCTGGGGCGCCGCGCGCCTGGCCGAGGCGGTGAAGGTGGCCGACGACCTCGTCGGCGACGCCGTGCCCGTCACCCACGAGCTCGTCCGGGGCACGCCGGTGGGCGCGCTCGTCGAGGTCGGCCGGACCGCTCGGATGGTCGTGCTGGAGCACCGGCACCTGTCCCGGCTGTCGAGGATCGTGAACCGCACCGTCGCGGGCGGTGTGGCCGCGCACCTGAGGGTCCCCGTGGTCGCCGTACCGAGCGGGTGGCGGCCCGACGGGGAGCCGCGGGTGGTCGTCGCCGGCGTCGACGTGCCCGAGCGTGCGGACGAGGTGCTGCGCGCGGCGCTCGCCGAGGCGCACGGGCGCGGGGCCCGGCTCCGGCTCGTCCACTCGTGGTCGATTCCGGCGCCCTACGAGAGTTCGTTCACGGCCGAGGAGGTCCGAGGGTGGTCGGACAGCGCCCGGGCGGAGGTGTGCGCCGCGCTCGACCGCGTCGGCGACCTGTCGGCCGCGACGGACGCCGACGTCCGGGTGGATCAGGGCCGGGCCTCGGAGGTGCTGGTGGAGTGCTCCGCCGACGCCGAGCTGCTCGTGATCGGTCGCCACGACCCGCTCGTGCCGATCGGCTCGCACATCGGTCCGGTCGCCCGCGCCGTGCTCAGGGAGGCCAGCTGCCCGGTGCTGCTCGCGACGCCGCGACCCCACCGGGCGGCGTACCACCCGTGACGGTCAGCGGCCGAAGAGCCGGGACAGGAGGCCGCCACCCGAGCCGCTGGCGGCCTTCTCGGCTGCGGTGTGCTGGCCGTTGCACCAGTCCTTCGCGGGGACACCGGCCTTGACCTGCCCGACGTGCTGGCCGCAGCCGGCCCAGGTGGTCTTGCCGCAGGTCTTGCATCGCGCCGCTCGGCACATGGTGGATCTCCTTGGGTGAGTGATGGGTGAGGGGTCAGACCAGGGCGGGCAGCGCCTGCGCGGCGACGTACGCCGCCACGGCGAGGACGAGCCCGGTGAAGGCTGCGGACAGCCGGGTGGTGTCGGTGCGTGCGGCGAGTCGGGCCCCGAGGACGGAGCCGGCCACCGCGGTGGTCGTGAGCGCGGCCACGAGGCGCCAGTCGGGCACGACGCCGACCCCGGCACGGGCGGCGAGGGCTGCCGTGCTGGTGATGGTGATGACGACCAGCGACGTGCCCGCGGCATAGCGCATGGGCAGCGCGAGGGCGAGGACGAGGGCGGGCACGACGAGGAAGCCGCCGCCCACGCCGAGGAACCCGGTGAGCATCCCCACGACGGTCGCCGTCACGAGCACCTTGAGGGCGCGGGGGCACTGGCACATGAAGGTGGGGCTGAACGTGATGATCGGGTCGTCGAGGCGCGGACGCTCGACCGGTGATGCGTGGTCCCCCCGGGATCGCTGGCGATTGCGCAGCAGACGGACCGTCATCAGCCCCGCGACCACCAGCATCAGTGCCGAGAAGGCGGCCAGGAGCACCGGCTCGGGGACCGCGGACGACAGGTGTGCCCCCGCCACGGCGCCGCCGATCGCGACCGTCCCGAACGTGATCCCTCGCGCCAGCAGCACGCTGCCGGCACGTCGGGCGGTGACGGCCCCCGCGAGGGAGGTCACGCCGACGACGACGAGCGACCCGGTGGTCGCCTGCGCGGGGGACTGGCCGAGCGTGAGCAGCACGGGGACGGCCAGGACGGAGCCACCGCCGCCGAGCGCACCCAGGCTGAGGCCGATGAGCGCGCCGGCGACGACGGCGAGGAGGAGCTCGATCACGTGTCAGGCCCCACGAGGTGCAGGCCCACCTGATCGGCATGGTCGAAGGAGTCGTCGATCGCGACCGGGGTGCGCCCGGCGGCGTCGAGCATCGAGGCGGCGACCGACGCGCGGTAGCCACCGGCGCAGTGCACCCACACCTCCCCGTCCGGCACCTCGCCGAGGCGGTCCCACAGCTCGTGCAGCGGGACGTTGACGGCACCGTCGATGCGCGCGGCGTGGTGCTCGTCTGTGCGGCGCACGTCGAGGACGACGACCTCGCGGTGGTGGCGCACCTGGGCGAGGTCGGTGAACGTCGCCGTCGCGAACGAGCTGGGCTCGCGGTCGCTCCAGTCCTCCGGGCCGCCGGTGGCGTGGGCTGCGGGGCGGTCGATCCCGATGCGGACCAGCTCGCGCTGCGCCTCGGCCACGTCCTGGGCGGTCGCGCCGAGGAGCGTGATCGGCGTGCCCCAGGTGACGAGCCAGCCGAGGTAGGTCGCGAAGCCGCCGTCCAGGCCGAAGTTGAGCGTTCCGGGGGCGTGGCCCGCGGCGAAGGCCGTGCGGTGGCGCAGGTCGACGACCCACTCCCCGGCCTCGATGCGCCGGCGCAGCTCGGTCGCGTCGGCGACCGCCGGGGGAGTCAGGTCGGGCTCGGCGGGGCCGGCGGCGTTGGCCGGCGCCATGTGCGCGTAGTAGGTCGGCCACGGGCCGAGCCCGGCCAGCAGCTCCTCGACATAGGTCTGCTCGCCCTGGGTGAGGACGGGGTTCGCCTGCTTCTCCCGGCCGATGGTCGACCTCGTGGCGTCGGACTGGGTGGCGGAGCAGAAGGAGCCGAAGCCGTGGGTGGGGTAGACCTCCGCCTCGTCGGGCAGCAGCTCGGCGAGCCGGTGGGCCGAGGCGTGCTGGTGGTGCACCAGCGCGTGGGTGTGCTCGGGACCGAGGAGGTCGGGGCGTCCGGTCGCGCCGTAGAGCAGCGACCCGCCGGAGAACACGCCGACGTGCTGGTCATCACCCTCGGCAGCTGCGTCGACGAGGAGGTAGGAGAGGTGGGTGAACGTGTGGCCGGGGGTCGCCAGCGCGGTGACGCGCATGCGTCCACCCACATCGACGACGTCCCCGTCCGCCACMGGGGTGCGGGCGAAGGTGACCTCGTCCTCGCCGTTGACGAGGTAGTGGGCACCGGTCCGCTCCGCGAGCGCGAGGCCGCCGGTGACGTAGTCGTTGTGGATGTGGGTCTCGAGGACGTGCGTCAGGCGTACGCCCTGCTGCTCGAGGAGGGTCAGCACGCGGTCGATGTCGCGCTGGGGGTCGACCACGAACGCCACCTCGCCGTCGTGCACGAGGTAGCTGCGGTCACCGAGCGTGGGCGTGTCGATCACGAGGACGGTGAGGTCGGTCGGGCGTGCCATACCGATACCCTAGGGGGTATCCACCACGAAACGCAAAACACCCCCGGGGGTATGCTGGGACCGCGGCACCCGCCGCCCGCCCAGCCCGACGAGGAGGACCGATGCAGCTCGATCCCGACCAGATGACGCCCGTCATCAACCGCATCAAGCGCGCACAGGGGCAGCTCGCCGGCGTGCTGCGGCTTCTCGAGGAGGGCCGCGACTGCGAGGACGTGGTCACCCAGCTGGCTGCGGTGTCCAAGGCGCTGGACCGCGCCGGCTTCGCGATCGTCGCCTCGGGACTGCAGCAGTGCCTCGCCGCCGGTGACGGCGACATCGACAGTCTCGACGTGAAGAAGATGGAGAAGCTCTTCCTGTCCCTGGCGTGAGGCCGTCGAGAGTCCCGCCCATAGGGGTTGTCCGGACTTGCACCTCCTCCCGACCTCCGTAGTGTCGATCGGTGAGGGAGAGGAGCACCGCATGAGGGCGAAGGTGTGGGAGAGATGGAGGGATCGAGTCGACGACAAGCTCGGTGACCCGATCTGGTGGAACGACGTCCTGCAGCTGGCCAAGACGGTGCTGGCGGCTGTCGCGGCGTGGGTCATCGCGGCGAGCGTGCTGGACCTGCAGCAGCCGTTCCTCGCACCGTGGGCGGCCCTGCTCGTGGTGCACGCCACCGTCTACCGGACGTTCTCCAAGGGCATGCAGCAGGTCGCTGCGACCGTCGTCGCGGTCCTGCTCGCCACCGTGGTGGGGGAGGCCTTCGGCCTGACCACCGGGGCGATCACGCTGCTGCTGGTGGTGGCACTGGTGCTGGGCGCCGTGCCGTGGCTGGGTGCGGAGGCCACGACGATCGCGACCACTGGGCTGGTGGTGCTCACCACCGGCTTCGAGGACGACGTCGTGCTCGTCGCGCGGCTCCTCGACACCGCGATCGGCGTGGCGGTCGGCCTGCTCGTCAACGTCCTCGTGTGGCCGCCGCTGCGCCGGCACACCGCGGCCAAGGCCCTGGACCGCGTCGACGACGGCATCGGCGAGCTCCTCACGGACATGGCCGGCGGTCTCGGGGACGGCTGCCAGGACGACGACGTCGACGCGTGGATCAACCGCACCCGAGACCTCGACGGCGACGTCGACCAGGCCTGGGCGCTCGTGCGGCAGGCCGAGGAGAGCGCCCGGATGAACCCCCGCCGCTCGGCGCGGGTGATGAAGAACCCCCGCGAGTGGCACGGACTGCTCCGCCGCATGGAGCAGGCCATCGCCGAGACCCGGAGCCTGGCGCGCACGCTCGGGAGCCAGCAGGCTCACCGTGAGACGTGGGGGGAGTCCTTCGCCGACCAGTGGATCTCGATGCTGGGCGACACGGGGCGGGCGACCAGCGCGGCGGATCCCGACGCGCTGCTCGCCGTACGCCGTCGGCTCGAGGTGCTCACCGAGGATCTCCGGTCCACCGAGCGCTCGCCCGAGTGGCCGGTCTACGGGGCGCTGATCATCAACCTGCGCAACATCATCGACGCCATGGACCGGGTCGCCGAGGCCAACCCGATCGGTCACGCCCGGGTGCCCATCCGGGTGCCGGCGCGGCGGGCCGGACATGCATCGAGCCCCTGACCGCGTCGCTGCAGTCAGGGGCTCGGTCCATCAGGGTGAGTAACGCGACGTGAACCCGCCATCGAGCCGGTCCTGGCCGCGTGGCCAGGAGTCACGCAATCCACCTGCGGATCCAAGCGGTCGTCGACGGCGGTGAAGTCGCCGTAGGTCTTGGTGACGCGGTCGACGGCGGTCATGGCTGCACCGATCCGGCGGCCTGCTCGGGGGTGCAGGCGTTGGGGGTCTTGAAGCCCTTGACGATGAGGTAGATGCCGAGGCCGAGCTCCCAGATGAACTCGGGCGCGGCGGAGAGCAGCTGGACGGTCCCGCCTGCTTGAGGCCGAGGACGGCAGCAGAGCCGGTGGCGATGATGAGCGGACCCCCGACCAGCCCGAACATGGACAGCCGACGCGGCACCAGACCGGTGCGCCACATCATCCAGCCGAGGATGCAGCCGTTGCCGACGCCGACGACGAACGCGGGGCCCAGGTTGAAGGTCCACTCCTGCATGGCGAGGAACCCGTTTCCGACCGCGGCCAGGCCGGCGGCGGACTGGTCGTCGGCCGCTGCGTAGTCCTGCCGCAGCGTGACGACGGTGAGGACGGCCAAGATGCCGACACCGATGAAGACGGACTCCATGATGCGGGCAGCGATGAAGCTGAGGCCGAGGTTCGGGTACCGGTGCTTGACGACCGTGTACAGCGCGGTGGCGGTGCCGATGTTGGCGATGATGAGGATGCACTCGGCGAACGCGCCCCACAGGACGCGGGAGTCCTCTCCGGGGCCGGTGACGTAGTTCCCGTCGAACAGCGGCGGGTAAAAGCCGACCTTGGCGGAGATCGAGGTGACGTAGGTGACGACGAACAGCCAGCCGACGATGGTCGCGGCACGGCGCGTCGGGTCGGGGGCCGTCTGGCGGGTGGTGGGGGACTTCGTGGTGCGCAGTGTGGTGGTCATCGGAATCTCCTGAGGTCAGCGGTGAGGTGTGGGGTTGGCCGTGCTGTGGATGGACGGCTCAGTCCGGTTCGGTGCGGGCGACCGAGACGAGCGGCAGCCCGATGTCGCGCAACTTGTGCAGCAGCCCGTGCAGGGCGGCCTGGTCGGTCACCAGGCCGCGCAGGACGGTCGTGCCGTCGTCGGGTTGGGACAAGGTGAGGCCGTCGAGCCAGGCGGACCAGCGGGCGTCCAGGCGTCCTTGGACACGGATCTCGTACCAGTCGCCCTCACGTTCGCTGCTCGTGTCCACCGTCGTCCCTTTCAAGGAGCGCAGTCCGGGGTGTTCTGCGCTGTCGATGTCCGGGAACGTAGGAGCCGAGGTGATGAGCGCGCGTCATCACAGGTGATGAGTGGGCTGATGAACTCTCCGGGTCCTGGGGTCAGAGGTTCAGCTGATGGCCACGTCGAACGGCTGCGCGCCGGTTGTTGACGCCGAGCTTGGCGTAGATGTGCTGGGTGTGGGTGCGTACCGTCGCCAAGGACACGTTCAGGTGTCGCGCGATCGAGGGGCCGTCCAGGTCTGAGGCCAGCAGTCGCAGCACGTCGTGCTCGCGGCTGCTCAGTGTCGCGACGAGGGCCAACGGCTCACCGGACGGTGCAACCACTGACACGTCGGCGGCAGTCGCGGCTGGTGGATGCTGCGCGTGCACCTGTGCCGCGGGCTGGCCGGCCGACGCGTCGACGGTGCGGGCGAAGGCGGACGCCGATCCAGGCAGGAGCGTGAGCAGCTGATGCACGCGAGGTCCATCGCCCATGAACGGACGAACCCAGTCGCGCGGCTGAGCCAGCTCGACGGCCAGCCGCAATCGGCGTACGGCTTCCTCGGTTCGGTCCGCCCGGTCGTGGGCGACCGCCTGGAGGACAAGGCTCTCGACCACCACCGCGGTCCGTCCACCAGTGTCGGCCGCCTGGTGCAGCCGTTCCAGCAGGTGGAGGGACTCCGACAGCTGGCTGTCGTCGTGGGTGTCGGCATGCTCGGCCAGCAGGAGGCGGGCCAGCGTGACGTGCTCGAACTCGCGCAGGTACGTGACCTCGTCGCTGGTAGCCACGCCCGCTGAGGTGGCCCAGCTGCGTGCGGCGGTGAGGTGCCCAGCGTGGATGTGGAGCCGGGCGCGGACGGCTGGGATCGGCCGCACGACGGGTGAGAAATCGCTGTCGAACAGGCGTTCAGCCTCGTGGAGCAGGATGTCCGCCGAGGCCAGGTCGCCCTGCGCTTCGCGGAGGTGGGCCATCGCCACCCGCCATCGGTACGGCTGCTGCGGGAGGCCGGCGGACTCGCCGAGGTCTGCGGCGCGGTTCAGGTCTTCCTCAGCGGCCGTGGTGTTGCCTCGTTCCCATTCCACGCGGCTCAGCGCCACCCACATGTCCGCGGTGCCGCGCAGGACCGCCTCGCTGCGAGTAGTGCCGCCGAGCTCCAAGCCACGACGGGCGGCGCGGTGAGCCTCGTCCAAGCGACCCAGCTGCAACTGCAGATCCACCAGCGTCACGATGCAGGCGAGCACGTCCGAGGTGTGCCCGGCGGCAGCCAGGCAGTCGGCTGAGGTCCTGTACGCCTCGAGCGCCGACGCCAGGTCTCCACCGGACCACGCGGCCAGACCCTTCAGGGCAGAAGCCGCACCAGCGGTCAGCTGGTCATCGGCGGGCGCTCGAGCGAGCGCGGTCTCGGCGTGGGTGATGGTCGCGTCGTGGTCTCCTGTCACCAGGGCGAGCCCTGCCCGGTGGGTCGCCAGCACCGCCGGCAACCTGCGCCACTCGGCCTGGTTCCGGATGACGAACGTGTCCGGCGCCGCATCGAGAGACGCTTCCAACGCGTCGAGCCGGGGCCCGACCCCGTTGAAGGAGCCGGTGGCCATGAGGGCGCCGATGAAGTCGTTCGCCAGGACCGGACGCTGGGCGAGCACATCGGGGGGAAGCTGGGCCAACCAGCTGCGCAGGGTCCCCTCAGCCCGGTGGCGACGCAGATCTGGTGCCGCGACTTCGATGAGGTCGGCTGCACGGTCGACGTCGTCGGCCGCGAACGCGTGACGGACCGCGGGTTCCAGGTGTCCGGCCTGCTCGTACCAGCCGCTGGCCCGGCGATGCAGCCCCGGCACGTCCTCGGGGCGCTCGGCGAGGAGCCGGGAGAGCAGCACGTCGGCGAACAGGTGGTGGTAGCGGTACCAGCGGCGTTGGTCGTCCAGCGGGATGAGCAGCAGGTTGCGTCGTTCGAGCGTCTCGAGGAAGCCGCGTCCGCCGGTTCCTGCGGTGACCGCGTCGCACAAGGCACCGCTCAGGTGATCCAGGACGGAGGTGTCCAGCAGAAAGCGGCGCAGGCCTGCCGGTTGCTGGTCGAGCACCTCGTCGACCAGGTAGTCCACGACGAACCTGTCATCCCCCGCGAAGGTTGCGATGAACGCCCCTGAGTCATCGTGCCCGTGCAGCGACAGGGCAGCGAGCTGCAGTGCGGCGACCCAGCCCTCGGTCCGCGACTCGAGTGCCTCTACGTCGGAGGCCGAGAGCCTGAGGTCGTGGACGGTGTTGAGGTAGGTCTCGGCCTCGTCGGTGGTGAAGCGAAGGTCGCTGGCGCGTATCTCGACGAGCTCGCCGCGCGCCCGCAGCCGGGGGAGCGGCAGGGCGGGGTCGGCGCGGGTGCTGATGATCAGGTGCAGCTGCGGTGGTCGATGGTCGAGGAGGAACGACAGGGTCTCGCCGACGTCGGGGGTGTCGGCGAGGTGGTAGTCGTCGAGGACCAAGGTCACGTCGTCCGGGCGGACACTGAGCTCGTTGATGAGCGAGGTGATGACGTCCGCGAGGACACCGTGACCGCCTTCCAGCTGACCCAGGGCGGCTGCGGCGCACCCCGGGCTCGCGACGTCGAGGGCCTGCAACGCGTAGGTCCAGAACCGGGCCGCGTCGCCATCACGTGTATCGAGCGACACCCAGGCCACCGACGTGCCATTCGGGCCTTCGGCGATCCGTTCCTGCACCGCTGCCGCCAGGAGCGTCGTCTTCCCGAACCCCGCAGGTGCTGACACGAGGACCAACGCTGCGTCGCGGCCGCGGTGGAGCGAGTGGCTGAGGCGGGGACGGGGGACGAGCGCGCGCCGAGGTCGCGGAAGCAGGAGCTTGGTCTGCACCAGAGCATCCACCACTGGCGCTCCCTCCTGGCGACGAGTCGTGCCGGTTGAAGCGTAAGGGGAGCACCGTCCACCCGTTGGTCTGTGGTCAATACCACCGCCGACTCGACTGCCGCGGCCGGCCGTGGTGGGACATGCTGGGTCACACCATCTGCCTCGGGCGACCGTACGGAGCACGCATGCCCGGCCCCGACCATGGCAGCGCTGATCGCGCTGCGAGCACCAGCCCACCCGGGGGCCGCCCTCCTCCGGCACAGGTCTGGTCGGCGCCAGAGCGGGTCGGATGGCGGTTCGTCACCCTGTACGCGCTCTCGTACACGGGCGGTTCGCTGCTGTTCCTGGCGCCGTTGTTGGTGTCCTTGGCCCTGAAGGTCAACGACCTCGTCGGCATCGAGGCCGCTCCCCGCAACCTGGCCATGGTCACCGGCATCGGGTCGTTGTTCTCCATCGTGGCCAACCCGCTGTTCGGGCGGCTCAGCGATCGCACCACCTCACGCGTCGGGATGCGACGCCCGTGGATGGTGACCGGGGTGGCTCTCGGAGCGGCCGGGACCCTGACCGTCGCCACCGCTACGAGCATGACGGTCGTGCTCGTCGGTTGGTGCGTGTGTCAGGTGTTCTTCAACGCCACCCTTGCCGCTCAGGCCGCCGTTCTGCCGGACCAGGTTCCGTCCGAGCAGCGGGGGATGGTCTCCGGGCTTCTCGGGTTGAGCGTGCCCGTGGCGTCGGTCGTCGGCACCTACCTCGTCCAGGCATTCAGTGGCTCGATGCTGCTCATGTTCCTCGCGCCGTGCGCCGTCGGAGGGGCCGCCGTCCTGCTGTTCGCGTGGCGGCTGCCAGACCGTCGACTCGATCCGCAGGACAAGCCTCCCTGGTCCTTGCGGCAGCTGGCCGGAACCTTCTACGTCAACCCTCGACGCAACCCTGACTTCGCATGGGCCTTCCTCAGCCGCTTCCTCTTCGTGATGGCCTACGCGTTCCTGGTGACCTACCAGGCCTACTACCTGCTGGCTGAGGTCGGCAGTGCGGAGTCCGATGTTCCGCGGCAGGTCTACCTCGGGACGGTCGTCCAGTCCCTCTGCCTTGTCGTCGTCGCACCTCTCGCGGGCCGCCTGTCGGACCGTGTGGGACGCCGGAAGCCGTTCGTGATGGCGGCGGCCGTCGTCTACGCCGCGGCGCTCGTGATCGTCGCCGCTTCGAGCAGCGTCGAGGGCTACCTCGTGGCCATGGCCGTTGGAGGGTCCGGCTTCGGCATGTACATGGCCGTCGACCTGGCCCTGGTGGTCGACGTGCTGACCGACCCGCTCAACGCCGCAAAGGATCTCGGCGTCCTCAACATCGCAGGGGCATTGCCCTTCGCCCTCGCGCCCGCCTTGGCGCCGGGACTGCTCGCCCTCGGTCACGACAGCTACTCCGTGCTGTACGCGGTAGCCGCCGCATGCGCCCTGGCCGCAGCGGTTGCGGTGCTACCCATCCGAAGGACGTCGTAGCCTTCCCGGGCGTGGGGCAGCCCACCTGTGGCTGTGTGGCTGGTCCCATCCCGTTCGGGTGTCGGGGCCACGACACTCGGGGTGGAGGTGGTTGCGATGGCGGCGGTGACTGTGGTGGTCGTCGACGACCAGATCACCTTCCTGCACGCCATGGCCACGGTGGTCGAGGAGACTCCCGGCTTCTGCGTCGTGGGGATGGCCTCCTCGGGGGAGGAGTCGCTCCTGGTGACGGACGCTCTGCGTCCGCACCTCGTGCTGATGGACGTCAACCTGCCCGGGATGGACGGGGTCGAGGCGACGCGACGTCTTCGCAGGACCACCCCGACGACCGTGGTGGTGCTGCTCTCGACCTACGACGACGACGCTGGTGAGGAGTTCGTCAACAACTCCGGCGCGGCGGCGTACGTCACCAAGTCGGCGTTCGGACCGGCTCGGCTTCGCGCGGTCTGGGCAGCTGCGGAGCGCCGCGGCGAATGAGCGGCAGCCAGGCGTCGAGCGCGACCCGGCCGCTCTCGACGTGCATCGACACGGTCCCGCCAGTGGCTTCGACGCGGTCGCGGATGTGACTGAGCGGAAGCGCCCCGTCCTCGTGACCAGTGACGACCACCCGTAGCCGATCGTCTTCCACGGACAAGGACACGACGACCGGTCCACCCATGTCCCGGACGGCCTCGGCGGCGCAGAAGTACGCCGCGGCCTCGACGCGCGGGTCGAAGCGCCGGCCGCTGGCCGAGTCCTCGACCGCCAGGCGATGGGTACCCGCAGTGCGCGTGAGCAGGGAGCCGACGGCTGTCGGAAGGCCGGATCGGGCGAGCTGGGCCGGGAACACGCCGCGGGTGATCTCGCGGAGCGCCTCGAGCGCGCTGTTGAGCGAAGCGACGAGCGGGTCGAGGTCCGTGGTGGCCGGCGTGGTTGCCGCGTCCGGCGCGACGGCGAGCTCGTGCAGGCGGTCCGCAAGGGGCTGCAGGTGCGGCATGACCTGTCGCGCGATGTCTCGTTCGAGCCGACGGCGTTCGGCGTCGCCGGCACTGATGAGGCGCACCCGGGAGCCCTCCAGCTCCTGGTTTCGCTGGCTGAGCTGTCTCACCTGGCCGGCGAGCTCGGCAGTCAGCCTGGCGTTGCGGAAGGCCAGTCCGGCTTGGTCGGCCAGGTCTGCGAGGAGGCCATGCTCCCGAGAACGTAGTGGCTGACCGGTCGGCATGGCGACGGAGATGGTGCCGAGACGCTCGGCCAGGTGAACCACCGGTACCTCCAGCTGCTCGGCTGTGAGGTCGGCGCCTGTGTGGACGGGCCAGGAGGCTGTGAGGTCGAGACCGGCGTCGACGTGGAGGACCACTGAGGCCCGGCGGGCACGAACTGCCCGGCCTGCGGCTTCGGCCACAGACGGAAGCAAGTCGATGGGGTCTGGACTCTCGCCGAGGCGGCGGCTGAAGTCCTCGAGAGCTTCGTAGGGTGCTGCCGCGGTACCGAAGGCCAGCCGGTCGGCGATCCGGACGACGCGGCTGCGCAGCGGCTGAAAGGCAATCGCCACGACGGCTGTTGCGAGCAGCGAGGGCCAGAAGCCGATGGTGCCGTCCACGACGAGCCCGACGGTGACCACGACGAGCACGTAGCCCACGGCCACCAGGGCAGTCGCCAGCATCACGGTCAAGGCTCGGCTGATGATGAGGTCGATCTCGAGAAGCCGGTGACGCAGAACCGCGACCGCCACGCAGACGGGAACCATCACCTGGGCCACTCGCAGCGGCAAGCCGGCCAACCACGTCCCTTCGACTCCGGTGATGCGCGGGACAGCCAGGATCACCACGACGCCGACGGCCAGCATCGCGGCCGCCGAGGCGATCCACAGCAGCTGACGGCGGACGTCGTCGCGGGAGCGACGCAGCCGGAGCAGCAGGGATACGGCCGAGGCGACCAGCCCGACCGCGACCAGCATCCAGCCCACGGTCAGCAGGGGTGCAGTGAGCGCGCGGGTGCTGTCTCGCTGGCCGTAGACGAAGTCGCCCGGAGGCGTCGAGAGCGTTCCGAGGGTGTGCAGCATCAACCCGGCCAGCGTGATCCCGACCGCCCATCTCCAGCGGGGCGACAAGAGGTGCCCGTCCGGTGCGAGAAGGAAGACCAGCACCAGCGCGGAGAAGGCCGGCCAGCCGAGCAGCGGCCCCGCCCACAGCGCCACGTGTCCCCAGGAATCTGGACCCGGACCGCCCCCGTCGAGCACCCAGACGCCGTACGCCTCGGCCGCCAACGTCACCGCGAGCAGGCTGGCCACGCACAGGAGCCAGCCGAGAGGGTGCCGGGGATGGCGCGACACGATGAGAGCGCCCATGAGGGCGCAGCCCAGGTTGGCGATCGGAGCCAACGGCCACCCGTGCTCCGCCCACGTGGACTCGCTCAACAAGGACCGGTGCGCCGCGGTGAAGACGGTGTCCAGGACGGTGGCGAGCACGGTGAGGGCGAACACGGCCCAGGCTGTTCGTACGAGCACGTCAGACCGCCTCGGGGGACACGAGCGCCGTGACGGTCGTACCGGTGCCTGCGAGCGACGCAACCGTCACGGTGCCACCGACCGCGTCCAGCCGGTCGCGCATGTTCGACAGGCCGGCGCCGGCGCCGTGCACGCTGTCAGGGTCGAAGCCGGTGCCGTCGTCGGTGACCGCCAGGTGGATCGTGTCCCGGTCGTCGATGAGGCGGACGGCCACTGCGGCCGCCCCCGAGTGCTTCGCGGCGTTCTGGACCGCCTCCATGCAGCAGAAGTACAAGGCGGCCTCGACCGCGGCCGGGAGTCGCCGGGTCCCGTCTGCCGTGACGGTCACGGGGATCGCACTCGCCGTGACGCCACTCAGCAGCGCCGGCACCAGACCCTTGTCGGAAAGCAGCCGGGGGTAGATCCCGCGGGACAACGACGACAGCGTCTCGATCGCTACCGTCGCGGCGTCCCCTTGCCGGGCGAGCAGGTCTGTCGCCCGTTCCGGGGCATGCTGCGTGAGCGTCTGCACCAGTCGCAGGTTGACCGCCAGGGCCACGAGGTGCTGCTGCGCGCCGTCGTGCAGGTCCCGCTCCAACCGTCGCCGCTCGGCGTCCTGGGCCCCGATGAGCCGCTCGCGCGACGCGGTGAGGTCGTCCTCGCGCTTCTCGAGGTCGCGGTGCTGCCGCTCCAGCTCGGCCCTCACGCCTGCCAACCGCAACATCAGCCCGGCCCGGCTCGCCAGCGCACCGAACAGCCGCTCCTCCACCGACGACAGCGGCAGGCCGGGGCGCTCCTGCAGGCGAAGCACGCCGAGCAGCTCCCCATCATGCGCCACAGCCAGCGCCCGCCGATCCGATCCGGTCGCGTCCCGGGCACCTGGTCGAGGCTCGGGAACGGTCGTCGCCTCGTCGGCGTCGCTCGGCCACGACGCCGCCAGCGTCGGCCGGCCCGAGACCACCAACCAGACCTGTGCCCACCGGGCTCCGGTGCCTTCGGCCAGCAGACGGGCCATCCGCACCGGCGGCTCCTCGCTGGAATCGCCGTCTGACGCGCCGTCCGAGAACCGGGTGAGGATGTCGTACGCCGCCGGAGCCCCGTCGCCGGGACCCCGCACCCACCTGTCCAGCGCGGCCTGGACAGGAGCGAGCAACAGCGCCACCACCACCGTCGCCGCCACCGAGAGGGCCAGGCTGGGGGAGTCGGTGTGACCGATGAGGGTGCCGCCGCCTCGCACGACGAGGACGTAGACGCCCACGACGAACCCGGTGAGGCCGAGCAGGACCACCAGTCGGCGCCCGCCACCTCTGGGCAGCCACGCAGCGCTGCGAACGGTCCTCATGGTGCAGTGTGCGCCTGATCTCCGGGGAGGGGGAGGGTCCAGGCCGAACCCCGGGAGTGGGGGTGGCCGCACCCCCGTCCCCAGGAGCGGTCAGCGGCGGGGACCCGACGCCTCGAGGTAGGCGAGGACGGCCATCACACGTCGATTGGTCTCGTGCTCCTCGGCCAGTCCGAGCTTCTGGAACACGCCACCGATGTGCTTCTCGACGGCACGGTCGCTCATGAACAAGGTCTTCGCGATGGTCGCGTTGTTGCGGCCCGTGGCCATGATCGCGAGAACTTCCCGCTCGCGGTCGGTGAGCCCCAGCAACGGACCGTCATCGGCTCGACGGGCGAGCAACGCCTCGACCACCAGCGGGTCGAGGACGGAACCGCCTCGAGCCACCTCTCGCAGTGCGCGGACCAGCTCGTCCAGATCGCTGACTCGCTCCTTGAGCAGGTAGCCCCGCCCGGCCACGCCATCGCTCAGCAGGTCGAAGGCGTAGTCCTCCTCGACGTACTGCGAGAGGACGACGACACCGACCTCGGGATGCTCGGCGTGGATCCGTCGTGCCGCCTCGATGCCCTCGTCCGTGTGCGTCGGAGGCATCCGGATGTCGGTGAGCACCGCGTCGGGTGAGTGGGTGGACACTGCGGCGAGGAGCTGCACGGCGTCGGCCACGACGTCGACGACCTCGATGTCCTCGGCCTCCGCCAGGAGCGCAGAGACACCCTCGCGGACCAGGTAGTTGTCGTCGGCGAAGACCACACGCAGCGCCATGCGCCGACTGTAGTGGTGGTGCTGGCCGTCAAGGGCCGTCGTGCTGGCCCCAGCAGCGCTGCCGTCTGCCCCATCGTGCTCCTCGCGTCGTCTTCGTAGCGTCGAGGAATCCCGAAACTTCCGACCTGAGGAGCCCGACATGTTGGTCAATCTCGCTGACTGGTGCTTCCGTCGTCGCCGCCTGGTCGTGCTCGCCTGGCTGGGTGCGCTCGCGGCGTCCTTCCTCCTCGCCGGGGCCTTCGGTGGAGACTTCCGCCAGGACTACCTGCAGCCCGGGTCCGAGTCCAGAGCCGCGGCGGACACCTTGCATGACAGCTTCCCCCAGCGCTCCGGCGACACCGTCCAGATCGTGCTGCACAGCGACGACGGCGTGTCGTCGCCCAACGTACGAGCCCGTGCGGACGAGGTGTTCGCCGACGTCGCAGAAGACGCCCACGTCGTCGGCATCGCCAGCCCGTTCGCCGCTGACATTGCGGCGCAGGTCTCGGAGGACGGCACCACGGCCTACGCCGACGTCGCCCTCGACATGACCGTCGACGAGTACACGCCGGCTCGAGCGGCGGCGTTGGTCGACCCCATTCTCGCCGCAGGTGACGACAGCCTCCAGGTCGAGGTCGGCGGCCCGGTCGCAGCACTCTCCCAGACAGCCCCCGTCGGCTCTGAGGTCATCGGGCTGATTGCGGCCGCGATCATCCTGCTGGTCACCTTCGGCTCCGTCGTGGCGATGGGGCTACCGCTGCTGACCGCCCTGTTCGGGCTCGGGATCGCGATGGCCCTCGGCGAGGTCCTCCGGCGGGTGGTCGACGTCCCCGCCTGGGCGCCGGCGACCGCGGCCATGGTTGCCCTGGGGGTGGGCATCGACTACGCCCTCCTCATCGTCACCCGCTACCGCAGCGGCCTCGCCGCCGGGCAGGACCCCCGAGGCGCCACCGCCACCGCGATGGGGACAGCCGGGCGCGCCGTCCTGTTCGCCGGGATCACGGTCGTGGTCTCGATGCTCGGCATCCTGCTGATGGGCCAGCCGGCCATGAACGGGTTCGCGTTCACCGTGGTGCTCGCGGTGCTGGTCACCGTCGCCGCATCGCTGACCCTGCTTCCGGCTGCGCTGGGATTCACCGGGCGCAGCATCGAACGCCTGCACGTGCCGTTCGTGAACAGGAACGCCCGCTCGTACGACGCCTCACGGTGGTTCCGGTGGAGCCGCTTCATCCAGCGCCGCCCGTGGATCGCGGCGACCGGTGGGCTGGCCGTGCTGCTGGCCCTGGCCGCGCCGTTCCTCGGGATCCGGTTCGGCTTCCCCGACGCCCAGAACGACGCGCCAACCTCGACCAGCCGGCGGGCCTACGACCTCCTCGCTGATGGCTTCGGGCCCGGCTTCGCGGCACCCATGGTGCTGACCGTGCAGGGCGGCACCGGCGACCTGCGGGCCTCGGCCGACGCACTGGGCGACACCCTGAGTCAGGTCGATGGCGTTGCGTACGTCGCCCCGGCCGGCCTCAACGACGCCGGAGACACGGCGGTGCTCACCCTGACGCCCACCACCTCGCCCCAGAGCCCAGCCACCGAACGCCTCGTCGACGCGCTTCGCCACGACGCCATCCCGGCCGCCGCGACAGCGACCGGACTGTCCGTCCATGTCGGTGGGATGGTGGCCGCCAACGTGGACTCCACCCGCTGGACCGGTGACCGGCTGCCGATCTTCTTCGGCGGAGTGCTGCTGATGTCCTACCTGCTGCTGGCGATGGTGTTCCGCTCAGTCCTGGTGCCGCTGAAGGCCGTGGTCATGAACCTGCTCGCGACGGCCGCCGCGTTCGGCGTGCTCGCGCTGGCCACCAGCGGCGGACCACTCGGAGACCTGGTCGGCATTCCCGAAGCGACCCCCGTGCCCATCCAGCTCCCGATCGGCATCTTCGCCATCCTGTTCGGGCTCTCCATGGACTACGAGGTGTTCCTGCTCTCGCGCATCAAGGAGGAGTACGACCGCACCGGCGACAACGCCCTCGCCGTGGCCGACGGGCTGGCCAAGTCGGCTCGGGTCATCACGGCCAGCGCAGCCGTGATGGTGACCGTGTTCTTCTCCTTCGTGCTCGGCGAGGCAGTGCTGACGAAGATGTTCGGCCTGGGCCTCGGAGCTGCCATCCTCATCGACGCGACCCTCGTCCGGCTCGTGCTCGTGCCCGCCACGATGGAGCTCCTCGGCGACCGCAACTGGTGGCTCCCGGGCTGGCTCGACCGGCTGCTGCCGCACCTCGACGTCGACGGCCGCGCCGCGAACAGCGACGAGACGTCCCTGCCCCAGCCGGCACCTCCCGCCGTGCCGGAGCCCGTAGGAAGCGGGGCCGCGCGATGATCACCGCCGAAGGCGTCACCACGAGATACCGAGGCACCACCGCTGTCGACGACGTCAGCTTCACGGGTGCTGGTGTGGGACGTGACGCCCACGCCTCTTCGTCTTCGACCAGGCACTCACCGCGGAGCAGTGGACCCAGATCGCCGTCACCGGTGCCACCTGGCTGGTCGCGCCGCTGGCGAACGGACTGCTCCTCGTCATGCGTGCTGAGGTCAAGTGACCCTGCGTTCCGTGACTCCCCTCCATCCTTGAAAGGAAACGCCATGAAGCACGCCGTCTCAGACAAGACCCACGCCATGCGGGCGATGGTCCAAAACCAGTACGGCTCGGCCGACCTCTTGCGGCTGGAGCACATCGCCCTGCCCCAGATTGCTGACAACGAGGTGCTCGTTCACGTCCGCGCCGCCGGTCTCGACCGAGGTACCTGGCACATGATGGCCGGTCGGCCCTACCTGCTCAGGATCATCGGTTTCGGATTCAGTCGGCCGAAGAACCGCGTGCCCGGCCTCGACGTCGCCGGCACCGTCGTCGAAGTCGGGTCAGCGGTCACCAGATTCGCCATGGGCGATGAGGTCTTCGGTATCTCCCGCGGGTCGTTCGCCCAGTACGCCGCCGCCCGAGAAGACAAGCTGGCACCCAAGCCCGCCAACCTGTCCTTCGAGCAGGCCGCCGTCGTTCCGGTGTCGGCAGGCACGGCCCTGCAGGCCCTGACCGACGCCGGCAGGGTCGAGGCCGGGCAGCGAGTTCTCGTCATCGGTGCCTCCGGGGGAGTCGGAAGCTATGCAGTACAGCTGGCCAAGGCCTTGGCCGCCGATGTGACCGCTGTGTGCAGCACCGCGAAGCTCGACTTCGTGGCGTCTCTGGGCGCCGACCACGTCATCGACTACACGTCTCAAGACTTCGCGGCGGGCCCGATTCGGTACGACCTCGTCCTCGACCTCGGCGGCAACACGTCGCTCTCCCGACTGCGACGGGCACTGACACCGCGAGGAACGCTGGTCATCGTCAGCGGCGAGGCAGGCGGCAGATGGACGGGCGGCTTCGGCCGTTCCCTTCGAGCCCCGCTGCTCTCGCTGTTCGTCACGCAGCGGTTGACGATGCTCGCAAGCAAGGAACGAGCCAGCGACCAAACACGACTCACCGCCTTCATCGAAGCAGGTGACGTCACGCCCAGCATCGACCGCACGTATCCGCTGTCTCGCGTCCCAGACGCCCTGCGCTACCTGGAGTCCGGCGCCTGCAGAGGCAAGGTCGCCATCACGACGTGACGGTACTGCTGACCGCGTTGCCCCCCAACTGGGGGCAAGGGGTGGAACGGATCGAGCCCCTGACCGCATCGCTGCGGTCAAGGGCTCGATCCATCAGGGTGAGTAACGGGACTTGAACCCGCGACATCCGCCACCACAAGGCGGCGCTCTACCAGCTGAGCTATACCCACCATGTCCCGCAGCTGGCGCTGTGGACGACGAGAAGTGTAGGACACTCAGTCCGTGGGGCCGGAATCGGCGTCCGTGTCCGGGCCGAGGCCCGTCAGCTGCCCGCCGTGGCGCGCGGCGATCTCCTTGGCGCTGGCGCTGTCCGGGCCGGGCTGCGGGACGAAGACGGCCTCGCGGTAGTAGCGCAGCTCCTCGATGCTCTCCTGGATGTCGGCGAGCGCGCGGTGGTTGCCACGCTTGGTGGGGGCGGCGAAGTAGGCGCGGGGGTACCACCGGCGCGAGAGCTCCTTGATCGAGGAGACGTCGACGATCCGGTAGTGCAGGAACGACTCGAGCGCCTGCATGTCGCGGGCCAGGAAGGCGCGGTCGGTGGCCACGGTGTTGCCGGCGAGCGGGGGCCGGCTGCCGTCCGCGCAGTGCTCCTTGATGTAGGCCAGCACCTGCTCCTCGGCGTCCGCGAGCGTCGTACCGCCGTCGAGCTCGTCGAGCAGCCCGGACTTCTCGTGCATCGACCGGACGAACTCCACCATCTGGTCGAGGGACTCCTGCGACGGCTTGATGATCACGTCGATGCCCTCGCCGAGCACGTTGAGCTCGAAGTCGGTGACGAGCGCCGCCACCTCGACGAGCGCGTCGGCTCCCAGGTCGAGTCCGGTCATCTCGCAGTCGATCCACACCAGTCTGTCGCTCACGACGGGCCACCCTACTTGGCCCGGCGTGGACGCTCTCAGGCTCGACTCAGCCTCGCCTCATATGGTCGGGGGCGTGAAGGACTGGTTCGGCCTCGTCGCGCGCCTGGCGACGGGGGGCGTGTGGATCGCGGCTGGGGCGCTCAAGCTGCCCCATCCTGCCGACAGCGTCCGAGCCGTGCGGGCCTACGACCTGCTGCCGGAGGCGATCGTCCCGACGGTCGGGCACCTGCTGCCCGTCGTCGAGATCGTCGTCGGCCTGTGCCTGGTGCTGGGCGTGCTGGTGCGCGGCGCCTCCGTGGTGTCGGCGCTGCTCTTCCTGGCCTTCATCATCGGCATCTCGAGCGCCTGGGCGCGCGGGCTGTCCATCGAGTGCGGGTGCTTCGGCGGAGGCGGGGAGATCCCCGACGCGGCCGCCGCCTACCCCGGTGAGATCGCGCGCGACGTCGGCCTGCTGGCGCTCAGCCTGTGGCTCGTCGTACGCCCGGCGTCCCGGCTCGCGCTCGACAACGTGCTGTTCCGCACCGCCCACGACCCATCCACCGACCCCACCACCGATCACATCACCGATCACGAAGGAAGATGCCTCGATGGCGCAGAAGAAGAGCTCGCACAGGACCGCTGACGAGAAGGCGGCGGCCGCGGCCAAGCGGGAGGCGCGGCGGGCACGGACCGAGCGCTCCCGGGCCGAGGCCGAAGAGCGCCGCAAGAAGGCCAAGCGCAAGGAGCAGCTCACCCGCTTCGGCCTGATCGGTGCCGTGCTGCTCCTGGTCGTCGGCGGCTACTTCCTGATCAGCAACCTCGGCTCCGACAAGCCGGACACCGCGCCGGCCGGTGCGACCAGCGACTACGGCATGGTCGTCGGCGATGCCGACGCCCCGAAGTCGATCGTCGTCTACGAGGACTTCCTCTGCCCGTTCTGCGGCCAGCTCGAGCAGACCGTCGGCGACCAGCTCGACGCCGCCGTCGAGGCGGGCGAGGTCAACGTCGAGTACCGCCCGCTGCCGTTCCTCGAGCGGATCAGCGACTACTCGCCGGAGGCCGCCAACGCGTTCGCCGTGGTGCTCGACGAGTCGGGTCCCGAGGTCGCCAAGGCCTTCCACGACCTGCTCTTCGACAACCAGCCTTCCGAGAAGGGCCCGTTCCCCGACAGCGACCAGCTGGTCGAGTGGGCCGTCGAGGCCGGCGCGACCGAGGCCGACGTCCGTCCCGGCATCGAGGACATGACGTTCGAGGGGTGGGTCAACGCCGCGGGCGACGCCGCCTCCAAGGCCGGCGTCAACTCCACCCCGACGGTCTTCGTCGACGGCGAGAAGGTCGAGGGCCAGACCATGGCCGAGATCGCGGAGGCGATGGTCGGCACCGGCAGCTGACGTCTCCTCTGGGACACTGCCGGGCGTGAGCCTCCAGTCCTTCATCGCCGGCCTCCCCAAGGCCGAATTGCACGTCCACCACGTCGGGTCGGCGTCGCCGCGGATCGTCTCCGAGCTCGCGGCGCGCCACCCGGCGGCGGGTGTGCCGTCCGACCTCGAGGCGCTGCGGGAGTTCTTCACCTTCCGCGACTTCGCCCACTTCATCGAGGTCTACCTCGCCGTCGTCGACCTGGTCCGCACGCCCGAGGACGTCCGGCTGCTGACCTACGAGGTCGCCCGCGAGATGGCGGAGGGGCAGAACCTCCGCTACGCCGAGCTGACCTGCACGCCGTACACCTCCGTGGCGCGCGGCATCCCCATCCAGGCCTACACCGAGGCCATCGAGGACGCGCGGGTCGCGGCCGAGCGTGACTTCGGGCTGGTGCTGCGGTGGATCTACGACATCCCCGGCGAGTCCGGGATCCCGGCTGCCGACGCGACGTTGGCGTACGCGCTCGAGCACCGCACCGACGCCCTGGTGGGCTTCGGCCTGGGCGGTCCGGAGATCGGGGTGCCGCGGGCACAGTTCAGCCCGCACTTCGACGCCGCCCGGGCCGCCGGGCTGCGGTCCGTGCCGCACGCGGGGGAGACGACCGGTCCGGAGACGATCTGGGAGTCCCTGCGCCTGCTCGGCGCCGAGCGGATCGGCCACGGCGTCTCGGCCGCCCAGGACCCCGAGCTGCTGGCGCACCTGGCCGACACCGGCATCGTGCTGGAGGTCTGCCCGACGTCCAACATCGCGACGCGGGCAGTGGACCGCATCGAGGACCACCCGCTGCGGACCTTCGTCGAGGCGGGTGTGGCGGTGACGATCAACTCCGACGACCCGCCGATGTTCGCCACCTCGCTCAACCACGACTATGCGGTCGCGGCCGACCTCCTCGACCTCGACGAGGCGGGAGTGGCCGACCTGGCGCGGGCGGCCGTCGACGCGTCGTTCGCGCCCGCGGACGTGAAGTCGCGGATCGCCGCCGAGATCGAGGCGTACGCCGCCCGCTGAGCCCTGCCCGGCGGGTCAGGTGTCTGCGCGGCCGCGGGCCCCGCGGTGGGTCGGCAGCTGCTTGGCCGCCGGGACGTTGGTCGGGTCGAGCACGGCCATGACGTACAGCAGCGCGCCGATGCCGGCGAGCACGCCGAGCACGGTCAGGAGGCTCAGGCCCAGGTCGTACGACATCAGGGACTCCGATCTGGTGGGGGAGTGGGACGGTGGCCCCGTACCCGTGCCAGGACGTCGCATGAGTGGACCTTCACCCTCAGGGCGGGGCGGGCAGGGGTAACTGCGAGTTCGCACCCGCGATCTACCCCAAGGGGTATGACCGTCCGGGGAGAGCCGTGCGAACGTCGTGCGGAGGGGCGGCACTCCGCTGCCCTGCGGGAGGGTCCACATCCGGAGGGGAACATGAACCAGTTCACACACGTAGCACGGCGGCTCCTAGCAGGGGCTGTCGTCGCCTTGGCCATGACCGTAGGACTGACCTCGCTCACCGTCGCCGGATCGTCGGCGGCCGAGACGTCCAGCCGGGGCGTCGTCGGCAAGTCCGACCTCGGCAAGATCACGAGCACGGTCGTGGGCAAGACGTCGGCCGGCGACAAGGTCACCGGCTCGTTCACGCCGATCAAGACGATCGATCGTGACGGCGTGCTCTACATGAAGGGCTTCCTGAAGGGCGTCATCAAGGACGCCGGTCCCGACACGAAGTTCTCGGGCCTGCAGACCATCCCCATCAAGAAGATCAACGGCAGCGCCGTCACCGACGGGCGCGTCGCCGCCAACGCGGGCGCCTGCGACATCCTCAACCTGGTGCTCGGTCCGCTGGACCTGAACGTCCTCGGCCTGGAGATCCACCTGCAGCGGGTCGTGCTCGACATCGTCGCGGTCGCCGGTGCCGGCAACCTGCTCGGCAACCTGCTCTGCGCGGTGGCCGGGCTGCTCGACGGCGGTCCGCTCGCCGGGCTCCTGGGCCAGCTCCAGACCCTGCTGAACCAGATCCTGGCCGCCCTCAACCTGGGCGTCTGACGATCCACCTGGACAACTGACACACGCGACGGCCCGGGGCCGGAGGTCGAGACCTCCTGCTCCGGGCCGTCGTACGTCCCGCGGCGCGTGTCGCGCCGGGCAAGCATTCGGCCCCGCTACCTCATACGTGGCGGGGCCTGACCACATCCTGATGGGGCGGGGCCACCTCGTCGGGGAGGCTGCCGGGCGTGTCGGTGTCGTGACGATCACCGATTTGCGCCCCCGGCAGGACTCGAACCTGCAACCCACGGATTAGAAGGCCGTTGCGCTATCCATTGCGCCACGGGGGCTGAGCGCGGTCAGTATCCCAGCAGCGGTCGACCCGCGTGCCGTGAGGGCGTCACGGCACGCGGGTCGATGGTGTGTGGACGAGCGGTCAGGCGAGGGCGGGAGCCGGCTCCCGGGTGTCCTCGTCCTCGTCCTCGCGCCATGCGTCGCGCCCGCGCGGGGCGTCGTACGTCGCCTGGTCGAGGATGCCCTCGCGCTTGGCGACGATGGTCGGGACCAGCGCCTGGCCCGCGACGTTGACCGCGGTGCGGCCCATGTCGAGGATCGGGTCGATGGCGAGCAGCAGGCCCACGCCCTCGAGCGGCAGGCCGAGGGTGGAGAGCGTCAGCGTGAGCATGACGGTGGCGCCGGTGACACCGGCGGTGGCGGCCGAGCCGATCACCGAGACGAACGCGATGAGCAGGTAGTCGGTGACCGAGAGGTCGAGGCCGAAGAACTGCGCGACGAAGATCGCCGAGATCGCCGGGTAGATCGAGGCGCAGCCGTCCATCTTCGTGGTGGCACCCAGCGGCACGGCGAACGACGCGTAGGAGCGCGGGACGCCGAGGTTGCGCTCCGTGACCGACTCGGTGACCGGCATGGTGCCGATCGACGAGCGCGACACGAAGGCCAGCGAGATCGCCGGCCAGGCGCCGGAGAAGAACTGGCGCACCGAGAGGCAGTGGATCCGGAGCAGCGCCGGGTAGACGCCTGCGACGACCAGTGCGAGGCCGGCGTAGACCGCGACGGTGAACATGCCGAGCGAGCCCAGCGCGTCCCAGCCGTAGCTGGCGACGGCGTTGCCGAGCAGGCCGACGGTCGCGACCGGGGCCAGCAGGATGATCCACCACAGGACCTTCTGCACCACGGCGAGCGCGGAGCGGACGAAGCCGAGGAAGGGGTCGGCCGCCTCGCCGACCTTGAGGGTCGCGATGCCGACGGCGATCGAGACCACGAGGATCTGGAGCACGTTGAACGAGAAGCCGATCGAGCCGTCGCCGTTGTCGTAGCCCTCGAGGCCGAGGACGTTGGCCGGGACCAGGCCGGTGAGGAAGTCGAGCCACGAGCCCGTCGTCGACGGCGCCGAGGCGGCGTCGGAGGTGACGCTGGTGTGGTCACCCGGCTGGAGGACCAGACCGAGGACGATGCCGATGACGACCGCGATGAGTGCGGTGATGGCGAACCAGGCCAGCGTCCGCCAGGCGAGGCGGGCAGCGCCCGTCACGTCGCGCAGGTTGGCGATCGAGGCGACGATGGCGAGGAAGACGAGCGGGGGCACGACGGCACGCAGCAGCGTGACGAAGGTGCCGCCGATGGTGCTCAGCGTCTCGGTGAGCCAGTTGGGGTCGACCTCGCCGGTCGTGGCGTCCACGCCGTCCGCGCCCATGGCGCGGGCGACGAGACCGAGGACGACGCCGAGGACCAGGCCGATCAGGACCTGGACGCCGAACGAGGGGGTTCGGAAGCGGGTGGGCTTCTTCTCCGCCGTAATAGAAGTATTCATACTGAAAAAGTAACCTTTCGAATCCGCACGGTCGCAACCGGGCGGGGGACGCAGGAGGGTCGAGGTCAGTCGAGGATGCGTCCGAGGCGACAGAGCGCGCTCTCGGTGCGAGCGAGGTCGACAGCACGACGCTGCGTCAGGAGGTCTCCGACGCTCGTGGAAGTGGTCGTGGCGGTTCGCACGTCCAGCCCAACGGCAGGTTCATACTTTCGATTCCGTGGTTCGCGTCACACGGCAGGCGCAGGCGGACCTAAGGTCCGCCCATGTCTCGTCTCGCCACACGGCTCGTCGCCGTCCTCGTCCCTGTCGCTCTGCTCCTGCCCGCTGCCGCCCACGCCGAGCAGGTGACCGTGGACGACGCCGTCAGCGACGCCAAGGCCCTGAACTTCGGCTCCGACATGGGCGGGCTCCTCTTCGGGACGGGTGGCGACGACGGGCCGCCCTTCCTCGACGCGCCGGCCGAGACTGCCACCGACATCACGCGCACGACCATCCGGCACGCGAAGCGCGTAAGCATCACCGTGCACTTCCGGGACCTCGCCGAGACGGCGGAGTACTCCGTCAACATCGGCATCCGCACTCCCGACCAGCGGTTCGACGTGTTCGCCGCCCGGTCCGCGGACGGGGTCCGGGACACGGAGCTGTTCCCGTCCCTCGTCATCGACGAGAGCGTCCCCGGCCGCCCGCGGCCCTGCCGCTCGGTGCGTGGGCGGTACGACGTGGTGGCCGAGACGGTGACCGTGTCGTTCCCCGCCGTCTGCGTCGGCAAGCCGCGCTGGATCCAGATCGAGGTCGGTGCCGCCCGGCTCCAGGTCACGCCGCTCGGCGACGGATCGGTCAACCTTGCCGGTTGGGCCGACGACGCCTTCCGTTCGAGCCTGAGCGAGAACAGCATGGGCCGGAGCCCGAAGGTGCGCCGCGGGTGACCGCCCTCCGGCCCGGGCTCCGCGTGCTCGCCCTCGTCCTTCCCGCCGCCCTTCTCGTGCAGTCGGCCGCGCACGCCGAGGAGGTCGTGACCGAGGACCCGGCTGCCGACGTGGTGACCCTCGGCCCGACGGAGCAGGGGGGTGACGACCTGGACAACCTCCTGCCTGCGCCGGAGAACCTCACCGCGGACGTCGTACGCACGACCGTCGATCACCGCGAGTCGCGGCTCCGGGTGCGCCTCGACCTGCGTGACCTCGGCCGTTCGCGGACCTACTTCGCGGTGCTCGAGGTGCGCACTCCTGACGGCACCTTCGAGGTGGAGACCGAGAACCTCGGTCGCCGGGCGAAGGTCGACATGACGCGCCGCGGCCACGCGATCGAGTGCCAGCGGCTGCGCGCCGCCGGGGACCAGGCATCGTCGCGGGTCACCGTCACGATCCCGACGTCGTGCCTCGGCGCCCCGCGGTGGGTGCAGGTCGGTGCGGGCGTCGCGTCGGTGGAGACCGTGACATCGGCCGACGGAACTGAGGAGATGGCGGTGTTCGCCGACGACGCCCACCGCGTGGGCGAGATCCGCGACATGATCGCCCTCGGCCCGAAGGTCCGGCGCGGCTGACGCGGCGGACGACGAGTCGCCCGGCCCTACGCTTCGTCACATGTCGTCACGTCTCGGTTCGTGCCTCGTCGCACTGCTCGTCCCCGCCGTCCTCCTCGCGCCGGCCGCGGCTCATGCGGAGAGGGTGGTGACGCACGACCCGGTGGGCGACGCGGGCGTCCTCGGCTGGCTTGCGGACGAGGAGGCCGAGCTCCCGCCGACTCCTGACCCGTCGCCGGCGGACATCGTGCGCACCGTCGCTGCGCACGGGGACAGGCGGCTCAGCGCCACGGTCCACTTCACCGACCTCGCGGGCGTGCGGGACCACTCCATGCAGGTGCTCGTCCGGACGCCCGCAGGCGCCTACCGCGTTGAGGTCGAGAAGAAGGAGGGTCGCCGGGCGCGCACGACGCTCACTCGACGGGGGCGTCAGGTCGACTGCCGGGCTCTGGTCGCCCGGTACGACACCGGTGCCGACGCTGTCGTGGTGTCCGTGCCGACCGCGTGCCTCGCCTCGCCCCGCTGGGTCCGCCTGGGCATCAAGGCGTTTGCGCCGCTCCCCGCGACCGACCCCGCCGTGCTCGCGTCCACCGTGGACGACGGGCACAGCGACGCGTTCCACGTGCTCAGGGTGAGCATGGGTCCGCGGATCCGCCGCGGCTGACCTCCATGCCCCCTGCATGCCCCTGCGCCCAGCGCCCGCCCCGATCCGGGGCTCGACCAGAACGGACACGATGAACCACCGCGTCGGCTTGCGTCTCCTCGCCGCCCTCCTTCCCGTCGCCGCCCTCCTGCCGGGCGCTGCCCACGCCGAGAAGGTGGTGACCGAGGATCTGGTTGGCGACGCGCATTCGCTGACGATCGACTGGGAGGGCGGGGCGCCATCGGCGTTCGTCCCCGCACCGGACGAGACCTCCGTCGACGTCGTCCGCACGGTCGCGGCCCATGGCGCGAAGCGTCTGCGGGTCGCGGTGCAGCTTCGCGACCTCCGAGCCGGGCACCCTCGGGCGACCTTCCTCGACGTGGTGGTCGTCACGCCGGACCGTTCCTACAGCCTCGAGCTGTTGAAGGTGCCGGGCCATCGGCTGTCGACGGACTTCTGGGGCCGCCGGAGAGACCTGGTCCACTGTCGCGCGGCCCTGCGGGGAAGCATGGATCGCGCGTCGGACACGCTTGAGGTGTCCCTGCCCACCGCCTGCCTCGGCACGCCTCGATGGGTCCGGCTCGGGGTGCAGGTCAGCGGTTTCGACATGCCGCTCGGACCCGGGGGCGTGCCAGAGACGACCTACGTCGACGACGGTCATCGAGACACGTTCAGCGAGACCAACACCGGCAAGGGGCCGAGGATCCACCGCGGCTGACCCTCAGCGGGCGAGCAGCACCATCACCTCGTAGTGGGACGTGTGCGGGAACATGTCGAGGACCCGCGCCTCGACGGGCCGGAGCGACGGCATCAGCGCGAGGTCACGCGCCAACGACTCGGCGTTGCACGAGGAGTACACGACGTGACGCACGCCTGACGTCTCGAGCCAGCGGGCGAGGTCGGGGCCGATGCCGCGACGGGGCGGGTTGACCACGACGAGGTCCGGGACGGCGTCGGAGGCGAGGGCGTACGCCGTCGCGTCGGCCGCGACGAACTCCGCCGCCACTCCGATCTCGGTCGACGTGGCGCGGGCGGCCGCGATCGCGTCGGCGGAGACCTCGACGCCCAGCACCTCGCGGCCCGGCCCAGCGAGGTGGAGCGCGAAACCGCCCACGCCGCAGTAGAGATCCCACACGGTGCGGACGTCGGGCAGGTCGCTCACCCAGGCGCGGGCCTGGTCGTAGAGGGCCTCCGCGACCGCCGTGTTGGTCTGGAAGAACGACCGCGGGCCCAGCCGGAGCGTCACCCCGGTGGCCAGCCGCATCGGCAGCGTCGCGGTGTCGGTCAGCACGATCTCGCGCTCGCCCTCGAGCACCGCCTTGTGCTCGGGCTGCACGTTGATCGTCACCACCCGCAGCGCCGGCACCGCCTCGAGCAGCGCAGGCAGGCGGGAGCGGACGCGCGCCTCGAGGGCCGTCGACCTCAGCACGAGACGGAGCATCAGCTCGCCGTCGGGCGACTCGGTGAGCAGCACGTGCTTGAGCTCGCCGTGCCTGGTCGCGACGTCGTACGGCACCAGGCCGGCGTCGCGGATCCAGCCGGACGTGCGGTCGAGGGCCGCCCGCAGGCCGTCGGAGTGCAGGCCGCAGTCGTGCAGGTCGACCCCCGCGAGGTCGCGGTCGAGGATCCCCAGCGTCGGCGCGTCGACGCTGCCGCCGACCGCCATCTTGGCCTTGTTGCGGAACCGGGTGTCCGCGCCGGCGACCGTCGACAGCCACACCGGCGAGTCGACCAGCGTGTGCGCGTGCGCCTCCTTGTCGGAGAGCTGGCGCCCGCGCGGTGTCCCGAGCAGGGTGCAGGAGCGGCAGCGGAAGGCGTCGTAGTGGTGGCAGCGCGGCACGCCGTCGACGACGGTGAGGCTGGGCGCAGGCGCCGGGTCAGCCACCGATGCGGGAGCCCATCCACTCCTCGACGTCGGCCGAGGTGCGGGGGAGCGAGGCCGAGAGGTTCCGGTTGCCGTCGGCGGTGACCAGGATGTCGTCCTCGATGCGGATGCCGATGCCGCGCAGCTCCTCGGGGACGAGCAGGTCGTCCTCCTGGAAGTAGAGCCCCGGCTCGACGGTGAGCACCATGCCCTCGGCGAGGTTGCCCTTGGGGTAGATGTCGACCGACGAGCGACCGCAGTCGTGGACGTCCATCCCGAGCATGTGCGAGGTGCCGTGGAGGGTCCAGCGGGCGTAGACCTTGGACTCCGGGTCGAGGGCCTCCTCCGCGGAGACCGGCAGCAGCTGCATGTCCTCGAGGCCGTGGGCGAGGACCTTCATCGCGGCGTTGTGCGCGGCGAGGAACGGGGCACCGGGGCGTACGGCGTCGATGCCGGCCTGCTGCGCCTGCTGCACGAGGTCGTAGAGCTCGCGCTGGAGCGGCGTGAAGCGGCCGTCGACCGGGAGCGTGCGGGTGACGTCGGCGGTGTAGAGGTTGTGGCCCTCCACACCCATGTCGAGCAGGACGAGCTTGCCCGGCTCGATGGCGCCGGTGTTGTCGATCCAGTGCAGCGTCGTGGCGTGCGAGCCGCCGGCGCAGATGGAGTCGTAGCCGATGTCGTTGCCCATCGCGCGCGCACGCCGGAAGAAGGTGCCCTCGATCCACCGCTCGCCGAACTCGCGCACGCGCTCCCAGTCGCGGACCGAGTCCTCGAAGCCGAGGGTGGTGATGTCGCAGGCCTCCTGGAGCTCACGGACCTCCCACTCGTCCTTGATGAGGCGCAGCTCGTCGGCGACGCGGGCGAGGTCCTCGTCGGTGGAGAGGTCGCGGGTCTTGCGGTCGTCGTCGAACGACGGCAGGTCCTTGACGTGGCGGACCTCGATGCCGAGGGAGTCGGAGATCTCCTGCGCCGACGGGCGGCGCCCGGCCCACAGCTCGCCGTACTGCCGGTCGCGGAAGAACTCGTCGGTGTCGCGCTCGGAGCGGGGTCGGGCGTAGAGCACCGACTCGCCGTCCTCGACGACCAGGACCGCGTCGGAGGTCTGGTTGCCGGAGAAGTAGGTGTGGGCGGTGTCGGGCCGGAAGCGGTAGTCGGTGTCGTTCGCGCGCACCTTGTAGGTGCCTGCCGGCAGCACCAGCCGGTCGTCGGGGAAGGCCTCGGCGAGCTTGGCGCGGCGCGCGGCTGCCCAGTCGGCCACCGGGTGCCGCGGCATGTCGAGCGTGCGGTCGCCCCAGCCCTCGCGCATGAAGGCGGCGTAGGCAGCCGGGACGGCCGGGTCGTGCGACTCGGTCTTGGGCTGCTCACCGTCGGCGGCGGGGGTCTGGACGGTCTCGGCGGGGTTCTCGGCAGTCGGCTCGCTCACGCGGTCACTGTACGACGCCGCGCCCGCCCGCGGTGATGCCCCGAGCCCGACCCGACGCCTGGGCGAGCCGCGGCGTTCACCGGCCGTACCGGAGCGATTCACGCACCACCTGTGGGGTGCGACCATGCCGTCTGCGAGATCCCTCCTGCACCCCGTCCTCAGCCTCTCCACCTCGGTGGCCCTCGCGGTCGGGACCCTCGCCGCGACGTCCCTCCCGGCGCAGGCCGCTGGCGAGCTGCCCGCGCTGGTGATCACGGAGATCAACGTCGACTCGAGCAACCGGCAGGCAGCCGACGGGTCGTCCGTCGACGCCTTCGAGTTCATCGAGGTGCGCAACACCACCGACGCCCCGGTCGACCTCGCTGACGCCGGCTACTCCGTGGTCTACCTGAGCGGCAGCAACCAGAAGACACTCACCCACGACGACGGCGTCACGGTGGCAGCCAACGGGTCGCTCGTGCTGTGGCCCCGCAACAGCGGGCTCACCGGCGATGCCGCGGTCACCGAGCAGGACTTCCGTGACTTCTACACCGGTCTCGGGTGGGGAGGGTCCTTCGACCTCGCCGTGCTGTCCGGGCAGAACGGTCTCAACAACAGCGGCAGCACGATGTGGATCCGCCGCACGGAGGCCGGCGCGACCACCGACGTCGCCCAGGTCAGCTGGTCCTCCGGCGACAAGGGTGTCGACAGGACGGTCGAGTACGGCGTCCCGTCCGACGGCAGCGCGGTCCAGCGCGTGCTCGCCACCCAGCAGGAGCCCAACCCGGGCGCCGTGCGCGACGAGCAGCTCGACCCGACACCTCCGCCCGCGCCACCCGCGGCGCCCGAGCTCTTCGTCTCGGAGGTCCTACCGGACAACGGCACCCACACGTTCACGGACGCAGGTGGCGTCCAGCGCACCAGCACGCAGGACAACTTCGAGATGCTCGAGGTCGCCAACACCACCGACGCCGCGATCGACCTGGCGGACCACACCCTGGTCTACAACGGCACCGCGACGCTCGCGCTGACCGCCGGCAAGCCGCACACCGTCCCGGCGCGCGGCACGCTCGTGCTGTGGCTCGACTACCAGACCGGCTCGGCCGACGGCTGGAGCGGCGCAAGCCCGAACTCCACGCTCTTCACCGACGCCGACTTCCGTGACCACTACGGCATCGACACGGACGTGCCCGTCGGGCACGTGACCGGCCAGGCCGGCATGGCGAACAGCGGCGGTGCCCGGACCCTTGAGATCCGGGACGCCGACGGCACCGTCAGCCGCTCGACGTACGTCCCGGCGGACCACGTGGGCCCGGAGCTCGCCGTCCACTACGCGGTCCCCGGCGTCGGCGTCACCGACGCGCCCGTCTTCTCCGCGAAGTCCGCCCCGACGCCCGGGTCGCTCGCCGAGGGGCAGGGCGTCACGCCGCCCGAGGAGGAGGACGGCGTCCCGACGCAGCCGCCGGCGCCGGCCACCGACCCGGACCTCGACGCGCCGCTCCTCCAGGTCACCGAGGTCGCGCCGGACACCGCCAACGCCGGGGGTGGCGACGCCTACGAGTTCGTCGAGGTCTACAACGCCTCCGACCGGCCGGTGAGCTTCCGGGACTTCAGCCTCACCTACCTCTACATCGACGCCAACGCCGTCACCACCAACCAGGCCCTGTGGCCGGCCGCGCCGCGGGACCCCGTGATCGGCCCGGGCAGGACGCTGGTGCTGTGGGTCAAGAACGCGGCGAACGAGTCGCTCACCGCGACCGACTTCAACGCCGCCTTCGGCGCCCACCTCGTGGCCGGCGAGGACCTCGTCGATGTGCGCACCGCGGGGATGTCCAACGGCGGCCTGCGCGGCATCCGGGTGGCGACCAACACCGGCGTCGACGTCAGCACCACCTACTACTTCAACGACGCCCAGACGACGGCCACGACGGCGATCCAGTACGCGTGGAACCCGCCCGCGTCGCCCGACCACCTCTGGGTGCCGCAGCCCCGCAACGGCACGGTGCAGACGATGACGCGGCTGGACGTCCCGACGCCGGGCTACACGCACCGCGACCAGGTGCCGGCGGGCCTCGTCGCGACTCCGACGAACGACACGGCTCCCACCATCGACGACCTCACCGGCGGCCCGCTGCTCCCGGAGACCGAGGACCTCACGCTCGGCTTCGACGTCCGTGACGACCACCAGGTCCGCACCGCGGAGCTGACCCTCGCCACCGACGTCGGCGACCCGGTCACCCGGTCGCTCCGCTTCGAGTCCCCCGACCGCTTCGTCTACACGATCCCGTCCGTCGACCTGTACGGGAAGCAGTGGGTCGACTACACCCTCGAGGTGTCCGACGGCACCCACACCACGACGCTCGGGCCGGTCCGGGTCGACCTCGCCGACGGACCGCGGCCACCGGTGCGGCTCAACCACGCCGACGGGGACTTCGTGTCGGGGACCACCCCGATCACCGCGACCGCCGACGGGGACCCGTCGAGCCTGGCCCTGTCCGTCGACGGCCAGCAGGTCGGTGACGTCGTCTCGTCGCTGGAGGCCGCGCCCCGCTTCGCCTTCGAGGCGACGAACACGGACGCGTTCTTCCGCAACGGTGTGAAGATCGGCGACGAGGTGCTGACGGTCTTCGACGAGGGCTTCTACGAGCGCACCGAGACCGTCGCGGCGGACGTGCCCCTCGAGAAGGTGGTCAGGGGCCAGGAGGTCACGATCGGGATCTATGCCGGGACCAAGGCATGGCCCGAGCCCGACCCCGACGAGAACAACGACGACTGGGTCGCCATCGACCCCCGGCTCGCGCTGCCCGACGGTCGGGTCCTGCGACCGGTGACGTGCGCCGGCGCGGGCGAGGGCCAGGAGCCCACCGAGCGAGCGTGCCCGGCCCCCGACACCCGGATCGCCTTCTCCGACGCCAACCTCGTCTACTTCCTCGCGACCTTCGACGTCCCCGACGACGCCTTCGACTCGGTCCTCCACCAGTGGGACACCCCCGAGGTGGCCGACGGCGCCCACACCGTCGCCGCGAGCGCGGGTGGCCAGTCGGCCACCCGGACGCTGGTGGTCGACAACTCCGCCCCGCAGATCACCTCGACGGTCGAGGACGGCGCCAAGATGCGGGGGACCTTCGACATCGACGCCCGGGCCACCGACGGCGGCTCCGGGCTGGACTCACTGGTGGCCACGCTCGACGGCGAGGAGATCACGCTGCCCCACCCGACCTCGTCGGTGGAGCTCGAGGCGGGACCCCACGAGGTCGTGCTCACCGCCGTCGACCTGCTCGGCAACACGCGCACCCGCACGGTCGCCTTCACGACGCCCGAGGAGCAGCCCTCCGCGTCGCTCCGGACGCCTGCGGACGGTGCCGAGGTGGAGTCGGGCGACGTCACCCTCGAAGTGACGCCGACGGACCCCGAGGGCGACGTGCTCGACGTCGAGCTGCGCCGCGGCTTCCACGTCGAGGCCGACGACGAGGCGGTCACCGCCACCTCCGGGACGGCGTACGACGCCGCGCGGGTGACGCGCGACGGCGCCGTCCTGCTGAACGAGGACGACCTCGCCGCGATCACCACCAGGGACGGCCTGGTCGCCACCACCGAGTCCGACGACCTCTTCCCCTACCAGCTCTACACCGTCGAGGTGCCCGAGGGCGCGGGCGACGACTTCACCGCGCGGGTGCACTGGTCCGGCTCCGCCAACGCCGAGGCGCGGATCGGGCTGCACGTCCTCGACGTGACCGCCGCTGAGTGGGAGGAGGTCGACGAGCACCTCACGACCGACGGTGCGCCGACAGAGTTCGAGCTCGACGCACTGGTCCCGGCGAAGGACCACGTGGAGGACGGGCGGATCACCCTCCTGGTCCAGCACTCCGAGGGCTTCACGACGCCGGGACAGAGCACGCGCGGCGACCAGGTACCGCCGTACTCCGGCAAGGGCGTGACGCCGCGCGACCGGTACGACTTCACGGTCGCGTGGGAGTCCGACACCCAGTACTACAACCAGAACCCGGACTTCTACCCGCACCAGCGCGCGATCCACGACTTCCTCGTGGCGCAGCGGTCCAACCTGGACCTGCAGTTCCTCATGCACACCGGTGACATCGTCAACGACTGGGACCAGCCGGCGCAGTGGCAGCGGGCAGACGCCGCCTATCGCGACCTCGACGAGGCGCGGATCCCCTACAGCGTGCTCGCGGGCAACCACGACGTCGGTCACCACCGCAACGACTACGGCGCGTACGGCCGGTGGTTCGGCGAGCAGCGCTTCGCCGGCAACCCGTGGTTCGGCGGCTCGCTGCAGGACAACCGTGGCAGCTACAGCCTCGTCAGCGCCGACGGCATCGACCTGATGGTCGTGTCGATGGGCTGGGGTGCCGGCGACCAGCAGATCCGGTGGATGAACCGCGTGATCGGCGAGCACCCCGAGCGCAAGGTGATCATCAACCTCCACGAGTTCATGCTCACCACTGGCGGGCTCGGACCGATCCCGCAGCGGATCATGGACGAGGTCGTCGCGCCCAACGCCAACGTCATCGCGGTCGGGTCGGGGCACTACCACGACGCCTACACCCGCACCGACGAGATGGACGACGACGGCGACGGCGTCGCCGACCGCACGGTCTACTCGATGCTGTTCGACTACCAGGGCCTGTCCGAAGGCGGCCTGGGCTACCTGCGGCTGCTGCACTTCGACAACGAGGGCGGCCGGATCGTCGTGCGGACCTACTCGCCCTCGCTCGACGACTTCGACTCCGACGACCCGTCCCTGGAACCGCTCCACCAGGAGTTCGAGATCCCCTACGCCGCCTCGGGCCTGCAGGCCAGGACCAAGTCGCTGTCGACGGACGAGCTGAGCGTCGACATCCTCACCACGGAGCGGATCGCCGGCTTCGACGACGTCGCCAGCGATTCACCGCTCACCGCGACGTGGCGGGTCGAGCCCGGCCAGCACGGCTGGTACGTCCGGACGGCGGACGCGTACGGCGCCGTCGACCACTCGGTCGTGCACACCTTCACCGCGACCGGAGGTCCGACGGACCCGCCCACCGACCCGGTGCCGACCCCTGACCCGACGACGCCGACACCGGAGCCGACCGCAACGCCGACGCCCGCCCCGGGCGCGGTCGTGCCCGGCACGCCGACGCTGCGGGGCAAGCCCCGGGTGGGCCACGAGCTGCGGGTCGACCCCGGCACGTGGACGCCCGGAGCCACGCTGACGTACGCCTGGTTCGCCGACGGCGAGCAGCTGGCGGGGGAGACGGGGCAACGCCTCGGGTTGCGCGCGGTGCACCGGGGAAGGCGCATCAGCGTCGTCGTCACCGGGACGGCCGCGGGTCTCACGCCGACCACTGCTGCTGTCGAGGACGACGCCGACGTGCGCCGCGGTCGGGTCGTCGTCGACCGCCCGCGGATCACGGGGCGTCCGGTCGTCGGCCGGCAGCTCCGGGTGCAGCTGGACGACCGGACGGCCGGATCGCGGCTGCGGTTCGTGTGGCTGGCGGACGGGCGGAAGGTGGCTACTGGCAAGCGGTTCACGCCGCGCGCCTCGCACCGCGGTGACCGGATCTCGGTGAGGGTCGTCGCCCGCAAGCCCGGACACGCGACTGCCCGCCGGACCAGCCCGCCGACCCGGGCCGTGCGGTCCCGCTGACGTCCCCCGTAGGGGTGCGGCAAGGCGGGTCGGAGGGGGCTGCTCCGTTAGGGTCGGACCCATGAAACGAGGCCGCCGCGACAGTGTCGTGTTCACCGTCGTGGTGGCCGCACTGGTGCTCCTCGGGGCCATCGTCATGGCGGTGGTCGTCGCGCTGTCCGGTGCCCCCGGGTCGCTGGCGCTGGCGGCGCTGCTCGCGGCGGTCCCGGTCGGTCCACTCGTCGGCTGCTTCATGTGGCTCGACCGCTACGAGCCCGAGCCCCGCAACCTGCTCGTCGCCGGCCTGCTCTGGGGAGCGTTCGCCGCCACCGGCGCGGCCATCGTGTTCCAGGGCCTCGGCCTCGCCGGCGGTGCGACCGAGCGCGACGTGCTGAGAGTCGTCGCTCCCGTCACCGAGGAGGTCACCAAGGGGGCCTTCCTCTTCCTGCTCCTGTGGTGGCGCCGGCACGAGCTCGACGGTGTGCTCGACGGCATCGTCTACGCCGGCATGGTGGGCGTCGGGTTCGCCTACACGGAGAACATCCTCTACCTCGCGGCCGCCTACGACGGCACCGACGGACTCGGCCCCGGTGGGACCACGGCACTGACTTCGACCTTCATCGTGCGGTGCCTGATCAGTCCGTTCGCCCACCCGTTCTTCACCGCGTTCGTCGGCATCGGGGTGGGCCTCGCGATCGCCTCGCGCCGGACCTCAGTACGACTTCTCGCGCCCGTGGTCGGCCTGGCGCTGGCCGCCCTCCTCCACGGCGTGTGGAACTCCTCCACCGTCTCCGGCACCAGCGACTTCCTCGTCGTCTACGGCACGCTGATGTTCCCGGTGTTCCTCGGGGTCGTCGCCTTCGCGGTCTACCGGCGCCGGTCCGAGCGCCCGCTGCTCGCCCAGGCCCTGCAGGACGCCGCGGACCGTGGGCTGCTGCCCGCCACCGACATCCCGTGGCTCGTCGACCTGCGCGCCCGCAGGCACGCCCGCCGCTGGGCGCGCCACCAGGGCGGCCCGCTCGCCGAGCGAGCCATGCGGGAGTACCAGGCCGCCGCCATCGAGCTCGGCTACCTCCACCACCGCTACCTGCGCGGCACGGCACCCTCCGACTTCTCCCTGCGCGGGCAGGAGCACGTCGAGGAGCTCGGTCGGATCCGCCCCTACATCTCCTTCCCCGGACAGGTGGTCCCCACGCGATGACCCACGACGACGACGGGACCGACGACCAGGCCCCCGAGCAGGCTCCTGACCAGGCTCCTGACCGGGCCGCCGAGCAAGTCCCCGAGCAGCGGCGTACCCCCGACGCCTCGACGGCGATGGTGACCGCGCTCGTGCGCCTGCGCGGTGCCCTGCAGGAGGCACGGCTGCCGCTCGAGCTCCCCGGGGCCGACGAGCAGCGCGGCGCCCGCGCCGAGATGGTCGACCAGCTCGAGGACTACGTGATCCCGCGCCTGATGACCCTCGACGCACCGCTGCTCGCGGTCGTCGGCGGCTCGACAGGCGCGGGCAAGTCGACGCTGGTCAACTCCCTGGTCGGCACCCGCGTCACCACCCCCGGGGTGCTGCGCCCCACGACCCGGTCGCCGGTGCTCGTCCACCACCCCGACGACGCGAAGTGGTTCGGCCAGGACCGCCTGCTGCCCGAGCTCGAGCGGGTCGACCGCCAGACCAACGACCCCGCCGCGCTGCAGCTCGTGCCGTCGCCTGCCATGGCGCCCGGCCTCGCCGTCCTCGACGCCCCCGACATCGACTCGGTCGAGGAGCAGAACCGCGTGCTGGCGGCCCAGCTGCTCGCCGCCGCCGACCTGTGGCTCTTCGTCACCTCGGCCGCGCGCTACGCCGACCAGGTGCCGTGGGACTTCCTCCGCAAGGCCGCGGACCGCTCGGCCGCGGTCGCCATCGTCCTCGACCGCACCCCGCCCGAGGCGGTCGACACCATCACCACGCACCTCGCCCGGATGCTGGCCAGCCGCGGCCTCAAGGACTCGCCGCTCTTCGTCGTCGAGGAGGGCGAGGTCTCCGAGCTGGGGCTGCTGCCCTCGTCGTCGGTGAGGGAGATCCGGCAGTGGCTCCGCGCGCTCGCCGACGACGAGGAGGCACGCCAGTCGGTGGTGCAGCAGACCCTCGACGGCGCGATCCGCACGCTCGCTCGTCGTACGCACTCGGTGGCCGACGCCGCCACCGAGCAGGTCGACGCCGTACGCCGCCTACGCGAGGACGCCAACGAGGCCTACGACCGGGCCGTGACGGCGGTCGGCGAGGCGTCGGCCGACGGCACCCTGCTGCGCGGCGAGGTCCTGGCGCGCTGGCAGGAGTTCGTCGGCACCGGCGAGCTGCTCCGATCGCTGGAGACCCGCGTCGGCTGGATCCGGGACCGCGTCGTCAACGCCGTCAAGGGCAAGCCGCAGCAGGCCGAGCGGGTCACCGTGGCGGTCGAGTCGGGTCTGGAGACGCTGATCCTCGAGCACGCCGAGGCCGCCGCCGAGCGCGCCGAGGCCTCCTGGCGCAGCACGGCCGCCGGACAGATCCTGCTGCGCGACGCCGGCGAGGACCTCGGCCGGGCGTCCCGCGACTTCCGCCGCCGCGCCGAGCGCGCGGTCCGCGACTGGCAGTCCGACGTGCTCGACATGGTCCGCACCGAGGGCGCCGAGAAGCGCTCGACGGCGCGCTTCCTCGCCTTCGGCGTCAACGGCCTGTCCGTGGCCCTGATGGTCGTGGTGTTCGCCCACACCGCGGGTGTCACCGGTGCCGAGGCCGGCATCGCCGGCGGCTCCGCGATCCTCGGGCAGAAGCTGCTCGAGGCGGTCTTCGGCGACCAGGCCGTGCGCTCGCTGGCCGAGCGCGCCCGGCGCCAGCTCGAGGCGTCCATGCGCGACCTCCTCGACGCCGAGCGCCGCCGCTACACCGACCTGCTCGACACGATGGAGGTCTCGCCCGAGACGCCCGAGCGGATGCGCGCCGCCGCCCGCAAGGTCGACGACCTGCGCTTCGCCTCGGCACGCCGCGCCCCCGAGGCGGCCACGACCCCGGCGCCGGAGCCCGCCCGGGTGTCGGAGCCCGAGGACCACGCCCCCTAGGGTTGGGGGCGCACAGCAGCACCACTCGGACGGTGAGGATTTCATGACGTCGTTGCTCGAAGGGGCCAAGAAGCTGGTCACCAGGAGCTCTGACACCGGCGCGCGCGTCGAGGGACTCGAGCGCGCCGCCGAGGCGGCGCGCGGTCGGGTCGACGATGCCGTGGTCGACGACGCCACCGCCGTGGCCGCCCGCGCCTCGAGCCGGCTCAAGCTGTCCGCCGAGCACACCGTGGTCGCGCTGGGTGGTGCCACCGGCTCCGGCAAGTCCTCCACCTTCAACGCGCTGAGCGGCCTCGAGCTGGCCGCGGTCGGCGTACGCCGTCCCACGACCTCGTGGGCCACCGCCGTCGTGTGGGGCAAGCAGGGCGCCGAGGAGCTGCTGGAGTGGCTCGGCATCCCCGCCCGCCACCAGGTCACCCGCGACTCGATGCTGTCGAAGGCCGACGAGGACGTCGAGATGCGCGGCGTCGTGCTGCTCGACCTCCCCGACCACGACTCCACCGAGGTGTCCCACCACCTCGAGGTCGAGCGGCTCGTCCAGCTCGCCGACATGATGGTGTGGGTCCTCGACCCGCAGAAGTACGCCGACGCTGCCATCCACGACCGGTTCCTCAAGCCCCTCGCCGGGCACCAGGACGTGATGCTGGTCGTGCTCAACCACATCGACACCGTGCCCGAGGACCGTCGCGCCGGCATGGTCGACGACGTACGCCGCCTGCTCGAGGCCGACGGCCTGGGCGGGGTCCCGGTGCTGCCGGTCAGTGCCCGCCAGGGCTGGGGCGTCCAGGAGCTGCGCGCGTTGATCGCCAAGCGCGTGGCGGAGAAGAAGGTCACCCGGGCCCGGCTCGAGGCCGACGTTCGCTCGGCGGCCCAGCGCCTGGAGGCGGCGACCGGCACCGGCAAGGTGCCCACCCTGTCCAAGGAGCGCGTCGCCGCGCTCGACGACGCCTTCGCCGACGCGGCCGGTGTCCCGACGGTGGTCAAGGCCGTCGCCGACTCGACCCGGCTGCGCGCCAACCGCGCGACCGGCTGGCCCGTCACGGCGTGGTTCTCCCGGCTCAAGCCCGACCCGCTCAAGCGTCTCCACCTCGACCTCGGCGCTGCCGGCAAGGAGCTGACCGGTGCCGCGCGCACGTCCGTGCCGCAGGCGACCGGCGTGCAGCGCGCCCGCGTCGACACCGAGGTGCGCGCACTGGCCGACCAGGTGGGGGAGGGCATGGCGCCGTCGTGGGCGAGCTCGGTCCGCGCGGCCTCGGTGTCCCGGCTGCCCGACCTCAACGACCGGCTCGACCGCGCCGTCTCCGCGACCGACCTCGGTGCGACGAAGATCCCCGTGTGGGCCGGCCTCGTGCGCGTCCTGCAGTACGTCCTCATCATCGCCGCGCTCGTCGGTGCCGGCTGGCTCGCGCTCCTCGCCCTCGGCTCCTACGCCCGGCTGCCCGAGCCGCCGACGCCCGAGGTCGGCGCCTTCCCGGTGCCGACCCTGCTGCTGCTCGGCGGGATCGCCCTCGGCCTGCTCCTGGCCCTGGTCTGCCGCTGGCTGGTCGCGCTGACCGCCCGGTCGCGGGCGCGTGCGGCCGACAAGCGCCTGCGCGACGCGATCTCCGAGGTCTCCGAGGAAATGGTCGTGAAGCCGATCGAGGCCGAGCTCGCCTCCTACGCCACGGTCCGCGAGGGACTCGCCACCGCCCTGCGCTGAGCCGGTCGAAGTGCCGGTCGATGAGCCGGTCGCTGGCCACCAGCCGTCCACAGGCGCCACGGTCCGCGCGTCGTCCACAGGACCTCACGTCGCCGGACCGGTCGTGTCGGTCCTCGCCCTGAGCCTTGGAGACAGCGCGGCAGGCCCGCTGCCGCGGACACCAGGAGGCACCTCGATGAACGACACCCAGATCACCCTGGCCGGCTGGATCGGCGGCGAGGTCACGCTGCGCGAGCTGACCGACGGACGAGCCGTCGTCACCTTCCGGATGGCCTGCACCCCGACGCGATACCTCGACGGCGAGTGGGTGAAGGGCACGACCTCGTGGCACACCGTCAAGGCGTGGAACCGCCTCGGTCGCCACGTCGCGTCCTCACTCGCCAGCGGTGACCCCGTCGTCGTGCACGGTCGGCTCGTGGCCGATGTCTGGGAGCGCGACGGCAAGCCGCAGACGTCCTTCGAGGTCGTCGCCACGGCGGTGGGCCACGACCTCTCGCACGGCACCACCGTGCTCACCCGGCCCAGCGCCCCGGCGGAGCCCACGAGCCCGTCGGTGAGCACCCCCGTCGCCGCACCGGAGGTCGACGACGCGGGCGTGGCGGAGCAGCCGGCCCGGGCGGCGTGAGCCGTCCCGTCGGGGTCGACGGGTGCGATTGTCGGCGCAGGGGCGCTTCCCCGTAGGCTCGCCCGCATGGCTGAGTACGTCTTCACACTGCGCAACGTGCGCAAGGCCCACGGTGACAAGGTCGTCCTCGACAACGTCACCCTCTCGTTCCTCCACGGCGCCAAGATCGGCGTCGTCGGACCAAACGGCACGGGCAAGTCCTCGCTGCTCAAGATCATGGCGCAGCTCGACCACGCCAACAACGGCGACGCGATCCTCGACCCCGACGCGACCGTCGGGATGCTGCAGCAGGAGCCGCCGCTGAGCGAGGGCAAGACCGTCCTGGAGAACGTCGAGGAGGCCGTCGGCGAGATCAAGGGCAAGATGAAGCGCCTCGAAGAGGCCTACATGGAGATGGGCGAGCCCGACGCCGACCAGGACGCGCTCATGGCCGAGACCGGCGACCTGCAGACCGAGCTCGACAACGCCAACGCGTGGGACATCGACAGCCGCCTCGACCAGGCCATGGACGCGCTGCGCTGCCCGCCGCCGGACGTCCTCGTCGACAACCTCTCCGGTGGTGAGCGCCGCCGCGTCGCGCTCTGCAAGCTGCTGCTCCAGCAGCCCGACCTGCTGCTCCTCGACGAGCCCACCAACCACCTCGACGCCGAGTCCGTCCAATGGCTCGAGGGTCACCTCGCGTCCTACCCGGGCGCCGTCCTGGCCGTGACCCACGACCGCTACTTCCTCGACAACGTCGCGCAGTGGATCCTCGAGCTCGACCGCGGCAAGGCGCACCCCTACGAGGGCAACTACACGACCTACCTCGAGACCAAGAAGGACCGCCTCAAGATCGAGGGCCAGAAGGACGCCAAGCGCGCCAAGGTCCTCGAGCGCGAGCTCGAGTGGGTGCGCTCCAACGCCAAGGCCCGCCAGACCAAGAGCAAGTCCCGTCTCGCGCGCTACGAGGAGATGGCGGCCGAGGCCGACCGGATGCGCAAGATCGACACCTCCGAGATCAACATCCCGGCCGGTCCGCGCCTCGGCGACATCGTGCTGGAGGCCGAGAAGCTCGGCAAGGGCTTCGAGGGCCGCACGCTCATGCACGACGTCTCCTTCAAGCTGCCCCGCGCCGGCATCGTCGGCGTCATCGGCCCCAACGGCGTCGGCAAGACCACGCTCTTCCGGATGATCACCGGCCAGGAGGAGCCCGACGAGGGCACCCTGAAGGTCGGCCAGACCGTCAAGATCTCCTACGTCGACCAGAGCCGCGGCGGCATCGACCCCAACAAGAACGTCTGGGAGGTCGTGTCCGACGGGCTGGACTTCATCAAGGTCGCCAACTTCGAGATGAACAGCCGCGCCTACGTCGCGTCGTTCGGCTTCAAGGGCCCCGACCAGCAGAAGAAGGCCGGCGTGCTGTCCGGTGGTGAGCGCAACCGCCTCAACCTCGCGCTGACGCTCAAGATGGGCGGCAACATGCTGCTCCTCGACGAGCCCACCAACGACCTCGACGTCGAGACCCTGTCCTCGCTCGAGGACGCGCTGCTCGACTTCCCCGGCTGCGCCGTGGTCACGTCGCACGACCGGTGGTTCCTCGACCGCGTGGCGACCCACATCCTCGCGTGGGAGGGCGACGCCGAGGACCCGGCCAACTGGTTCTGGTTCGAGGGCAACTACGCGGCCTACGAGGAGAACAAGATCGAGCGTCTCGGCATCGAGGCCGCGCGCCCGCACCGGGTCACGCACCGCCGCCTCACCCGCGACTGAGCCGAGCAGCCGGCCGCGCGGAACGAGCGGCCGGCTGGGGCTCCGGGCTCAGGAGGTGCGGAGCTCCGACTCCGGGTGCCGGTTGACCAGGTGGTCGGACACCCGGTCGAAGACCCGGCCCACGGCGGCGAAGTCCTCGGCCGGCACGAGGTCGAGGATGTTGCGTCGGACGCTCTCGACGTGGCACGGCGCCGCGCGCACGAGCAGGTCGTAGCCCTGCTCGGTCATGGTCGCCACCACGCCGCGCCCGTCCTCGGGCGTGGTGCCGCGAGTGACGTAGCCGACCGCCTCCATGCGCGCGACGGTGTGGGTCACCCGGCTGCGCGAGTGCGCCATCGCGTCGGCGAGCTGGGCCATCCGCATCGCCCGGCCGGGTCGCTCGGACAGCCGGACGAGCACCTCGTACTCGGTCAGCGACATGCTGAACTCACGCCGCAGGTCGTCGTCGAGACGTTCCTCCAGGAGCGTCATCCCCATCATCAGGGCACGCCAGGAGTGTTGCTGGTCGTCGTCGAGCCATCGCGGCCCCGTCCCTGTCATGGGGCCAGCGTAGTGCGAGTCGGGGCCAGAACGGCTCAGGAGATCCGCTCGAGGATCATCGCCATGCCCTGGCCGCCACCGACGCACATGGTGATCAGGCCGGTGGACTTGTCGTGCCAGTCGAGGCTGTTGAGCATCGTGTTCTGCAGGCGGGCCCCGGTCATGCCGAAGGGGTGGCCCACGGCAATGGCGCCGCCGTTGACGTTGAGCCGGTCGAGGTCGATGCCGAGGTCCTGGTAGGACGGGACGACCTGGGCGGCGAAGGCCTCGTTGATCTCGACGAGGTCGATGTCGCCGATGCTCATCCCGGCGTACTTCAGCGCGTTCCTGGTGGCCTCGACCGGGCCGAGGCCCATGATCTCGGGGGAGAGGCCCGAGACGCCGGTGGACACGATCCGCGCCAGCGGCGTGAGGCCGAGCTCGGCCGCCTTGGTGTCGGACATGACGACGACGGCGGCCGCGCCGTCGTTCAGCGCGCAGCAGTTGCCGGCCGTGACGACGCCGTCGGGGCGGAACACCGGGTCGAGGCCGGCGATGGCGTCGTACGTCACCCCGGCGCGCGGGCCGTCGTCCTTGCTGACGACCGTGCCGTCGGGCGTCGTGACCGGCGTGATCTCGCGCTCCCAGAAGCCGTCGGCGATCGCCTTCTCGGCAAGGTTCTGCGAGCGGACGGCGAACTCGTCGAGCTCCTTGCGGTCGAGCCCGCGGAGTCGCGCGACGTTCTCGGCGGTCTGGCCCATCGCGACGTAGATGTCGGGCAGCTGGCCGTCCTCGCGCGGGTCGTGCCAGTCCTGGCCGCCCTTCGCGAGCTCCGCGGTGCGCGCGCCGGCGTCGGCGAAGAGCGGGTTGCGGGTGTCGGGGATGTGGTCGGAGGTGCCCTTCGCAAAGCGGGAGACCGTCTCGACGCCGGCGGAGACGAAGATGTCGCCCTCGCCGGCCTTGATCGCGTGGAACGCCATCCGCGTCGTCTGCACCGACGACGAGCAGTAGCGGGTGACCGTCGCGCCGGGGACCTCGAGGCCGAGGAGGGTGGTCACCACGCGCGCCATGTTGTTGCCCGACTCCCCGCCCGGCAGCCCGCAACCGAGCAGCAGGTCCTCGATCGTGGTGGGGTCGAGGCCGGGGACCTTGTCCAGCGCGGCCTGCACGGCGAGGACGGTGAGGTCGTCGGGACGGAAGTCCTTGAGCGAGCCCTTGTTGGCGCGGCCGATGGGGGTGCGCGCTGCGGAAACGATCACTGCCTCGGGCATGGAGAACTCCGGTTACTGGGCGGTTGCACGGTCTCTCCGCACCCTAGTGCGGCACCGGGCTCAGGTCTGCGCAGGGTTGGGTCCGAGCCCCGACAGCAGCTGCTCGACGCTCGCGCTGACGAAGGCACGACGCCGCCGCTGGGGGAGCAGGAGCGACGCGAGCAGGACGCCGTCCAGCGCCGCGACGAGCGTCTCGGCCGAGGTGCCCCCGTCCTCGTCCGCCGCCTCCATCACGCCGCGCACGGTGCGGACCAGGTCGTCGCGCCACTGCGTGAAGCGCTCGGCGAGGGCCGCGTCGCGGGTGGCCGCGACCGTCAGCTCGAGCCGGGCGGCCAGCAGGTCGGGCTCGCCGAGCCATCGCGAGAAGAGCCGGGAGACCTCCGCGACGGCGCGCTCGTGGTCTCCGGGGCACGACGCGAGCCGCGTGCCCAGCGCGGCCACGTCGGCGGCCAGCCGGTCCGCGACGACGTCCCCCAGGGCGAGGAGCAGGGCGTCGCGGGTGCGGAAGTAGGCCGACGAGCTCCCCTCGGACAGCCCCGCCTCGCGGTCGACCGCGCGGTGGGTGAGCCCGCGGTTGCCCTGCTGCGCCAGCACCGTCGTCGCTGCCGCCAGGATCTGTCGGCGACGCGGCGACAGCTCCTCGCGCGCTGGGCTCACGGTGTCCTCCTCGGGCGCCGACCGGAGTCGGGATCGGCGGTGACGCAGGACACTACCGGCCCGACTTGCGATCCTCGCGGTGCGGCGTATTCTTCTACATACGTAGAAGTTCTACACCTGTAGAAAGGAACCGAACATGCAGCTCCTCGACTCCACCGCCGCGGGCCTCTACCTCGCCTTCGCCGGGACGGTCATCGTCCTGGGCCTCGTCCTGGTGCTCGCCGTGGCGCCCGTCGCCCTCCGCGAGTCCCGCAGCGACCGCAAGGCCCGCCGTGAGTCCATCCCCGCGTACTACGGCCGCCTGCACTTCGCCCACTGATCGTCGGCCGCCGCGGCCTCGTCCCGACATCTGCGACGATCGGGGCGTGCGCCATCTCTACCGCTGCCCCCTCCGGTGGGCCGACCTCGACCTGCTCGGCCACGTCAACAACGTCACCTACGTCGACTACCTCCAGGAGGCGCGGGTGGACATGTTCCGCACCCACGCCCCCGACAGCCGTGCCGAGGACCTGGCCGAGGGCGTCGTGGTGGTCCGGCACGAGGTGACCTACGTGTCCTCGCTGACCTTCGGCTTCGAACCGGTCTCGATCGAGTGCTGGGTCACCGAGATCCGCGCCGCGAGCTTCACGATGGCCTACGAGGTCTTCGAGGAGGACGAGGCGGGGGAGCGCACCGTGTTCCTCCGGGCGCGCACGGTGCTCACCCCGTACGTCTTCGCCACCGAGCGGCCGCGCCGGCTCCACCCCGAGGAGCGTGAGTCGCTCGGCCGCCTGCTCGAGCCGGACGAGCCGGTGCGACCGCCTGCCGCGCCCCAGGTCGTCGACGTGCCGGGCGGGCACTACCCGGTTCACGTCCGCTTCAGCGACGTGGACGTCTACGGCCACGTCAACAACGTGAAGTACTTCGAGTACTTCCAGGAGGCGCGCATCCAGCTCATGGTCGCCAGCGGCCGCGAGCTCGGCCAGGGCTACCACCTCGTCGTCGCGCAGACCGACGTCGACTACCGGCGCCCGATCCTCTTCCGGGCCGAGCCCTACGACTGCTCGACCTGGGTCTCGCACATCGGCAGCACGTCGGTCGTGTTCGAGTCCGTCGTCCGCGACGGCGACGACGTGCTGGCCCGCGCGAAGGTGGTCGGCGTGTGCATCGACAGCGCGACCGGACGCCCGGCGCCGGTGCCCGAGGAGTTCCGCGACATGGTCGGTGCCGTCACTCCATCGAGTTGACCATGAACTGGGCCGCGTGCGTCACGTAGTCCCAGAACCTCGCGTCCTGCTCCTCGGTGAGCCCGGCCTCGTCGAGCCCGGCCCGGAAGTGCACCAGCCAACGCTGCGCGGCGTCGGGCGTCACGCTGAACGGGGCGTGGCGCATCCGCAGCCGCGGGTGGCCCCGCGTGTCGCCGTACGTCGTCGGGCCGCCCCAGTACTGCATCAGGAACAGCGTGAACCGCTCCTCGGCAGGTCCGAGGTCCTCCTCGGGGTACATCGGGCGCAGCAGCTCGTCGTCGGCCACGCCGGCGTAGAAGCGGTGCACGATCGTGCGGATCGTCTGCTCGCCGCCGATCTCCTCGTAGAAGCTGGTCGTCACGCCACCATCCTCCCGTGCCGCCCCAGCGGGCTCAGGCCGGGGTCTCTCCGGTGGGGGCGACCTCGGCCTCGGTCTGCGCCGGACCCCGGGCGGGCGGCTGCTCCTCCTCGTCGGTGAGCGAGGGGTGGGGGCGCTCCTGCTCCCGGATCCACAGCACGCGCTGGGCGAACGGGACCTCGATGCCCTCGAGGTCGAAGCGCGCCTTGATCCGCTGCCGCATCTCGCGGGCGACCGCCCACTGCTCGAGGGGAGCGGTCTTGAGGGCGACGCGCACGAGCACGCCGTCGGGGCCGAGCTCCTGCACGCCCCACACGGAGGGCTCCTCGATGACGCGGCCCTTGAAGTCCTCGTCGTCCCAGAGGTCGTGCGCGACGTCGGCGAGCACCCGCTGCACGTGGGCGAGGTCCTCGGCATAGGTGACGCCCACGTCGAGGACCGTGCGGGCCCAGTTCTGGCTCATGTTGCCGACGCGGAGGATCTCGCCGTTGCGGACGTACCAGACGGTGCCGTTGACGTCGCGCAGCCGCGTGACGCGCAGGCTGACGGCCTCGACCGTGCCGGCGGCCTCACCGAGGTCGACCTCGTCGCCGACGCCGTACTGGTCCTCGAAGATCATGAAGATGCCGGAGAGGAAGTCCTTGACCAGCGCCTGCGAGCCGAAGCCGATGGCCACGCCGATGATCCCGGCGCTGGCGATGAGGGGCGCGATGTCGTAGCCGAGCTCGGCGATGAACATGAGCGTGACGACGGTGAGCACCACGCCGGTGACGATGCTCTTCAGCAGCGACCCCATCGTGGCCGCGCGCTGGACCCGTCGCGTGTAGCCGGGGTCCTCGCTCAGGTTGAGGGCTGCTCCCATCCGGCCGCCCGAGATGGCACGGCTGACGCGGTTGGGCAGCATCCCGTGCTCGGCCCTCCGGACGATGCGGTCGATGAGCCGGTGGAGGAGCCACCGGACCACGAGTCCGATCAGGATCAGGCCCAGGAGGGCGGACGGCTTCCCGACGATCCAGTCGGCGGCCGTCGCGAGCGTGGAGTCGCCCGTCTGCTCGTACGTCAGGTTGCAGAGGTCCTCGCCGGCGTCGCAGGGGTTGGTCTCGCTCCCGGAGGCCTCGGTCATGGCAATGAACGGGGTGGTGAGGGGGTGAGGCATGCCCGCCAGTATGGGCGATACCCTGTTGCCCGTGACCACGCACGTCAGGCCTTCCAGCTCGCCCCGCAGCACGCACGTCCGCCGGACGGGCCGTGTCTCGGCCCTGGCCGCCGGCGCCGTCCTCGTCCTGCTCTCCGCGCCGGCCCACGCCGACGTGCCGGAGGGCTGGGGCGGCCAGACCCAGCCCTTCGAGCTCGACCCGCTGCACGCCCTCGGGCTGTACCTGGGGCTCCCTCTGCTGCTGTTCGCGGTGATCGCGGTCGCGGTCTACCTGCCCTCGATGGTCCGCGGCGAGAAGCTGCTGCCGGACTACTCGGCCGGCGAGCCGCAGTGGATCGGCGGACCCCGCCAGGGCGTCGCCGAGCTCCCGGCGCCCGACGGCCAGGACTCCCGGGCGGGTGGCGCAAGTGGCCGCTGGTGACGCGCTGACCGAGTCCGACCGGCTGGCCCTCGACAAGACGATCCGTCTCGCCGAGCAGACCTGCCGCTTCGAGTTCTCCGTCTACGTCGGCCCCGTCGAGGGCGACGACACCCGTGCCTGGGCCACCCGCCTCCACAACCGCCTCGTGGTGCCGGCCAGGAGCGTGCTGGTGCTCGCCGACCCGCGCCGCCGCGTCATCGAGGTCGTCACCGGCGGCGAGGTGCGCCGCCACCTGACCGACGCCGAGGTCGAGCTGGCCGTCCTGGAGATGGCGTCGGAGTTCGCCGCCGGCAACATGCTGGTCGGCCTCCAGCGTGGCATCGCCATGCTCGCCGAGCACGCGCGGCCGCAGACGACCCTCCACGCCTGACGGCTCAGAGCCCGTCGCCGCGCTCCAGGCCGAGGGTGGCGAGCAGGTCCTCGTGGAGCTGGATCCAGACGAGGTGGCACGAGTCCGTGGCCACGCCGTCCACCCACTGGTGCTGGCCGGCGACGACGCGCGTCATCGCCGCGTCGTACCTCGCCGCGTAGCCCGCGAAGCGCGGAAGGGCGCGCGCGAGGTCGTCCTCCAGCGCACCCAGTCGACGCCCCACCGACCAGAGTGACGCGATCACCCGGTCGTCCCAGCGGAAGTCGGTGTGGTCGTTGGCGGCGAAGGAGCTGCCGCCGACCGGTCGCAGCTGCCAGCGTGTGACCGCGGCCTGGAAGCGGGCGTTGAGCGGCACGAAGCGCTCGTGCACCTGGGCCACGGTCTCGCGAGCCCCGGAGGCGGCCAGCTCGTCGGCGAGGAGGCGTTCGTCCTCCGCCCGACCCAGGTCGGTGAGCGACCAACCGGCGGTGCCCGCGAACTCGCTCCTCCGCACCCAGCCGTCGGCCCGGAAGTCCTCGAGGAGGCTCGCGGTGCCGTCGCGGTCGAGCCCGTAGCGCGCCGCAACGCGGTCCGTGTCCGCGAACCCCAGCAGTCGTACGGCGTGGAGGGTCAACGCGGCGGCTGGCGACGCTTCGTCCGGCACGTGGGCAGCCTCCCGGTGAGATGCGGGGAGGCCTGAGGTCACACCGTGACCTCAGGCCTCCACCTTGCTGAGCGCGAGGATCAGCGCGCGTCGTGCTGCTGGGCGGCCAGCGCCCGGGCGATCTCGGCACGCGCCTCGCCGACGTAGCGCTGCGCCTGCTTGGGCGCCGAGCTGTCCGCGAGCCACTCGTCGAGCCGGCCGAGGGTGGCCTCCGACCCGAGCGGCTTGGGGAAGCCGTACTCGAGGATCGTGGAGGCCTTGTGGAAGCCCAGCGTGTCGACGAGCGTCTCCGACGCGGCGAGGAACTTCTCGAGGTAGGGCGCGAGCACGTCCTCCTGGCCGAAGCGGAAGATCGAGAATGCGATCTCGCGCGACGTCTCGTTGGGCGTCGACGGGTCGAGGAGCGCGTCCCACGCGGCGGCCTTGGCCTCCGCCGTCGGCTGCGCGGCGCGGGCCGCGGCGGCCTGCTCCTTGCCCGAGATGGTCTTGTCGACCTCGAGCTCGGCGTCGATCTCCGCGTCACCGAAGCGACCCTGCTTGGCGAGCGCCGTGATCAGCGCCCAACGCATGTCCTGGTCGATGGCCAGTCCGTCGACCTCGAACGACCCGTCGAGCAGGCCGATGAGGTCGCCGACCGCGGCGTCGCTGTGGGCGGCGCCGGCGTACGACCGGGCGAAGGTGAGCTGGTGGTCGCTACCGGGCTCGGCGGCGAGCAGCAGCTCGCGCAGACCGGTCTCCCACGTCGCCTTGAGCTCGGGACGGTGCGCGGGGTCGGAGTAGAAGTTGATCGCCAGCGCGGTGGACGCGGGGATCCGGGTCACCGCCCACGCGTCGGTCTCCTGCCCGATGTTGGCCAGGACCAGGTCGGCCCAGTCGCGGGTGCGCATCTCGCCGTCGCGGGTCATGTCCCACGCGGCACCCCACACGAGGGCACGCGGGAGCGAGTCCTCGAAGGTGGACAGCGACGCGATCGCGGTCGCCAGCGACCCCTCGTCGAGGCGGATCTTGGCGTAGGCGTGGTCCTCGTCGTTGAGCAGCAGCAGCGCCGGCTGCTTCACCCCGACGAGCTCCGGAACCTCGGTGCTCGCGCCCTCGACGTCGATCTCGACGTAGTCGCGACGCACCAGGCGGCCGTCGCCATCACCCTCGGACACAGTGTCGTAGAGGCCGATGCCGAGCCGGTGCCGGCGCAGCGTCGGCCAGTCCTCGTGGGCCGTCTGGCTCACCGCGAACGCCGTGTAGGCGCCGTCGGCGTCGAGCTCGAACGACGGGGCGAGCGTGTTGACGCCCGCGGTCTGCAGCCACTCCTGGGCCCAGCCCTGCAGCTCACGGCCCGAGGACTTCTCCAGGGTGGCGAGCAGGTCCTTGAACTCCGGGTTGCCGTACTCCCACTCCTTGAAGTAGCTGCGCAGGCCCTCCAGGAAGGGGTCGATGCCGACCCACGCGACGAGCTGCTTGAGCACCGAGGCGCCCTTGGCGTAGGTGATCATGTCGAAGTTGACCTCGACCGCGTGCAGGTCGACGTTGTCGGCCGCGATCGGGTGCGTCGAGGGCAGCTGGTCGGCGCGGTAGCCGGTCTGCTTGCGGGCGTTGGCGAAGCCGGTCCACGCGTCGTCGAACTCGGTGGCGTTGGCCTCGCACCAGTAGCAGGCCCACTCGGCGAACGACTCGTTGAGCCAGAGGTCGTCCCACCACTTCATGGTGACGAGGTCGCCGAACCACATGTGGGCCATCTCGTGGGTGATGACCGAGGCGCGGAACTCGAAGAACGAGCGCGGCTGGCGGCTGCGGGGGAGGTACTCGTCGCGCAGCGTCACGCAGCCGGCGTTCTCCATCGCCCCGGCGTTGTACTCGGGGACGTAGAGCTGGTCGTACTTCCCGAACGGGTAGGGGTAGTCGAACTGCTCCTCGAACCACTCGAAGCTCTGCTTGGTGAGCTTGACCAGCTCGGCCGTGTCCATGTGCTCCTTGAGCGACTGGCGGCAGTAGTGGCCGAGCGGGATGGTGCCGAACTTGCCCTCGTAGGTGTCGAACTCGCCGTGGTACTCACCGGCCACGATCGCGGTGATGTAGGTCGACATCCGCTTGGTGGTGGGGAAGCGCCAGGTCGACGCGCCGCCCTGCCCGTCCTGGGCGGCCTCGGGCTCGGGCGTCGCGGCGTTGGAGACCACGACCCAGTGCGACGGGGCGGTGACGTTGAAGGTGAAGACGGCCTTCAGGTCGGGCTGCTCGAAGGTGGTGAAGACGCGGCGGGCGTCGGGCACCTCGAACTGGCTGTAGAGGTAGACCTTGTCGTCGGCCGGGTCGACGAAGCGGTGCAGGCCCTCACCGGTGTTGGAGTAGGCGCAGTCCGCGGTCACGACGAGCGTGTTGGTCTCCTCGAGGCCGTCGAGCGCGATGCGGCTGTCGGCGTACGCCGTGGCGGGGTCGAGGCTGCGCCCGTTGAGGGTGATCTCGCGGACGGTGGGGGCGACCAGGTCGGCGAAGGTGCCGGCCCCGGGCTCGCGGCAGGTGAACTCGAGCGTGGTGGTGGAGACGAAGGTGGCCGCCTCGGGCTGGGTGGCTGACGTCAGGTCCAGGTCGACGGTGTACGCCGTGACGTCCAGGAGGGCGGCGCGGGTGGCGGCCTCGTCCCGGGTGAGGTTGGTTCCAGGCATGTCGGCATCCTGCCACCGGGGTGTGGCGGCGCACGCATCGGTGGGGAATAGGTGGCCGGGGCGAGGAATTGTTGTGGACATGGCTACCGCTGACCTCTGGTTCGACCCGCTCTGCCCGTTCGCCTGGATCACCTCGCGCTGGATCCGCGAGGTCGAGCAGGTCCGTGACATCGACGTGCAGTGGCACGTGATGTCGCTGGCCTACCTCAACAAGGACAAGGACATCCCCGACGGCTACCGCGAGATGCTGCAGGGCACCGAGAAGCCCGTCCGCGTCGCGATCAAGATCGCCGAGGACCACGACAACAAGACCCTCGGTGACTGGTACACCGCCATCGGCACCCGGCGCCACAACAACGGCGAGGAGCTCTCGAAGGAGACCGTCGCCGCGTCGCTCGCCGACGTCGGCCTCCCGGCCGACCTGATCGAGGCCTGGGACGACGCATCGCTCGACGACGCCGTCGCCAAGAGCCACCACGAGGGCATGGACCCCGTCGGTGACGACGTCGGCACCCCGACCATCCACATCAACGGGTCCGCGTTCTTCGGCCCCGTCCTCTCCAAGATCCCGCGCGGCGAGGAGGCCGGTGAGCTGTGGGACGGCGCGGTCGCCGTCGCGAAGTTCCCCTACTTCTACGAGCTGAAGCGCTCGCGCACCGGCGACCTCGACTTCAGCTGACCCACCCGGTCACCCGACCTGATCACGGACGCCACCCGGGGAAACCGGGTGGCGTCCGGTCACTAGGCTTGCCCCCATGACCCGTGTCCTGTCTGCCGTCGCCTGGCCGTACACCAACGGCCCGCGCCACATCGGCCACGTCGCCGGTTTTGGCGTGCCCTCCGACGTCTTCAGCCGGTTCATGCGGATGGCGGGCCACGACGTCCTCATGGTCAGCGGCACCGACGAGCACGGCACCCCGATCCTGGTGCTGGCCGACAACGAGGGCCTGCCCGCCCGCGAGCTGGTCGACAAGTACAACCAGGTGATCGTCGACGACCTCTGCGGACTCGGGCTGTCGTACGACCTCTTCACCCGCACCACCACCGGCAACCACTACGCCGTGGTGCAGGAGATGTTCGAGACCTGCCGCCGCAACGGCTACATGGTCGAGGAGACGACGAAGACCGCCATCAGCCCCTCGACCGGGCGCACCCTTCCGGACCGCTACATCGAGGGCACCTGCCCCATCTGCGGCTACAAGGAGGCGCGCGGCGACCAGTGCGACAACTGCGGCAACCAGCTCGACCCGACCGACCTCATCGACCCGCGGTCGAAGATCAACGGCGAGACCCCGGAGTTCAAGGACACCCAGCACTGGTTCCTCGACCTGCCCGCGCTCGCCGAGGCGCTGGGGGAGTGGCTCGACCAGCGCGAGGCCACCGGCCTGTGGCGGCCCAACGTCATCAAGTTCAGCCAGAACATCCTCAAGGAGATCCGGCCGCGGGCGATGACCCGCGACATCGACTGGGGGATCCCGGTGCCGGGGTGGGAGGACCAGCCGACCAAGCGGCTCTACGTCTGGTTCGACGCCGTCATCGGCTACCTCTCGGCCTCCATCGAGTGGGCCCGTCGTCTGGGCGAGCCGGACAAGTGGCGCGAGTGGTGGAACCCGGCGCCTGATGGAGGGCAGGAGGCGGAGTCCTACTACTTCATGGGCAAGGACAACATCGTCTTCCACTCCCAGATCTGGCCGGCCGAGCTGCTGGCCTACAACGGTGCGGGCGACAAGGGCGGCGAGCCCGGCCCCTTCGGCACGCTCAACCTGCCGACCGAGGTGGTCTCCAGCGAGTTCCTGACGTTCGGCGACTCGCAGTTCTCCACCAGCCGGGGCAACGTCATCTACGTGGGTGACTTCCTCGCCCGCTACAGCCCCGACGCGCTGCGCTACTACATCTGCGCCGCCGGCCCGGAGACCTCCGACGCCGCCTTCACGTGGGCCGACTTCGTCACCCGCAACAACTCCGAGCTCGTCGCCGGCTGGGGCAACCTGGTCAACCGCACCGCCACGATGATCGCCAAGAACTTCGGCGAGATCCCCGCTGCCGGCCCGCTCGAGGAGGTCGACGAGCAGGTGCTCGCGACGGTCCGTGACGGCTTCACGTCGGTCGGCGAGCTGGTCGAGAAGCACCGGCTCCGGGCCGCGATCGCCGAGGCGATGCGGGTCGTCGGCGAGGTGAACAAGTACCTCACGGTCACCGAGCCCTACAAGATGAAGGACGACGCGCAGCGCGAGCGCCTCGGCACCGTCCTCCACGTTGCCGCCCAGTGCGTGAGCGACTGCAACACGCTGCTGTCGCCGTTCCTGCCCCACGCCGCCAACAAGGTGCACACGGTGCTCGGCGGCGAGGGCGAGTTCATGCCGATGCCGCGCATCGAGCAGGTCGACGAGCTCGAGCCCGACAACGGCGCCGGGCACAGGTCGTACTCCGTCATCACCGGCGAGTACACCTCGACGCCGGCGTGGGAGTCGCGTCCGGTCGTGATCGGCGCGAAGGTCGCCAAGCCGACTCCGGTCTTCACCAAGCTCGACCCGTCGGTCGTCGAGGAGGAGCTGGCCCGCGCGGCCTCCCTCTGAGCAACCCCGTCCCACCTGACCGATCCCCAGGAGGTCGTCATGCAGGTCGCAGTCCTCGGCACCGGTTCGGTGGGTCGCGCGATCGCCCCACGACTGGCTGAGCTCGGACATTCCGTCCGCCTCGGGACCCGCGACCCCGCGGCCACCCGGGCCCGCGACGGCTGGACGGAGCTGCCGGGCGTCGAGCTCGTCACCTTCGCCGAGGCCGCCGCAGGTGCGGAGCTCGTCGTGCATGCCGGCAACGGACTGGCCGCGCTCGACCTGCTGGGGCAGGCCGGCGACCTCGCCGGCACCGTGCTGCTCGACATCTCCAACCCGCTCGACTTCTCTGCCGGGTTCCCGCCCACGCTGGCCGTCAAGGACACCGACTCGCTGGCCGAGCAGCTGCAGCGCGCGTACCCCGACACCCGCGTGGTCAAGTCGCTCAACACCCTGACCGCCGAGCTGATGGTCCACCCCGACCGGCTGCCCGAGCCGACGACCGTGTTCGTCAGCGGCGACGACGCCGACGCCAAGCGGCTGGTGACAGGTCTGCTCACGCAGCTCGGTCACCGCGACGTGATCGACCTCGGCGGGCTCGAGACCGCGCGCGGCACCGAGATGTGGCTGCCGCTGTGGCTGCGGCTGATGGGCGCCCTCGGGACTGCGGAGTTCAACCTGAAGGTGGTGCGACCGTCGTGATGTACCCCGAGGTCCGCGCCGCGGTGGCAGCGGACGTCGGCGGCGGGCTCGGCGCGCCCGGCTTCGACCTCGCCGCGCACCGCGAGGAGGCCCGGCTCGCCAACCTGCGCCTGCCACGCGAGGACGTCGCGTCCGTGGAGGACGTCGACGCAGACGGGGTGCGGTGCCGGCTCTACCTGCCTGCCGACCCCGTGCCCGGTCTCGTCGTGCACGCGCACGGCGGCGGCTTCGTGCTCAACGACATCGACGTCCACGACGGCATCTCCCGGCGCATGGCCAACCGGGGTCGCCGCGCGGTGCTGAGCGTGGACTACCGCCGACCGCCCGAGCACCCGTTCCCCGCAGCGCCCGACGACCTCGACACGGTCGTCGGCTGGCTGCGCCGCGAGGGCGCGCCCGGGCCGTACGCCGCCCACGGCGACTCGGCCGGCGCCAACCTCGCCCTGGTCGCCGCCCTGCGCAACCCCGGCTTCTTCAGCGCGGTCGCGCTCGTCTACCCCTTCCTCGACCCGCGCGCCGGCTACCCGTCGTGGCGACAGGGGGAGGAGTCGGGCTTCGACCCGGCCGAGGCGACCTGGTACTGGGAGCAGTACGCCCGCACCGAGGCCGACTACGACGACCCCGACCTCGCGCCGCTGCTCTCCGACCGACTCCACACCCTGCCGCCCACCTTCGTCGCCACCGCGGAGGCCGACCCGCTGCGCGACGAGGGGGAGGAGCTCGCCCGGCGGATCGCCGAGGCGGGCGTCGAGGTCGTCGGCATCCGCTGCCTGGGCCAGACCCACGGCTTCTGGCGGCACGCCACGTTCACCGCCTCCGAGCCGCTGGTGCGCCAGGTGGCCGGCTGGCTCGACCAGCACCTCACGGCGAGCTGAGCGGCGGCGCCCTGGCGAACGGATCCACGCACGTCGGGAGAGGGCCCGTCCGCGGAGTACACTGGCAGAGCCGCCCGACTCACCTCCGAGCCGACGGATGGTCTGCAGGGCTCGTACGAGCGCCTCTCTGTGTGCCTCACTTCCAGCGCACCGAGAGAGTCCCCGTGCTCACGACATCCGACTTCGCCCAGTCCATCGCCGAGGCAGCGCGGACGCTCTACAAACCCCGCAGCCTCGACGAGACCATGCAGACGATCGTCGAGGTGGCCTGCAACTCGGTGCCGGGGTTCGACCACGCAGGCATCTCCACGGTGGAGAAGCAGGGGACGATCGAGACCGAGGCATGCACCAGTGGCCTCGTCCTGCGGCTCGATGCCGTGCAGTACGCGCTGCGCGAAGGCCCGTGCTCCGCGGTGCTCCAGGGCACCGACGCGGTGTCCGTGTCGATCCTCGATCAGGAACAGCGATGGCCCCGGTACGTGCCCCAAGCCCTCGAGGCAGGTGTCCGGTCCCAGATGGCGGTCAAGCTCTACCTCGACGAGAACACCCTGGGTGGCATCAGCTTCTACTCCACGATCTCCGACGAGGTGACTGGTGACGCGCGGGCGCTCGCTGGGCTGTTCGCCACCCACGCAGCCATTGCGCTCGGACACGCACAGGAGCGCGCAAGTCTTACCGAGGGACTGCAGACGCGCCGTGTCATCGGCCAGGCCATCGGGATCCTCATGACGCGCTACGAGATGAACGAGGACCGCGCCTTCGCCTTCTTGGTCCGTGCCTCGTCCCACCGGAACATCAAGCTCCGCGCCATCGCGCAGGAGCTCGTGGACGAGGCGAACGCGCCGTAGTCCCCTGCGTCTCGCCCGTCCGCCTCTGCCAAACTCCTTCCCATGCGCGTACACCTGGGCTCCGACCACGCCGGCCTCGAGCTGAAGGACCACCTCCTGATGTGGCTGGTCGACCACGGCTACGAGGCCGTCGACCACGGACCGTTCGTCTACGACGCCCTCGACGACTACCCCTGCTTCTGCCTCCGGGCGGCCGAGGGAGTGGCCGCCGACCGCGTCGAGGGCCTCGACAGCCTCGGGGTGGTGATCGGCGGCTCCGGCAACGGGGAGCAGATCGCGGCCAACAAGGTCGAGGGGATCCGGTGCGCGCTCGCCTGGTCGGACGAGACCGCGGCGCTGGCCCGCGAGCACAACGACGCCAACGTCGTCTCCGTCGGCGGGCGGATGCACCCGGTCGAGGACATGACCCGCTTCGTCGAGGTCTTCCTCACCACGGACTTCTCCGGCGACGAGCGCCACGTGCGTCGCATCGGCCAGCTCTCCACCTACGACGAGACGGGAGAGCTGCCGCCGCTGCCGGAGTCCGCCCTCCGCGGCCCCGCCATCGACGCGTCCCGCGACCGCACGGATGCCTGAGGGCCACACCCTTCGCAAGCTGGCAGACGACCTCACCGCGGCGTTCGCGGGCCGCAGGGTCCGGGTGTCGTCGCCGCAGGGCCGCTTCGCCGCCGACGCCGAGCAGCTCGACCGGTCACTGGTCATCGGCTCCGACTCCGCCGGCAAGCACCTCTTCGTCGAGCACGAGGGCGAGCGCTTCGTGCACGTCCACCTCGGCCTGATCGGCCAGTTCGACGTCCACACGGGGGTCGAGGGCGGCGCGGCCGGGGTGCCCGACCCGGTCGGCGCGGTGCGGCTGCGGATGGTCACGCTCGACGAACCGACGGACCCGCGCCCGACGGCGTACGCCGACCTGCGCGGCGCCATCATCTGCGACCTCGTCGGCGCTGCCCGGCGCGCCGAGGTCCTCGGCCGCCTCGGGCCCGACCCGCTGCGACCCGACGCCGACCCCGACCTGGCCTGGCGGCGCATCTCGGCGAGCCCGCGCGCCATCGGCGACCTCCTGATGGACCAGAAGGTCCTCGCCGGTGTCGGCAACGTCTACCGCGCCGAGGTGCTCTTCCGGCACCGCATCCACCCCCTGCGCCCCGGCAACACGCTGCGCAGCAGCCAGTGGCGCGCGATGTGGGCCGACCTCGTCGCGCTCATGGCCGAGGGCGTGCGCACCGGTCGGATCGACACCGTGCGCCCCGAGCACACGCCCGAGGCGATGGGTCGGGCGCCCCGCAAGGACGACCACGGGGGCGAGGTCTACGTCTACCGGCGTACGTCGCTGCCCTGCCTGGTGTGCGGCACGACGGTGCGAACGGGGGAGCTGGCGGGACGCAACTCGTTCTGGTGCCCCAAATGTCAGCCGAAGTTCCGGTCGCGGGCCCTACGATCTCCCACCAAGGGGACTGGGAGAGCAGGAGGGGCTCGAGCATGAGTTCTCCATCGCTCCGTGCAGCCGCGACCCGGCTGGTCCCGCGGGGGTCGCGCACCCTGGTGCTGCTCGTCGTCGCGACGCTGCTGGTCGGCGTCGCCATCTGGCTGTTCGACCGGTACGTCCCTCTCGTGACCCTGCTGGTGCCGATGGTGCTGTCGAGCCTGGTGCTCGGTCCGCGACAGCTGCCGTGGTTCGTGCTCTTCGTGCTCCTCGTCCTGGCCCTGGTCGTGCCGAGCCAGGACATCAACGTCCGCATCGCCCTCACCGTCGTCATCATCTTCAGCCTCGGGTTCGTGGTGCTGCTGTCCTCCTTCCGCCGCTCGCGCCTCGGGGTGGCCGGCATCCAGGGCGAGATGATGTTCGTCGACCTGCGTGACCGGATCCTGCGCCAGGGCGGGATCCCCGACCTGCCCGCGGAGTGGTACGCCGCCAGCGAGCTGCGGTCGGCCGGGGGCACCCCGTTCGCGGGCGACTTCGTCGTCGCCTCGCGCGTCGAGGGTCGTCTCGAGGTGGCGGTCGTCGACGTCTCCGGCAAGGGACAGGGCGCCGGCACCCGCGCCCTCCTGCTGTGCGGAGCCCTGGGCGGGCTGCTGAGCGCGCTGCCGCCCAGCGAGTTCCTCGACGGCGCCAACCGGTTCCTGCTCCAGCAGGACTGGGACGAGGGGTTCGCCACCGCGATCCACCTCTCGCTCGACCTCACGACCGGCCACTACGACATCCGCAGCGCCGGCCACCCGCCGGCCGCCCTGCGCCACGCCGGGTCGGGCCGGTGGGAGGTGCTCGAGTCCGAGGGACCCATCCTGGGTCTCGTCGACGGGGCCACCTTCTCCGCCGTCTCGGGGGAGATCCGCCGCGGCGACGCGCTCCTGCTCTACACCGACGGCATGGTCGAGACCCGCAACCGTGACATCGCCCTCGGCATCGACCGGATGCTCGGGCAGGCCGAACGGCTGCTGCGCGGCGAGTTCGAGGGCGGCGCCACCCGGCTCGTCGAGGCGCTCGGCTCCCGCAACGACGACCGCGCGCTGCTCCTGGTGCACCGGCGCTGAGCCGGGTTGGGGCGCACGCTCGCGCGTGTGGCACCATGACTCCCGCACCGGCGGACACCTCGCCGGGACGCGCGCGGATGTAGCTCAATGGTAGAGCCCCAGTCTTCCAAACTGGCTACGCGGGTTCGATTCCCGTCATCCGCTCCAGGCAGGCTGCGAGTGCCCCGCGCAGGGGAGTCGGAGCCCGTTTGGCGGGGCGTAGCGTAGTGGCTAGCGCGCCTGCTTTGGGAGCAGGAGACCGCAGGTTCGAGTCCTGTCGCCCCGACCCTCTGGCCCCACCCGTCACGCGGTCCCCGCGCCTCGAACGGCAGGCCAGGGCGTGATTCGGCCTGTGCCCGTGCCCTCGATAGACTGGCGCGGTTTGCGGTCGCCGGGCCCCGTGCCCTGGCAGTGCCGCTCCTTTCCCCGTGTGGTCACCCACATACCTTCAGCATCAGGAGACATTTGTGAAGAGCGCCGTCGAGACCTTGAGCCCCACCCGGGCCAAGCTGACCGTCGAGGTGCCCTTCGAGGAGCTCAAGCCGAGCCTCGACGCGGCGTACCAGAAGATCGCGAAGCAGATCAACGTCCCCGGCTTCCGCCGCGGCAAGGTCCCGCCGGCGGTCATCGACCGCCAGGTCGGCCGTGGTCCGGTCCTCGACGAGGCGATCAACGCCGTCGTCCCGCAGCAGTACATGGCTGCCCTGCAGGAGCACGACCTCGAGCCCCTGGCCCAGCCGGAGATCGAGGTGACGAAGTTCGAGGACAACGAGTCCCTTGAGTTCACCGCCGAGGTCGACGTCAAGCCCGACTTCGAGCTGCCCTCCTACGACGGCCTCGAGGCGAGCGTCGACGACGTCGAGATCAGCGACGCCGACGTCGACGAGCAGGTCGAGGCGCTGCGTGAGCGCTTTGGCACCCTCGTCCCGGTCGAGCGCGCGGCCGCCGACGGCGACTTCGTCACCATCGACCTGGTCGCCTCCAAGGACGGCGAGACCGTCGAGGGCGGCGAGGTCACCGGCATGTCCTACAAGGTCGGCCGCGGCGGCATGATCGACGGCCTCGACGAGGCCCTGGTCGGCCTCTCCGCCGGCGGCGACGCGACGTTCGACTCCGAGCTCGCCGGTGGCGACCTGGTGGGCGAGCCCGTCCAGGTCACCGTCACGGTGACGGCCGTGCAGGAGCAGCAGCTCCCCGAGTACGACGACGAGTTCGCCCAGCTCGCCTCCGAGTTCGACACCGTCGAGGAGCTCACCGCCGACGTGCGCGAGCGCCTGGGTCGTGGCAAGCGGCTCGAGCAGGCCGCCGCCGCCCGCGACGCGGTCCTCGAGGCCCTGCTCGAGAAGGTCTCCATCCCGCTTCCCGAGGTCATGGTCACCGACGAGCTCAACGCCCGTCGCCAGAACGTCGAGCAGCAGCTGGCGATGGCCGGCATCACCATGGAGAAGTACCTCGAGGACGAGGGCCAGACCCAGGAGGAGTTCGAGGCCGACCTCGACCGCCGGGTCCGCGACGCCGTCGCCGCCCAGTTCATCCTCGACAAGATCGCGAAGAAGGAGGAGTTCGGCATCGACCAGGCCGAGCTCTCCGAGCACCTCGTGCGGCGTGCCCAGCAGTCCGGGCAGGACCCGCAGGAGTTCGCCAACCACATGTTCGAGCACAACCACATCCCCGAGCTCGTGCAGGAGATCCTGCGCGGCAAGGCGCTCGCGACGATCGTCGAGGCGGCGACCGTCAAGGACGCCTCGGGCAACGTGGTCGAGCTGAAGAACCTGCGTCCCGACGGCACCATCGGTGAGCCCGTCGAGGAGGCCACCGAGGAGAGCACCGAGGCGAGCGCGGACGAGAGCACCGACGAGTCCGACGAGGCAGACGAGGCCGAGAAGGCCTGACCCGCTCCGCTCCACGACCGGCGTCCACCCCTCCCGGGTGGGCGCCGGTCGTCGTCTAGCCGGGCTCGGTGTCGGCGAGCACCTCGAGGGCGTAGCGGGCGATCGCCGCCCGCTGGCGCGACCAGTGGTCGAGGGCGTCGGTGTCCGGGTCGTCGAGCCGCTCGAGCGGCAGGCTCGGCAGGCCGTTGAACAGCATCAGGCTCACCGCGTGGCCGCGCCGCACCTCCTCCAGCGGGACCTCGAGCCCCTCGTCGGCGAGCCCGACGGCGTACGACGCCACGCACGCGGCCGCACGCTCGGGCAGGTCGTCGGCGTCCTGCCGCCCGATCTGGATGTCGCCCACCAGCAGCTGGGAGAGGTCGAACCCGACCGGCTGGGACCGCCAGAAGCCGAAGTCGATCAGCGTGAAGCCCGGCTGGCCGGCGCGGCGCAGGAGGTTGTTGGGGCAGGCGTCGCCGTGCGCGGCCAGGTGGCGCGACGCGGCGAACTCCTGGGCCAGGACGTCGAGGTGGCGGGCGGCCGCCAGCAGGCCGTCGCGGAGGCCGCCGAAGTGCTCGGCGACGGCGGGGTGGCGCCACGTGGCCTCGTCGTGCAGGCCGGGGAGGACGGTGAAGGCCAACCGACCGGCGACGAAGCTGTCGATGTGCCAGGGCTGCGGGTCGATGTCCGCCAGTGCGGCGACCGCCCGGCTGGCGGACAGGCGCCCGAGCAGGCGGGCTGCGCGGACGCTGTCGTCGGGCCCCCACGGCACCGGGTCGGCGTCGGCGGCCTCCATCCAGATGACGGCGGTCTCGTCGGGGCGCTCCTCGACCCGCAGCCCCCGGGGCATCGAGAGCCCCTCGGGAAGCCGCTCACGCAGGTCGGAGCCGTAGACCAGCGGCTCGGCGCGCCACGGGAGCGACGCGGCCGCCCACTCGCCGATCTCGGGCGGTACGCCGGCGAAGGCGGGGGAGTGCCGCCAGTTGTGCACCCGCTTGACGAACAACGTGAACTCCCGGCCCTCGCCGTCGGGGCCGGTGTCCGCCCCGGCGGTGGCACGGCCACGGACCCACGTCCGGGCGCCGGTGAGGATCGACGGGACGTCGTAGGCGACGGGCTCGGCCGTGGAGTCGTGCAACCGCACAGTCGGCACGTCCCACAGGTCGGCGACCATCGCCTCGAGCTCGGCGTCGCTGACGTCGTCGGCGCCGAGCACCTCACGCCGGTCGACCCCGGGCGACAGCGTGAAAGTTGCTTTCATGATCATGGAAGGTAAGTTGCTTTCATGACTCGCGTCAAGAGGCTCCCGGCCGCCCGGCCGCACCTGCCGATGCTGATGGGCATGGTGTTCGCCCAGCTGCGCGAGCGCCTCGCCGTCGAGGCGCCGGACCTGCGGCCGTCCCAGCTGCGCGTCCTGGAGTGGCTCCCGGCGGACGGGCTGACCATCAGCGAGCTCGCCGAGTGCGCCGAGATGACGACGCAGGGGTGCGGGCAGTTCGTCCGCCAGCTCGAGGCGCTCGGGATGGTGGAGGTGTCGGTGGCCGACCACGACGCCCGTGCCCGCGTCGTACGCATCACTGCTGCCGGGCGCGACGCCCTCGCCCGCTCCGCGGCGGTGCTCGCCGCCTGCGACGAGGCGTGGGCCGCGCAGGTGGGTCCGGAGCGGTGGCGGGTGTTCCGCGAGGTGCTGGAGGAGGTCGCGCTCGACTGAGCGTGCCGGGCCCGAATCCGCTCTGGGCGAACAGGGTGGGTCAGCGCGTGGAAGTGTCCGTCCTTCCGGCTAGTGTCGCCAGCGTGAACCAGAACTCCAGCCCAGCCCTCTCGCCCGAGATGAACGGCGCCGGTGGGATGTATGGCCTCGACGACCACATCTACCAGCGACTCCTCCGTGAGCGCATCGTCTTCCTCGGCTCGGAGGTGCGCGACCAGAACGCCAACGCGATCTGCGCGCAGCTCCTCCTGCTCTCCGCGGAGGACCCGGAGGCCGACATCTTCCTCCACATCAACAGCCCCGGCGGCTCGGTCGACGCCGGCATGGCGATCTACGACACGATGAACTACATCCCCAACGACGTGGCGACGGTGGGCATGGGCCTGGCGGCCTCGATGGGCCAGTTCCTGCTCTGTGCCGGCACCAAGGGCAAGCGCTACGCCCTGCCCCACGCCCGCATCATGATGCACCAGCCCTCCTCGGGCATGGGTGGCTCGGCCTCCGACATCAAGATCCAGGCCCAGCAGTCGTTGCACATCAAGAAGGTGCTGCTCGACCTGATCGCCGAGCACACCGGCCAGACCGTCGAGCAGGTCGTCGCCGATGCCGACCGTGACCGGTGGTTCACCGCCGACCAGGCCGTCGAGTACGGACTCGTCGACCAGGTCGTCACCAACGCCCGCGAAGCCGCCGACGAGGGCCGCCCGGCCCGGACCAAGGACTGACACATGAACTACTACATCCCGCAGTGGGAAGAGCGGACCTCCTACGGTTTCCGCCGCATCGATCCCTACGCCAAGCTGTTCGAGGAGCGCATCATCTACCTCGGCACGCCGATCAGCGACGACGTGGCCAACGCGGTCATCGCCCAGCTGATGTGCCTGGAGACGATGAACCCCGACACCGACATCAGCATCTACATCAACAGCCCCGGTGGCTCGTTCACCGCGCTCACCGCGATCTACGACACGATGCGCTTCATCAAGCCCGACGTGCAGACGGTGTGCCTGGGGCAGGCGGCCTCGGCGGCGGCGATCCTGCTGGGCGCCGGTGCCAAGGGCAAGCGGATGGCGCTGCCCAACAGCCGCATCCTGATCCACCAGCCCTACACCGAGGGCACCTTCGGCCAGACCTCCGACATCGAGATCCAGGCCAACGAGATCCTCCGCATGCGCGAGCTCCTGGAGAAGATGATCGCCGACTCCAGCGGCAAGGACATCGACCAGGTCAGCCGCGACATCGAGCGCGACAAGATCCTGACCGCCGAGCAGGCCGTCGAGTACGGCCTGATCGACGCGGTCATCGAGTCCCGCAAGGGCGCCCCGGCCCTCGTCTGAGGGTGCGCCGAGGCTCGAAATGATGGCCGACGACATCTCGTGTCCGGCCCCCGTCGGGGGCCGGCGCGGGGTACCGTCGTACGGCCCACTGCAAGGCAGCGCAGCGCAAGGTGTGGAGTGCCGGGGCCTTTTCCCGGCGAGACTGGAGGACACGACTCGTGGCACGTATCGGTGACGGTGGCGACCTGCTCAAGTGCAATTTCTGCGGAAAGAGCCAGAAGCAGGTCAAGAAGCTCATCGCTGGCCCCAACGTCTACATCTGCGATGAGTGCATCGAGCTGTGCAACGAGATCATCGAGGAGGAGCTGGCCGAGGGTGCCGAGGTCAGCCTCGAGGAGCTGCCCAAGCCCCGCGAGATCTTCGAGTTCCTCAACTCCTACGTGATCGGCCAGGAGCACGCCAAGAAGTCCCTCGCCGTCGCGGTCTACAACCACTACAAGCGCGTCCAGGCCGGCCTCCAGCCCGTCAGCGGCAAGGCGAAGGACGACGTGGTCGAGGTCGCGAAGTCCAACATCCTGGTGATCGGGCCGACCGGTTGTGGCAAGACCTACCTCGCGCAGACCCTGGCGCGGATGCTCAACGTCCCCTTCGCGATCGCGGACGCCACGGCGCTGACCGAGGCCGGCTACGTCGGCGAGGACGTCGAGAACATCCTCCTCAAGCTCATCCAGGCCGCCGACTACGACGTCAAGAAGGCCGAGACGGGCATCATCTACATCGACGAGATCGACAAGGTGGCCCGCAAGTCGGAGAACCCCTCGATCACGCGCGACGTCTCCGGTGAGGGCGTCCAGCAGGCCCTGCTCAAGATGCTGGAGGGCACGACCGCGTCGGTGCCCCCGCAGGGCGGTCGCAAGCACCCGCACCAGGAGTTCATCCAGATCGACACCACCAACATCCTCTTCATCGTGGGTGGTGCCTTCGCCGGGCTCGAGCAGATCATCGAGCAGCGGGTTGGCAAGAAGTCGCTGGGCTTCACCGCCGAGGTGCGCGGTGCCGCCGAGCGCGAGTCCGACGACCTGCTCGCACAGGTGCGTCCGGAGGACCTCACCAAGTTCGGCCTGATCCCCGAGTTCATCGGTCGCCTGCCGCTGATCGCCAGCGTGAACAAGCTCGACCGCGAGGCGCTCGTCCAGATCCTCACCGAGCCGCGCAACGCGCTCGTCAAGCAGTACCAGAAGCTCTTCGACCTCGACGGTGTCGAGCTCGAGTTCACCGACGACGCCATCGACTCGATCGCCGAGGCGGCCCTCGAGCGCGGCACCGGCGCCCGCGGCCTGCGCGCGATCATCGAGGAGGTCCTCCTCTACGTGATGTACGACGTCCCGTCGCGGGGCGACGTCGCCAAGGTGATCGTCACCCGGGAGGTCGTCGAGGACGACGTCGCCCCGACCCTCATCCCGCGTGAGGCCGAGGGCCGGAAGAAGAAGTCCGCCTGACCCCTGGTCCGACATGACCATGACGGTCTAGTCATTTCGGACTATTCCGGGCCATCGACGCTGGACATGCGTCATGACCCGGAGAGACTGGCGTCTCGTCAGCATGTGGGAAGGGGACCCCGTGGGGGTTGACCAGAAGCGGCCGCTCGTCGGTTTCGCTCTCGTGGCAGTGCTGTGCGCCGTCCTCATGTTCGTGTCGGTCGGCCGCGGCTTCGGGCTCACCGACCTCGTCCACCCCGGCCGGCCCATCTCCGCGCCGGTCGAGCGCACCCCGTCCGAGCGCCCCGCCGGCCCGGCGCGGAAGGACGTCCCCGCCGCCGTCCCCGCCGCGATCCCCGCCGAGCTGAGCGCCCAGCCGCTCGCCGCCGTCGTCGCTGCAGCCTCCGCGGAGAAGGCCGCCACGAAGGGGGCCGAGGCCTCCGGCGGTTCCGGGTCGTCCGCCACGGACGACTCCGCGAGCGGCTCCCAGGACGCTTCCGACGACGCCGACGACCAGTCCACCGACGACCAGGGCACCGACCCCGGCTCCACGGACGACAGCAGCACCACGACGATCGACCGCGACGCCGAGCGCGACGCGGCGAAGGCCCAGCGCGCGGCCGAGCGTGAGGCAGCCAAGGCCCAGCGCGAGGCCGAGCGCGACGCAGCCAAGGCAGAGCGCGACGCGGTGAAGGCGCAGCGGGACGCCGAGCGTGACGCTGCCAAGGCGCAGCGCGATGCCGAGCGTGACGCTGCCAAGGTCCAGCGGGAGGCCGAGCGCGACGCTGCCAAGGCCCAGCGCGATGCCGAGCGCGACGCTGCCAAGGCCCAGCGCGACGCCGAGCGCGACGCAGCCAAGGCCCAGCGCGACGCGGCGAAGGACGCCGCGAAGGACGCCGTGAAGGCGCAGCAGCAGGCCGAACGTGACGCTGCCAAGGCGCAGCGTGAGGCCGAGCGCGCAGCCGCCCAAGCCGCCACGCACGCGGGCGATGCCCCCGGCAACAGCGGCAACGGCAACGGCCACGGGAACGGCAACGGCAAGGGCTGACGCCCCGGTTCTCGCCCGGACGCACGAATCCCCCTCACGCACCGCTGACGGCGCGCGAGGGGGATCGGCTTCTTCTCAGTCCTCGGTGGGCGCGAGCTCCGCGGCGGTCACCCGCAGCTCGGTGGCGGACTCGTCGGTGACGAAGTCCAGGTCCCCGACGATGGTGCCGACGGCCCGCAGGTCGTCCTGCGCCTGCTGGGCGGCTTCCACCAGGGAGGCCGGGCCGGTGATCTCGACGCGGGACAGCGGAGCGCGCATCTTGGCCTTGGCCTGCGACTTGGCGCCGCGGATGCCGGTCAGCGCAGCGGCCACCGCGTCGAGGACCAGGGGCTGCGAGGCAGCAGCCGAGCCGAGGTCGGCGGCGGTGGGCCACGAGGCGTGGTGGATGGAGCCGTCCTGCCACCACGACCAGACCTCCTCGGTGGCGTAGGGCAGGAACGGTGCGAGCAGCCGGAGCTGGACGTGCAGCGCGATGGCCAGGGTGGCGCGCGCGGAGTCGGTGCCGGCGCCGCCCTCGGCGTCGTACGCGCGCTCCTTGACCAGCTCGAGGTAGTCGTCGCAGAACTCCCAGAAGAACTTCTCGGTGACCTCGAGCGCGGTCGTGTAGTCGTAGGCGTCGAAAGCCTCGGTCGCCCGGCGGACGACGACCTCGAGCCGGCCCAGCAGGGCGCAGTCGACCGGGGCGCTGACGACGGCCGGGCTGAGCTCGACGGCGCCGACGTTGCCGAGGACGAACTTCGAGGCGTTGAGGACCTTCATCGCCAGGCGTCGGCCGACCTTCATCTGCGACTCGTCGAAGGGGGAGTCCATGCCGGGACGGCCGATGGCGGCGCGCCAGCGGACGGCGTCGGCGCCGTACTTGTCGAGGATGTCGGTCGGGACGACGACGTTGCCCTTGGACTTCGACATCTTCTTGCGGTCGGGGTCGACGATGAAGCCGGAGATCATCGCGTGCGACCACGGGACGACGCCGTTCTCGAAGTCGGCACGGACCACGCGCGAGAACAGCCAGGTGCGGATGATGTCGTGCGCCTGGGTGGCGAGGTCGTAGGGGAAGACCCGGGAGAACAGGTCGTCGTCGACCTCCCACATGCCCGCGATCTGCGGCGTCAGCGAGGACGTCGCCCACGTGTCCATCACGTCGGGGTCGCCGACGAAGCCGCCGGGCTTGCCCCGCTGGTCCTCGGTGTAGCCGCCGGGCGCCTGCGTCGACGGGTCGACGGGCAGCTGGTCCTCGCTCGGCATCAGCGGGTGGTCGTGGTCGGGCTCGCCGTCGGCGTCGAGGGGGTACCAGACCGGGAACGGGATGCCGAAGAACCGCTGGCGCGAGATCAGCCAGTCGCCGTTGAGTCCGCCGACCCAGTTGTCGTAGCGGTGCTTCATGTGGGTGGGGATCCAGGTGATCTCCTCGCCGCGGACCAGCATCTCCTTGCGGAGCGCTGCGTCCTTGCCGCCGTTCTTGATGTACCACTGGCGGGTGGCGACGATCTCGAGCGGCTTGTCGCCCTTCTCGTAGAAGTTCGCCATGCGCTGGGTCGCCTTGGGCTCGCCGTCGAGGTCGCCCGACTCGCGGAGCATCGCGACCATCGCCTCGCGGGCGCTGAAGGTCGTCTTGCCGGCCATCTCGGCGTACGCCGTCGCGGCGGGCTCGGCGGCGAGCCACTCGGGCGTCTCGCGGACCAGGCGCCCGTCGCGGCCGACGACCGTGTGGACCGGGAGGCTCAGCTCGCGCCACCACATCACGTCGGTGAGGTCACCGAAGGTGCAGCACATCGCGATGCCCGCGCCCTTGTCGGGCTCGGCGGCGTGGTGGGCGAGGACCGGGATCTCGACCCCGAAGACCGGCGACGTGACCGTCGTGCCGAAGACGTCCTGGTAGCGCTCGTCGTCGGGGTGGGCGATCAGCGCGACCACGCTCGGGATCAGCTCGGGACGCGTGGTCTCGATGTGGATCGGGGTGCCGTCCGGCTTGTGGAAGGCCACGCGGTGGTAGGCACCCGGGTAGTCGCGCGCCTCGAGCTCGGCCTGCGCGACGGCGGTCTGGAACGTGACGTCCCACAGCGTCGGCGCCTCGGAGAGGTAGGCCTCGCCGCGGGCGAAGTTGCGCAGGAACGCCCGCTGGCTGACGGTGCGCGAATGGTCACCGATGGTCGTGTAGGTCGGGTTCCACTGGACCGACAGGCCGAGCTGGCGCCACAGCGCCTCGAAGGCCTTCTCGTCCTCGATGACGAGCTGCTCGCACAGCTCGATGAAGTTGGGCCGGCTGATGGCGACCTGTCGCTTGGGGTCCGGCTTCTCCGGCGGGGTGAAGTCGGCCTCGTAGGGCAGGGTCGGGTCGCAGCGGACGCCGAAGTAGTTCTGCACGCGGCGCTCGGTCGGCAGGCCGTTGTCGTCCCAGCCGATCGGGTAGAAGACGGCCTTGCCCTGCATGCGCTGGTAGCGCGCGATGAGGTCGGGGTGGCTGTAGGAGTAGACGTGGCCGACGTGCAGCGAGCCGCTGACGGTCGGCGGGGGCGTGTCGATGGAGTAGACGTTCTCCCGCGGCTGGGTGCGGTCGAAGGCGTAGGTGTCGTTGTCGGCCCACGCCCGGGACCACTTCTCCTCCAGGCCCTCCAGGGCCGGTCGCTCCGGTACGACGACGGCACGCGTGTCGGTGCTCGGTGTCGTCGGGCCGGCCTCCGGGGCCTGGGTGCTGGGGTTCTCAGTCATGCTCCGAGTCTATTGACGGGCCTCCGGCCTGCGAAAACGAGTATCGACCCAGCGTGCGGTGGGCCTAGCGTGCGGCCATGGACGACGACCTCACGCTGGAGTTCTTCGACACCCCGCAGCCCTTCCTCGACGCGGCGGGCGAGCTGCTGGCGGCCGACCCCGTGCTGGGCAGCGTCATCGCGAGCGTGAGCCAGCGGACCGCCCGCGAGCTCGCGGACGGCCGGGACTCGTGGGCCGAGGTCGGCGCGCCCTTCGAGCGGTGGTGGGTCGTGGTCCGGGACCGGGCCGGCGAGGTCGTGAGCGCGGTGATGAGGACCGCTCCGTTCAAGCCCCACCCGTCGTTCTCGATGCCACTGCCCGATCCCGCCGCACGTGCGCTCGCCGCTGCCCTCCACGAGCGCGGGGAGGTCCTGGGCGGCGCCAACGGTGCCCTCCCGGGCGCCGCCGTGCTGGCCCGGTCGACGGCCGAGCTGGTCGGGGGAGAGGTCGTCGCCGACAAGGCGACCCGCCTGTGGGAGGCCACGTCCGTCGAGGTGCCGCGCGCCCCCGAGGGCCGGCTGCGGAAGGCGACGGAGGACGACGCCGGGCTCGTGCTCGCGTGGTTCGAGGCGTTCCACGCCGAGGCCGACGAGCAGGCCGGCCGCGAGCCGGACCCGGCGTCGGGCGAGCACAACACGATCGACAGCGTGCTGGTGCGCATCCGCGAGGGCGTCGAGTGGCTGTGGGAGCTCCCCGACGGCACGGTCGCCCACCTGACCGGCTCCGGGCTGCCGGCCTACGGCGTCGGCCGGATCGGTCCGGTCTACACGCCCAAGGAGTTCCGCGGCCGAGGCATCGCGTCGTACGTCGTCGGGGAGCTCACGCGTCGCGGCCTCGAGGCGGGCCACCGCATGTGCCTGTTCACCGACCGGGCGAACCCCACCTCCAACAAGATCTACGCGGGGCTGGGCTACGAGCCGACGGTCGACATGGCCGAGCACCTCGTCACCGTCCCCGGGACGCCCTAGTCTCGGCGGATGCGGCGGAGCCTGGCCCTCACCCTGTCCCTGGTCGTCGTCGCCACCGCCTCCTCGCCGGTGCTGGCCGGCCCGGCGCCCGCGGCGCAGTCACCGGATCGCTCCGCACGCGTCCACGCCGTCGGCGGCTGCGAGCTCTTCCCCGCCGACAACCCGTGGAACAGGCGCATCGACCGGCGGCCGGTGTGGAGGTCGTCGTCGGCGATCGTCCGCAAGCAGGCGGCGGGCCACGACCTGCACCTCGACCTCGGCACCACCGAGGCCTACTACGGCATCCCGGTCAACGTCGTCGACGAGGACCAGCCGCTGTTGCCGCTGCAGTTCGGCACCGACGGCGAGGACTACCGCGACGAGAGCGACCGCGGTCCGGTCTTCGTGCCGGCCGGGGCGGCGATCGAGGGCGGCAGCGCCGGCGACCCCGACCCGGACGAGGGTGACCGGCACGTGATCACGGTCCGCCGCGACACCTGCGACCTCGTCGAGCTGTACGCCGCCGAGCGGGTGCGCGACGCCTCGGGCGCGGTCGTCGCCTGGCGGGCCGCGTCGGCCGCCCGCTGGGACCTGTCGTCCAACCAGCTGCGTCCGGCCGGCTGGACCTCGGCCGACGCCGCCGGCCTGCCGATCCTCCCCGGGCTGCTGTCCTACGAGGAGGCGGCGTCCGGGCGGATCACCCACGCCCTGCGCTTCACGCTCCCGTCCGCCCGCTCCGCGTACACGTGGCCGGCCCGCCACTGCGGTCCGAGCGGCAACACGGCGCGCGACCTGCCGGCGTACGGCCTCCGCTTCCGGCTCGCGCCGTCGTTCCCGGCCAGGCGCTACACCGGCGTCGCCCGCACGATCGTCGTGGCGATGAAGAAGTACGGCCTCGTCCTCGCCGACCAGGGCTCGTCGATGTACGTCACCGGGACGTCGGACCCGCGCTGGGCCGATGCGCTCGACCAGTTCCGCGCGCGACCGGTCGACGGCAAGTCGCTCGAGGTCGTGAAGCCGTGGCGGCGGGTCGTCACCTGCTGACCGGGTCAATAGACTCGGGGCGCCATGACTGATGCCCCTGATGCCCCGCGCCTGGCCCAGACCTTCGACGAGGTCGAGGACGCCCTGCTGTCCCGCTGGCCCGAGACCAAGCTCGAGCCCAGCCTCGACCGGATCGTGGCGTTCACCGAGCTGCTCGGCGAGCCCCAGCACTCCTTCCGCTCGATCCACCTCACCGGCACCAACGGCAAGACCAGCACCAGCCGGATGATCGAGACGCTGCTGCGCGCGCTCGACCTGCGCACCGGGCGCTTCACGTCCCCGCACCTCGAGCGGATGAGCGAGCGGATCAGCATCGACGGCGAGCCCCTGGACGACGAGGCGTTCGTCCGCGCCTTCAACGACGTCGCCCCCTACACCCACCTCGTCGACGCCGAGCAGGACCACCCCCTCAGCTTCTTCGAGACGATCGTCGGGATGGCCTACGCCGCCTTCGCCGACGCCCCGGTCGACGTCGCCGTGGTCGAGGTCGGGATGGGCGGCAGCTGGGACGCCACCAACGTCATCGACGCCGACGTCGCCGTGGTGCTGCCGATCGCCGTCGACCACGCCAGGTACCTCGGTGACGACGCCGTGACCATCGCGGCCGAGAAGGCCGGGATCATCAAGCCGGGCTCCGTCGTCGTGCTGGCCGAGCAGACGCCCGAGGTCGCCGCGGTGCTCCTCGAGCGCGCCGCCGAGGTCGGCGCGACCATCACCCGGGAGGGCATGGAGTTCGGCGTGGTCGCACGCACCCCCGCCGTGGGTGGCCAGGTCATCTCGCTGGAGGGCCTGCGCGCGAGGTACGACGACGTGTTCCTGCCGCTCTACGGCGCCCACCAGGCCCAGAACGCCGCCGTGGCGCTCGCCGCGGTCGAGGCGTTCGCCGGGACCGGCGTGCTCGACGACGAGGTGGTGCGCGCGGCGTTCGCCGAAGTCACCTCACCCGGGCGCCTGGAGATCATCCGGCGCAGCCCCACGATCCTGCTCGACGCCGCGCACAACCCGCACGGGGCCGAGGCCGCGGCGGCGGCGTTGGAGGACTCTTTCTCGTTCAGCCCGCTGGTCGGGGTGATGGGCGTGATGGAGGACAAGGACCACGAAGGCCTGCTCGCCGCCTTCGAGCCGTACCTCGAGCACCTCGTGTGCACCCAGAACTCCACCCCGCGATCCATGTCGGCCGCCGCGCTCGGCCGCGCCGCCGTGGAGGTCTTCGGTGAGGACCGCGTCAGCGTCGTGCCCGACCTGGCCGACGCGATCGACCGGGCCGCGACGCTGGCCGAGGCGGGAGAGGCCATCACCGTCTCGATCGGCGCCGGTGCGGTGCTCGTCACCGGCTCGGTGGTCACCGTGGGCGAGGCCCGCTCCCTGCTGAAGGGTCGCCGATGAGCGACCAGGCCCCGGGCCCCGCCGACGACCAGGTGCCGACCAACACCGAGCGCTCGCCGCGACGTGGCATGGCTGCCGCCGTGCTGAGCCTCGAGGCGATCACCCTCGGCCTGACCACGCCGGTGATGATCACCATCGCCGACGTCCCGGCTGGCACCGCGGTGGCCGTCGGCCTCGGGCTCGCGGTCGTGTGCCTGCTGCTGGCCGGCATGCTGCGGGCCGAGTGGGCCTACGTCGCGGGCTACCTCGTGCAGGTCGCCGCCATCGGTCTGGGCTTCGTCGTCCCCGTGATGTTCGGCCTCGGCCTCGTCTTCGCCGCACTCTGGACGGGCGCGGACCTGCTCGGTCGCAAGATCGAGCGCGAGCGTGCCGCCGCCTGGGCGGCGTACCGCTCGGAGCAGGACTAGCCCGCATCCAGCGGTCTCTCGCCTGCTGCACGCCACCATGCGGGCACGCTGGCTGCGTTGTCGAGCACTCGACGGGCCTGGCGGCCCGCCTTCGGCCCTCCGCCTTGCCATCACACCCGCCTGATGTCGCTCGCGACGGCGTCGACCGCTGGATGCGGGCGCCCGCTCGCTAGGCTGCCCCGCATGACCGACGTCCAGCGTTCCCTCGTCCTCGTCAAGCCCGACGGCGTGCGCCGCGGCCTCTCGGGCGAGGTCCTGCGCCGGATCGAGGCCAAGGGCTACACGCTCGCGGCCGTCGAGCTGCGCACCGCGACCCCCGAGATCCTCGCCGAGCACTACGCCGAGCACGAGGGCAAGCCGTTCTACGGCCCGCTCGTGGAGTTCATGCTGTCGGGCCCCGTGCTCGCCGTCGTGATCGAGGGCCAGCGCTGCATCGAGGGCTTCCGCTCCCTCGCCGGCGCCACCGACCCGACCGTCGCCGCCCCCGGCACCATCCGCGGGGACCTCGGCCGCGACTGGGGCCTCGCGGTCCAGCAGAACCTGGTCCACGGCTCGGACTCCGAGGAGTCGGCCGCCCGCGAGATCGGCATCTGGTTCCCTGAGCTGGGTCGCTGAGCGCGAGATCGCTCGCAACGCCAGTCACACGGGCCACACGCCTCGCGCGTGTCCTCCCGGGAAGACGCTGTCCCGCTCCTTAACCTGAGCGTGGGTCGGCAGCCTCGCTGACTCCACTTCCCGGTACGACCCGATCTGCGAGGGCAGCAGCGGCATGGCAAACAGCTTCATCGGCCGAGACATGGCCGTCGACCTCGGCACCGCCAACACGCTGGTCTATGTCCGCGGCCGGGGCGTCGTGCTCGACGAGCCGTCCGTCGTCGCGATGAACACCACCACCGGTGAGGTGCTCGCGGTCGGCCACGAGGCCAAGCGGATGATCGGCCGCACCCCCGACAACATCGCCGCCATCCGGCCGCTCAAGGACGGCGTGATCGCCGACTTCGAGGCGACCGAGCAGATGCTGCGCTACTTCATCCACCAGGTGCACCGCCGGCGCTACTTCGCCAAGCCCCGCATGGTCATCTGCGTCCCGAGCGGCATCACCGCGGTCGAGCAGCGCGCGGTCAAGGAGGCCGGCTACCAGGCCGGCGCGCGCCGGGTCTACATCGTCGAGGAGCCGATGGCGGCCGCGATCGGCGCCGGGCTGCCGGTCCACGAGGCCACCGGCAACATGGTCGTCGACGTCGGCGGCGGCACCACCGAGGTCGCCGTCATCAGCCTCGGCGGGATCGTCACCAGCCTGTCGGTGCGCACCGCGGGCGACGACCTCGACCAGGCGATCATCGCGTGGATGAAGAAGGAGTACTCCCTGATGCTGGGGGAGCGCACCGCCGAGGAGATGAAGATGACCCTCGGCTCGGCCTTCCCGCTGCCCAGCGAGCCCGACGCCGAGATCCGCGGTCGCGACATGGTCTCCGGCCTGCCCCGCACCGTCGTCGTCTCCAGCTCCGAGCTGCGCCAGGCGCTCGAGGAGCCGCTGCACAACATCATCGACGCCGTCCGCAGCACCCTCGACCAGACGCCGCCCGAGCTGGCCGGCGACATCATGGACCGCGGCATCGTCCTCACCGGCGGCGGCGCGATGCTGCGCGGCCTCGACGAGCGGCTGCGGCACGAGACCGGCATGCCCGTCCACCTCGCGGAGGACCCGCTGTCGTCGGTGGCCTACGGCGCCGGCAAGTGCGTGGAGGAGTTCGAGGCGCTCCAGCAGGTCCTCGTCTCCGACCCGAGGCGCTTCTGATGGGGGCCTTCGGGGGGCACGAGGGTCGGGAGCGACGCTGGACCGGCCTCGACAAGCTGGAGTCGCGCAACCGTCCGCCACGCTCGTTGCTCGTGGCGCTGGTCCTGGCGAGCGTCACGCTGATCACGCTGGACGTGTCCGGTGGCGGCAGCTCGCCGCTCGAGCCGGCGCGGCGCGCGGTCGGTGAGGCCTTCGGGCCCGCCGAGGCCGGCGTCGCCGCGGCCGTGCGCCCCTTCACCGCCGTGCCCACCTGGTTCCGCAGCAAGGGCGACCTCGCCGACCAGGTCCGCGACCTCGAGGCCAGCAACGCCGAGCTCAAGGGTCAGGTGGAGCTCGCCGGCTTCGACCGCAACCGCCTCGAGCAGTACGACGGACTCACCACGGCCGCGGAGGACCTGGGATCGGCCCTCGTCCCGGCCCGCGTGGTCGCGCTCGGCTCGCGCCAGTCGCAGAGCTTCACCGTCACCATCGACGCCGGCTCCGAGGCCGGGGTCGGCCCGGACATGACGGTGGTCAACAACGACGGCCTCGTCGGCCGGGTGCTTCGCGTCACCCGCAGCACGGCCACCGTGCTGCTCGTCATCGACCCCGACTCGACCGTGGGCGGCCGGGTCGGCTCGAGCATGGAGATCGGCTTCGTCACCGGCAGCGGGTCGCTCGACCAGAAGTCGGGGCTCGACCTCCGCCTGGTCGACGACGCCTCGGTGCCGGCCCGCGACGACACCGTCGTGACGTGGGGCAGCGCGACCGGGCCCTACGCACCGGGCGTCCCGATCGGCACCATCACCGAGGTCTACAGCTCGCTGCGCGAGGCCTCCCAGCGTGCGGTCGTCAAGCCCTTCGTGGACTTCTCCGCCCTCGACGTCGTCGGCGTGATGGTCCCGAGTGGCTCCAGCAGCGACCGCGCCGTGATCGAGGCGGACGGGAGCCTGCGATGAAGGGGCTCCGGCTGCTGATGGCCCTCGCGGCCGTCGTCGTCGCGCTGGTCGTGCAGGTCACGCTCTTCCCGCACGTCGCCTGGCACGGCATCGTGCCCAACCTCTGCCTGCTGGTCGTGGTCGCGGCCGCGCTGACCGTCGAGGCGCCGTTCGCGCTCGTGCTGGGCTTCGCCGCCGGTCTCACCCTCGACCTCGCACCGCCGGCCGACCACGTCGCCGGCCGCTGGGCGCTCGCCCTGACGATCGCAGCGTTCCTCGCCGCCCGCGTGCGCCAGGACCAGAAGCCCACCGCTCTCGCCGTCGTCGGCACCGTCGCGGCCGCGTCGTTCGTGGCCACGTCGCTGTTCGCCCTCACCGGCGTGCTGCTCCAGGACCCCGACATGTCGGTCGCCGGCCTCCTCGAGGTCGTCCTGGTCGCCGTCGTGTGGGACGTGCTGCTGACCCCGTTCGTGCTCCCGCCGCTGATGAAGCTCTTCGCACGATCCAGCCCGCAGTGGGCCGCGTCGTGAGGGGAGGGAGCACCGCCAGGAGCGACAAGAGCCGTCTGCGCCTGGTGGTCGTGCAGGCCCTGGTGTTCTCGCTGTTCGCGACCCTGTTCGTCCGGCTCTACTACCTCCAGGTCATCGGCGGGGAGTCCTACCAGGCGCAGGCCGCCGACCAGTCGGTGCGCGACATCGTCGTCCAGCCCCAGCGCGGCCTGATCGTGGACAGCCAGGGCCGCCCGCTCGTGGCCAACCGCACGTCGTGGGTCATCTCGATGGACCGCACGCTCCTCGCCAAGCTGGAGGAGGGCCAGCGCACCGAGCTGGTCCGGCGCGTCGCGGTCGTCGTCGACGCCGAGCCGGCGGACGTCGAGGCCCGCCTCGTGACCTGCGGCGACGCCGGCAGCGTCCGTGACGTCTGCTGGAACGGCTCGCCCTACCAGCCCGTGCCGGTCGCCACCGACGTGCCCAAGAGCGTCGCCCTGCAGGTGCTCGAGCAGCCCGAGGACTACCCCGGCGTGCTCGCCGAGCAGCAGAACGTCCGCTCCTACCCGCGGCCCTTCGGCATCAACCTCGCCCACGTGCTGGGCTACCTCAGCCCGGTCACCGAGGACGAGTACGACCTCGCCGCCGAGCGCGACGACCGCTCGCTCAACGGTGCCTCGGTCGTCGGCCGGGCCGGCGTGGAGAAGCAGTACGACGAGTGGCTGCGCGGCCTGCCCGGCTACCGCCGCGTCGCGGTGGACTCGATGGGCCGGGTGCTGGGCGACGACTCGCTCGTCGAGAGCACCCCTGGTGACACCCTCGTCACGTCGATCGACGCGAAGGTGCAGTCGGTCGTCGAGCGCCAGCTCGCCGAGCGGATCGCCTTCCAGCGCACCCAGCTCGACACCGTCACGGGCCGCAGGTACGCCGCCGACTCCGGGGCCGCCGTCGTCCTCGACGCGAAGACCGGTCGGGTGATCGCGATGGCCAGCCAGCCGACGTACGACCCCGACGTGTGGACCGGCGGCATCAGCGAGAAGCAGCTGACCCGGCTCTACTCGGAGAAGGCCGGCACGCCGCTGCTGTCGCGCGCCACCCAGGGCCAGTTCGCCCCGGGCTCGACGTGGAAGCCGTTCATGACCGCCGGCGCCCTGACCAACGGCTACTCGATGGACACGACGCTGCCGTGCTCCTCGGGCTTCCAGGTCGGCAACCGCGTCTTCAAGAACTACGAGTCCGGCGCCTACGGCAACATCGGCTTCGCCAAGGCGCTCGAGGTCTCCTGCAACACCTTCTTCTACCGCGTCGGCTACAACTTCTGGCAGCGGTTCGGAAGCGATCCCGCCGACATCGACGCCAAGGACCCGCTCGTCGAGGAGGCCAAGGAGTTCGGCTTCGGCTCCCGCACCGGCATCGACCTGCCGGGTGAGGCGCCCGGACGGATCGCCGACCGCCACTGGAAGCAGGCCTACTACGAGTCGCAGAAGGACTACTACTGCGAGCTCAGCGGCAAGCCGCAGACCCAGGACACCAGCGACTTCGTCTACAAGTTCGCCCGCGAGTTCTGCATCGAGGGCAACCTCTACCGCGCCGGTGACGCCGTGAACTTCTCCATCGGCCAGGGCGACACGATCGTCACCCCGCTCCAGCTCGCCCGGGGCTACGCAGCGCTGAGCAACGGCGGCACCCTCTGGGCGCCGACCGTCGCCAAGGCGATCGTCAGCCCCGAGGGCAAGGTGCTGCGTCGCATCGCGCCGCGCAAGGTCGCCAAGGTCGACGTGCCGAAGAAGTACCTCGACTACATCGACAGCGCCCTGCAGAACGTCTCCCGGGTCGGCACGATGGCCTGGAAGCTCGTCGGCTTCCCGCTCGACGACGTCACGATCCGTGCCAAGACCGGTTCCGCCGAGGTCTACGGCAAGCAGTCGACCGGGTGGGTCGCGTCCTACTCCAAGGACTACGTCGTGGTGATGATGATCAGCCAGGGCGGCACCGGCTCCGGATCGACGGGTGAGGGCATCCGTGCGATCTGGGAGGCGCTCTACGGCATCGACGGCGAGACCGTGCGCCCGGCGCGCGCGGCCATCCCCGGCACCGTGCCGCCCGCCAAGCTGCCGCAGTTCCTCGAGGACGGGTCGATCATGCCGCCCGTCCCCGACAAGGCAGGGGAGTGAGTGCGATGACCGTCCTGTCCAACCGGCCCAGCACCCGGCCCACCAGCCGACCGTCGTCCCGGCCCCTGCGCACAGCGTCCAGCCTGCGCGCCCCCGGCCTCGACTGGCTGCTGATGCTGGCCGCCCTCGCGCTCGTCACGCTCGGCACCCTGCTCGTCTGGTCGGCCACCTCGACCCGCGCCGACCTCACCGGCGGCGACCCCAACGCCTACCTCCGCAAGCAGCTCGTCAACGTCGCCATCGGCCTGGTGCTGATGGTCGCCGTCCTCGCCACCGACCACCGGTGGGTGCGCATCCTCGCGCCCCTGGCCTACGTCGCCAGCGTCGGCGGGCTCGTCATGGTCCTCGTGGCCGGCAGCACGATCAACGGGTCGCGCTCGTGGATCCAGCTCGGCGGCATGTCCATCCAGCCCGCGGAGTTCGCGAAGCTGGCCGTGGTCATCGGCATGGCGCTCGTCGTGGCCGAGCGCACCGAACGGCGGTGGGGCCGCGGGGTCCGCAGCGTCGAGGTGATCGCCATGCTCGCGATCGCCGGGGTGCCCGCCGCGCTCATCCTGCTGCAGCCCGACCTCGGCACGATGCTCGTGCTCTCCGCGACGGTCTTCGGTGTGCTCGCGGTGGCCGGTGCCGGCCGCCTGTGGCTGGCGGGCCTGACGTTCGGGGCCGTCGGTGGCGCCGTCGCCGCGGTGTCGATGGGGGTGCTCAAGCCCTACCAGGTCGACCGCTTCCTCGCCTTCACGAACCCCGGGCTCGACCCCCGGGGCGCCGGCTACAACACCGAGCAGGCGCGCATCGCCGTCGGCAACGGCGGGCTCTTCGGCCAGGGCCTCTTCGACGGCTCGCAGACCCGCTCCGGCTTCGTGCCCGAGCAGCACACCGACTTCATCTTCACCGTCGCCGGCGAGGAGCTCGGCCTCGTGGGGGCGGGCGTGCTGATCCTCCTCGTGGCCGTGCTGATCTGGCGCGCCCTGGCCATCTCCGCCCAGGCCGGCGACCTGTTCGGCCGTGTCGCAGCCGCCGGCATCGCCTGCTGGTGGGGCTTCCAGGCCTTCCAGAACATCGGCATGTGCCTCGGCATCATGCCCGTCACCGGGGTGCCGCTGCCGTTCGTGTCCTACGGCGGCAGCTCGCTGTTCGCCGGGATGCTGGCGCTCGGCCTGCTCCAGAACATCCACCTCCGGTCGGCCGGTCCGATCCGGCGCTGAGTAGGCCGCACCACCTTCTGGGACGTAACCTTGAGGCCCGGCGCGCAAGCGGCGCCCGCCCTTCCCTGGTCCCGATCCCCGTTCGAGGTGTTGCTGTCATGTCGGTCGCGTCGGTCTTCCCGCGCCTGGAGGCGAGGCTTCCATCGGTGCAGAAGCCCATCCAGTACGTCGGCGGCGAGCTCAACTCGGTCGTCAAGGACTGGGACTGCGCCACGACGTCCGAGTCCGGCGGGCCCACGGTCCGGTGGGCACTGATGTACCCCGACGCCTACGAGGTGGGCCTGCCCAACCAGGGCGTCCAGATCCTCTACGAGGTGCTCAACGAGCGCGACTGGATCGTCGCCGAGCGCACCTACTCGGTGTGGCCCGACATGGAGCGGGTGATGCGCGAGGGTGACGAGCAGGGCCCCATCCCGCAGTTCACCGTCGACAGCCACCGCCCGGTCGGAGCGTTCGACCTCTTCGGCCTGAGCTTCTCCACCGAGCTCGGCTACACCAACATGCTCAACGCCCTCGACCTGGCCGGGATCCCGCTCCACGCGGTCGACCGCGGCGAGGACGACCCCGTCGTCATCGCCGGCGGCCACGCGGCGTTCAACCCCGAGCCGATCGCCGACTTCGTCGACGCCGCGGTCCTCGGGGACGGCGAGGAGGTCGTGCTCGCGATCTCCGAGGTGGTGCGCGAGTGGAAGACCGAGGGTCGACCGGGCGGCCGCGACGAGCTGCTGCGCCGGCTCGCGGTCACCGGCAACATCTACGTCCCCCAGTTCTACGACGTGGCCTACGCCGCCGACGGCTCGATCGAGGCCGTCGTGCCCAACCGGCCGGGCATCCCGTTCCGGGTGCGCAAGCACACGCTGATGGACCTCGACCAGTGGCCCTACCCGGCCAACCCGCTGGTGCCGCTCGCCGAGACCGTGCACGAGCGCTTCTCCGTCGAGATCTTCCGCGGCTGCACCCGTGGCTGCCGCTTCTGCCAGGCGGGGATGATCACCCGCCCGGTGCGCGAGCGGTCCATCAAGACCATCGGCGACATGGTCGAGAACGGCATCCGCAAGTCCGGCTTCGAGGAGGTCGGCCTGCTGTCTCTCTCGAGCGCCGACCACACCGAGATCGGCGAGGTCGCCAAGGGCCTGGCCGACCGCTACGAGGGCTCCAACGTCTCGCTGTCGCTGCCCAGCACGCGCGTCGACGCCTTCAACATCACCCTGGCCAACGAGTTCTCCCGCAACGGCCGCCGCTCGGGGCTCACCTTCGCGCCCGAGGGCGGCTCGGAGCGGATGCGCAAGGTCATCAACAAGATGGTCAGCGAGGACGACCTGATCCGCACCGTCGCGGCGGCGTACTCCCACGGCTGGCGCCAGGTGAAGCTCTACTTCATGGTCGGCCTGCCCACCGAGACCGACGACGACGTGCTGCAGGTCGCCGACCTCGCCAGGCGCGTGATCGCCAAGGGTCGCGAGGTCACCGGCCGCAACGACATCCGCTGCACGGTGTCGATCGGCGGGTTCGTCCCCAAGCCGCACACACCGTTCCAGTGGGCCGCGCAGCTCGACCACGAGACCACCGACGACCGGCTGAAGAAGCTGCGCGACGTCGTGCGCGACGACAAGAAGTTCGCCCGCGCGATCGGCTTCCGCTACCACGACGGCAAGCCCGGCATCGTCGAGGGACTGCTGTCCCGCGGCGACCGGCGCGTCGGCCGGATCATCGAGGAGGTCTGGCGCGACGGCGGCCGCTTCGACGGCTGGAGCGAGCACTTCTCCTACGACCGCTGGATGTCGTCGGCCGAGAAGGCGCTGGCCGGCACCGGCGTCGACGTCGACTGGTACACCACCCGCGAGCGCGACTACGACGAGGTGCTGCCCTGGGAGCACCTCGACTCCGGCCTCGACAAGGACTGGCTCTGGGGCGACTGGGAGGACGCCCTGGCGACCGCCGCCGGCGCCGACATCGAGATCGAGGACTGCCGCTGGACGCCGTGCTACGACTGCGGCGTCTGCCCCGAGATGGGCACCGAGATCCAGGTCGGCCCGACAGGCCAGAAGCTGTTGCCGCTCAGCGTCGTCTGACACTGGCATGATCCGGCTCGTGCCCCACGTGCTGGACCTCGGTTCCCGGAAGTTCTGGCAGCTCACGGGTCGTCAGGTCGACCTCGCGGGTCGCGAGCGGTGGCTGGACGCACCCGTCAGCCGGTCGCCGCGCGTGAGCGAGGAGTGGCTCGCCGCCGAGGCAGCCCGCCACGGAGGCGTGCTCGGCGGTGACGAGCCGGGCGCCGGGCTGCTGGCCTCGATGGCGCTCCTCGACGGCCCGGGCTTCGAGTCCGAGCGGCTGCGCCCGGAGGTCCGCGACTTCTACGAGCACACCGCGGCGTGGCACGTGGAGGTGTGGTCGGGCTGGTCTCCCGTCTTCTGGCCCGCGGGCGAGCTGGTGTCCCGGCTCTGGGGGCGACGCGTCGAGCAGCTCGCCCTGCCGATGCGCCCCCTCGAGGTCGCCCGCGGCATGGACAGCCGGGTCACCCCGATCCGCGACCGGAACGGCGACCAGGTCGCCGCTGCGTGGAACCGCACCCTGCGCGGCAGCGGGAGGCCGGTGTTCAGCGGCGCCTACTCGGCGCGCACGCTGCCCGGCGCCGACCGGCCGAGCGTGCACGTCGCGTTCCCGCTCGAGTCGGGCAACGTCCAGGTGTTCCTCCGTCCCACGGTGACCGACGACGGCGGGCTCCTCCTGGAGTCACCGACCGGCCGGTTCGGCCAGGACGGGGCGTACGTCGTCGTCCGCGACCGTCGCGCCCACGCCGCGCGAGTCCCGCTGCACGAGACCTTCCACGTGTACGTCGACGCGGACGGGGTGCTGCGGACCGACCACGAGCTGCGGCTCTGGTCGGCGTCGGCCGTCCGCCTGCACTACAAGCTCGAGCGGGTCCGGTGATCCACTCCTTCCACCTCGCCGAGGTGCCCCGCCGGGTGGGCGTGCGGGCGCTCCTCCGCCCGCCTGCCACCGCGACGCCCGGGCTCGACCACGCCGAGTGCCTGTCCCTGATGCGGCTCGGTGCTCCCACGGTGTCCCCGGACCGGCTGCAGGTCCGGCGGCTCGCGGTCTTCGCGCAGTGGCGTGACGAGGCCGCGCTCGAGCGCTTCCTGGCCCGCGACCCCCTGGGGCGTGAGCTGGCCGGCGGTTGGCACGTGCGGCTCGAGTACCTGCGTCGGTGGTCGACCATCGCCGCCCTCCCGGGGCTGCCCGTCCGCGCGGGAACGTGGCGGCAGGACGAGCCCGTCGTGGCCGTGACGCTGGCCCGGATGCGGCTGGGGGAGGTGCCGCGCTTCCTGCGCAGCGGCAAGCCCGTCGAGCGGCTCGTGCGCGACCACCCGGGCGTCACCCTCGCGGCTGCCGCCCTGCGCCCGCCGCACACCATCTCCACCTTCTCGGTCTGGCGCACGGTGCAGGAGATGGAGGACATGGTGCACGGGCGCTCCACCGTGGCGGACCCGCATCGGCACGTCGACGCGATGGCCGAGCGCGACCGGCGCGACTTCCACCACGAGTTCGCGACGTTCCGCTTCCGGGCGCGCTCGGAGCACGGGTCGTGGGAGGGCCGCACGGGCATCGTGCCCGGACCACCGGGTCGCTAGAGTGCGGCGCGTGAGAGACCCCGACGACCTGCGTGACGAGGTGGACCTGCTGCGCCGCGAGCTGGCCGCGGCCCGCGCGGACCAGGAGCGGTGGGGCGAGCGTGAGGCGCGCCTGCGCAAGTCCCGCGACCGCGCCGCCAAGGCGGCCGAGGTGCTCTCGACGCTGCTGGCGGAGCGGCTGCGTGGCGAGACGGCTGTGGCGGGCGCGGGGGAGCGCTCCTGGTGGCGCCGCGGCGCCACGACCGTGACCCCGGAAGAGGCAGGTCAGCTCGAGCTGATCCGCCAGTCGCCGCTCTTCGACGCCGCCTACTACCTGCGCAGCCACCTCGACGTGGTCCGCCGCGGCGAGGACCCCGGCGTCCACTTCCTGCGCCACTGGTTCCACCCGTTCCGCGCGCCCAGCGAGGCCTTCGACATCGGCCAGTACGTCATGGACCACCCGGAGGTCCTGGTCGAGCGCGTCAACCCGCTCGTCCACTTCCTGTCCTCGCCCGAGTCGGACGGCGCCGACGCCTACCCGCCGGCCAGCCGGTGACGACGGACGCGCATCCCGCCCTCGCGGAGCGGCTGGCCGGGCCCCGGGCGACGATTGACGACTTCGGCGTGCGCTGGGCCGCCTTCACGCGGCGCTGGCGCCGCGCGGCGGCCGAGGGTCCGGAGGCCGCCGCGGCCCTCGTCGAGGAGGTCCTGCGCGACGGTCTGCCGGAGGCCGACGCCTCCCGGGGCGCCGAGCCGCCGCAGCAGGCCTCCCTGCGCGCCGCGCGGGCCGTGGTCGCGGCCAGCGGGTTCCTCGACGCCGACGAGTACGCCGTACGCCATCGGCTGCGGCGTGGCACCGACCCCTACCGCCACCACGTCGAGACCGGCTGGCGGCTGCTGCAGAACCCCAGCCCCCGCTTCGACCTCTGGTCCTACTGGGTCGATCACCTCGACCCGACGACCGAGGACGTCGACCCGCTGCTGCACTGGCTCCTCGTGGGCCGCCACCTCGGCTGGGCGCCGGTGCCCCCGCCCCCGCCCGTACGCCCCGTCCACACGCTCGGGGACACCGCGGACCGGCCGCTGCGCCGAATCTGCCTGTACGCCGCCTACGACAGCGACGGGATCGTCGACGCCTACGTCGTGACCTACCTGCGCGAGCTCGCGCGCCACGCCGACGTCTACTACCTCGCCGACGGCGTGCTCGAGCCCGGCGAGCTGGACAAGCTGGCCGACGTCACGCGCGGCGCGTGGAGCGTCCCGCACGGCGGCTACGACTTCGGCTCCTTCTCGATGCTGGCGCGCGACCTCGTCGGCTGGGACGTGGTCGACACCTACGACGAGCTGCTGCTGGCCAACGACTCGTGCTTCCTGGTGCACCCGCTCGACGAGGTCTTCGCGGACATGGACGCCCGGCCGGGCGACTGGTGGAGCCTTCAGGCGACCTCCATGGAGCACGACGAGAACTACTTCCTCGACGACTCCCCGATCCCGCTGGCCGAGGCCAAGCAGCGCCTCCTCGGCCCGCGCCACTTCAGCGACGTCCACTACCTGCACCTCAGCTCCTACTTCCTCGCGTTCCGACGACCTGTCGTCGCGGACCCGGGCTTCCGGTGGCGGCTCGACACCGTCGTACCGCAGGAGGCGAAGGCGCTGGTGGTGCACAAGTACGAGGTGGGGATGAGCCGCTACCTCGTCGACGCGGGCTTCGACTTCGACACCTGGCTCCCCGAGCTGCAGCCCTTCCACCCCCTCTACTCCCGCCACGTCTTCGACCTCGTCGAGCGCGGCTTCCCGCTCGCCAAGCGCAACTTCCTCGGCGAGAACCCGCGCCGCGCGCCCGGCGTGGGGGAGTGGCGCGAGCGACTCGAGGAGGTCGCACCCACGGCCCGCACCGAGGAGATGGCGGCCAACATCGCGCGGGTGAGCGACCCGACCCGGCTGCACGACGCCTACGACGTCACCCAGGACCCGGCGACGGGGCGCCGCACAGTGCGGCCCTCACCGCTCGCCGGCCACCCCTTCCGCCGGATGGACCGCGAGACGCCGTCATTCAGCCACTGGTGGGCCTTCGCCGCCGGGCCGTCCGGGCGGCTCGACCCCGGCGTGCGCGCGGTCCTCGACGCCGTGCGTGACGACCCCAGCCTGCACGCGGTGGTGCTGACCCGGACGCGGGCGCTGCTCGACGACGTGTCCGGTGCCCGGGTGACGGTCGTGCCGATCGGCACCCGCGAGGGCCAGGAGACGGCGGTGCGCTGCGGGGTGCTGGTCCTCGGCGACCCGCTCGAGGTGGCCCTGCCGCACGCGGTGCTCCCTGCGCGGCACCGCATCGTCCACGTGGGGGCGCCGTTCGCTCCCGGCACCGCGCTGCCGGGTCTCGGGGGCATCGACGCCGTCGCGGTGTCGTCGGTCCGCGAGGCGGACGCGTGGCGCGCGGCCGAGGCCGGTCTCGATGCCGGAGGGACCTGGCTGATCGGCCTGCCCCGCCACGACCTCCTGCTCCCCGGCACCGAGCTGCCGCCGGACCTCGCCCGCGCCGAGGTGGACCTGCGCGCACGGCTGGCCGGACGACCCCTCGTGCTCTTCACCGCCACCGGTCCCGCGGCGTACGCCCCGGACGACGTGGCCCGCCTGCGCGACTGGGCACAGGACGCCGGCGTCGCGGTGGGCGTGCGTGAGCCGCGTCCGGACGCGCCGCACGGCCTGACCCGGCTTCTCGCTCCGCTGGCGCCTCTCGGTCTCAGCGACCGCAGCGTGGTGTCAGAGGCGGTCGTGCTGCGGGCCGCGTCTGCGGTCGTGGCCGACTCCCCGGCCGGCCGGTCGGACGCCCGGGCAGCCGGTCACCCGTTGCTGGTGCACCGTGCGGGAGACCCCGTGGAGTCGCTGCTCGAGGACCTGTCGTCCCTCGCCGCGACAGGCTGGCCTGCCGAGGCGGGTCGGGCGGACGACGAGGTGCCGCTCGACGGAGGGGCCGCCCGACGCTTCGTGCACCGCGTGCGGCTGCGCGAGCTGGAGCGGCTCGAGGTCACCCGGGCGCGGTGACCGGTTCCTCGTCCGCCAGCCAGGCGTCGATCGGCTGGTAGGTGCGCTTGATCGCGAGCACCACCCTCTCGGCCGCGTGGCCGTCGCTCGCGCGGTGCAGGGCACGACCCCAGGCCAGGTAGTCCGCCGGCGCACCGGGGGCCAGCGCCGCGTCCAGCGCGTCCGGCAGCCCGGCAGCGGCGGTGACCGGCAGGGGTACGCCGTCGACGAGGCTGACGGCTCCGCGCCCCAGCACCGCCCAGTCGGCGAGGTCGGCCGCCGACCCGGACACCAGGACGTCGGCGAGCCGCCACGCCGTCTCGGGGAGCACGGGCTCGAGGGTCTTCGGCGAGTCGGAGATCAGCTTCTCGTCGGCGAGGTCCAGCAGCGGGGCGGGGAGGGGCGACGAGCCCGACCCTGACCCCGGGCCGGCACCGCGTACGCCGACCGCGACCTCGGGGTGTGCCTGCGCCCAGTCGGCCAGCGGGGCGAGGTCGATCGCCTGGTCCCACGGCTCGACGACGACCAGGCGACGGCCGTCGAGGAGCGCGCGCAACCGGCCGAGCTCGCCGACGTGGGCGGCGGCGAGCCGGTCCTCGTCGGCGACCAGCAGGTCGATCCGGGGCGAGCCGAGCTCCCACGCTCCGTCGGGGTCCAGCCGCGGCAGCCCCGCGGCGGCCGCAGCACCCTCGGCGCCGGCCACGACCACGACGCGCGTCAGGGCGTCGTCGAGCTCGAGGGCCCGAGCGTCGCGCAGCCCCCACGTGTCGCCGCTGCCGCCGAGCCCGACGTCGGGCGGCACGAGCCCGGCCGGGCGCCCGAGCTGGACGAAGCGGTGGTGCCGCGGCGAGAGCGGGTGGTTGACGTCGGAGCGTGGCCCCACGCTGGTGAAGATGGTGCCCATCCGCAGGCTGTGCATCTGCCCCGGTGGGCTCTCGGTGGCCACGCGGACCACGTTGGGCCCCGACGTGCCAAGCGGCCGGGATCCCTCGAGCACGATCTTCTTGATCGACGGGTCGTCCCTGACCGCGTCGAAGACCGCACGGACGGCGCCGCTGAGCAGGCCGGTGCGAGGGTCGGCGGGGAAGCCCCACCAGTGGTCGAAGGACGGGACCCAGCGGTCCTCGTCGGGGAAGGTCTCCGGGCCGAGGGGCTCGGGAAGCACCGCCGTGCCGTCGGGTCGGGAGCGGATCGCGAAGCTGCGGTGGAGGCTCCAGGCCGGGGAGACGCGACGCAGGTTGCGCTCCATCGCCTCGACGTCGGCGTCGGGGACGTGATCCAGCACCCGCTCCTTCCACAGCCGCAGGTCGGGCGCGGAGAAGGGGTTCTCGTAGAGGAACTGCCGCTTCAGGAGCGGGAAGCCCTTGGCCATGAGGTCGAAGGCGGACGCCCGGTAGACCGGGTGGTACGGCAGGATCCCGTCGATGAAGGTCGCGAGGTGGTAGCCGCTGAGGATGAGGTAGCGCGAGAACCCGATCTCGTACTTGAGGATGATCGCGGTCTTGTCGCGCTGCTCGGCCACGGTCTCGAGGCGCCTGCGGAACCCGGGGTCCTGCAGCACGCGTCGACGGTAGACGAGGAAGTAGGAGCCGACGTGGATGAAGTCGGAGTAGCGCCACAGGTCCTGCTGGCGCATCTGCTCCTCGACGTCGTCGAGGGCCAGCGGCCGGCCGAGCTCCTCGAACTCCTTGACTCCGAAGTCCTCGTAGGTGGCCTGCAGCCCCCACCAGTCGCACGCGGTGGCGTCCATCTTGGCGAAGACGGTGTCGAGCGGCTGCACGAGCCAGCCCGAGTCGTTGGCGAGCATCATCTCGTCGTAGGTGTCGATGACGTCCCACCCGACGAGGTCGGTGGCGAGCATGGAGTAGGAGCCGAAGTCGTAGCGGCCGTGGCGCAGGGCCCACGCATCCTTGGTGTAGGGCGCGATCTTGTCGAGCTCCCCGTCCTCGAGCTCGCAGTCGGCGAGGTAGTAGACGTCGGCGAACCGGCTGAGGTCGGCGAGGTAGGACACCACGGTCGGGTCGATGATGCCGTCGACGTCGAAGGCGGCGAACAGGCAGACGCGCCGCGGGGACCCCGACGGCGCGGTCGGTGCGGGCTGCTGCCGCACCTCCGGGAGGGTGTCGAGGCCGTGGCGCCGTCCCTCGAGCGCGTAGTGGACGACCGGGTTGACCTCGTCGTCCTCGGGGTCGAGGTGGGCGTTGGTGTAGTGCCACAGGTCGAAGCCGGGGGAGGGGTGCCGCATCTCGTGCCAACCGCGCTCGGCGAAGTGGATCGCCTGCTCGGGACCGGTGCACAGGTGCCAGCGCAGGTCCGGGTTGTGCCACATGTAGCCGAACTCGTCGAACTCCCCGCTCGCCCGGATCACGGCCACCTCGGCCGCCAGGACGGCGTCGCGGTCGGGCGCCTCGGCGGGTTCGGCCTCGGGCAGGCCGCGCGCCATCGCGTCCTCGACCAGGCGCGTCCGCTCCTCGGGCGATGCGGCCACCCATCGGGGCACGAAGGCGCGCCAGCGCGAGGTGAACTCGGTGAGGTCCAACATGTCCGTCACAGGTGCAGGTCGCTGGCCGGGGACGCGGTCGCGTCGTCGCTCGTCTCGTCCAGCCGGCCGTGGCGGATCGCGTGGAGGAGCGCGGGTACGCCGGCCTCGGCCGCCTCGGGGTGGCGCTCGAGGTAGGCGGCGGTGCTGAAGGACGGCCCGGGGTCGAGCCGCTTCGCGTTGCCGTGGCGCACGAGGTGCAGGGCGGGGCTCAGTCCGGAGCGCGCCGCCTTGGGGTGGGTGCGCAGGTACCACCCGCCGTCGAAGGCGGTGCTGGCCTCGACCTCACGCACCAGCGCGGCCTCGGGATCGCCGGAGAAACGCCGACCGACCAGGCGGGCCACGCCGGAGCCGCGCGACTCGTGCTCGGCCCAGTAGGCCTGCGACAGGGCGGTGGCGAGGACGTCGGAGAGGACGTCGACCTGCTCGCGCAGCCGCGCCCGCTGGCGGCGCGCGCGCTGCAGGGCCTCCTTGCAGTGCTCGAGCTCGATCTGCCACCACTTCAGCTCGCGGCCGGACTGGCGCAGGGCCTTCTCCGTGCGGGCGAGCCTGACGGCCACCTCGGTCTCGTCTCGCCGATTCTCCACGGGGCAGCACCCTACCCTCGGCACGCAGTACCTATGCTGTCGCCCGATCTCGCGCCGGCATCTTGGAGGACCCCGTGGAGGACCCAGTGGCCAACACCTATGACCACGTCGTCGTGGGCGGCGGCATCGTGGGAGCCGCGACCGCGTGGACCCTGAGCCGACGCCACCCCGGCCGGCGCGTGCTGCTGCTCGACAAGGAGGGCGAGTTCGGCCGGCACCAGACCGGTCACAACAGTGGCGTGATCCACTCCGGGATCTACTACACGCCCGGCAGCCTCAAGGCCGACCTGTGCCGCGCCGGCGCGGCCGCGACCGAGCAGTTCGCCGAGGAGCACGGGATCCCGTGGCGACGCATCGGCAAGCTGCTGGTCGCGACGGACCAGCGCGAGCTCGCCGCCATGCAGGCGCTGGCCGAGAGGGCCGCGGTCAACCGGATCGAGGCCACGGTGCTCTCCGGGGAGGAGCTCCGCGAGCGTGAGCCGCACGTGACCGGACTCGGCGCGCTCTTCGTGGCGGCCACCGGCATCACCGACTACGGCATGATCAACCGCCGCCTGGCCACGCTGGTCGAGGAGGCCGGCAGCACCCTGATGCGCGACACCCGCGTCCTGGGGATCCGGGAGACCGCGCAGGAGGTCGTGCTGAACACGAGCCGCGGGGACGTACGCGGCTCCCACGTCGTCTTCTGTGCCGGCGTCCAGGCCGACCGGGTGGCCGCGATGGCCGGCATCGACGTCGACTTCGCCATGGTGCCGTTCCGCGGCGAGTACTACGACGTCCGGCCCGAGCGTGCGGACCTCGTCGACACCCTGGTCTACCCGATCCCCGACCCCGAGCTGCCGTTCCTCGGGGTCCACCTCACACCGACCGTCGACGGCGGGCTCAACGTGGGCCCCAACGCGGTCCTGGGGCTCTCGCGCGAGGGCTACCCGAAGTTCTCCTTCGACCGGCGCGACGTCCGCGACATCGTCACCTTCCCGGGCATGTGGCGGGTGGCGCGCGCCAACGTCCGCACCGGCGCCCGGGAGATGCGCAACTCGCTGTCCAAGCGGGGCTACCTGCGCCTGTGTCAGAAGTACTGCCCCGAGCTGCGGCTGGACGACCTGACGCCCCGCGAGGCGGGCATCCGGGCGCAGGCGGTCATGCGCGACGGCTCGTTCGTCCACGACTTCCTGCTGCGCGACACCCCGCGCACCCTGCACGTCGTCAACGCGCCCTCGCCCGCCGCGACGTCCGCCCTGCCGATCGCCGGCCTCATCGTCGACCGGGTCGACGAGGCGCGCGCCTGAGGATCAGGCTTCGTCGTCGTCGACGCCCTGGTCGTGCGGGATCGGGCCGAAGTGGCGCCGCTCCCACCACCCGAGACCCGCGGCCGAGGCCGCGGTGAGCAGGTCGGCCAGCACGATCAGCACCCGCGAGACAGCCGCGATGGCGATGGCCTCGCCCGAGCCGATGGTGGGCGCCAGGGCGGTGACGATGATCAGCTCGCGCACGCCGGCGCCGGAGGGCAGCAGGAAGAAGAAGAGGCCCGAGATCATCGCGATCGCCATCGTGCCGATGCACACGAGCAGGAACGACGCGTTGCCGTCGACGTTCGACACGCCCCGGACGAGCAGCCACAGGTGCAGGCCGAAGAAGCCGTACGACGCCACGGCCGCGAGGAGCGAGAGGGCGACCGCGCGCATCCGCACCGGGTGGTCCGGCTGGGGGCGGCGCAGCAGCTTGAAGCCGATGGAGACGATCCGCTGGAGGATCGCGGGGTGCAGGCACACCAGCCCAACCGGCAGCAGGAGGTAGAGCCACACCAGGCCGCGCAGCGCCTCGTAGTCGCGGACGAAACCGGGCAGGACCAGCGAGCCCGCCAGCAGCGCCGCGACGACGGCGACCGCGAGGGAGAAGAGGGTGGCGGTGAAGATGCGCGCACGCGCCAGGCCGGCGCGGCGGCCGAGCTCGATCTGGAGGACGTAGGCCCACACCGAGCCGGGGAGGTACTTGCCGAGCTGGCCCACGAGGAAGATCTGGGCGCCGCGCGCCACGCCGATCGGCTCGCCGAGCTCGTCGACGAGCAGCTGCCAGCTCAGCGTGGAGAGCAGGATCGCGACGGGCAGGGCCACGAAAGACGGGAGCCAGTCACGCCACGAGAGCTCGGCGAGGGTCTCCTGCACCACCTCGTGGTTGGACCAGAGGGCATAGCCCGCGGCCAGCACAACGGCGACGACGAGGAGGATGCGCGCCCAGTGGATGAGCCGGCCGCGCGTGGTGTGCGCGGACTGCACTTCGGAGGACGTGACGGATCCCTTCGTCGGGCGCCCGCCGGAGCAGCGCCTGCTGAGACGACGCCGCGGTCGGCGTCCGGACAGCCATCTTGCCTCACCGGGGCGCGATGCGACCAAAACACGACGCGTCGATATGGTGCCGCCATGGCTGAACCACTGCGTATCGCACTCGTCGGATCCGGGTCCATGGGCCGCAACCATGCCCGTGTCATCGCCAGCGGTCCGCGGACCGAGCTGGCCGCCGTGATCGACCCGCACGAGGAGAGCGGACGTGCCGTCGCCGATCAGTACGGCTCAGCGTGGCAGGCCGACCTCGACCAGATCGGCGCCTACGACGCGGTGGTCATCGCCGCCGCGACCGAGGCCCACCGCGAGCTCGCGGCGCAGGTCATCGACGCCGGCCTCCCCCTGCTCGTCGAGAAGCCGCTGTGCCCCTCTCTCGAGGAGTCCCAAGAGCTCGTCGAGGCATCCGCGGCCGCCGGCACGCCGCTGATGTGCGGCTTCCTCGAGCGCTTCAACCCCGCCGTGATGACGGCGATGAGGATGGTGGAGGCGCCCCTCTACGTCCGTGCCCAACGACACTCGCCGTACGCGCCGCGCATCAAGACGGGCGTGGCCTGGGACCTGCTGGTGCACGACGTGGACCTCGTCGTGCGTGCCTTCGGCGGCGAGCAGCCCGAGTCGTTCGACGTGAAGGTCGGCCAGTTCCACCCCGCGAGCGTCCCGGGCGCCGAGGACATCGTGGAGGCGGGCGTCCGGTTCTCCGGCGGCGGCATCGCCTCGGTGTCCGCGAGCCGGCTCGGCCAGGTCAAGGTGCGCTCGATGGTCATCCAGGAGCTCGACCGGATGATCGAGATAGACCTGCTGCGCCGTGGGCTGACCAGCTACCGGCACTCGAGCATCGAGGGCGACGACGCGTTCGTCGGCTTCCGCCAGTTCACCGAGATCGAGGTTCCCGAGATCGGCGGCGCCGAGCCCCTCGTCTCGCAGCTGGACCACTTCGTCGACCTCGTCGCAGGCAAGGTCGACGTCGACGCCGAGCGCGCCAGCATCCTGCCGGCACACCGCGTGGTGGACGAGGTCCTCAGGACCCGCTGACGGCGAAGCCGGGGTCGGTCGGGTCGGTCAGGTCGACCCGACCGATGCGGCGCGCCGGGACGCCGCCCACGATGGTGCGGGCCGGGACGTCGGCGGTCACCACGGCGCCCGCGCCGACGACGGCCTCGTCGCCGATCGTGACGCCCATGTTGATGACGGCGTTGGCGCCGATGAAGACGTGGTCACCGATGGTGACCGGGCGCCGCTCGACCTCGGCGAAGCGGCGGCCGGAGACGCACCGCTTCGCCGAGGAATGCGTGTAGATGTGCACGCCGGAGGAGATGTCGCAGCCCCGGCCGATGGTGAGCCCGCCCGAGCCGTCGATCATGGTGAAGGCCCCGATCCAGGTGCCCTCACCGACCGTCGGCTCGCCGACCACCCACGCGTGCTCGTTCCACGGGTTGGGTGGGAAGGACGCGCTCACCGCTCGCTCACTGACCGCGGATGAGCTCGGTCATGCCGGTGCGCACGTCGATCGTCGGCTCGAAGCCGAGGACCTCCTTGGCGCGGGTGGTGTCGGCCGCACGGCGGCTGACGAGCACGTCGCGGGGGTTGAACTGCGGCTCCACGTCGGCGCCGACGGCGTCGATGAGGAGCCGGGCCAGGTCGGCGATCGAGGTGTCGATGCCGGTGCCGATGTTGACCGGGACGTTCGCCTGCTCCGACTCCAGCGCCAGCACGACCGAGCGCGCGATGTCGTGGACGTGGATGAAGTCCATCGACTGCTCGCCCTTGCCGTCGATGACCGGCGGCTCGCCGTTCTTGATCCGGTTGACGAAGTGGTTGATCACCGAGGTGTAGTACGCCGTGGTCTTCTGGCCGGGGCCGTAGACGTTGAAGAAGCGAAGCGCGACCCACGACAGGTTCGCCCGGCGCTGGTAGTACGCCAGGAGGTCTTCTCCGGCGCGCTTGGCGATGCAGTAGGGCGTGATGGGGAGGAGCTTGTCGTCCTCGTGCATCGGGAGCCGCTCGGGATCGCCGTAGACCGACGCCGACGAGCAGTAGACCAGGCGGTCGACGCCGTGGTCCGCAGCCGCGGCGAAGACGTTGTGGTTGCCGATCATGTTGATGTCCATGGACTCATACGGGTCCGACTGGCTCTTGTTGATCGACACCGCGGCGGCGTGGATGACCTTGGAACAGCCCTTCATCGCGGAGTGCACGGCGCCGCCGTAACGCACGTCCTGGTCGATGAGCTCGACATCGTCACCGAGCGCCGCGACCGCGTCGCGGTCGCCGCGGAACATGTTGTCGAAGATCCGGACCTTGTAGTCCTTCTCCAGCAGCATGGGGACGACGTGCAGGCCGATGAAGCCGGCACCGCCGGTGAAGAAGACGGTTTCCTTCGAGCTCATCTGGTGAATCTCCTCGGTGTGTGAACGGGGGTTTCGGGACGTTGGGTGCGGTCGCGCCGCTCAGCGGGTGCGCGCCGGCGCCGGGGTGGCCACCAGGTCGCCAAGGACCTCGAGGTGCCGCTCCGTCACCCGGTCGAGGGCGAAGTGCTGGTCGACGATCGCCCGGGCGCTCGCGCCGACGAGGCGGGTGGCCTCGGGATCGTCGAGGGCGATGTTGAGGCGCTCGGCCAGACCTTCGACGTCGCCCACGTCACACATGAAGATGTCGTCGCCGTCGATCATCGGGATGCCTGGGAAGTTGTCGATGCGGCCCCAGGCCACGACGGGGGTACCTGCTGCCATGGATTCCAAGGTGGCGGTACCCAGGCCCAGACCCTGCTCGTGGCTCTCGACGGTCGCCGCGGCCAGCAGGTGCGGGATGTCGGCCTTCGGAACCGCGCCCAGGCTGACGACGGCGTGGGCGACACCCAGCTCCTCGGCACGCTTCTGGAACAGGTCGTAGTACACGCGGCCCACGACGACGAGCCGTGCGTCGGGGTGACGGGCGACCACGGCGGGTAGCGCCTCGACGATGCCGAGCCGGTCACGCACCGGGATGACGTGGCCGACCGAGAGAATGATCGGAGCGTCCGCGCCCACGCCGGCCAGCTCGCGCCCGCGGGCCGCCTCGCCCGAGCGGACCCAGTCGGGGTCGACGCCGACCGGGATGGGGACCAGGTCTCGGTAGCGGCCGCGGTAGCGCTGCTTGATGTACTCGTCCATGTAGGAGTCCATCACCACGAGAGTGGGATTGAAGCGGCGCAGGCGCGGTGCCACCAGTGTGGCGTCGAGGAAGCGGAAGGCGTGCCGGTAGGTCGCGGCAGGGTTCTCCAGCCGGGTGTGGATGCTCAGCAGCACGGGGATCCCGCGTCGCCGGGCGTACGCGCCGGTGGCCCAGGTGAGGTCCATGAACTGGCCGTGCTGGTGGATCACGTCGGGGCGGAAGTCGTCGAGCAGCCGGGCGAGGCGGCTGCGCAGGCCGGGACGGGTGGCGAAGGAGATGTCGAACGACACCGCGAGTCGGCTCTCAGGCAGCACGAAGGCGGGGAAGCGGACCACGCGCACGCCGTCGCGCCACTCCTCGGCCGGGGCGTCCTGGTAGGCGGCGGTGACGACGAGCACCTCGTGCCCGCGCGCCGCGTAGCCACGCGCGAGGGCGTCGCTGAGGTGGGCGCTGCCTCCCACCCGCGGCGGGTAGAAGTTGTTCACCACGACGATGCGCACGTAGGGACCCCGATCGATTGCGCCGACAAACCGGGCAACCATAACGAGGTCTGCCTCCCTCCGCCCAATCCATCGGAGCGCGTCCCGGAGGCCGCGCGCGATGGCGCGGTGCAGTAGCCTGACCGCCGCTCGGGTCCAGACACGGGGAGGCCGTCATCACCAGCACGTCAGCGGAGCCGACCGCTCCGCCGGAACCCCCCGAGGACACCGCGTCGGCCACGCCTCCACCGCGGCCGACGATGCGGCTGCGCGGGAGCTGGGCCGACCGGCTCGAGGTGCTCCTGCCGCTGCTGGCCTATGTCGTCATCTCGCTCGGTGGCCTGTCGACCTCCTCGCTCGGCCTGCTCTCGGTCGAGGGCACCGGTGAGGGCGCCGACCAGTGGGGCAACTCGCTCCCCATCCGCAGCGACGAGTGGCTCACCCAAGCGCCGATCGACCTGTCGGTGCTGGCGGCCGGTTCGTCGACCGCTCCGGCCCTGTCGCAGGACCCCGACCTGATCTACCAGATCTCCTCCGGACAGGTCGTGGAGTCGGTCCTCTTCCACGAGGGCAACTTCCTGCGCCTCGGACCTTGGCTACCCGACGAGATGCTGTTCTCCGCCTTCCGGGCGTGGCCGTGGCTCCTCCTCCTGCTCGCCCTGCCGCCGCTGCTGCGCCGGATGGGTGCCTCGCGGCCCCTGTCCTGGCTGGGCGTCGTGCTCGTCTTCCTCGCCCCGGCCTCGCTGTGGTGGTCGTTCATGCCGGTGCGCATCATGGCCTTCGCCGCCGCTGGCAGCTACGTGCTCTGGCTGGCGCGCGACCGGATGGTCGCCGGCAAACGTGTCACCGCGCTGGCCCAGGCCGCCGTCGCGGGCATCCTGCTCGCCCGGCTGGTGACCTACTACGTCCCGTGGTCGCTCACCCTCGGCGTGCCCCTCGTCATCGCCACCGGCGTCTACCTCGTCGCCGACCGGGTCACCCGGCGGCAGGCCCTGCTGACCGTCGGCGCGGGCGCCCTCGTCTCGCTGGCCGTGCTCGCCGGCACGCTGCTCGAGAACGCCGCGTCGCTGTCGGCCGAGCTCAACACCGTCTATCCGGGGCTGCGGCGCGTCACCGGCGCGGCCCAGATGCCCGCTCAGCTCGTCGGCGGGCCGGCGTTGTTCGAGATGGAGGACGGGGCCGCGCCGACCCTGCTCAACCAGAGCGAGATCTCCTCCGGCTTCCTCGTGTGCGCCTTCTGGGCGCTGGTGGTTTGGCGGCGCGCCTGGACGGGTGCCACCACGGCCCAACGGGGTGCGATCGCCACGCTCGCCGTGGCCACCGCCCTCTGGAGCGCATGGGCGATGTTCGACTGGGGGTCGCTCGGCGAGAACATCCCGCTGCTCAGCTCGGTGTTGCCGGTGCGCGCGGCGCAGACCGTCGGCTTCCCGGCGACGCTGCTGCTGGTCCTGCTGGTCTCCCGCCTGACCGGGGACTCCTCACGCCTCGCCGTCGCCGCCGCCGCGACGACGGGCGTGGTCACGGCCTACGGCGCCTCCGACGCGCGTCGGGCGCTGCCCGACCTCGCCACCTGGCAGGTCTGGGCGGCGGTGCTGGCGGTGTCGGCCGTGGCCTACGCCGTGACCCGCTGGCCGTCCCGGTCCTGGCCGGTCGTCGGCACGCTCGTTGTGTGCCTCGCCGCCGGCATCGACGCCAACCCGGTCGTACGCGGGGTGGGCGACCTGCGCTCCAGCCCGGCGGCCGACGCGGCCCGCGCACTCACCCAGCGCGCGGAGGCCGACGGCACGCTCATCGCGACCAACTCGATGGCCGCCAACGCGCTCCTTATCGCCAACGGCGCCCCGACCCTCACCGGCAACCAGGTCACCGGCCCTATCGTGTCCGAGTGGGAGAAGGTCGACCCCGACCACGAGTACGAGAACGTGTGGAACCGAGGGGCGAGCTATCTCTACGTCGCCTTCGACGGCGAGCGCGACGCGCCCTGGGTGGAGGAGGCGGCCCCGGACGTCATCGTCATCCACGCCCACCCGTGCTGGCTCGCCGAGAGCGACCTCGACGTCGGCTACCTGGTCTCCACCATCGAGGTGACCGGGCGCTGCGTGACGCCGGTGCGCACGTTCACCTGGAACGGCGGCCCGCAGTACGTCTACGCGCTGCGCGACCGCGGCTGAGACGAGGACCGGCCGGCGTCCCCGCGGGACACCGGCCGGTGCGGCTGTGCGGGTGCGGTCGTCAGGCGCCGGCTCGGACGGTGGCGTTGACCGCCGTCACGATGCGCTCGAGGTCGGCCTCGTCCAGAGACGGGTGGACCGGGAGCGAGATGACCTCGCGCGCGAGCTGCTGGGTCACCGGGAGCTCGAGGCCATCGGCGTACTTGGTGAGCGATGCGAGCTGGTGGTTGGGGATCGGGTAGTAGACGCCCGTGCCGACCTGGTGCTCCTCGCGCATCGCGGTGACGATCCGGTCGCGCTCCGCGCCGTCGACCTTGATCGTGTACTGGTGGTAGACGTGGGTAGCGCCCTCGGCCACCGGGGGCACGACGACGCCGTCGAGGTGGTTGTCGAGGTAGGCGGCGTTGTCCTGGCGGACCTTCGTCCAGCCCTCGACCTTGGTGAGCTGCACCCGGCCGATGGCGGCGTGGATGTCGGTCATCCGGGCGTTGAAGCCGATGACCTCGTTGGCGTACTGCTTCTCCATGCCCTGGTTGCGCAGCAGGCGCACCGTGCGGGCGATGTCGTCGGTGGCGCAGGAGACCATGCCGCCCTCGCCGGAGGTCATGTTCTTGGTGGGGTAGAGGCTGAACATCGCGAAGTCGCCGAACGTGCCGACCTGGGTGCCCTTCCACGTGGCGAGGTGGGCCTGCGCCGCGTCCTCGAAGAGCCGCAGTCCGTGCTCGTCGGCGATCGCGCGCAGGGCGTCCACGTCGGCCGGGTGGCCGTAGAGGTGGACCGGCATGATCGCGGCCGTGCGCTCGGTGACCGCGGCGCGGACGCTGTCGGCGTCGAGGCAGAAATAGTCGGGCTCGACGTCGGCGAAGACCGGCGTCGCGCCGGTGAGGGCCACGGAGTTGGCGGTCGCAGCGAAGGTGAAGGACGGGACGATGACCTCGTCGCCCGGGCCGACGCCGGCGGCCAGCAGGCCCAGGTGCAGCGCGGAGGTGCCAGAGTTGACCGCCACGCACGTGCGACCGCCCGTGACCGTGGTGCCGAACTCCTGCTCGAAGGCGGCAACCTCGGGACCCTGGGCGATCATGCCCGAGCGCATGACGCGGTCCACGGCAGCGCGCTCGTCATCGCCGACGATCGGTTTTGCGGGCGGGATGAACGGGACGGACTCGGCGGACATGGGGTGCCTTTCGGTGCTGGTGTGGCGGGGCGTGAGCCTGGTGGGCTGTCGTGGGTTCGGTGTCAGTGGGACGCGGAGCGGTCGAGCCACGCGTCGACGGAGGGCCGCAGCGAGTCCTGGATCGCGGAGGTGTCGCGCGAGCCGTGGAGGAGCACCGCCGCGAGCGGCTCGTGCTGGTCGGCCGGCACGCCCAGGCGGTCGAGGCGGTAGGTGTTGAGGCGTGCGGCGCGAGCGGGCACGCCCATGCTCACGACGAAGGGCGGGAGCTCGCGGGTGACGGCGGACTGCATGCCGATCATCGATCCCTCCGGCACCGTGAGCCTCTGGTGCACGACGGTGCCGAGACCGAGGTTGGCGCCGTCGCCGATGGTGACGTGGCCGGCCGCGACCACCATGGCGGACACGGTCACCTCGTCGCCGATGCGGCCGTCGTGGTTGATGTGCGCCTTGGTCATGAAGAAGCCGTCGTCGCCCACGGAGGTCTCGTGGGCCCAGCCACCGCTGATGGTGACGAGCTCCTTCAGCACGTTGCGCGACCCGATGAGCACCGGACCGCCGTCGAAGGGCTCCTCCCATGACGCCGTCATGTCGTGCCCGCGGACCTCCGCGGCCCCACCCACCACGACGTGGGAGGCGAGGTAGTTGTCGTCGCCCAGGGTGACTCGGCCCTGCAGCACGCAGTAGGGGCCGATGGTGTTGCCCTCACCGAGGGTGACCTCGGGCCCGACCACGGCGGTGGGGTGGATCCGGTTGCTCACGACGGCTGTGCTCCCTGCGCCCGGCTCAGCGGCGCACGCCGGAGTCGGCGAGGACCGCGCGCAGCTGCTCGGCGACGTAGTCCAGGTCGTCGGCCGACAGGTTGGCGTGCATCGGCAGCGCGAACTGCGAGGTGAACAGCCGGGCGGACACCGGGCACACGTCGGTGGTGCCGTAGACCGGCTGGACGTGCGAGGCGTAGGTGCCGAAGTTGCTGCCGACGCCGCGCTCGCGGAGGGCCATGACGACGGCGTCGCGGTCGACGGAGTCGTGGCTGGTGACGAGGTAGGACTGCCACGGGTGGGTGCGGTCCTCCAGCACGACCGGCAAGTCGATCCCGTCGACGTCGGCGAGCCGTTCGGCGTAGCCGTCCGCGGCGGCGGTGCGCGACGCGACGAGGTCGGGGAGGCGCTTGAGCTGGACGCGCATCATGGCTGCCTGCACGTCGGACATCCGGTAGTTGTAGCCCGCGGTGTCGAAGGACGGCACGGCCAGCGAGGAGGTCCCCTCGCGACTGACGGCCGGTGCGATGCCGTAGGTGTGCAGCTTGCGGGCCAGACTCATCCGCTCGGCGTCGGAGCCGACGAGCGCGCCTCCCTCACCTGCGGTGATGCCCTTGCGGCCGTGGAAGCTGAACGCCGCCAGGTCGGCGAGGCTGCCTGCGGGACGGCCCTTGTAGGTCGCGCCGGCCGAGCAGGCGGCGTCCTCGAGCAACCAGAGTCCGTGGCGCTGGGCCAGCGAGGCCAGCTCGTCGTAGTCGGCCGGCTGGCCGACCATGTCGACGGCGATGATGCCGACGGTGCGCTCGTTGACCAGGGCGGCCGCCGAGTCGACGTCGATGGTGCCGATGTCGGGGCGCACGTCGGCAAAGCGGGGCGTCGCACCGGTCCACACGACCGAGTGGCCGGTGGCCGGGAAGGTGTAGTCGGCCACGATGACCTCGTCGCCGGGTCCGGCGCCGAGGACCTGCAGGGCGAGGTGGAGCGACGAGCCGCAGTTGGAGGTCGCGAGCGCGTGGGTCGTGCCGGTGGTCTCGGCGAACTCACCCTCGAAGGCGACACACGTCGGACCTGCGCCGGAGAGCCAGCCGCTGGCGAAGACGTCGCGCAGGGCTTCGATCTCCTCCTCGCCGACCGTGGGCTGGCCGAGGGCCACCTGTCGAACAGACTGCATGTCGTCACCTTCCTGAGTGCGTGCGGCGCACCAACCTAGTCGTGGGCACCGTCACGCCCCAAGACGGCGGGCACGAGACCGCGCCCCCGTCACCAGATCGCCAGGCCGACGGCCAGGGATGAGACCACGGCGACAGTGGCCACGCCCCTCGTGAGGAGGGGACGGTCGCGCGCGAGCAGCAGCACCAGCCAGATCAGCAGGGGCGCGAAGCCGATCGAGTAGCGTGCGACGACCGGATGGTCAAAGCCCATGGTGATGGCGTTGCTCGCCCTCAACAGGACTGGGTAGACCGTGATTCCGACGAGGGCGCAGACGGTGATGAGGCCGGTCGGGGACAGGGCTCGTGACTCCTCGACGGGGACCGCGTCGGCGCCGCGCCTGCGATCGGCCACGACCCGGGAGCACACGCGCGCACCCGCCACGGCGAGGACGGCGAACACGGCGATGGTCAGCCACAGGGGCAGGCCCTGCGCGCCGGCCCGGAGCAGCCTTTGGGGAAGGGTGCCGTCCGCACCGGCTCCCAGGGACTCGGTGCCGTACCACGGGCTGTGGATGACGAGCAGCTCCTCGAGCGCCCCGGTGACCACGGTGCGCCACGAGTCGAGGGCGACGAATGCGTAGAGCTCCTCGTTGGAGAGGGTGGCGCGCGACGAGGTCCACCAGCCGAACACGATGACCGGGGCCACGACGAGCACCGTGAGGACTCCGAGCTGCCACCACCGCGGGCTCCATTCCCCGGACACGCGCCACCCGATGCGCCGCAACAGCGGTGCGACGATGATCGCGAGCATGAAGACGCCAGCCGGCAGCGAGTGCGTGACGGCGACGCCGGAGGCGAGCGCCGTGGCCGCCGCCAGCCACCAGAAGCCGCGTCCGGTCTGCACCCACCTGATGCCCGTCCACGCGATCAGCGCCCCGAACAGGGTCGCGGCGGACTCGGGGTTGGCGATCGTGCCGTAGAGCAGGATCCCCGCGGTCGCTGTGGGCGCGACGGTGGCAGCGACGAGCGCGGCACCGCGGAACCCCAGCGCCAGCCCTGCGACCAGGCAGGCCACCAGGCCAGCGATGGTGAGCAGTGCGGCGTACCGGCGATAGGTGTCCACCCACGAGTCCGGGGCGGCGACGGCCTCCTCGACGGCGCGATATCCCTCCCCGGCGATGAAGTACGTCGGGTAGTGCACGTATCCACTGGTGTAGATGCCCGACGGCAGCGAGTTCGGGCCGAGGTCCGGGTGGTCGCAGGGCGCCATGGCGGCACCCGCCTCGTGGCCGACGCCGCAGGCCCACTCGCGCACGACGTCCATCGTCATCAGCGACCCGCGGTGCGGGAAGTCGCCCCGGTGCACGTGCACGTGCGTGTCGAGGTGCATGTGCTCGTCGACGGCGCTCATGGGCATCCCCTCGCCCGCTCGCACCCACAGACCGATCGCCAGCACCGCCAACACCAGGCCGCAGAGGACGTAGGCACTGCGTGAGCTGCGGTGCTGCCGTGCAGCGACGTGGATCGTCTTGCTCCGCACTCCTGCTCAGCCCCCGCTCGTCTCGGGCTAGTCTCCCGTCGCGCCGCGCGGAAGACTAGCCCGTGCCACGACCAGGAGTGCGGGCACCTCGCATGCGGTCGATCCGCACCATGGGCCGACGCCCCCTCGTCATCTGGCCGGCAGCGCCCGCAGGCTGGTCACGCGCGGCGGGCGCGGTCCGGGTCACCGGGGCGTGCTCACTGGTCCAGGTCCTGCGCGCGGCCCAGTGCGTGCCCGAGCAGGGGTCCCACCTGGCCGCAGTCGCGGGTGCGCAGCGCGCCGGGCAGCAGCGACACCGCGTGCAGACGGCTGGTGGCGTGCCACCGCGCCGCGCGCCGCGCACGGCGCCACCCGAGCTCGTCGAGGCGCGCCCCGACCTCGCGGTGGAAGCGCTCCTCGTCGCTGAACCGCTGGCCGTCGAAACGGGCGGTCGAGGACGCGCTGGCGTCGTGGCGGCGGTAGGTGAAGCAGACCTCGGGGTCGAGCACCAGCCCGCCCCCGTCGGTGATGACGTCCATCACGAGCGCCAGGTCGAGGATCACCGGCAGGTCCTGCCGGAACGGCCGACCGGCGAGCGCGGCGCTGCGGAAGGCCAGCGACGGCCAGTAGAGCCAGTCCCCGTGCAGCAGCCCGGTCGCGAGTCGCTCACCCCCGAGCAGCGTCGGTACGGCGACGTTCGGGCGCAGCCACGACTTCACCCGTTCGGCCAGCCCGTGAACCTCGGCGCCATGCTCGTCGACCACGTGCACGCCCGGCTGGAACACGGCCGCCTCGGGGAAGGCGTCGAACGCCCCCCGGACCCGCCGTACGTAGGAGGGGTGGAGCAGGTCGTCGCAGCCCGGGAAGGCGGCGAGCTCGTGGGCCACCAGGGTGCGGCACCGCTCGAAGTTGCCCGTCACGCCGAGGTTGGTGTCGTTGCGCACGTAGGTGACGCGCGGGTCAGGGTGCCCGTCCCAGCGCTGCTGGGCGGTGGGGTCGGGGTAGCAGTCGTCGACGATGGTCAGCGCCCACCGGTCGTCGTCCTGGGCCAGCACGCTCGCCACCGTCTGGTCGAGCAACGCGGGGTCGCCCCAGTAGGGCACGAGCAGGTGCACGACCCCGTCGCGGGCGGCGGCCCCGGACTCGCTCACTCCGGGCCCTGGGGTCGGCCGCCGGGACGGCCGTCGGTGGGGCCGTCGAGGCCGTATGGCCGTCCCTCCGGGCCGTCGTCCGAACGACGTTGGAGCCGGTCGAGCTCCAGCCGGAGCACCGCCACCTCCTCGGCAAGGGTGCGGGTGCGCTCTTCGAGGCGGCCGAGATCGGCGCTGTGCTGCAGCGAGACGAGGAAGAGCAGCAGCCCGCCGACGAAGAACGCGAGGTTGACCGGCAGCGCGACGCCGAGAGCGCTGGTCAAGCCGGCCAGCAGGCCGGGGAAGAGTGCGAGGACGAGGGCAGCGACGGCGATCAGGCTCCAGAAGAGCGCGTACTTCTCCCGCAGCCGCTGGCGGCGCAGCATCTCGAAGAGCGTGACCAGGATGAGGACCGAGCCGACCAGGCCGAGGATCGTCGATCCGGTCATGACGCGGTCCCCGGGTCGGTGGGGGAGGAGTCGTACTGCTCGCGCGGGACATCGGGCTCGACGGTGGCGGTCCATCGCCGGACAAGGGCCAGGCACAGTGCGACGACGGCCCGGACGAGGTATATCGCGGCACGGATGGGGGACGCGCTTGCCTTCCCGCCGGTGCGCACCCGCATGTCGACCGGCACCTGGGTGACGACGTGACCGGTGCGTATCGCGATGACGAGCGATTCGACGGTGTCGCCGAGGTACTCCGCCGGGTAGTGGGCGGCGAAGACCCGGATCGCGCGGCCATTGGTCGCGCGGAAGCCGGAAGTGACGTCGGTGAGCCGGGTGCCTGCGAGCCTGCTGAGCACCGCGGCGAGGAAGACCATGGCCCAGCGGCGCGGGCCGCGGACGCGGTAGGGGTCGCCCTCACGGGCGAACCGGGCGCCGATGACGACGTCGGCACCGTCCAGCGCCTCCAGCAGCGCCTTCACGTAGCGCGGATCGTGCTGGCCGTCCGCGTCGACCTGCACGGCGACCTCGTAGCCGTGACGCAACGCGTAGCGGTAGCCCGCGCGCATCGCGCCACCGACACCGAGGTTGAAGGGCAGCACGCAGACCTCGGCGCCCGCGGCACGCGCCAGCTGCGCCGTACGGTCGCTGGAGCCGTCGTCGACGACGAGGACGTCGAGATCGGGGTTGGTGGCGAAGATCTCGGCCACCGTGGTGCCGATCGAGTCCTGCTCGTTCCAGGCCGGCACGATCACGAGCGCGCGCGGTACGGCAGCAGGTGGCGGCATGCCCGAACCGTAGCAACGGGGCGACCTGCTCCCCGCGTCGCCGGAAGCGGGCTGTCAGGATGTGCCGGTGATTGCGCGAGGAGAGCGCCTGCGGCAGGCAGCCGGACGGACGCGACCGTGGCAGCGCCACCTCCTGCTGCTGGTCGCCTTCGCCCTGCTGGCCCTGCCCATCGTGGCGACGAAGGCGGTACAGCACCCCCAGCTCAGTGTCTTCGACGAGTGGCAGTACGCGGACCGCGTGCACCAGGTCATGGAGGGCGACCTGGTCAGCCGCGAGGGCGAGGAGATCTCCCGGTGGGGCCAGCGGCTGCTGACCTGTCGCGGCATCGAGACGATCGTGCCGCCCGCGGACTGCCGTCCCGAGCCCAAGGTCCGCCACACGACCAACTCCGCGGCCTCCGACCCGCCAACCTACTTTTGGGCAACCGGTGCCGTGGCCAAGGTGGCGACGCTGGTCGGTGTGGTCGACAACCCCGTGACCGCCGGACGCCTCGTCGGCATCCTGTGGGCGGCCCTGGGCATGTGGTCCGTCTGGATCCTGTCGCGCGCGGTGGGCGCGACCCGTGCCGCGTCGGCGACCGCGTCGATCGCAGTGACGACGGTGCCGGTCTTCCTGATGCAGTACCACTACATGACCCCGCACGCCCTCGACGTTCCGGTCGGCGCCTTCGTCGCCCTGGCGACGTTGAGGTTCCTGCGCCGTGAGTGGCCTTGGTGGACCCTCGTGATCGGCGGCGTCCTGGTCGGCCTCGTCAAGGGCACCAACCTGACGATCACAGTCGCGATGTGCCTGGCGATGCTCGTGGTCGCTGTGTGGCCCTCGGACCGCTTCCCGCGGCCGCTGCGCCTGCGGGCCCTGGTCGGCTCCCTCGCGCTCGGGATCAGCTCGGTCGTCCTCACGGCCGGGTGGCTGGCGGTCGTCGGCGCGATGCGCTTCGCCGAGGTGGCCCCGCCCGGCGACTACGCAGCGACGTCGCTGGACCCGGCCCTGCTCATGCTTGACAGCACCCGCTTCGTCGGACCCGTCGTCGGCCATGGCACCGTCCTCCTCGGCACCATGCTGATGGCCGCGCTCACCGGTTCGGCCCTGGCTGTGTGGGGTGGGAGCGGTCATCGGGAGGCCCCGCTGTTGCGCCCGGTCGCGGCGGGCTACGTCCTCGGCGCCGTCGTCTCGCCGATCGTTCTCGTGGTGCTGGTCTTCGTCAGCTCCGACCAGTACGTCCCGATCCAGTACCGGTACGGCCTGGCGCTGTGGCCGCTCGGTCTGGCGTTGGCGGCCTGGCTGCTGCTGCGCACGCGCACCGCGCTCGTCGTGTCCTGGTTGCTGCTCGCGGCGTACCTCGTGCTGCCCTGGTGGCTCGAGCTCATCCCGGTCAACTTCTGAGCCGACGCCGCCGACTTCGGCGAGGCTGCTGCACGGCACTACCGTTCAGCCGTGCCCCAGCAGCAACCCGAGCAGCAGGCCCCTCCCGTCCAGCGACTCCGCGTCCGCTACGCCAAGCGGGGGCGGATGCGCTTCACCAGCCACCGCGACTTCAGCCGCGCCTTCGAGCGTGCCGTCTTCCGCGCGCGGGTGCCCATGGCCTACTCGTCCGGCTTCAACCCGCACCCGCGCATCTCCTACGCCGGCGCTGCGCCGACGGGGTCCGCCAGCGAGGCGGAGTACCTCGAGCTGGCCCTCGCCCAGGTCGTCAGGGCGGACGACGTCCACGCGATGCTCGACGAGGCGCTCCCGCCCGGGCTGGACGTCCTCGAGGTCGCCGAGTCGCCCGGGGGGTCGCTGGCCGACCTGCTCGAGGCCAGCCGCTGGCGGATCGGGCTGACCGCCGACCACGCCGCGGTCGCGGACGCCGTCGCGCGGTTCCTGGCAGCCGACGAGGTGCTCGTGGAGCGGATGACCAAGAAGGGGATGCGCGAGTTCGACGCGCGCGGCGCGGTCCTCACGCTGGTGGTCGACGCGGCCGACGTGGCCGCCCCCGGACGTACGTCGATGGACGTGGTGCTGCGGCACGGGACCCCGGCCGTGCGTCCCGACGACGTCCTGCGCGGGCTCGAGGCCGTGGCCGGCCTGCCGATGGACGAGGCGCCGCTGATGACGCGGCTGGCCCAGGGCCCCCTGCTCGGGTCGGACCAGGTCGGCGACCCGCTGGCGGATCGGGCATAGCGCCACTCCGGTCGCGGTGTGCGATACTCGCCACGTTCGACGCCCTGACCACCGTCGGGATCCGTCGAGCCGACGACGTTCTCGCCGGCCGCACCAGCGGTCGGCACCCCGGATGGGTGGACGTCACCGGACCGCGACGCGGCCACACGAGTCGGTGACAGCGACTCAGGGGCCCGGCGACCGCGGCGGGTGGCGCACCGGCCGACCGGAGACGCACCCGCGGAGGGGGTCGCCGCCACAGAAGCTTTGCGTCCGCGCCGATCGTCCTGCGAGAGGGGCGGACGCCGTACCGGCACCGTCACGGTGCCCGAGGAGCACCACATGCTCAGTGATGACCAGAACGACCAGCCCGAGCGCACCGAGTCGGAGGCGGGCCAGCCCACCGAGGCCGCCGCGCCTGCCACGCCCGTCGTGACCCGGCGGACGCGCAAGGCGCCTGCGAAGAAGGCGGCCGCCGCGCCCGCCCCCGACGCCAGCGAGACCGGTGACACCGGAGACGCCGACGCCCCGGTCGTGCAGAAGACCACCTCGCGTCGAGCGCCTGCCAAGAAGGCGCCGGCGCGCAAGAGCGCCGCGAAGAAGACCGCCGCGACCCCCGAGCCCGACGCTGCCGTCGCGCCGGCCGAGGCCGTCCCGGCCGACGAGGCTCCGGCTCCGGCCAGGAAGGCGGCTGCCCGGAAGTCCGCCGCCGCCAAGGCGCCGGCCAAGAAGACCGCGGCCAAGCGCACCGCCAAGAAGACTTCAGCCGCACCCGCGCCGGCGGCTGCTGACGCCGACGAGACCGCCGAGGCAGCCGGGACCGCTGAGGCCTCCGACGCCGCCACCGGTCACGCCGTGCTGTTCCAGGCGCCCGTCGTCACCACGACCACCCGCCGTACCCGCAAGAAGGCCGCGCCCGTCCCGGTCGAGACGGCCGACGCTGCGGAGTCCACCGAGACGACCGAGTCCACCGACGCCGCTGTCGCCACCGAGGACACCGAGGCCGCGGCACCGGCGAAGAAGTCGGCTGCGAAGAAGTCGGCGGCGAAGAAGTCCGCCGCTGACCGGCCGGCCCGGAAGCGGTCCGGCAAGAAGGCCGCCGCTGTCGAGGAGGCGCCCGTCGCCGACGAGGACGAGGACGCCGCCGCAGCGCTCGCGGAGCTCGAGGCCACCGAGGGCGCTGAGGGCGCCGAGACCAGCACGGAGACCACCACCGAGTCCGACACCGGGACCGACACCGACTCGTCCGAGTCCGCTGACGACACCGAGGGTGACGGCGAGGGCGGCGGTCGTCGTCGTCGCCGCCGCGGCGGCCGTCGTCGCCGCAAGTCCGGCGAGGGTGAGAGCGAGGGCGCGGCCGAGTCCGGCTCCGCCGACACGGCCGACGACCCCACCGAGGCCCCCGCGAGCCCCGCCTCGACGGACGCGGACTCCGACACGACCGACGGCACCGGCGAGGGCACCTCGCGCCGCCGTCGCCGTCGCCGCCGCTCGGGCGACGAGGGCTCCTCCGACGACGCCGAGCCGAACACCGTGACCCGGGTCCGCAAGACCCGCTCGGCCGAGGACCAGATCACCTCGGTCCAGGGTTCGACCCGTCTCGAGGCCAAGAAGCAGCGCCGCCGCGAGGGCCGCGAGGCCGGTCGCCGCCGGGCCCCGATCGTGAGCGAGGCCGAGTTCCTCGCCCGCCGCGAGTCGGTGGAGCGGATCATGGTGATCCGCCAGCGCAAGGACCTCATCCAGATCGGTGTCCTCGAGGACAAGGTCCTCGTCGAGCACTACGTGGCCCGGGAGTCCCAGACCTCGCTCATCGGCAACGTCTACCTCGGCCGCGTCCAGAACGTGCTCCCGTCGATGGAGGCCGCGTTCATCGACATCGGCAAGGGCCGCAACGCGGTCCTGTACGCCGGCGAGGTCAACTGGCAGTCGCTCGGCCACAAGGAGGGCCAGCCCCGCAAGATCGAGTCGGTGCTCTCGAGCGGCCAGATGATCCTCGTGCAGGTCACCAAGGACCCGGTCGGCCACAAGGGCGCCCGACTGACCAGCCAGGTCAGCCTCGCCGGTCGCTTCCTCGTCTACGTCCCGGACGGCACCACCTCCGGCATCTCGCGCAAGCTGCCCGACACCGAGCGCGGCCGCCTGAAGACCCTCCTGAAGGAGATCGTCCCCGACACCGCCGGCGTCATCGTGCGCACCGCGGCCGAGGGCGCCAGCGAGGACGAGCTGACGCGTGACGTCGAGCGACTCAAGGCCCGCTGGGAGGACATCGAGAAGAAGGCGACCCACAAGGGTTCGGGCCCGCAGCTGCTCTACGGGGAGCCCGACCTGACCCTGAAGGTCGTGCGTGACCTGTTCACCGAGGACTTCGCCAAGCTCGTCATCGAGGGCGACGACGCCTGGGACACCGTCCACGGCTACGTCGAGTCGGTCGCCCCGGACCTCGCCGAGCGCCTCGAGAGGTTCGAGCGCGGTGCGACCGGTGGCGACGTGTTCGCGACGTACCGGATCGACGAGCAGATCCACAAGGGACTGGACCGCAAGGTCTGGCTGCCGTCGGGCGGCTCCCTGATCATCGACCGCACCGAGGCGATGACCGTCGTCGACGTCAACACCGGCAAGTTCACCGGGTCCGGGGGCAACCTCGAGGAGACGGTCACCAAGAACAACCTCGAGGCCGCCGAGGAGATCGTGCGCCAGCTCCGCCTGCGCGACATCGGCGGCATCATCGTGGTCGACTTCATCGACATGGTGCTCGAGTCCAACCGTGATCTCGTGGTCCGGCGGCTCGTCGAGTGCCTGGGCCGTGACCGCACCCGCCACCAGGTCGCCGAGGTGACCTCGCTCGGCCTGGTGCAGATGACCCGCAAGCGGATCGGCACCGGCCTGGTCGAGGCGTTCAGCGAGAACTGCGAGGCCTGCCACGGCCGTGGCGTGGTCATCAAGGACCAGCCCGTGGACCCCGACGCGCGCGCCGACGACGGCGAGGGTCGGCGCAGCAACCGTCGCCGCGGTCGTCGCGGCTCGGGCAACGACGACTCCGGCAACGACAACGGCGGCGGCAACGCCGACGCGAAGACCAGCGATCCGCACCACGCCCACTCGTCCGCCCCGTCGCCCAAGGACGTCGCCGCGATGGCGCGCCACGAGCGCCCGGTCGAGGAGGCGTCAGCGGACGCTGCCGACGTGTCGGGCGAGCAGTCGGGCGACGCCCGGTCGACCGAAGCGGCCGCGGACGAGGTCGCCGAGGCACCGCGCGCCCAGGCGCCGCGCGCCGAGGCTCCGCCGGTCCAGGCACCGCCCGTCGACGCAGCTCCGGCCAGCCGCGCCCCGTCGAGCGAGCCGGCTGCCGAGAAGGCCGCCGAGTCGGCCGACGAGGAGCCTGCCGAGGCGCCGCCGGCCGAGCCCGAGAAGCCCAAGGTGGTGACGCGGACGCGTCGCCGGTCCGCCAGTCGCCCCGCCGGTCCGCCGTCGGGAGCGGGCACCGTGCCGCAGACGGGTGTCGTCGAGCCCGGCACCGCGGGCCTCGAGCCCGGCACCGGTACGCCGTCCGGTGACGCCGTCGCGCCCACCCCGGTCGACGGGGCGGACACCGCTTCCGGTGCGCCGGACGAGGCGCCCGTCGTCGAGCACGTCCCGATCAAGAAGAAGGGCTCGCGCAAGCGATAGGGCTCGGAAAAAGGGGGTGGCCGACCTCGTTTTGCCCGGTCGGCACCCGATCCCGTAGTCTTGACCCTCGGTGTTCGACACACCATCCCTGCGCGCCCGCCACGCGGCGTACTCGCCCGAAGTTCCAGGCGGTGTCGTGCGCAGAGCCCCAGTTCTGAGACCAGTAGTTCGTATCGAGGAGAGTGACTCGCCGTGTACGCAGTCGTGCGCAGTGGCAGCAAGCAGCAGAAGGTTGCCGTGGGCGACGTCATCGAGATCGACGCGATGGCTGCCGCCGGTGACACCCTCACCCTTCCTGTGGTGATGGTCGTCGACGGCGACAAGGTCACCGCGACCGGCCTCGACAAGGCGAGCGTGACCGTCGAGGTCACCGGCCGCACCAAGGGCCCGAAGATCATCATCCAGAAGTACAAGAACAAGACCGGCTACAAGAAGCGCCAGGGTCACCGCCAGAAGTACACCCAGGTCAAGGTCACCGACATCTCCCTCTGAGCGCCGGCTCGAGGTCGACCACCAACTCTTCGTTCCAAAGGACTGAACAATGGCTCACAAGAAGGGTGCTGCGAGCACCAAGAACGGCCGTGACTCCAACTCCCAGCGCCTCGGCGTGAAGCGGTTCGGCGGCCAGGTCGTCGGCGCGGGCGAGATCATCGTGCGCCAGCGCGGCACCCACTTCCACCCGGGCACCGGTGTGGGCCGTGGCGGCGACGACACCCTGTTCGCCCTGCAGGCCGGCGCCGTCGAGTTCGGCACCCGCCGCGGCCGCAAGGTCGTCAACATCGTCCCCGGCGAGTGACGACGCGACACTGAGCACTTCAGCACTGAGCTCTCTTGCGAGGGGCGTCCCTGTCTGGGGGCGCCCTTCGTGCTTTCACCCCCCGCTCCACACCTGACAGGAACCCCCATGGCCATCCCCACGTTCGTCGACCAGGTCACGCTGCACCTCGCGGCCGGACGAGGTGGCAACGGCGTGGCCTCGGTCAAGCGGGAGAAGTTCAAGCCGCTCGGCGGTCCCGACGGCGGCAACGGCGGCCAGGGCGGGTCGATCATCCTCCAGGTCGACACGAGCGTCACGACCCTCGTCGACTACCACCACAGCCCGAAGCGCCGTGCCGACAACGGTGGCCAGGGCGCCGGTGACCACAAGAACGGCGGCAACGGCAAGGACCTGGTCCTCACCGTCCCCGACGGCACGCTCGTGAAGGCCGAGGACGGCACCGCGCTGGCCGACCTCGTCGGCAACGGGACGACCCTGGTCATCGCCGCCGGTGGCCGCGGCGGCCTCGGCAACGCCGCGCTCGCCTCCTCCAAGCGCAAGGCTCCCGGGTTCGCGCTGCTGGGTGAGCCCGGCGACGAGCTCGTCGTACGCCTCGAGCTCAAGGTCGTCGCCGACATCGGCCTGGTCGGCTTCCCGAGCGCCGGCAAGTCGTCGCTGATCGCCGCGATCTCGCGAGCGCGGCCCAAGATCGCCGACTACCCGTTCACCACCCTCATCCCCAACCTCGGCGTGGTCACCGCTGGCGAGACGACCTTCGTGGTCGCCGACGTGCCCGGCCTGATCGAGGGTGCCGCCGAGGGCCGTGGCCTCGGCCATGACTTCCTGCGCCACATCGAGCGCTGCGCCGCGCTGGTCCACGTCGTCGACACGGCCTCCATCGAGCCCGGCCGCAACCCCCTCGACGACCTCGAGGTCATCGAGGGCGAGCTGGCCCGCTACGGCGGCCTCGAGGACCGGCCGCGGCTGGTCGCCCTCAACAAGGTCGACGTCCCGGACGGCCAGGACATCGCCGACATGGTGGTCGAGGAGCTGCGCGGTCGCGGCCTGCGCGTCTTCGAGGTCAGCGCCGCGTCCGGCGCCGGCCTGCGCGAGCTGACCTTCGCCATGGCCGAGATCGTCGTCGCGTCCCGCGAGGTCGCGCCCGCGGCCGAGCCCGAGCGCATCGTGCTCCGGCCGAAGGCCGTCGACAGCAGCGACGACTTCGAGGTCGTCGCCACCGACGACGGCTGGCGGGTGCGCGGCACCAAGCCCGAGCGCTGGGTGCGGCAGACCGACTTCAGCAACGAGGAGGCCGTGGGCTTCCTCGCCGATCGCCTGAACCGGCTCGGCGTCGAGGTCAAGCTCGCGCGGATGGGTGCCGAGGAGGGCGACACGGTCCTCATCGGGGCCGACGACAACTCGGTCGTCTTCGACTTCAAGCCCAGTGTCGAGGCCGGTGCGGAGATGCTCGGCCGCCGCGGTGAGGACGAGCGGCTGCGCGAGGCCCGTCCCGCCCGCGACCGCCGCCGCGAGATCGCGGAGGGCATGGAGACGAAGGCCGACGAGGAAGCGCGCGCCGACGTCGCCCGCCGCCTCGACGAGGACCGCAGGAAGAAGGGCCCCAACCGCAGCTCGGGCAGCTCCGGCGTGGGCCCGATGGCCTACGAGATCGGCAGCAAGGACGACCCCGACTGGGACGGCAGTGACGACTGACCGCTCGGCCGCCCGGCTGAGCCTGGTCGCCGGTGCCCGACGCATCGTCGTCAAGGTCGGCTCGTCGTCGCTGACCACCGCTGCCGGCGGCATCGACCCGGCCCGCGTACGCCACCTGGTGGAGGTGCTCGCCGCCGCCCGCGGTGGCGGCGCGGAGGTCGTCCTGGTCTCGAGCGGTGCCATCGCCGCCGGCCTGGCCCCGCTCGGGCTGACGAAGCGCCCGCGCGGCCTCGCTGCACAACAGGCGGCCGCGTCCGTGGGGCAGGGGCTGCTGGCGCACCGCTACCAGGAGGAGTTCGCCCGCCACGGGATCGTCACGGGCCAGGTGCTCCTCACCGTCGACGACGTCACCCGGCGTGCGCACTACCGCAACGCACACCAGACCTTCGCCAAGCTGCTCGAGCTCGGGGTCGTCCCGATCGTCAACGAGAACGACACCGTCGCCACCTCCGAGATCCGCTTCGGCGACAACGACCGGCTGGCGGCTCTGGTGGCCCACCTCGTGCACGCCGACCTGCTGGTCCTGCTCTCCGACGTCGACGGGCTCTACGACGGCCCGCCGTCGCGCCCCGGCGCGCGGCTGGTCCCGGTCGTGCGGTCCGAGGAGGACCTGGCCGCGGTGACCGTCGGGTCGGCCGGCTCCGCCGGCGTCGGCACCGGTGGCATGACGACCAAGGTCGACGCCGCCCGCATCGCGACTGGCGCCGGCATCGACGTCCTGCTGACCTCCGCCGATCAGGCCGCTGCCGCGCTGGCCGGCGCCGAGGTCGGCACCCACTTCGAGGCGACCGGCAAGCGCCGCCCCACCCGGCTGCTGTGGCTGGCCCACGCCACGTCCGGGCAGGGGACGCTGTCCCTCGACAGCGGTGCCGTGCGTGCCGTCGTCGAGCGTCGCGCCTCGCTGCTGGCGGCCGGCGTGACCGGCGTCGACGGCTCCTTCGTCGCAGGCGACGCCGTCGACCTGCTCGACCCGGACGGCGCCGTGGTGGGCCGCGGGCTCGTCAACTTCGACGCCGACGAGCTGCCCGCCCTCCTCGGCCGCTCGACCGGCGAGCTCAAGGTGGCCCTCGGGGCGGCGTACGAGCGCGAGGTCATCCACCGCGACGACCTCGTCCTGCTGTAGGTCCGGCGGTCAGTCCTCCGCCAGCACCTCGTCGAGCTCGTCCATCGTGCTCGTGAAGGCAGCGGCGAGGTCGACGTCGTACGCGTCGGCGAGGGTCAGAATGCTCCACAGGCAGTCGGCGAGCTCGTGCGCCAGCGCCTCGTCGAGGTCCTCGCGTGGGCGCACGCCGGCCTTGCCCTGCACCAGCTTGGCGAGGTCGCCGACGTCGCCGAGGAAGCCGAGCATCACCTCCTCGGTCGTCCACGACCGGCCGTACGTCGACGCCTCCACCTCGGCGTACCTGCTCCGCACCGCGCGGGCCCGCTGCTGCATCTGCTCGAACTCCATGGCCCGATCCTGCCTCAGCCGAAGCTGCGTGGCAGGTCCAACGCGGCGGCCAGCCGGTCGGCGTACGGCCTGCGCTCCTCGGGTGACGGCCACCGGGTGCTCAGGTGCTGCTCGTACAGCCGGTCGCCGGACCACCGCGGGAAGACGTGGACATGGAGGTGCCACACGTCCTGGCCGCCGGCCGGCTCGTTGTGCTGGCGGGTCGAGATCCCGTCGCAGTCGTACGCCGATCGCATCGCGACCGCGACCCGCTGGGTCAGGTCCCAGACGGCGTGCCCGACCTCGGCGGGCAGGTCGTAGAGGTTCTCGTGGTGCGGGCGCGGGACGACCAGGACCGCGCCGTCGTTGGCCGGCCACCACTTCGGCGAGATCCGCGCGAACGCGAGCCCGGTGACCGCGACGACGTCCTCCGGCCGGTTGTGCTCGTTGTGGACGCCCCTCTGCAGGCGCCAGAACGGGCAGTCGTACCCCTCGGGCTCGTGTGTGTGCACGGGCGCGACGCTAGCCTGCGGGAATGCACTGGGAGCCCTCGGCGAACGACCTCGCCGAGGAGGCGGCGTTCCGCCGGCTCTACGGCGAGTGGCAGGCGCTCGACCCGGCCGGACTGGCCACCTTCATGGCGACGTACGACGGCGAGTGGTGGGTCGTCGGTGGGTGGGCGATCGACGCCTTCACCGGACAGGCACGGCGGCACGAGGACATCGACGCGGTGATCTGGCTGCGCGACCTGCCGCGCTTCCGGGCGATGGTGGGGGACCGGCACCACCTCTGGAGCGCCGGTGCCGGCGCGCTCCGGCCGGTGAACGACGACTTCCCCGGACCGCACGAGGGCTCGGGGCAGGTCTGGTTGCGCGACCACGCGCAGGCACCGTGGTTCCTCGACTGCCTGCTCGCCGAGGACCGCGACGGGCTGTGGGTGTCGCGCCGAGACCCCGACCACGTGGTTCCGCTGGCGGACGTGACATGGGTGGCTGGCGACGGGATCCGCTACATGCGCCCGGAGGTGGTGCTGCACCACAAGGCCCGGCTCAACCGGCCGAAGGACGACGCCGACCTCGCGGTGGCGTGGCCGCTTCTCGGCGCGAGGGAGCAGGACTGGCTGCGCGAAGCTGTTCGCAAGGAGCGCGCCGACCACCCGTGGCTCGAGCCGATGGGCTGAAGCCTCAGGCAGCCCGCGCCCAGGCGAGCGCCTGCGCGCTCAGCTCCCTTGTCGAGAGCCCGAGCTCACGGCGTACGACGCCCTCGGTCTGTGCCCAGGAGAAGAAGCGGGCCGTGCGGAAGCCGCGGACCAGGTCCCACAGCGCGGCCTCGCCCCTGGTGGTCGCGACGTAGTCGCACACCACCGCCGCCAGGTTGTAGCTGAGGGTGGCATCCCCCGTGTAGAAGCTCCTGGTGGGCTCGAGCGTGCGGGCGGACGCGCCGCCGAGCTGGAACGCGGCGATCCGGCGGCGGTCGTCGACGGGCATGGTCGAGCGGGCGACGTACTCTGCGGCGCCCTCCATCAACCAGACGGGGGAGCGGTCGTCGGTGGCACCCAGCGCGACGTGCGCCAGCTCGTGGCGGAACACGAGGCCGCGGGCGACGACGTCACCGACGACGGTGGGGTTGACCGCGAACCGGTAGGCGGCCACCGGGCCGTCCGGGCGCGCCAGCACGGGGAACGCCACGCCCGCGGTCTGGTCGACGGTCATGCCGCTCATCTCGGCGATCGCGGTGGTGTCCGAGGCGCCGTAGGCGACGTAGCGGCCCGACCAGTCCGGGAAGTGGCGTCGGACGACCGCCGTGGCGTCGGCGAGGTCGGACATGACATAGGTGGCGTGCTCGCTGGTGTCCTCGTCGAAGACCGCGAGGATGCCACGCGAGCGGCGCACCTCGACGTGGGCGAGGTCCCACGGAGCCGGGATCCACCCGTTCACCAGGTCGACCTCCTCGTCGCGGTCGCCGACGAGGAGCACGTCGTCGTCCCTGTGCACGAACGTCCACACCATCATGTCCGTGACGGGACGGCTGTCGAAGCCGCGCAGCCGCATCGTGAACTCGACGGGGAGCCGCAGCTCGCCGTCGTCGAACTCGTCGGCGAGGGCGTCCTCCTCGCCGAGCTCGAAGGACACGTCCGCCATGGGGAGCTGGGCCAGGTTGTCGAACCAGCGGGCCTGGGTCGCGGAAAAGCCGAGCTCGTCGGGGTCGACGGTGGCGAGGAACGCCTCGCGGTCGCCGTCCGCCAGCGCCCGCTCACGCTCGTCGAGGAGCGCGAGGGCCTCCTCGCGCAGCGTCTCGTCCTTCGCGCCCGGTGCCGCGGACCGCTCCTGGCGGTCCGCCGCAGGGGAGTCCTCGGGCGGCTGGCCGCCGGCCCGGCACGCGAGGGTCGGCAGCAGCAGGAGACAGGCGAGCCAGGCCCGGGATGCGCGCACGGAGCGAGCCTAGGTGTGAACGTGGCCACGCGGGGCGGGTTGGCGCACGTCGGCACCGTAGGCTTGGCAGGTCATGAACCACTCGCTCGTCTACCTCGACCACGCCGCGACCACGCCGATGCTGCCGGCCGCGATCGAGGCGATGACGCGCCAGCTCACCGGCATCGGCAACGCGAGCTCGTTGCACGCCTCCGGACGCGGTGCCAGGCGGGTGGTCGAGGAGTCGCGCGAGACCATCGCCGGGGTGATCGGCGCCCGGCCGGGCGACGTCGTCTTCACCTCCGGCGGCACCGAGTCCGACAACCTCGCGCTCAAGGGGATCTTCTGGGCCCGCCGTGCCGAGGACCCCCGTCGCACGCGGGTTCTCTCCACCGCCATCGAGCACCACGCGGTCCTCGACCCGCTCCACTGGCTCGCCGCGAGCGACGGCGCCGACGTCGAGCTGCTGCCCGTGTCGCCGGAAGGCGTGCTGGACGTCGAGTCGCTGAAGGACTCCGTCGCCCGGGACCCCGAGTCGGTGGCGCTCATCTCGGTGATGTGGGCCAACAACGAGGTCGGCTCGCTGCAGCCGATCGACGAGGTGGTCGCGATCGCCGCCGAGCACGGCATCCCCGTGCACACCGACGCGGTCCAGGCCCTCGGGCAGGTGCCGGTCGACTTCGCCGCCTCCGGCGTCGACGCCCTGACCTTCACCGGCCACAAGGTCGGCGGCCCCTACGGCGTCGGTGCGCTCGTCGTACGTCGTGACCTGGCCGTCAGCGCCCTGGTGCACGGGGGCGGGCAGGAGCGCGACATCCGCAGCGGCACGCTCGACGTGCCGGCCATCGCCAGCCTCGCGGCCGCCGTCGAGGAGTCGGTCAAGAACCAGCACGAGCACGCCGTGCGCGTCGCCGCCCTGCGCGACGACCTGGTGCGCCGCGTCGTCGAGGTCGTGCCCGACGCCCACCTGCACGGGGCGTTGGCCGGGCCGCAGCGGCTCCCGGGCAACGCCCACCTCGGCTTCCCCGGCTGCGAGGGCGACTCGCTGCTGATGCTGCTCGACGCCCGTGGCATCGAGTGCTCCACCGGGTCCGCCTGCTCCGCCGGCGTCCCGCAGCCCTCCCACGTCCTGCTCGCGATGGGTTGCGACGCGGACCAGGCGCGGCACTCGCTCCGCTTCTCGCTGGGCCACACCACCACGCCGGGCGACATCGATGCCCTCGTCGAGGCGATCGGCCCGGTGGTGGAGCGCGCCCGCGCCGCCAAGGCACGCTGAGGTCGGTCGGGTGGAGTCAGGGATGAAGGTCGTCGCCGCCATGTCGGGCGGGGTGGACTCGGCCGTGGCCGCCGCCCGCGCCGTCGAGGCCGGGCACGAGGTGACCGGGGTGCACCTCGCCCTGAGCCGCAACCCGGCGTCGTACCGCTCCGGGGCGCGCGGGTGCTGCACCATCGAGGACAGCAACGACGCACGCCGCGCGGCCGACGTCATCGGCATCCCGTTCTACGTCTGGGACCTGTCCGACCGCTTCCACGAGGACGTCGTGGAGGACTTCATGGACGAGTACGCCGCCGGGCGCACGCCCAACCCGTGCCTGCGGTGCAACGAGAAGATCAAGTTCGCCGCCGTGCTCGACCGCGCGCTCGCCCTGGGCTTCGACGCTGTCGCGACCGGGCACTACGCGCAGCTGCGCACCGGGGCCGACGGGCTGATCGAGATGCACCGCGCCACCGACCACGCCAAGGACCAGTCCTACGTCCTCGGCGTGCTCGACCAGCAGCAGCTGCGGCACTCCCTCTTCCCGCTGGGCGACACCGACAAGACGGCCGTGCGCCGCGAGGCCGGGTCGCGCGGCCTGCTGGTGGCAGACAAGCCCGACTCGCACGACATCTGCTTCGTCGCCGACGGCGACAACGCCGGCTGGCTGCGCGAGAAGCTCGGCGACCGGGCGCCCAACCACGGCGGCGACATCGTCGACGCGACCACCGGCGAGACGGTCGGCAGCCACACCGGCACCTACGGCTTCACCATCGGCCAGCGCCGCGGCCTCCACCTCGGCGTGCCCGCCGCGGACGGCAAGCCGCGGTTCGTGCTCGACATCGAGCCGGTCAGCGGCACCGTCACGGTCGGACCCCGCGAGCGCCTGGCTGTCGACCACGTCGCCGGCGTGCGCCCGCGCTGGTGCGGTACGGTCCCCGACCGGGTCGAGGGCACCGTGCAGATGCGCGCCCACGGGGCGGAGCACCGGGCGGTCGTCGTCGTGTCCGGTGACCGCGTGGAGATCGACCTCCTCGACCCCGCCGAGGGGATCGCACCCGGTCAGGCCGCGGTGATCTACGACGGCACCCGGGTCGTCGGCTCGGCGACCATCGAGTCGACGCGTCCCGTCGAGGTCCACGCGTGACGCGAGCCACCGGCGTGGGCTCGATGCCCGGCACCACCGACGCCCACCACGCCGAGGCGACCCGCCTGGTCCTGGGCGAGCTGCCCGACCTCCCGCACGTGGCGGAGGTGCCCGGCCGGGGCGTCACGGCCGCGATGACGGGTCGCGGGCTCGCGATCGTCTCCGGTCTCGGCGCGGACCTCCAGCCCGCCGGCTGGMGGCTGACCGACGCCAGCGGGGTCGACCACCGGCGCGCACGATCGCTGCTCGCCCAGGACCTCGACACCGTCGAGGAGCTGGCGCAGGACTACCAGGGCGCGTTCAAGACCCAGGTCGCCGGCCCGTGGACCCTGGCCGCCACGGTCGAGAAGCCGCGCGGCGACAAGGTGCTCTCCGACCACGGCGCCCGCCGCGAGCTCGCGCAGGCGCTCGCCGAGGGCGTCCGCACCCACCTCGCCGACCTGCGCCGACGCCTCCCCGGCGTCGACCGCTGGATCGTGCAGGTCGACGAGCCGGTGCTGGCCGCGGTCGTCGCCGGCCAGGTGCCGACCGCGAGCGGCTTCGGCCGGCACCGCAGAGTCGACCTCCCCGAGGCATCGGCGCACCTCGAGTGGGTCGTCGCGGCGGTCGTCGACGCCGGGGGCGAGGCGTGGGTGCACTCCTGCGCCCCGAGCACGCCGTGGTCGCTCGTCGCGGGGACGGGCGTGCACGGCCTGTCCGCCGACCTCGACATGCTCGGCCCGGCCGACCTCGACACGTTCGCGGAGGTGCTGGAGTCCGGCCGCACCGCCGCACTCGGCGTCGTACCGTCCACGGCGCCGGCCGCCGAGGCCTCGGAGGTGCGGACCACGGAGCGGGTGCAGCGGTGGCTCGACATGCTCGGCCTGGACCCGGACGGCGTGGGGGAGCACCTGGTCGTCACGCCGACCTGCGGCCTGGCCGGTGCGTCGGCGGAGTGGGCGGGCCGGGCCGTCAGGCTCTCCGCGACGGTCGCCCGGAACCTCTGAGCACCCTGCCCGACCGGCCTGGCCGGGCCGTGGCACGCCCCGTCAGCGGTCGGCGCGCGGGACCTGGGCGGCGACCACGTCGAGCACCGACGCCAGTGCCACGTCGTGCCACTCCTGCGAGCCCGCGAGCATGTAGTGGCCGAGGCCGCCCATGTCGTGGAGCTCGGCGCTGCTCGCCACCGCGCGCGCACGATCGACGTAGCGGGTGGTCTCGCGGAACGACGTGATGCGGTCCCGGCGCCCGTGGGCGGCCCGCAGGGCGCGGCCCGCGAGGGTGGAGACGGGGTCGTCCCCGGACCACCACGGAGCGAGCCCGACGACGCCGACGACCGACGCGTCGTCGGCGGCGTGGACCGCCACCCGGGCACCCATGGAGTGGCCGAGGAGCACCACGGGCACGTCGCCGTGGGCGGCCCGGATCTCGTTGAGCGCCCACCGGGCGTCGGCCACCGGGCCGGCGCCACCGTTCCACCCGCGCACCCGGTAGCGCGCGAGCCAGACGCCGACGCCGGCCTCGTGGGCCCGCGGCACGATCGCGCGCTGCAGCCACGCGGCCCGGTGCCACGACGCGCTCGTCGAGCCGATGACCCGGTCCGACCGGGGCTTGCCCCCGTGGAGGACCAGGACCATCGCTCGCGGGTCGCCCGGGACGTCGTCGGTCGACAGGAGGGGATCAGTCACGACTCTCCTTCGAGACGGCGACGACGTCGGATGGCTCGGTGTGCTGGGTGTGGGTGGCTCAGTGGACGCCGACGCCCTCGGGCGCGGACTCGGTGGCCAGCTCCTCGTGCTTGACGTCGAGGAACAGCCACACGATCGCCGAGGCGCCGAGCATCATCAGCGAGCCCACGAGGAACGCCATCGTGGCGCCCTCGGTGAACGACCCGAGCGAGGCGAGCTGGCCCAGCGACGCGGAGTCGAGCTGCGGAGCGGCGGCCGCGATGGCCGGCGCGATCTCGTCGGCCCGCGTCTGTGCGAAGTGGAGCGACACCGTGCTGAGCGTCGCCAGGCCGAGAGCGCCACCCACCTGCTGCATCGTGTTGAGCACGCCGGACCCGATGCCGGTGTCCTGCGCGCGCAGGTGGTGCACCGCGACGAGGGTGAGGGGCACGAAGTTGAGCCCCATCCCGAAGGCCATCAGCACCACGAAGGGCAGCACCTGGGTCCAGTAGCTGACGTCGCCGCCCAGGGCCACGCCCTGGCCGCCCATCGACGCGGGGAGCGAGCCGAGGATCGACGCGGGGTCCTCCGGGACGGTGATCCGGCTGAAGCCGTAGAGCGCCGCAGCCGAGAGCAGCGTGCCGACCCCCGACAGGTAGCGCGGGTCGACGAAGGCGATCAGCTTGGAGGCGGTCGTCGCCGAGATGATCATCGCGATCGAGAACGGCAGGAAGGCGATGCCCGTGTGGAGCGGGGAGTAGCCCACGACGAGCTGGATGAAGAGCGAGAGGAAGAAGAACATCGCGAACATCGCAGCCGGCACGATCATCATCACCGCGAAGGCGGCCGCGCGGTTCTTGCTCCTGAAGATCCGGAACGGCATCAAGGGGTGCTCGACCCTCGACTCGACCAGCAGGAAGATGGCGAGCAGCACGACACCGAGGACCAGGCTGACCACGGTGCTGGTGGCGTCCCACCCGTAGTCCTGCTGGCCGGCCCGGGAGAGACCGAACACGATCGCCAGCAGGGCACCCGTGCCGGTGATCGCACCGGGGACGTCGAGCCACCCGGAGTGGCGCTCGGACTCGTCGAAGAAACGGGGGGCGAAGAACGCCGCCGCCAGACCGATCGGAACGACGATGAGGAACGTGTAGCGCCAGCCCTCGAGGCCCAGGATCGGGTCGAGGCCGGTGAGCCAGCCGCCGAGGATGAGGCCGACGGCGGCACCCACGCCCGCCATGGCGGCGTAGACCGCGAACGCGCGGTTGCGCTCCTTGCCGGCGGGGAACGTGGTGGTGATCAGGGCGAGGGCGGCGGGGGAGGCCATCGCGGCGCCGAGGCCCTGGAAGGCCCGGGCCGACAGCAGCATGGCCTCGTTCTGGGCGAAGCCGCCGATGAGCGAGGCGAGTGCGAAGACCAGCACGCCCACCATGAAGATCAGCCGGCGGCCGTAGAGGTCGGCCAGCCGGCCACCCAGGAGCAGGAACCCCCCGAAGGTCAGGGCGTAGCCGGTGACGATCCATTGCAGGTTGGCCTGGTCGATGTCGAGGTCGGCGCCGATGAAGGGGAGGGCGATGTTGGCGATGGTGCTGTCGAGCACCACCATCAGCTGCGCGAGCGAGATGAGCACGAGCGCCCAGCGCAGGCGCTTGTGCTGCTCGGGGGTCACCTCGTCGGCAACCACGGTGCTGTCGGTCATGGAACGTCCTTCTGGATCGTGGTTCAGGTCGAGTCGAGCAGAGGGGTCCGACAGCGGGTGCCGGACGTGGCAGTCAGTCAGTGGTCGTGAGTCAGTGGTCGTGCGTCAGCGGAGCTGGTCAGCGGTCAGGTGCGGAGGGTGCGGGTCCGCGCAGTGCGGCGGGGAGGATGACCTCGTCGAGCACGCGGCCGACGAGCTCGGGGGTGACGGCGTCGCCGAGCAGGAAGGCCCGGTGCAGGACGATCCCGGCGAGCGAGGGGGCGAGGATCGAGAGGTCCACGTCGGGGTGGACCTCGCCCCGCTCGCGGGCCCGCTCGTAGATCGCGTGGGAGGTGGCGACCTTGGGTGCGATGAAGTCGCGGCGGTAGACCTCGGCGAACTCCGGGTCACGGCCCATGGCGGTGACCACGGCCGTGAGGACGGTCTGCGCCATCGGGTCGTTGAGGCCGCCGCTGCCGCAGTAGGCGGCGAGCAGGTCGCCACGCAGGGTGCCGGTGTCGGGGACGACGGCCTCGCCCTTGTGCGCCATGATCGCGGCCACCACGAGCTCGGGCTTGCCCTTCCAGCGGCGGTAGAGCGTGGCCTTGGACGCCTTGGCGCGACTCGCCACGGCGTCCATGGTCAGCAGGTCGTAGCCCACCTCGTCGAGCACCTCGAGGGTTGCGTCGAGGATCTCGAGCTCACGCTCGCCCGCCACGCGGGGGCGGGTGCCGGTCTCGGTCGGGGTCACGCGTGCTCCTCGGTCGACGTGCTCGTGATGAAACGGAACGGTTTCGTTCCACAACGTCACCGTAGGCAGATCCATTCCGAGGGAACAAATGAGTTCCATCCGGTCCAGACCGGGGGTGCGTGCCGTGCCGAGCACCTGTCGGACCGGACCGGCAGACTGTGCCCATGAGCACGTCCGAGCAGCCCGACCTCGAGGCCACCGACGCCACGGTGGAGTCCGCCCCACCCGAGGCGCGCGAGCGTCACCGGGAGGTCAGTGAGCAGGTCGACGACGCCCGCTGGCGCTACTACGTGCTCGACGACCCGACGCTGTCGGACGCCGACTTCGACGTGCGGCTCCGCGAGCTCGAGTCGTTGGAGGACCGGTTCCCCGAGCTCCGCACCCCCGACTCGCCGACCCAGAAGGTCGGTGGAGCGGTGTCCACTGAGTTCACCGCGGTCGACCACCTCCAGAGGATGGAGAGCCTCGACAACGCCTTCACCTACGACGAGCTCGAGGGGTGGTACGCCCGTCTGCAGCGTGAGGGTCTCGAGGCGCCCGACCTGCTGTGCGAGCTCAAGGTCGACGGCCTCGCGATCAACCTCCTCTACGAGGACGGCCGGCTGGTGCGGGCCCTCACCCGGGGTGACGGCCGCACCGGCGAGGACGTCACGCCCAACGTCAAGACGATCGACTCCGTGCCCCACCGGCTGACGGCCGCCGACGGGTTCCCGGTGCCCGGGCTGCTCGAGGTACGCGGCGAGGTGTTCCTGCCCGTCGAGGCCTTCGAGCGGCTCAACGTGTCGATGACGGAGGCCGGTCGGCCCGCCTTCGCCAACCCGCGCAACGCGGCGGCGGGGTCGCTGCGGCAGAAGGACCCGCGGGTCACCGCCAGCCGCGCGCTGGGGATGGTCTGCCACGGCATCGGCGAGCGCCGCGGGTTCGAGCCGAAGGCCCAGTCGCACGCCTACGAGGCGCTCGCGGCGTGGGGTCTGCCCACCTCCGACCAGGTGCGGGTGGTGCCGTCGCTGGCCGACGTCCAGGCCTACGTCGAGAACGCCGGGGAGAAGCGCCACTCGATCGTCCCCTACGAGATCGACGGCGTCGTGGTGAAGGTGGACGACGTCGCGCTGCAGCGGCGCATGGGCTCCACCTCGCGCGCCCCGCGGTGGGCCATCGCCTTCAAGTACCCGCCGGAGGAGGTCAACGCCAGGCTGCTCGACATCCGGGTCAACGTCGGTCGCACCGGGCGGGTCACCCCCTACGGCGTCATGGAGCCGACGAAGGTGGCCGGGTCCACCGTCGAGAACGCGACCCTCCACAACCGCCACGAGGTCGAGCGCAAGGACGTCCGTCCGGGCGACACCGTGGTGCTGCGCAAGGCGGGCGACGTGATCCCCGAGATCGTCGGCCCGGTGCTGGGGCTGCGTCCCGAGGGGCTCGAGAAGTGGGTGATGCCGGAGGACTGCCCGTCCTGCGGCACGCGACTGGCCGAGCAGAAGGAGGGCGACAAGGACCTCCGCTGCCCCAACCACCAGCACTGCCCGGCGCAGGTCCGCGAGCGGGTCTTCCACGTGGCCGGTCGAGGTGCCTTCGACATCGAGGGCCTGGGCTACGAGGCGGCATCGGCCCTCATCGACGCCGGGGTGATCACCGACGAGGGCGACCTGTTCTCCCTGACCCGCGACCAGCTCGTCAGGGCGCCGCTGTTCACCCGGGCGCCCAAGAAGGACGAGGACGGGCCGCAGCTCTCCGCCAACGGCGAGCGGCTGGCCGCCAACCTCGACAAGGCCAAGCAGGTGCCGCTGTGGCGGGTGCTGGTCGCGCTGTCGATCCGACACGTCGGCCCCACCGCGGCCCGGGCGCTGGCCCAGGAGTTCGCCTCGATGGCCGCCGTCCGCGCCGCCAGCGAGGAGGAGCTCGCGGCGGCGGAGGGGGTGGGACCGACGATCGCCGAGGCCGTGATCGCCTGGTTCGAGGTCGACTGGCACCGCGCGATCGTCGACGCCTGGGAGGCCGACGGCGTGTCGATGGCCGACGAGCGCGACGCGTCGATCGCCCGCACGCTCGAGGGCCTCACGATCGTGGCCACCGGCTCCCTGGAGCACTACACCCGCGACTCGGTGAAGGAGGCGATCATCAGCCGCGGCGGCAAGGCGGCGGGGTCGGTGTCCAAGAAGACCGACTACGTCGTCGTCGGGGACAACGCCGGCTCCAAGGCCGACAAGGCCGAGCAGCTCGGCGTACCCGTGCTCGACGAGGACCAGTTCACGCTGCTGCTGGAGAAGGGTCCCGACGCCCTGGCCTGACCGTCCGCGGCGCCCGGGAGGTTTGAGGTGCCGAGCTCGGGGCCATCAACCCTGCAACGAACCACTTCTTGGGAGTCAGCATGCGCCTCGTCCGTCACCTCCTGCCCGCCGTCGTCGCGACGGTCGGCCTCGCCGCACCGCTCGCGGTCGCGCCGACCGCCCACGCCGCCCCGAGCTGCGCCGGCCTCAAGGCCACGATCGTGGGCAACGACAAGGCCAACTCGATCACCGGCACGCCCCGGCGTGACGTGGTGGTGGCCAGCGGTGGCAACGACACGATCCGCGGCCTCGCCGGCAACGACGTGATCTGCGGGGGCGACGGCGCCGACACGATCCTCGGCGGCGAGGGCAACGACCGGCTCTACGGCGAGACCGACCTGGTGCGCCTCGACCAGTTCGGCCGGGTGGTCAAGAAGGGCGACACCGTCTCCGGCGGCACCGGCGACGACACGATCGACCTCGGCTACGACCCGCGCCCCGCCGGCGAGGGCACCACGGTGGTGCTCGACGGGGTGACCTACGTCAACGCACCGGCACCCGTGGTCGTCGACTTCCGCGCCGCGCGCACCGTCCCGATCGCCGCCGACGGCAACGACACGGTCACTGGGTTCGACGGCGGCATCCGGCTCGTCGGGTCGTCGTTCGGCGACACCGTCAAGGGCACCAACTCCGCCGACCTGATCGCGGCACGGGGCGGTGACGACACGATCTTCGGTCGGGGCGGCGACGACACGATCACCGCCGACGCCTCGGGCACCCTCGGCAACGACCGGCTCTACGGCGACGCCGGCGACGACCTGCTCGTCGGCACCGTGGGCATCGACACCTTCGTGGGGGGCAGCGGCGGCGACACCCTGTCGACGACGTCGGAGAGCCACCAGGTCTGGCGGGGCGGCAGTGGCAGCGACACGATGACCTTCCCGATCCCCGCCGAGTCCGGGTTCATCGCCAAGGGCTACGGCGGGCAGGACAAGCTGCGCATCGTCGCCAGCTCCAACCCCGCCCTCAAGCCGACCCTGCGCATCGACCAGCTGAAGAAGACGACCATCCGCGGGCTCCAGCCCCTCACGCTCGAGGGCAAGATCACCGGCTTCAGCGACGTCGTCCTGCCGGCCCGGGCGCTGTCGGTCTTCAAGGGCAGCAACGACTCCGAGATCGTCACCGCCAACCCCGACTACCGCGTCAAGCTCTACGGCCGCGGCGGCGCCGACGTGCTGACCGGCTCCGACGAGCCCGACCGTATCGACGGCGGCAAGGGCTTCGACATCGCGCGGGGACGCGGCGGCAACGACACCTGCAAGGCGGCCGAGAAGCGCTCGAGCTGCTGAGTCGCGGCTGACCGGCCTGACAGCGCGGCTGCTTCCCCCGCGGGCGCAGACGGGGGCACGATGCCTCCATGGCGCGCACCAGCAGGCTGCTCGTGCTCGCAGTGGCCTGGGCGGTGCCGCTCTGCTGGACCGTCCTCGCGCTGCTGGCCGGGCCGTCCGACGGCACCAGCCTCTCCTCGAGGCTGCTGCCCTCGGCGAGCGAGCGCTGGGGTGACACGGTCCACGTCCGGGCCACCTACGGCGAGACGGCGCTGCGACCGGGTGACGAGGTCCAGGCCGTCGACGGCCGCGCGCTGGCCGACTGGGCGGACGGCACCGGCGACCTCGACGGCGTACGACGAGAGGTGGGCGACGTCCTCCGCTACGAGGTCCGCCGCCCCGGGGCGGGCCTCGACCTGATCCAGCAGGTCGACGTCACGCTGCACCGCTACCCGCTCGCCGCCGCGGCGCGGGCTGCCCCGCACGTGGTGCTCCTGCCGGTCCTGCTGCTCGCGCTGGGCTCCCTCGTCTTCTGGGCGAGGCCGTCGACAGCGCCCGCGTGGGCGTTCCTCGTCGCCGCCGCGCTGCTGCCCGCGACGCTGACGTCCACCCCGCTGGGCCTCGGCGTCGTCGACCTCGCCGGTGCGCGCGGCACCTGGCCCGCGGCCGTCGGCGAGGCGATGGCCGCCCTCGGCCTCGTGGCGCTGATGCTCGCAGTCGCGCTGCTGACCCGGCCGGAGGGCCGCGGCCGGTGGGTGACGGCTGCGCTGCTCACCGCCCCCGCGGTGGGGTACGCCGTCTGGGTGGCCGCGTTCGCCGACGGGTCAGACTCGGCGCTGGAGCAGCAGTGGGTGCTGTCGTCCGTCTGGGCGCCGGCCCTCTGGGCCACCGTCCCGGCCCTGCTCGCGATCGCGACGCTCGCCCACCTGCGGGCCCGCGGGCGGTCCGACGTGCTGGCCACCAGGCTCGCCCTCCTCGGCGTCGGCGCCGGTGTCGGCGCGTGGCTGGTGCTGGGCCCCGTCCCCGACCTCCTCACCGGCTCGCCGTTGCTGCGCGAGGACGTGCTCGTCCTGCTGGGTGGCGGGCTCGCCGTGGCCTGTGTCGCAGCGGCCGCGGGGCGCTACCACCTCGGCGAGATCGAGCCGCGGGTCCGCCGCGGGCTCGTCCAGGCGCTCGTGCTGGCCGTCGTGGGAGCCGCGTTCGCCGGCGCGGTGCGGGCGGTGGACGCCGCTGCGGACATCTCCGCCGGCTCGATGCTGGCCGGCGGGCTGCTGGCGCTGCTGCTCCTGCCCGCGGGCGTCGCGGTCCAGCGGACCGTGCGGCGGGTGGTCTACGGCGACCGCGAGTTCCCGCACCGGGTGGTATCGGACCTGCGCCGGCTCGACGCGCTGACCGCGCCCGAGGACGCGCTGCGCGAGGCCCTCGAGCTGCTCGCCCGGCGCCTCCACCTGTCGTACGCCGCCGTCGACGTGCTGGCCACGCCCACCTCCGGGCCGATCGCCGCCGCCATCGGTGCCCCGACGGGCACGCCCGCGACCGTCGACCTCTCCGTCGGCGGCACCACGGTCGGACACCTCCGGGTCGAGGTCGATGCCGGCCACGACCCGTTCGGACCGGGGGACCGTCGGCTGCTCGAGGACGTGGGGACCCAGGTCGGCGCCCTCGTGCAGGCGGTCACCGCCAACCGTGAGCTCCAGGTCTCGCGCCAGCGGCTGGTCGCGGCGCGGGAGGAGGAGCGGCGGCGGCTCCGGCGCGACCTGCACGACGGTCTCGGCCCCTCGCTCGCGTCGCTCGCGATGCGCCTCGAGGCGGCCTCCGACCTCATCGACGACGACCCCGAGCAGGCGTCGAACCTGGTCTCGCGGCTCTCCGACCAGGCCCGCGAGGGCATCGGCGAGGTACGACGACTGGTGGAGGGGCTGCGACCGCCCGCGCTGGACCAGCTCGGCCTGGTCTCGGCGCTGCGCCACCGGGCCGCCGAGCACGGGTCCGCCGGTGCCGGGGTGCCGTGGTTGGTGGAGGCCGGTGACGACATCGAGCCGCTCCCCGCCGCGGTCGAGGTCGCGGCCTACCGCATCGTCGTCGAGGCCGTCACCAACGTGCAGCGCCACAGCGGCGCCGACCGGTGCGTCGTACGCCTGGCGCGCAAGGACGGCGAGCTGCGCATCGACGTCTCCGACACGGGATCGGGGCTGGCTCCGGACCGGCGCCCGGGTGTAGGCCTGTCCTCGATGCGGGAACGCGCCGAGGAGCTCGGCGGGTCGTTCGAGGCGGGGGACCGCCCCGGTGGCGGCACCGTGGTCCAGGTGCGGCTGCCGCTCGACCAGGGACCAGCATGAGCAGAGCAAGGAGGAGCCGATGGACGGCCACCGGGTGTTGATCGCCGACGACCACGACGAGTTCCGGCGCGGGCTGGAGGCCCTGCTGGCCGCGACGCCGGACGTGGAGGTGGTGGGCACCGCCTCCGACGGCGCGATGGCGATCGCGCTGGCCCTGGACCTCCAGCCCGACGTGGTGCTGATGGACCTGCACATGCCGCGGGTCAACGGCATCGACGCGACCGCGCAGATCGTCGCCTCCTCGCCCCACATCGGGGTGCTCGTGCTGACGATGATGGAGGACGAGGAGTCGGTCTTCGCGGCGATGCGGGCCGGCGCCCGCGGCTACCTGCTCAAGGGCGCGCGCCGCGGTGAGATCCTGCGGGCCGTCGAGGCCGTGGGTGCCGGCGAGGTGATCTTCGCGCCCGGTGTCGCCGACCGGGTGATGGACTACTTCCTGGGGGTGCGCAACCGGCCCGTCGCCGACGCCTTCCCGGACCTGACCGAGCGCGAGCGCGTCGTGCTCGGCCTGATCGCGGAGGGCAAGGAGAACGGCGAGATCGCGCGACAGCTCGGGCTGTCGGTCAAGACGGTCCGCAACCACGCCAGCAACATCTTCGCCAAGCTGCAGGTCGCGCACCGTGCGCAGGCGATCGTCAAGGCGCGCGAGGCGGGCCTGGGCTGAGCCCGTCCGGTCAGCCGGACCCGTCGCGGCAGCCGCCCTGGAGCCGCGCGTCGTCCTGGGCGTCGCGCCCGACCGCCCGCGCCTGCTCCACGTCGGGGTAGACCACCGAGGCGCCGTTCTCCACCCCGAACGTGCCGACGATGATGCAGGCGTCCGTGCGATCCGGGTCGACCGTCGTCAGCGCCTGCACGAGCCGGTAGACCTGCGGGGGCGACATGTCGGTCTGCAGCCCGCCCAGCGCGGACAGCGTGACCGCCTCCATGAAGCCGGCCTCGTCCTCGGCTTCGCGCAGCCGCTCGAGCACCCCGAGAAGCAGCCGCTGGTGGTTGGCCGCCCGCTCGAAGTCGCTGCCGCCGGGCAGCGTCTCGCGGGTGCGGGCGTAGTAGAGCGCCTCGTCGGGGTCGAAGGTGTTGGGGCCGCGCCGCACCTGGACGTCGCCCTCCTCGGTGGTGAAGGCCAGCGGCGAGTCCACCTGGACGTCGCCGACGGCGCCCATCATCGACAGGAACCCGTCGAACCCGGTCACGGCGACCACGTCCGGCTCGATCCCGAGCAGGTCGTCGACCTCGCGGGCGATCCCCTCGGGCCCCTCGTCGCGCAGGGCGGTGTTGAGGCGGGCGCGGCCGTCGCTCATCTCGACGTAGAGGTCGCGGGGGAGCCCGATGGCGACGGCCCGGCCGGTGTCGAGCTGCACGCCGATGAGCTGGATCGCGTCGGTCAGGCCGGTCGTCACGTCGTCGCCGGCGGCTGCCTCGGAGCCGAGGGCCAGGACCCAGACGATGCCGTCGCCCGCGTCGACGGCCTTGGCGGTGCCGATGGTCGTCAGGCTGATGCTCGTCGGGTGCACGGAGGCGGCCGGAACGACGACCGCGGCGCCGGCGAAGACCGCCACCAGCACGGCGACGCGCCGCACCCACCTCGTGCCGCGCCGTGCGCTCCAGCTCATGCCCCGCCTCATGTCCTGCCTCCCGGCTCCGCCTCGGCGGGCGTCTCGTCGCCGTCGTCGAACTTCACGTCGTAGCCGAAGATGGACCAGGTGCCGTCGTCGTCGGCCTCCAGCATGAAGCGTCCGTCGAGCACCAGCGGTCTCGTGGTGCCGTCCTCCATCGTCGCGTCGAAGGCGAAGTGCACCGCGGCCGTCCCGCCGAGCACCTCGCCCCCCTGGGTCAGGAACGAGATCTTGGCGTCGAGGTCGGTGGCGCGCACGGCGGTCGCGTCGCGCGCCGTGGCCGCGGTGAGGTAGTCGATGTCGCGGGTCGCCTTGCGTGCGGCCACGCTGGTGAACGGCTCGAAGGCCCGGACGAACTCCTGGCGGGGGAACTCGCCGAGGAAGGCGGCCACCACGTAGTCGGAGAGGACGTCGCCGACGGCCCCCTCGACCTCGGTGCGGGTCTGCTGGTCGAGCCGCTCGGCGCCGGTGACCGTCTGCACGCGGAGCGCCGCGGACTCGGCCGTCGGGGTGGGCTCGTCGTCGGGCGGGCCACCCGTCGAGCAACCGGCGGCGAGCGCCGCCACGGCGACCGCTGCGCCGACGCGCGCGGTCCACCCCGCGCGGCGTCGAGAGGAGCCCATGGCGATCATCATGACCGACTCTGCCTGACCTGTCTCAGCTCGCCGAGACCGTGTTGACCGTGGAGAGGTCGAACTCCTCGACGTTGTCCCGGGCCGGGTGCCGGGTGCCGACGGGGCCGCGGGCGAACTCCGTCACCAGGGTGCCGGTCACCGTCCGGGTGAACTCCTGCGTGACGGCGCCCAGCGGGCGCTCGCACCGGTCGACCATCGCGCACCCCCAGCGCAGCGTGCCGGCGTTGAACACCCCGGCCCCCGAGCCGGCCGTGTAGTAGACCGACTGCGTCGTGGTGGTGACGCCCCGGCAGGAGTACGGCGAGTGGCTGAGCACCTGCAGCGGCCGCGGCAGCCGGCCGTCCGGGTAGACCCGGTCGGCCTCCGGACCCACCAGGCCGGGGACGTGGTCGCCGCGGCGGACGCCCGTGCCGCGGAACCCCCACCAGCCCGGGCTGGCGACGACGTAGTCGGTGTCGACGGGGTAGCACTCGTACTGCATCCCCAGCAGGTCGTGCTCGGGGCGCGGCACGGGCGGCTCGCGGAAGGTCGCCGTCGCCTCGACGGACCCCTGCGCGTACAACGGGTCGAGGTGCGCGGAGTGCCGGTAGCCGACGACCACGCGGGCCGGCCCCTCGGAGCCCGGCTCCAGCCGGATCCGCCAGTACATGGTGTTCGCGCCCAGGAAGGCCAGGTTGGTCCCGGCATCGCGGGCCCCGAGGACGACGTCGCGCATCGTGTTGGTCCAGTACTCGTCGTGCCCCATCGAGACGTAGCCGCGGGCGCCCGCGAGCGCTCCCGGGGTGGTGTGCAGGTCGACGTTGGTGAAGTAGGACAGCGGCACGCCGGTGCTCTCCGCCCGCACGACGACCGGGATGGCGGCCGTGCGGTAGTCGTTGGCCCCGGTCGCCCCGTTGTAGGGCCGGTCGAAGCTCACCGCGTGGCTCGGGGTGTCCCCGTTGGCGCCGGCGTACAGGCTGTAGCCGCCCCACTCGTTGTAGGCCTGCCACGTGGTGACGGGCGCGACCAGCGCGACGGTGCCCTCGGCCGACTCGGAGGTCACGACGTACGGCACCTGGGTCTCCCACCCGGTGTCGGTGCGCAGCCGGAAGACGTAGAAGCCGGGCGTCCACGTCGAGGTGTCGACGGTCAGGTCGCGCTCCCAGGGCGCGACGACCGTGCGCCGCTCGTACGACGAGTAGCGCGGCGCCGACTGCTGCCGACCCCGCCGGAAGCCGGACTCCCAGACGAAGGCCCCGGTGCCACCCTCGTAGGACCCGATCCGGAACGCCGCCGCCTCCCAGCCGCCCTCGGTGGTCGACACCTTCAGGCCCACCCGCGTGCCCGGGACGCCGCTGGCGTGCGTGGTGTACGCCGCGACCTCGCCGTGGAAGGAGGTCCTGCTCACCCGCCAGTCCTCCGACCCGCGCGGCTCGGGGGCGGGCTCCGGCTCCGCCTGCTCGGTGGCCTCGGCGTCCGCCTGCGCCAGGGGGATGCCGATCGCCGCCCCGCCGTCCCCGTCCCGGCCCGCGTCCCTGCCCGCCCGCTCGGCCGAGGCGCACCCGGTCCCCAGCACCAGGACCGCCACCACGACCACTGTCCCGAACCTCGCCCACCGTGTCCGCATCGCCATCTCCTCGGCCGTGGCGTCGGAGGGTCCCGTCGCCGTCATGACGACGTTCGTCCGGGGGCACCTCCCGGCACATGGGGCGGCGATCCCGGGAGGTCGGGACGATCAGGACCACCGTCCCGACCGGCCGCCGGAGCCGAGCGGGCGGGGACCTAGGATCGACCCCATGCCCGAGATTTCCCGGGACGAGGTGGCCCACCTGGCCATGCTCGCCCGCATCGACCTCTCCGACGCCGAGCTCGACCACCTGGCGCCCCAGCTGAGCGTCATCCTCGAGTCGGTGGCCTCGATCAACGGGGTCGCGGGGGACGACGTGCCGCCCACGTCGCACCCCCTCCCGATGACCAACGTGTTCCGGGAGGACGTCGTCGTGCCGGGCCTGACGGCCGAGGAGGCGCTGTCCGGCGCCCCGGCCGTCGAGGACCAGCGCTTCTCCGTCCCGCGGATCCTGGACGAGGAGGCGTGATGAGCGACCTGACCCGCAGCACCGCTGCCGCGCTCGCCGACGGGCTCGCCGCCGGCGAGGTCACCTCCGTCGAGCTCACCGAGGCCCACCTCGACCGGATCGACGCCGTGGACGGTGCCGTCCACGCCTTCCTCCACGTCGACCGCGACGGCGCCCTCGCTGATGCTGCCGACTCCGACGCCCGCCGGGCCCGCGGCGAGGCACGCGGTCCGCTCGACGGCGTACCGATCGCGGTGAAGGACGTCCTCGCCACCCGCGGACTGCCGACCACCTGCGGCTCGAAGATCCTCGAGGGATGGGTCCCGCCCTACGACGCCACCGTCGTCACGCGCCTGCGCGAGGCCGGCCTGCCGATCCTGGGCAAGACCAACATGGACGAGTTCGCGATGGGCTCCTCGACCGAGCACTCCGCCTACGGCCCCACCCGCAACCCATGGGACCTCGACCGCATCCCGGGCGGCTCCGGCGGCGGCTCCGCGGCCGCCGTCGCCGCCTTCGAGGCACCGCTCGCCATCGGCACCGACACCGGCGGCTCCATCCGCCAGCCCGGCGCCGTCACCGGCACCGTCGGCGTGAAGCCGACCTACGGCGGCGTCTCCCGCTACGGCCTCGTGGCCCTGGCCAACAGCCTCGACCAGGCCGGCCCGGTCACCCGGACCGTGCTCGACGCGGCGATGCTCCACGACGTGATCGGCGGCCACGACCCGCGCGACTCCACCTCGATCCAGCAGGACTGGCCCTCCTTCACCGAGGCGGCGCGGGCCGGCTCGACCGGCGACATGAGCGGTGTGAAGGTCGGCGTCATCACCGAGCTGGCCGGCGAGGGCTGGCAGGCCGGTGTCATGGCGCGCTTCCAGGAGTCGGTCGACCTGCTGGTCAGGGCCGGCGCCGAGGTCGTCGAGGTGTCGTGCCCCTCGTTCGTGCACGCCCTCGCGACGTACTACCTGATCCTTCCCGCCGAGGCGTCCAGCAACCTCGCGAAGTTCGACGCGATGCGCTACGGCCTGCGGGTGACCCCCGAGGGCAACCCCAGCGCCGAGGAGGTCATGCGGGCGACCCGCGACGCCGGCTTCGGCGACGAGGTCAAGCGCCGCATCATCCTCGGCACCTACGCGCTCTCCAGCGGCTACTACGACGCCTACTACGGCCAGGCCCAGAAGATCCGCACGCTGATCAGCCGCGACTTCGACGCCGCGTTCGCCGACGTCGACGTGCTGGTGTCGCCGACGGCTCCCACCACGGCGTTCAAGCTGGGGGAGAAGCTCGACGACCCGATGGCGATGTACCTCAACGACCTCGCCACCATCCCCGCCAACCTCGCCGGCGTCCCGGGGATCTCCGTCCCCAACGGCCTCGCCGACGAGGACGGCCTGCCCAGCGGCTTCCAGGTGCTCGCGCCGGCACTGGCCGACGACCGCGTCTACCGCGTGGGCGCCGCGCTCGAAGCCCTGTACACCGACCAGTGGGGCGGCCCCCTGCTCGACAAGGCACCCGCCCTGGCCGGCGCCGCGACCGCCGAGGTGAAGTGACGTGACCGAGACCCTGATGCCCTTCGACGACGTGCTGGCGGCCTACGACCCCGCCCTCGGCCTCGAGGTCCACGTCGAGCTCAACACGGCCTCGAAGATGTTCTGCGGCTGCCCGGCCGTCTTCGGCGGCGAGCCCAACGCGGGCACCTGCCCGACGTGCCTGGGCCTGCCCGGCGCGATGCCGGTCGTCAACGGCAAGGCGGTGGAGTCGGCGATCCGCATCGGCCTCGCGCTCAACTGCGACATCGCCGAGTGGTGCCGGTTCGCCCGGAAGAACTACTTCTACCCGGACATGCCGAAGAACTTCCAGACGTCCCAGTACGACGAGCCGATCTGCTTCGACGGCTACATGGACGTCGACATCCAGAACGACGCTGGGGAGACCGAGACCTACCGCGTCGAGATCGAGCGCGCCCACATGGAGGAGGACACGGGCAAGTCGCTGCACGTCGGCGGCTCCACCGGCCGCATCCACGGCGCCGACCACTCGCTGGTCGACTACAACCGCGCCGGCATCCCCCTCATCGAGATCGTCACCCGCCCGATCCTCGGCGCGGGGGAGAAGGCACCCGAGGTCGCCAAGGCCTACGTCGCGCAGCTGCGCGAGCTGATCGTGGCGCTCGGCGTCTCCGAGGCCCGGATGGACCAGGGCAACCTGCGCGCCGACGTCAACCTCTCGCTGTCCCCGAAGGGCAGCGGCACCCTCGGCACCCGCACCGAGACGAAGAACGTCAACTCGTTCCGGTCGGTCGAGCGGGCCGTCCGCTACGAGATGCAGCGGCACGCCGTGATCCTCAGCGGCGGCGGTTCGATCCTGCAGGAGACCCGCCACTGGCACGAGGACACCGGCATCACCACGAGCGGCCGGGAGAAGTCCGACGCCGAGGACTACCGCTACTTCCCCGAGCCCGACCTCGTACCCGTGGCCCCGAGCCGCGAGTGGGTCGACGAGCTGCGCGGGACGCTGCCGGAGAACCCGACCGTGCGCCGCGCCCGGCTGCAGGCCGACTGGGGCTTCAGCGACATGGAGATGCGCGACACGATCGGCGCCGGCGCGCTCGGCCTGGTCGAGGAGACCATCGCGGAGGGGGCGGCCCCGCAGGCCGCGCGGAAGTGGTGGCTCGGGGAGCTCGCCCGCCGCAGCAACGAGGACGGCGTCGACATCGTCGACCTGCCGATCACCCCGGCCGACGTGGCCCGCATCCAGGCGCTCGTCGACGAGAAGGTCGTCAACGACAAGCTCGCTCGTCAGGTCTTCGAGGGTGTCCTCGCGGGCGAGGGCACCCCGGACGAGGTCGTGGAGAAGCGCGGGCTGGCCGTGGTGTCCGACGACGGCGCGCTTGGTGCCGCGGTGGACAGCGCGATCGCCGCCAACCCCGACGTCGCCGACAAGATCCGCGACGGCAAGGTCGCCGCCGCGGGGGCCCTCATCGGCGCAGTGATGAAGGAGATGCGCGGCCAGGCCGACGCCGGCCGGGTGCGCGAGCTGATCCTGGAGAAGCTGTCCTGACCCCTACTTTGGTCGGAACATGCGCCCTGCGGCGCGGTCTAGACAACTTGTTAGGGTGCTAGCGAGTCCCATTGGTCACATCACCAACCAACGCTCGCAGCATCGGGGGAGTGGTCGGCCGCGGCATGCGGCCGTGACGACCTCGGCGAGCGGGAAGGAAGTCATGCACCATCGCATTCGACCTGTCCGCACGGCTCTGGTCGCCCTGTCGACCGCAGCACTGGGGGTCGGCGTACTCGCCGCTCCGCCCGCGTCGGCCGATCCCTCGTCCGCGCTGCGCTCCGCCAAGGCCGCGGTCAACACCGACAGCACCCCCTCCACCATCGCCGCAGAGTGGATCGCCGGAGAGCTCCGGGACGGCCTCATGGTCGGCTCCTCGGGGCCGGACTTCGGCCTCACCATCGACACCGGGATGGCGCTCACCACCGTCGCCAGCCAGAGCGGGACCGTCACGGCGATCAACAACTCCCTCGAGCCGCGCATCGCCGAGTACGTCGGCGACGGGACCAAGGAGTCCTACGCCGGCCCGCTGGCCAAGGCCGCCGCGTTCTCCCGCGTCGCCAAGAAGAACCCGACGAGCTACGGCGGGATCAACCTGATCACCCGGCTCGAGGAGCGCACCGCCAACGTGCCGGCGGACCCGACCAAGGAGCCGCAGGCGGCCGCGTTCGCGGGGCGCATCTTCGACAAGTCCGAGTACGGCAACTACGCCAACGTGGTCGGCCAGTCCTACGCCGTGCGCGCGCTGACGCTCGCGAACTCCAGCGAGGCCGGTGCCGCACGCGACTTCCTGCTCAAGCAGCAGTGTGCGTCGGGCTACTTCCGCGCCGACTTCGACAAGGCCGACGTGCCCAACCAGTCGTGCACCGAGGGCGTCGCCGGCAGCGCGGCCGACCCGGACGCCACCGCGCTCGCGGTCATCAACCTGGTCGAGTCGGGCGACAAGAGCCCGGCCGTCGTGGGTGCCCTGGCCAAGGCCGGCACCTGGCTGGCCGACCGGCAGCGGGGGAGCGGCGCGTTCCGCGCCGCCGCGCCGGTCAGCAAGATCAACACCAACACCACGGCGCTCGGCGGCTACGCCCTGGGTCTGCTGAAGAACCGCAACGCGGCCCAGAAGGCGGCGCTGTGGATCCGCAAGAACCAGCCGGTCGACAAGTACAAGTGCCGCACCGCGCTGACCAAGGACACGGGTGCCGTCGCCTACCGCAAGGACCGGGCGACCGGTGCCAAGACCAGCGGCATCCCGGCCGACGCCCGTGACGAGTGGCGCCGCGCCACCTCGCAGGCGATCCTCGGGCTGCAGTTCGCCCCGGCGAGCAAGGACCAGCTCCGCATCGTGTCGGTGCGCAAGCAGGCCCGTGCCGGCGAGCGCGTGCAGTTCCGCGTGTTCGGCCTCGCGCCGAGCGAGAGCGCGTGCCTGCAGGTCAAGGGCGACTTCGTCCGCGTGAAGGGCAAGAAGACGGGCGACAAGATCGTCCGCAAGCTGCAGCTGCCCACGGGCAACCAGCGCCGCGTCGCCCTGGTGAAGACCTCGGACGACGAGGCCCGTACGTCGCTCCGCGTGCGCAACTGACGCGTAGCTGACTGCTTTCCACGCACCACCAGCACCACCCCCTCGGCCCGGCGCCCACGGAGCTCATCTCGTGGCGCCGGGCCGAGGTGCGTGCGGGGATCGACGGGGGTTACGCTTCGCAAGCCGCGCCCGCCCGGGCCGGCACCACACACGCCCGAGCTGGGGAAAGCCGGTCCGAAACCGGCGCTGACCCGCAACCGTGGGCACGGGAGCGATCCCGTGCGAGCCGGAAGACCCACCTCGACGCGTCTTGATCACCATCGTTGTCGAGGAATGCAACGGGGCGAGCCGGTGCATTCCGCCTCCCTCGTTGTCGCAGCGAGGGAAGGAAACATGAAGATCTCCGCGTCGAGGACCGCCCTGTCGGGTCTCGCTCTCACGGTCGCCGCCACCGCGCTGGCGCAACCCCTGCTCGCTCCCGCGGCCCAGGCCGCGACGGACGTCCCGGCCACGAGCGCCGCTCGCGCCGGCACCGGGTGGCTCGCCACCCAGCTCACCAACGGCGTCATCCACAACGACACCTACGACTTCGACGACCTCGGCATGACGATGGACATCGGGCTCAGCATGGACGAGGTCGGAGGCGACCAGGCCATGGTCCGCCAGATCCGCTCGGCGCTCTCCACGCGGATCGCGGAGTACGCCGCCCCGTCGGCCGGGGAGCGCTACTCGGGCTCGCTGGCCAAGTCGCTCGTCTTCGCCCAGGTCTCCGGCGCCGACCCCCGGACCTACGGTGGGCTCGACCTCGTCGCGGAGACCGAGGCGCGGGTGACCGCCAGCGGTCCCAGCGCCGGTCGTCTCGCCGACCTCTCCGCCTACGGCGACTACGCCAACAGCTTCGGCCAGGCCCTGGCCGTGCGCGGCCTGTCGGTGGCCGGCTCCGCCAAGGCCGCCGCAGCGACGGACTTCATGCTGAAGCAGCAGTGCTCGTCGGGCTACTTCCGGGTCTTCTTCACCACCGACGCGGCAGCGGCCGGGCAGTCGTGCGTCGAGGGCACCGACCCCACCGACACCGACACCACGGCGTTCGTCGTCAACCAGCTGGCGGCCACGTCGCCGCGCACTGCAGCCGTGGACGCCGCGATCACCAAGGCGGTCGCCTGGCTCGCGGCCACGCAGAAGGCCGACGGCTCGTTCGTCGGCAGCACCTTCACGCCCGACCCCAACACCAACAGCACCGGGCTCGCCGCGAGCGCGCTCGCGGCGGCCGGGACCTGCGAGCAGGCCGGCCGCGCAGCCGAGTGGGTCACCTCGCTGCAGGTCGGTCCTCAGCCCGCCAGCTCGCCGCTCGCCGGCGAGGAGGGTGCCCTCGCCTACGACAAGGGCGCGATGGACAGCGCCGCCGCCAGCGGCATCGGTGCAGGCCGTGACCAGTGGTGGCGCGCGACCGTCCAGGCCGTCGCCGGCCTGACGCACGCCCGCGGCTCCGCCAAGGCGCTCACCGTGACCTCGTCCGGCACCGCGCCCGGCAGCACCGCGACCCTCACCGCGACCGGTGGCGCCGTGGGTGACCGGTTCTGCCTCACCGGCCCCGGCATCCAGGGCAGCCGCACCGTCGTCGTCGGCTCCGACCGCACGCTGACGAGCAAGGTCGTCCTCCCGGCTGCGTCCGGCGCGGCGACGTACACCCTCACCGGCCGCGACGGCGCGACCACGCACCGCGTCGACGTGCAGCCTGCATCCCAGCCCGACTCCGCCCGCGGCTCGGTCGCCGGGGTCCGCCTCACCGGCCCCGCGGGCTTCCGCAAGGCCGGCAGCAAGGTGGCCCTCGAGGTCGTCGGCGCCGCCCCCGGCGCACGCTTCGTGCTCCGCGGCCCCGGCCTCGCGGACACCACGGTCGTGGCGGCGTCGGACGGTGTGCTGACCCGCTCGGTCACCCTCCCGAAGGCCACGACGACCGCGGCCTACGTGCTCGTCGGCTCCGACGGCCAGGTCGGCGTCGAGGCCCGCGTGCTCGGCAAGCGCACGCTCAAGGTCTCCACGCTCCCCAGCGACGGTCCCCGCACCCGCGTGCTGGTCCGCCGTCTCGCCGCCCGCGAGAAGGTGAAGGTGATCGTGTCCGGACGGACGCTCGCCAAGGGGCGCGCCAACGCCAAGGGCCGGTTCCTCACCCGCGTCGCCCTGCCGGACGGCCGGGCCAAGGTGCGCGTGCGCGCCGTGGGCCAGTTCCCCGCGCTGCGCTCCGGCTCCACGAGCGTGACGCTGCGATGACGACGTACGCCGTGCGCCGTGTGCTCACCGCTCTCCTGCTGGTGGCCGCCCCGGGGCTCGTCCTCGGGTCGGCCACCGCGGCGAGCGCCGCCACGTGCGCGACCTCGGGCGGCGTCAGCGTCGTGGTCGACTACCGCGAGCTCGGCGGCGGCACCGTCACCGCCTGCTCGGCCGACGGCGGCGGCAAGAGCGCCGCGGCGGTCTTCGCCTCCGTCGGGGTCGACATCACCTACGCGACCCGCCAGCCCGGGTTCGTGTGCCGTGTCAACGGCGTCCCCGCCAGCGACCCGTGCGTGAACACCTCGCCGTCCAACGCCTACTGGGGCCTGTGGTGGGCCGACGGCTCCAAGGCGTCCTGGACGTACTCGTCCTACGGCGTCGGCTCGCTCACCGTCCCGGCCGGCGGCTCGGTCGCCTGGTCGTGGCAGCAGGACCGCGCGGCCGGGTCGAGCGTCCCGCCGGGTGTCGCGCCGCCCGTGACCAAGACGTCGACCCCCACCTCGACGCCCACGCCGTCACCCACGTCCTCCCCGTCGCAGACCTCGTCGCCGACCTCCTCGCCCAGCCCGGGCGGTGGCTCCGGCGGCGGCTCCGGCGGCGGCTCCGGCGGCGGCTCTGGCGGCGGCTCCGGCTCGGGCTCGGGCTCAGGGTCGAGCGGCGGGTCCCAGCCCAGCAGCTCGCCCTCGCCGTCCGGCGGCTCGGGCGGGTCCGGCGGCTCGGGCTCCAGCCCGTCGTCGAGCCCGTCGTCCAGCCCTTCGTCGACGTCCTCGCCGTCCGCGTCCGGGACGCCCTCCGAGTCGCCGATGGCCAGTGAGTCTCCAGGAGACTCACAGCGCAGCGCAGGCCCGGGAGGGGCCGGCGCGACCGGCGACAAGGGGTCCGGCAAGGGCTCCGGCAAGGGGTCCGCGAAGGGCTCCGACGACGATGAGTCTCCCAGCGACTCACCGTCCAGCGCCGGGGACGACGCTTCCGCTTCCGCCTCTGAGTCTCCAGGAGACTCAGTGACGAACGCGTCCTCCGAGGCGACCGACCCGCAGGCGGACAGTCCCGCCCGCGTGCCGGCCGCCGTCACCTGGGGCGTGCTCGGGCTTCTCGTGGTCGCCATCGCGGGGAGCGCGGTCGTCGCGCGTCGTAGACGGGGGGTCTGACGCGCGTGACCGGACCGGCGGCCCTGCCGCGTGACCTGCATCCGCTCGCCTGGTGGGCCTGGGCGATCGGGCTGGCCACGGCGGCATCGTTCACCACCAACCCGTTGCTGCTGCTCCTCATCATGGGGTCGGCGACGGTGGTGGTGATGGCGCGTCGGTCCGGTCATCCCTTCGGCCGGTCGTTCCGGCTCTACGTGCTCCTGGCGGTGTTCACCGTGGTGATGCGGGTGGTCTTCCGGCTCATCTTCGGGGGCCAGGAGATCGGCCACGTGCTCCTCGACCTGCCCGAGATCCCGCTGCCGGACTGGGCAGCCGGGATCCGGTTGCTCGGTCCGGTGACGAGCGAGGCGCTGCTGGCCGGCTTGTACGACGGGCTCCGGCTCGCCGCGATCATCATCTGCGTGGGCGCCGCCAACTCGCTGGCCAACCCCAAGCGCGTGCTCGCCTCCGTGCCGCCGGCGCTCTACGAGATCGGCACGGCCCTCGTCGTCGCGGTGACGATCTTCCCGCAGCTCGCGGACAGCGCCCGCCGGGTCCGGGCCGCCCAGGCCCTGCGCGGCGGCGCCACCTCCGGCGTCGGACGGCTCCAGCGCTTCCTGGTGCCGGTCCTCGAGGACGCGCTCGAGCGCTCGCTGTCCCTGGCGGCCGGCATGGACACCCGGGGCTACGGCCGTTCCGGCGGTGCGACCGTCCGCGCGCGGTGGATGACCGGGTCGCTGCTGCTCCTCGCCCTCACGGGCATCTGCGTCGGGACGTACGCCTGGCTCGACCCGACGGCCCCGCAGGTCCTCGCGCTGCCCATGCTCGGCGCGGGCGTCGCGGTCGCGGTCGTCGGACTGATCAGCGCCGGACGGCGTGTTCAGCGCACCCGCTACCGGCCCGACCCGTGGCGCGGGGCCGAGCTGTTCACGGTCGGTATCGGCATCGCCGTCGCGGTGCTGGGCTACTACGTCAGCCACACGCAGCTCCTCGTCGCCTACCCCGGCGTGACCGTCGTCCCGTACCTGTCGCCGCTCGCCCTCGCGCTCGGCGTGCTCGGCGCCCTGCCCGCCGTCGCGACCCCCGTCCCCGCCACTGCCCCCGTACGACGCGAGGTGACCGCATGAACGGCCACGGCGTGATCGAGCTGCGCGACATCGGCTTCCGCTACGCCCGGCACCAGGTGCTGGACCGCGTCGACCTCTCCCTCGAGGAGGGCGAGCTGGTCCTCGTCTCCGGCCGGACAGGCGTCGGCAAGTCCACGCTCCTCGGCCTCGTCACCGGCCTCGTGCCGCGCTTCACCGGCGGGGTCCTCACCGGCGACGTCCTGCTCGACGGGCGCAGCATCGTCGACCAGCCGCCGCGCGAGCGGGCGCACCTCGTCGGGTACGTCGGCCAGGACCCGCTCGCCGGGTTCGTCGCCGACACGGTCGAGGAGGAGCTCGCCTACGGCATGGAGCAGCTCGGCACCGCTCCGGAGACCATGCGCCGCCGGGTCGAGGAGACGCTGGACCTGCTGGGCATCGCCGACCTGCGCGCCCGCGACCTGCGCACCCTCTCTGGCGGCCAGCAGCAGCGCGTCGCCATCGGGGCGGTGCTGACCACCCACCCCCGCGTCCTGGTCCTCGACGAGCCCACCTCCGCCCTCGACCCGACGGCGGCCGAGGAGGTCCTCGCGACCATCACGCGCCTGGTCCACGACCTCGGCCTGACGGTCCTCCTGGCCGAGCACCGGCTCGAGCGCGTGGTCCCGTTCGCCGACCGGATCTGCCTCGTCACCGGCGAAGGCGGCATCCGGGTCGACGAGCCCCGCGGGATCCTCGTCGACTCGCCGGTCGTGCCGCCGCTCGTCGAGCTCGGCCGCCTCGCCGCCTGGGACCCGCTGCCCCTGACCGTGCGCGACGCACGGCGGCAGGCGCGCTCCCTGCCCGAGATGGCCCCGCCCGAGCCGCAGTCGCCACCGGCGAGCGACCCGCTGTTGGTCGCGCGGGGCGTGACGGTGGTGCACGGCTCGCACGTCGCCGTCCGCCAGCTCGACCTCACGCTCTCCCCGGGCCGGGTCACGGTCCTGATGGGCCGCAACGGCTCGGGCAAGTCCAGCCTGATCTGGGCGCTGCAGGGCTCGGGCAGGAGGCGGTCGGGGACGATCAACGTGGCCGGCGACGACCCGGCCGACCTCGCCCCCGCCGAGCGTCGTACGCACGTCGGGCTGGTGCCGCAGACCGCCGCCGACCTGCTCTACCTCGAGACCGTCACCGACGAGTGCGCAGCCGCCGACACCGGCGCCGACGCCGAGCCCGGGACCTGCCGCGGCCTGCTCGACCGGCTCGCCCCCGGCGTCGACGACGCCATCCACCCGCGCGACCTGTCCGAGGGGCAGCGGCTCGCGCTGGCGCTGTCCATTGTCCTCACGGCCCGCCCGCCGGTCGTGCTGCTCGACGAACCGACCCGCGGCCTGGACTACGCCGGCAAGGCGGAGCTCGCGCGCATCGTCGCCGACCTCGCCGCTGACGACCACGCCGTCCTCCTGGCCACGCACGACGTCGAGTTCGCCGCCCACGTCGCCGACGAGGTCGTCGTGATGGCCGAGGGAGAGATCGTGTCGCACGGCACGCCACGACGGGTGCTCGCCGAGTCGCCGTCGTTCGCCCCCCAGGTCACCAAGGTCCTCGGACCGCCGTGGCTGGTCGTCGAGGAGGTCGCGGCGGCGCTGGCGCGGGCAGGGGCGGGACACGCATGAGCATCCTCGAACGCACTCGTTCCACGACCCAGCCGGAGGTCGCCCTGCCGATCGGGCCGCGGACCGCCGCGGTGCTGGTCCTCGCCTCCGTCGTCGGCCTGATGATGCTGTGCTGGCCGCTGCTGCTGGTGGCCCAGCCCGGGGACCGGGTCGAGCCGCCGTTCATGTTCCTCGCGCTGCTCCCGCTCGTGATGGTCGTCGTCCTCGCCGAGATGGGCGAGGGCGGCATGGACTCACGCGTGCTCGCCGTCCTCGGGGTCCTCTCCGCGATCAACGCGGTGATGCGCGGGCTCGGCGCCGGGACGGCCGGCATCGAGCTGGTGTTCTTCCTCCTCGTGCTGGGTGGTCGCGTGTTCGGAGCCGGCTTCGGCTTCGTCCTCGGCTGTACGTCGTTGTTCGCCTCCGCGCTGCTGACCGCGGGCGTCGGGCCGTGGCTGCCGTTCCAGATGATCTGCGCGGCCTGGGTCGGCATGGGCGCGGGCCTGCTGCCGCGACGGGTGAGCGGCCGCGCCGAGATCGTGATGCTGATCGTCTACGCGGTGGTCGCGTCCTACCTCTACGGCATGCTGATGAACCTCAGCTTCTGGCCGTTCACCCTCGGCATCGTGGTTCCCGGCCACGAGGGCGCGCTGGCCTACGTCGCCGGGGCGCCGGTGCTGGAGAACGCCCACCGGTTCCTCGTCTACACGCTGCTGACCTCGACCGGCGGCTGGGACACCGGGCGCGCGATCACCACCGGCATCGCGATCGCCGTGCTCGGCCCGGCGATCCTCACCACGCTGCGCCGGGCGGCCCGTCGCGCCGTCGTACGCCCCGGCTGACGCCACGGGCATCGCCACCCGCCCCGGTCAGGGCTGGATGCGGATGATCCGGTCGTCGTCCGGTGTGGGCTCGCCGCGCCCGTCACGGTTGGAGGTCGTCAGCCAGAGCAGCCCGTCGGGTGCGACGGCCACGGTGCGCAGCCGCCCGTACTCCTCACCGAAGAACGCCCGCGGCTTCGACGCCTTCCCGTCGGCGGAGACCGCGATGCGCCACAGGCGCTGGCCGCGCAGGCCCGCCATCCACAGGTGGCCGTCGGCGAAGGCCAACCCACTCGGCGAGGCCTGGTCGACCGGCCACACCACCTGCGGATCGATGTACGACGCATCGCCGCCGACACCCTCGACCTCCGGCCAGCCGTAGTTGCCGCCCTTCTCGACCAGGTTGAGCTCGTCCCACTCCGAGTCGCCGAACTCCGAGGCCCACAGGCGCCCCTCGTCGTCCCACGCCAGGCCCTGGACGTTGCGGTGGCCGAGCGACCACACCGGAGAGTCGGGGTCCGGGTTGCCGGGGGCGGGGTCGCCGTCGGGCGTGATGCGGAGGATCTTCCCGGCCAGGCTCTGCGGGTCCTGGGCCAGGTCGGGGTTGCCGGTCTCGCCGGTCGTGACGTAGAGGTGGCCGTCGGGGCCGAAGGCGATGCGCCCGCCGTCGTGGATGAAGCCGGCCGGGATGCCGTCGAGGACGACCGTCGTACGTCCGAGCCGAGAGCCGTCGAGCTCTGCACTGACGACCCGGTTGTCCGTGTCGGTGGTCAGGTAGAGGAACAGCGTCCGGTCGGTCTCGAAGTCCGGGGACACGGCGACGCCGAGGAGGCCGGCCTCGCCCTGGGGCACGGCGCCCGCGACCGTGCCGAGCGGCGTCACCTCGCCGGCCGTCCCGACGCGGTCCACGCGCCCGGAGATCCGCTCGGTGACCACGGCGTCGCCGTCCGGGAGGAAGTCCACGCCCCACGGCACCTCGAGTCCCTCGACGAGCGTGTCGACCACCTCGGGCGGGCCGCCGGGGGAGCCGGACGGCGTCCCGGGCCCGGACTCGCTCTCGGTCGGGGTGTCGGTGGGGGTCGGCTGGCTCGGCAGGTCGGTGGGCTGGGTGACGCGCGGGATCGGCTCTGCGTCGGTGCCCGAGCAGCCACCGGCCGCGGCGCCGAGCGCGAGCGCCAGCGCCGCGAGGGCGACCTTGGATGTCCTGTCGCCCCCGGTCATGTGGCCAGTGTGCCGTGGGCCGCCGAATGGTCGTCGTCGTGACGGCCCCGTGGCTCGCTCGGGTTCGCTCCCGAGCGGGTCGCGCCGATCGACGCGGCGACGACGCACCCGATGGCCAGCCACTGGTGGGGGGACAGGTGCTCCTGCAGCACCACGATCGCGGCCAGCGCCGCGGCGGCCGGCTCGAGGCTCATCAGGATGCCGAACACCGCGGGTCGCAGGCTGCGCAGCGCGACCAGCTCGCAGCTGTAGGGGATGACCGAGCTGAGCAGCCCGACGAGCGCACCGATCAGCAGCACGCGGCCGTCCCACAGCGACGTACCCGCGCTCAGCAGCGCGGGCACGGTCATCGCGACCGCGGCGATGATGCTCGCCACGGCGAGACCGTCGAAGCCCGCCCACCGCCGCCCGGTGCTCGCGCTGAGCAGGATGTACGCCGCCCACGCGGCGCCCGCGAGCAGGGCGAACGCGACACCGACGAGGTCGAGCCCGGTCCGCTGGAAGCCGAGGAGGGCGACCCCGACCGCGGCCAGCAGCACCCACACCAGGTCGCGGGCGCGGCGCGAGCCGAGGAGCGCCAGGGACAGCGGGCCGATGAACTCGATCGTCACGGCGATGCCGAGCGGGATGCGGGAGAAGGACTGGTAGATCGCCCAGTTCATCGTCGCGAGGCTGGCGCCGAAGCCGAGCACCACCAGCCAGTCGCGCTGCGTCCGGCCGGTGAACCTCGGTCGGGCGACGGCGGCGAGCACGAGCGCGCTGGTCACCAGGCGCAGCCACACCATCGCGGTGGGGGAGATCTCGCCGAACAGCCCCTTGGCGATGGCCGCGCCGAGCTGGACCGACAGGATCCCGACCATCACCAGGCCCACCGGTCCGAGCAGGGTCGGGCTCGGTCGCTGGGTCACCGGGCAAGCCTATTCAGCCCGGTGCGCCGTCCTCGAGGCTGTCCAGCGCACGGCGGGCGTGGCGTCCCTCGGCGGCGAAGTAGTCGAGCCCCCAGTCGGCGACCAGTGACGGGAACCGGAACGGCTCGCCCGGCCGGTCCGCGCCGCGCAGCGCCTCCCGCACCTCGGCGAGGTCGGTCGTGGCCCGCTCCAGCTCGTCGAGGTAGTCCTCCAGCATGCGTCGGGTCTGCTGGGGCTCGCTCGCGTGGCCGATCAGCAGCCGCAGCAGCACGGTGTGCTTGAGGACCGGGAACCCGGCGGGCGTCTGGTCCATCCAGTCCCGGAGCGCCTGCTGGCCCGCGTCGGTGATGGCGTACGTCGTCACCTCGCGGCCGTCGTCCGGACGCGCGTCCGCCCGCACGAGGCCGAGCCCGGTGAGGCGGCGCAGCTCGGTGTAGATCTGGCTCATCGCGGGGGAGACCCAGTAGAAGCGGAGCGTGACGTCGGCGCGCTGCTTGATCTCGTACCCCGTCAGCTCGTCGCCGAAGGTGAGGAGGCCGAGGATCGCGTAGCCCGTCACCGGGACGTCTTGACTCATCGCCCTCCGAGAGTAGTGTTCCTAATCGGAATAGTCACCCAACTCGCCGTCGCGGAGGCCCCGATGTCGCGCACCCTGCTCATGGTCGGAACCCGCAAGGGCATGTGGCTCGGGACCTCGGACGAGTCCCGCACCTCGTGGGACTGGACCGGGCCGCACTTCCCGATGGAGGAGGTCTACTCCGTCATGGTCGACACCCGCGGCAGCACGACCCGCCTGCTCGCGGGCGCCTCGTCGAGCTGGCTCGGCCCCCAGGTGTGGCGCTCCGACGACCTCGGCGCGACGTGGGACGAGACGCCCAACGGCGCCGCTCGCTTCCCCGAGGACACGGACACGACGTTGGCCCGGGTGTGGCAGCTGCAGCCCGGCACCTCTGCCGACGGCGGTGACGGCGTCGTCTGGGCTGGCACCGAGCCGGGCGCGGTCTTCCGCTCGGAGGACCGGGGCGAGACGTTCTCGCTCGTCCGCGGGCTCTGGGACCACCCGCACCGACCGGAGTGGAACGAGGGCTTCGGCGGGCAGGCCTTCCACACGATCCTGCCCCACCCCTCCGACCCCTCGCGCGTCCTCGCGGCGCTGTCCACGGGCGGGGTGTACGTCACCGAGGATGGCGGCACGTCGTGGAAGGCGTCGAACACCGGGGTGAAGGCGGAGTTCTTCCCCGGCGAGCGCAACTACCCGGAGTTCGGCCAGTGCGTGCACAAGGTCGCCCGGGACGCCGCCGATCCCGAGCGGCTCTACCTGCAGAACCACGGCGGCGTCTACCGCTCCGACGACGGCGGCGCGTCCTGGCAGGACATCGCCCCGGGGCTGCCGACCGAGTTCGGCTTCGCCATGGTGGCCCACCCGCACCGCGCGGACACGGCGTACAACTTCCCGATCACGGGCGCCGAGGCCCGCTGGCCGGTCGACGGGAAGGCGCGGGTCTATCGCACCACCGACGCCGGCTCGTCCTGGGAGCCGCTGGGGGAGGGGATCCTGCCCGACGGCTACTACACCGCCGTCATGCGCGACGCCCTCTGCGCCGACGACCACGACCAGCCCGGTCTCTACTTCGGCGGCCGCAACGGCGGCGTCTGGGCCTCGCCCGACGAGGGGGCGTCGTGGGAGGAGATCCACAAGGACCTGCCGGACGTGCTCGTGGTCCGTGCCGCGCGGATCTGACACGACCCTGACGAACGCGCCGGCCGAGGTCTAGCCTCACGCCATGGCCGACTTCTCCCTGTCGCGAAGCACCCGCGTCCACGCGTCCCCGGACCGCATCCATGCGCTGCTGGACGACTTCCGCGAGTGGCAGAAGTGGTCGCCCTGGGAGGGCGTGGACCCCGACCTGGACCGGAAGTACTCCGGCCCCGACCACGGCGTCGGGTCGGCGTACCACTGGGCAGGCAACAAGAAGGCCGGCGAGGGCGAGATGGCCATCACCGAGTCCACCCCGACGTCGGTCGTCGTCGACCTGGTCTTCCTCAAGCCCTTCAAGGCCACCAACGTCACCCGCTTCGACCTCGCCCCCGTCGGCGACGCCACCGACGTCACCTGGACGATGACCGGCACCCGCAGCGCGATCATGTCGGTGGGCGGCAAGCTCTTCTTCGACAAGGCGATCGGCAAGGACTTCGACCGCGGCCTCGCCGACCTCAAGACCCAGGCGGAGCGCGGCGCCTGACCCACCCCTTTGCCGGTGAGTCTGTCAGCGACTCAAGTCCTGGCGGCCTGTCCGGGCTCTGCTGCCGCCGGCAGTTGCCCGTGAGTCTCTGAGCGACTCACCGACAAGTCAGGGCGGGAGGAGCCGGCGAACCAAGGAGCCGGGCGGGACCGGCCTCGCCGGGCCGGTCGGATGGGGGCCACGAATCGTCCACAGACGACCTCATGACGGGGTCCTGGGCCACGGCTGTGGACGAGGGCCGACCGCTGTGGGTGCCGGTGGGTGTGCTGGGAGTACGAGGTGCCCGACCGCGGGTGCCGGTACGAGAGGCGGGGCCATGGATCTGGTGAGTCGCGAGGACGAGGACCAGCAGGACGGTACGGCGGAGGTCGACCGGTCGACCTGGGACTGCTTGGCGAACTGGACGCAGGCCGAGCGGGACTACTGGTTCATGGGTCCGTTCGGCGGCGGCACGCCGGGCATGGTCCGCCGGATCAGGCGGATCCTGGACGTGTCCCAGCGTGGGCTGGCCGCGATCCTGGAGGTCTCGCAGTCGGTGGTGGCGCGGTGGGAGACCGGGCGTACGAGTCCGCGGGTGGCCGTGGTCCAGCGGATGCTGCGGCTCGCCCGGCTGCGGGTCACCGTCCACGACGAGGACGGGAGTGAGGTCGGGCCGATGCGTGCTGACGGGGCGCGGACCTACGGTGGCAGCCGGTTCCCGGCGCACGTCGACCTGCGAGCCACCGGGTGGTGGGTCCCGCGGAGGTTGCGGGCGATGACGTCCGTCGAGGCGTTCACCTGGCGCGACCGGTCCAGGCGGCTGGGGGACCCGGCGGTGCGCTACCACGTCTCGCGGTTCCGGAAGCGGATCGAGCGGGAGCTGCACGGCACGCCGGACGACCACCCGGCGTCGCACCAGCTCGCCGCCGAGGTGCGCTTCCTGGACGAGCGACGGGAGGCGTGGAGACCGCGGCGAGCGGCCTGACGGACCAGGCGACCGGGATGAGACACCGCGAAGCGGCGACGGGCGCGCCGACTAGCCTGCAGCCATGACCCATGCAGCCGACGGACCCGACATCAAGCCCCGCAGCCGCGACGTCACCGACGGGCTCGAGAAGGCTGCGGCACGGGGGATGCTGCGTGCGGTCGGCATGGGCGACGACGACTGGGAGAAGCCCCAGATCGGCGTCGCGTCGAGCTGGAACGAGATCACCCCCTGCAACCTGTCCCTCGACCGGCTAGCCAAGGCCGTGAAGAACGGCGTGCACGCGGGCGGTGGCTTCCCCCTGGAGTTCGGCACCATCTCGGTCTCCGACGGCATCTCGATGGGTCACGAGGGCATGCACTTCTCGCTCGTCAGCCGCGAGGTCATCGCCGACTCGGTCGAGACCGTGATGATGGCCGAGCGCCTCGACGGTTCGGTGCTCCTCGCCGGGTGCGACAAGTCGCTGCCCGGGATGCTCATGGCCGCCGCGCGGCTCGACCTGGCCAGCGTCTTCCTCTACGCCGGCACGATCATGCCCGGGCAGGTCGACGGCAAGGACGTCACGATCATCGACGCCTTCGAGGCTGTCGGTGCCTGCCTGGCCGGCAAGATCACCCGCGAGAAGGTCGACGAGATCGAGCGTGCGATCTGTCCGGGTGAGGGCGCCTGCGGTGGGGCCTACACCGCCAACACGATGGCCAGCGTCGCCGAGGCACTCGGCATGTCCCTGCCCGGCAGCTCGAGCCCGCCGGCGGTCGACCGCCGCCGCGACGGCTTCGCGCACAAGTCGGGCGAGGCGGTCGTCAACATGCTCCGCCAGGGCATCACCGCCCGCCAGATCATGACCCGCCCCGCCTTCGAGAACGCGATCGCGATGGCGATGGCGCTCGGTGGCTCCACCAACGCCGTCCTCCACCTGCTGGCCATCGCCCGCGAGGCGGAGGTCGACCTGACCCTCGACGACTTCACGCGCATCGGTCGCACCGTGCCGCACCTGGCCGACATGAAGCCGTTCGGTCGCTTCGTGTGGACCGACTTCGACCGCGTCGGCGGCATCCCGGTGCTGCTGCGCGCCCTGCTGGACGCAGGCCACCTGCACGGTGACGTGCTGACCTGCACGGGCAAGACGATGGCCGAGAACCTCGCGGAGCTCGACCCCAAGCCGCTCGACGGCGAGATCCTGCGCCAGCTCGACCGGCCGATCCACGCCACCGGCGGACTCACCATCCTCAAGGGCACGCTCGCGCCGGAGGGGGCCGTGGTCAAGAGCGCCGGCTTCGACGACTCCACCTTCACCGGCACCGCCCGGGTCTTCGACGGCGAGCGCAAGGCGCTCGACGCCCTGGGCGAGGGAGCCATCACCGCCGGCGACGTCGTCGTCATCCGCTACGAGGGCCCGAAGGGCGGGCCGGGGATGCGCGAGATGCTCGCCATCACCGGGGCGATCAAGGGCGCCGGCCTCGGCAAGGACGTCCTGCTGATCACCGACGGCCGCTTCTCCGGCGGCACCACCGGTCTCTGCGTGGGCCACATCGCCCCCGAGGCGAGCGACGGCGGCCCCATCGCGTTCCTCCGCGACGGCGACCAGATCACCCTCGACGTGGCCAACATGACCCTCGACGTGCACGTCGACGAGGCCGAGCTGGCCGCGCGCGCCGAGGGCTGGGAGCCGCTGCCGCCGAAGTACACCCGCGGCGTGCTCGGGAAGTACCGCAAGGTCGTCCAGAGCGCCGCCCACGGAGCGGTCTGCTACTGACGTACGGCCGGGCCCACTGGAGGGTCCGGGCGGCGGATAGGTTGCCGTGGTGAGCACTCCGATCCAGCTGGGCGCAGCCGAGCGCGACGCCGCCGACCCCCTTGCCCGTTTCCGCGACCGGTTCGTCGGGGCCGCGAGCGACCTCGTCTACTTCGACGGCAACTCCCTCGGCCGCCCCGTCGCCGCGACGGCCGGCCGGCTCGGCGCGTTCGTCGAGCAGGACTGGGGCGGCCGCCTCATCCGCGGGTGGGACGAGCAGTGGATGGACCTGCCGACCACGCTCGGCGACGACCTGGCGCGTGTCTGCCTCGGCGCCGCCGCGGCGGGCCAGACGGCCATCGGCGACTCGACCACGGTGTGGCTCTACAAGCTGATGCGCGCCGCCGTCGACCACGCCGTGCGCACGGATCCCGGCCGCACCGAGATCGTCATCGACACCGACAACTTCCCCACCGACCGGTACGTCGCCGAGGGCATCGCCGCCGAGCGCGGGCTGACGCTGCGGTGGATCGAGGTCGACACCTCCGAGGGCGTCACCGCCGACCAGCTCCGCGACGCGGTCGGCGAGCACACCGCCCTCGTCGTGCTCAACCACGTTGCGTACCGCTCGGCCTGGCTCGCCGACGCCCCGGAGCTCACCCGGATCAGCCACGACGCCGGCGCCCTGGTCCTCTGGGACCTGTGCCACTCCGCGGGCTCGGTGCCCATTGCCCTCGACGAGTGGGACGCCGACCTCGCCGTCGGCTGCACCTACAAGTACCTCAACGGCGGCCCCGGCTCCCCGGCCTTCGGCTACGTCAACGCGCGCCTGCAGGACCAGCTCACCCAGCCGATCCAGGGCTGGATGGGCCACGCCGACCCGTTCCTGATGGGACCGGGCTACACGCCCGCTCCGGGCATGCGGAGGTTCATCTCCGGGACCCCGCCGATCCTCGGCATGGTCGCCATGCAGGACATGCTCGCGCTCGTCGAGGAGGCGGGCATCGAGGCGATCCGCGCCAAGTCCGTCGCACTGACGTCGTACGCCGTCGAGCTCGCCGACGCGACGCTGCCCGACGTCACCCTCGCCTCGCCGCGCGACCCGGCCCTGCGGGGCGGCCACGTGACGCTCCACCACGACCGGATGCGCGAGGTCACCGCGCGCCTGTGGGAGCGGGACGTGATCCCGGACTACCGCGACCCCGGCGGCCTGCGGCTGGGGCTCTCCCCGCTGTCGACATCGTTCGACGAGGTCGAGCGCGGCATCGCCGCCGTGGCCGAGGCCCTGCGATGACCGGGCCGGTGGGGGTGCGGCTGTCGGCGACGCGGACCCGGTCGACCAACGACCACGGGCAGCCGCTGGGCCGTCCGGTCGAGTGGACGGGTGCGACCGCACCGGCCAAGGACGTGGTCCTCGAGGGCCAGGGTGTCCGCCTCGAACCGATCGGCGCCCAGCACGCTGACGACCTGTTCGCGGCGCTGTGCCGCGAGGACGACGACCCGCTCTGGACGTACCTCGCCTGGGAGCGCCCGCGCGACCGCGAGCAGATGGCCGCGCTCGTCGAGCAGCTCGCGACCGACGACGAGCGGGTGTTCGTCGCGATCGTCCCGACCGAGACCGGCCGGGCGGCCGGCTTCTGYGGGCTGATGCGCATCGACCCGCAGATGGGCTCGATCGAGGTGGGAGCGATCGCTTTCGGTCGCCAGCTCCAGCGCAGCCGCGCTGCCACCGAGCTGCAGGCTCTCCTGATGCGTCACGTCTTCGACGACCTCGGGTACCGCCGTTACGAGTGGAAGTGCGACAGCCTCAACGCGCCGTCGCGTCGCGCTGCGCTCCGGCTCGGCTTCATCTGGGAGGGCCGGTTCCGCAACGCCCTCGTCTACAAGGGCCGCAACCGCGACACCGACTGGTTCTCGATCACCGACGGCGAGTGGCCGCGCGTGCGCACAGCGCTCGACGCGTGGCTCGACGACGACAACTTCGACGACATGGGCCGCCAGCGCACGCGCCTGGCCGCCCGGGCCCCGCGACCCGACCAGCAGGAGGCCTGAGATGGACCAGCGCGTCAGCTTCATCACCCTCGTCGTGACCGACCTCGAGGCCACCCGGCGCTTCTACGTCGAGGGCCTGGGCTGGGAGCCCGAGATCCACGTGCCGGGGGAGGTGCTCATGTTCAAGGTCGCCGACAAGGTCGTGCTGAGCCTGTGGACCGAGAGCGGCTTCGTCGCCGAGATCGGCCAAGCACCGGCGCGCGGCGGCGTACCCCCGGTCACGCTGTCCCACAACCTCGCCACCACGCAGGGCGTCGACACCGTCCTCGAGCAGGCCCGGGCCGCCGGGGCGTCGCAGGTCGGCGAGGCGAGCGAGCGCGACTGGGGTGGCTACTCGGGATACTTCGCCGATCCCGACGGCTTCCGCTGGGAAGTGGCCTACAACCCGGGCGAGATCGGGCAGTCTGTGCTCCCGTGAGCACCGCCAGCGCCGGGAGCACCGGACACGCCGTCCCCGGGTGGGACGACTACTTCCTCGGCATCGCCGACGCCGTCGCCGCCCGGGCCAAGTGCACGCGCCGACGGGTGGGCGCCGTCCTCACCATCGACCACCGCATCATCGCCACCGGCTACAACGGCGCCGCGCCCGGCGAGGACGACTGCCTGGCCGGCGCGTGCCCGCGCGGGCAGCTCGGGTACGACGAGGTGCCGGGGCTCGGTGACTACGACCGGCCGGGCACGGCGGGCTTCTGCATCGCCATCCACGCCGAGGTCAACGCCCTGCTGTTCGCGACCCGCGACACCAAGGGCGCGACCGCCTACATCACCGACCCGCCCTGCCCGGGCTGCCGCAAGGCGCTCGCCGCTGCCGGCGTGATCCGCGCCGTCTGGCCCGACGGCGAGCACGACCGCGAGGGCCTCACGACCTGGAGTCGGTAGCCCCGGTTGCCCGTGAGTCTCCAGGAGACTCAAGGTCCAGTGCCTTCTTCTCCTCGGCCTTCTTCTCCTCGGCCTTGCGTCGGCGCTTGACCTCGCCCCGCGCGATGAAGAACGCGATCAGGATCGGGATGGCGAACTTCCGCACGGTGTCGACCCACGGCGGCAGGTCGGGCAGGTCCACGTCGGGCCAGGGGATCGCCGGGAGGCGGATGTCGGGCCACGGGATGGAGGGCAGGTCCGGCCACGGGATCGACGGCAGGTCGACGTCGGGCCACGGGATGCTCGGCCACGGGACGAGCGTCAGCAGCCAGATCACCAGGACGGGTACGCCGACGCCCGCCGCCGCAATGGCCGTCTGCCGCGCGGTGTGCAGGTGGGGGTGCGCGCCGATCCACTCGGCGCGCTCGGCCGCCTTCGACCCGGCCTCGGGCTCGAGGTCGGTGCCTCCGAGGCCGGTGTGCGCCTCGGTCTCGGAGTCGTGCAGCGTGACGCGCCGCGCCGGCCCGGTCACCCCGAACTTGAGTCGGACGGCCCCGCCCGCACCCCTCGCCGCGACGACGAAGGTCTCGTCCGAGGTCTTCTTCCGCCCCACCTCGACGCCGTCGCGGGTCCAGACGGCCTCGCGGACGAGTGCGCCCCGCTCGATCGCGACGGCGTGCTCGTGGCCGTCGTGGACGAGGTGCCAGCGTTCGGTGTCCCCCATGCGTGCAATACTAGAGCATCCACTCCAAGAAAGGGCGTGACGGGTGGCCCGCACCGTTGACCCCGAGCGCCACCTCGCGCGCCGGCTGGTGATCATCGACGCTGCCCTCACCTGCTTCGCCGCCACCGGCTACGCCGGGACCTCGACCGCGGCGATCTGCCGCGAGGCCGGCATCGGCTCCGGCACGTTCTTCCACTACTTCCCGACCAAGCAGTCGCTGTTGCTGGCGATCCTGGCCCTCGGCACCGAGGAGACACGGGCGTGGTTCGACGCCCGCGCCGACGACGCCGACGCGCTCGCGGTCGTCGAGGCCTACGTCGACCACACGGCGGAGGAGATGTCCGAGCCCCGGCTTGCCGGGTTCGTCCGGGCGGTCGGCGCGGTGATGGGGGAGCCGGAGGTCGAGGCCGCCCTGGCGCTCGACAGCCGGGTGCTCCAGGAGGGGCTCGAGCCCTGGGTCGCCCGCGCGCAGGAGGCCGGGCAGGTGCGCACCGACCGTTCGGCCCGCGACCTGACGGCGTGGCTGATGGTCGTGATCGACGGCTTCCTCGGCCGGCTCGCGGTGGACGCGGACTTCACGGCCGACGCCCAGCGGGCCACGCTCGTCGACGTCGTACGACGACTGCTCGCGCCTGAGGCGCAGTCCTAGCTGGGACGGACCCAGACGAGCTCGCCCGACTCCCACATGCCCAGTGCGACGGGGACGAGGCTGCTCATCGCCTCCGACGGCGTCAGCCCCGCCAGGTCCTCGGCGTGCTCGGTCCCGTAGGCCTGGCCCGCCGCGTTGTTCTGCTCGTCGACGCGGGAGTCGCGACGGCTGGGGGTGCCGGCCTCCTGCGCGGCCGCGATCGAGCGGGCGACGTCGACCCCGAAGCGCGCGGTGAGCGTCGCCTGCCACATGAAGTGGCGCATGGCGTTGGTGCGCCCGGGGACGCCGCGGCCGTGGGTCGCGGCCGCCTGCAGGGCGGCCTGCGAGACGCGCAGCACCTCGAAGGCGCCCGAGGGTCCGAGGCCGGCCCTGGTCGCGGCGGCGTACAACCGCGGGACCCCGGTCCCGGCATGAATGGCCTGCTGCACGACGTCACCGAAACCCATGGACACACAGTGTCAGACTCGTGACATGTCCCGACCACTCCGCTTCCCGGCCCCGCTCCGCCCCGGTGACCGCATCGCCGTGACTGCTCCGTCCGCCGGCGTCACGGGCGCCTCGGCGGCGCGGATCGAGTTCTGCCTGGACTGGCTGCGTGGTCGCGGGTACGACGTCGTGGTGGGGGAGTGCCTCTACGGTGACGGCCTCACCTCCGCCCCCGCGGAGCAGCGCGCGGCCGAGCTCACCCGCATGCTCGCCGACCCCGACATCCACTGCGTCGTGCCCCCGTGGGGCGGCGAGACCGCGATCGACATGGTCGACCTGCTCGACTGGGATGCGCTCGCCGAGGCCGAGCCCACGTGGCTCGTCGGCTACTCCGACATGTCCACCCTCCTCCTGCCCGTCACGACCCGCCTCGGCTGGGCCACGCTCCACGGCGACAACCTCGCGGACACGCCGTACGCCGTCCCGGACGGCCTGCTGCACTGGCTCGACCTCGCCGGCGAGCCGGGGCCGTTCGTGCAGCGCGACTCCGGCCTGGTCGCCACGTGGGTCCGCTTCGAGCAGGACGCGCAGGCCACCGAGTGGACGCACGTCGGACAAGGCCGCTGGGAGGTGGAGGGCGGGGGTCGGCTCGATGTCGCCGGCCGGCTGATCGGCGGCTGCGCCGAGACGGTCGCCAACCTCGCCGGCACGCCGTACGGCGACGTGCGCGCGTGGGCCGAGGACCTCGACGAGCCCACGATCGTCTACCTCGAGGCGTGCGAGGAGAACTCGATCAACATCTGCCGCTACCTCCACTCCCTGMGCCTGGCGGGGTGGTTCGACCGGGCGGCCGCCGTGCTGGTCGGCCGGACCAGCGCGCCCGACCACGAGGACCTGACGCAGCGCGAGGCGGTGCTCGACGCCCTCGGTCGGCTGGACGTCCCGATCGTGTGGGACCTCGAGATCGGGCACGTGCCGCCGCACCTGCCGCTCATCAACGGGGCGCTCGCCCGGGTCGTCGTCGACGGTGAGACCCGGGAGATCACCCAGTCCATCGCCTGAGGTCGGCGACGGCCGGCGACACCAAGGGGGCTGGTCGCTGTCGGTGGACGGTGGCAGGGTCGGTGCCATGAGCGATGCGACCACGGACCCGAAGGCACGCCTGAGCCACGACGAGATCCTCGAGGCAGGTCTCGACGACTGGCGCAAGGTGCTCAACCGGCTCCGAGCCCGCTTCCGGACCGGTGACTTCGCGACGGGCGTCGCCCTCGTCGACCGCATCGGGGCCGCCGCCGACGAGGCCGACCACCACCCCGACGTCTCGCTGACCTACCCCGAGGTCATCGTCACGCTCAGCAGCCACGACGTCGGCGGGATCACCAGGCGCGACGTCGACCTCGCTCGGCGGATCAGTGGCTTCGCGGCCGAGCTCGGCGCGAGCGCCGACACCTCCGGGCTCACCGCCCTCGAGCCCGGGCTCGACACGGGCGCGCCCGAGCGGCTCGGCGCCTTCTACGCCGCGCTCCTCGGTGGCGAGGTCGCGGACGGCGAGCCCGTCGACCCGAGCGGTCAGGTGCCGGGGCTGTGGTTCCAGAAGGGCGAGCGCGGCGAGTCCACCCTTCCCCCGCAGGAGCCCGAGCAGCGCTGGCACTTCGACGTGTGGGTGCCCCACGACGAGGGCGAGCGGCGGCTCGAGGCGGTCCTCGCCGCCGGTGGCCGGCTGGTGAGCGACGCCGAGGCGCCGTCGTTCTGGGTGGTCGAGGACGCCGACGGGAACCGCTCCTGCATCTGCACGCCGCTCGACCGCGGGTGACCGGACCGCCTTCCCGGAGCGCGCCGCGCCACATGGCGAGACTCCCGTTCCATATGCTGGGACGCCTGTCACACTTGCTTGACGCCGGACCACCCCGGCGACGACGGTTGTCGCATGCGCACCGAGATTCTTGTACGCACGCGACGCGTGAGCTGAGGCCAGTCGGCCAACGCACGCGCGTCACCCCTCGTCGCCCACCGGGCCGAGGGGTTTTTTCATGGGCTCATCGCCGGACATCGCACACGCAGGAGAGAAGGACATGACACAGCAGGGCGCACAGGGAAGCGGATCGGTCACGGGCGCGCAGAGCCTCGTCACGTCCCTCGAGGCGGCCGGTGTCACCGACATCTTCGGGATCCCGGGCGGTGCGATCCTCCCGGCCTACGACCCCCTCATGGACTCCACGCGGATCCGCCACATCCTCGTCCGCCACGAGCAGGGTGCCGGGCACGCCGCCCAGGGCTACGCCGCCGCCACCGGCCGGGTGGGTGTCTGCATGGCGACCTCCGGCCCCGGCGCGACCAACCTCGTCACGCCCCTGGCCGACGCCCACATGGACTCGGTGCCGATGGTGGCCGTGACCGGGCAGGTCGGCGCCGCGATGATCGGCACCGATGCCTTCCAGGAGGCCGACATCCGCGGCATCACGATGCCGATCACCAAGCACAACTTCCTGGTCACCGACCCCGCCGACATCCCGCACACGATCGCCGAGGCCTTCCACATCGCCTCGACCGGCCGTCCGGGCCCGGTGCTCGTCGACGTGGCCAAGTCGGCCCTGCAGGCGCAGACGACGTTCGCCTGGCCCGACGAGCTGCACCTGCCCGGCTACCGGCCCGTGACGACGCCGCACGCCAGGCAGATCAAGGAGGCCGTCCGGCTGATCCGCGAGGCCCGGCGCCCGGTGCTCTACGTCGGCGGCGGCGTCATCCGCGCCGGCGCGTCGCGCGAGCTGGCGCAGCTGGCCGCGCTGACGGGCATCCCGGTCGTCACGACGCTGATGGCGCGCGGGGCGTTCCCCGACAGCCACCCGCAGCACCTCGGCATGCCGGGCATGCACGGCACCGTCGCCGCGGTCGCCGGCCTGCAGAAGAGCGACCTGATCATCAGCCTGGGCGCGCGGTTCGACGACCGGGTGACCGGCAACCTCGACTCGTTCGCGCCGAACGCGCTCGTCATCCACGCGGACATCGACCCCGCCGAGATCGGCAAGAACCGTCACGCCGACGTGCCGATCGTGGGCGACTGCAAGGAAGTCATCGCCCAGCTGGTCGCGCTGCTCACGACCGAGGGCGCCGACGGCGACTACGAGGCGTGGGTGGCCTTCGTCGCCGGGCTGAAGACGCGTTACCCGCTCGGCTACGACACCCCGGCCGACGGCTCGCTCGCCCCGCAGTACGTCATCGAGCGGCTCGGCGCGATCGCCGGCCCCGAGGCGATCTACGCCTCCGGAGTCGGCCAGCACCAGATGTGGGCGGCGCACTACGTCGGCTACGAGAACCCCAACACGTGGATCAACTCCGGCGGCCTCGGCACGATGGGCTTCTCGGTGCCGGCCGCGATGGGAGCCAAGGTCGGCCGGCCCGACAGCACGGTCTGGGCGATCGACGGCGACGGCTGCTTCCAGATGACCAACCAGGAGCTCGCGACCTGCGCGATCAACGACATCCCGATCAAGGTCGCGATCATCAACAACGAGTCGCTCGGCATGGTGCGGCAGTGGCAGACGCTCTTCTACAACGAGCGCTACTCCAACACCGATCTGCACTCCAAGCGCATCCCCGACTTCGTCAAGCTCGCCGAGGCCTACGGCTGCGTCGGCCTGGCCTGCGAGTCGCCCGAGGAGGTCGACGCGACCATCGAGAAGGCCATGGCGATCGACGACCGGCCGGTCGTGGTCGACTTCCGGGTGCACCGTGACGCGATGGTGTGGCCGATGGTCGCCGCCGGCACCAGCAACGACGAGATCAAGTACGCGCGCGACCTGGCGCCCCAGTTCGACGAGGACGACATCTGATGACGAGCCCCAGCAACAAGCACACCCTGAGCGTGCTGGTCGAGAACAAGCCGGGCGTCCTGGCCCGCATCGCGAGCCTGTTCTCGCGTCGCGGCTACAACATCGACAGCCTCGCCGTCGGCCCGACCGAGCACCCCGAGATCTCGCGGATGACCATCGTGGTCAACGTCGACGAGTCCCCGCTCGAGCAGGTCACCAAGCAGCTCAACAAGCTCGTCGAGGTCATCAAGATCGTCGAGCTCGACGGCGCTGCATCGGTCAACCGCGAGCTGCTGCTCGTCAAGGTCCGCGCCGACGCCACCACCCGTGGCGCGGTGCTCGACGCCGTCCAGCTCTTCCGGGCCAAGGTCGTCGACGTCGCACCCGACGCGGTGACCGTCCAGGCCGTCGGCAACGCCGACAAGCTCGCCGACCTGCTCCGCGTGCTCGAGCCCTTCGGCATCCGTGAGCTCGTGCAGTCGGGCATGGTCGCGATCGGTCGCGGGTCGCGCTCGATCAGCGAGCGCACCCACCGCCCCGTCGCCGTACCCGCCCCCGTTTCCGCAATCGCCAACTGACCCAGATCTCGATACGCCGCTCGTTCCTCGCGGCTACTCGATCACCGAGTGAACCACCAACATGAAGGAGAGCCCCCAGTGGCTGAGATGTTCTACGACGACGACGCCGACCTGAGCCTGATCCAGGGCAAGAACGTCGCGGTGATCGGCTACGGCAGCCAGGGCCACGCCCACGCGCTGTCCCTGCGCGACTCCGGCGTCGACGTCCGGATCGGCCTGCAGCCCGGTTCGAAGAGCCGCGACAAGGCCGAGGCCGAGGGCCTGCGCGTCCTCACCCCGCGCGAGGCAGCGGAGGAGTCCGACCTGATCGTGATCCTCGCCCCCGACCAGCACCAGCGGAAGCTCTACGCCGAGGAGATCGAGCCGGCGCTGACCCCGGGCGACACCCTCGTCTTCGGCCACGGGTTCAACATCCGCTTCGGCTACATCACCCCGCCCGAGGGCGTCGACGTCTTCATGGTCGCCCCCAAGGGCCCCGGCCACCTGGTGCGTCGCGAGTACGTCGACGGGCGCGGCGTGCCCGTGCTCGTGGCGGTGGAGAAGGACGAGTCCGGCAAGGCCTGGGACCTCGCGCTCTCCTACGCCAAGGCGATCGGCGGCCTGCGTGCCGGCGGCATCAAGACCACCTTCACCGAGGAGACCGAGACCGACCTGTTCGGCGAGCAGGCCGTGCTCTGCGGCGGCGCCTCCCAGCTCGTGCAGTACGGCTTCGAGGTGCTGACCGAGGCCGGGTACCAGCCCGAGGTCGCCTACTTCGAGTGCCTCCACGAGCTCAAGCTCATCGTCGACCTGATGTACGAGGGCGGCATCGCCAAGCAGCGCTGGTCCGTCTCCGACACCGCCGAGTTCGGCGACTACGTCTCCGGCCCGCGGGTCATCACGCCCGACGTGAAGAAGAACATGGAGGACGTGCTCGCCGACATCAAGAACGGCGCGTTCGCCGAGCGCTTCATCACCGACATGGACAACGGCTCGCCGGAGTTCACGGAGTTCCGCAAGAAGGGCGAGTCGCACCCGATCGAGCAGACCGGCCGCGAGCTGCGCAAGCTGATGGCCTGGGTCAAGTCGCACGACTCCGACTACACCGAGGGCAGCTCCGCCCGCTGATGCGGTCGGCGTAGACCCGCGACGACGCCAGTGACGGCCTCGGAGGTTCCCGTGAGCACCTACACCCACGGGCACGCCGAGGCCGTCCTGCGCTCGCACCGCTGGCGGACCGCCGCCAACTCGGCGGCGTACCTCCTGCCGCACCTGCACGACGGTCAGCGCCTGCTGGACGTCGGGTCGGGCCCGGGCACCATCACCGCCGACCTGGCTCGGCTGGTGCGGGAGGTCGTCGCCCTCGAGGTCGACGACCAGGCGGCAGCGCTCACCCGAGCCGAGCTCGACCGGCAGGGCGTCACCAACGCGACGGTCGTGGTGGGCGACGTCCACGACCTCGACGTCGACGGGCTCGGCGGGGTGTTCGACGTCGTCCACGCCCACCAGGTGCTGCAGCACGTCGCCGACCCGGTCCGCGCGCTCCGCGAGATGCTGCGCGTGACCCGTCCCGGCGGCGTCGTCGCCGCCCGGGACAGCGACTACGGCCACTTCTCGTGGCACCCCGCCAGCGAGGGGCTGGACCGCTGGCTCGAGCTGTACGACGACGCCGCCCGCGCCAACGGGGGAGAGCCGCACGCCGGGCGGCTCCTCCTGGCCTGGGCACACGCCGCCGGAGCTGCCCAGGTGGACGMAAGCTCTGCCACCTGGTGCTTCGCGACGCCCGAGGAGCGCGCGTGGTGGGGCACCCTCTGGGCCGACCGGCTCACCTCGACCGCCCTCGCCCGGCAGCTCGTCGACGAGGGCCGCGCGACGACGCGCGAGCTCGTGGCCGTGGCGGCCGCCTGGCGGGCGTGGGCCGAGCATCCCGACGGCTGGTTCTCGGTGCTGCACGGCGAGGTCGTCATCACGGCGTGACCACCAGCCGCCCTAAGTGTTAGGTACGCCTAACCTAAGGTGTAGTGTCCTGCGCTGTGCTGGCGAACTACCTGATCGGGTTGCGCGAAGGGCTGGAGGCGGCCCTGGTCGTGAGCATCCTCGTGGCCTACCTCGTGAAGACCGACCGTCGGCACCTGCTTCCGCGGATCTGGGCGGGCATCGCACTCGCGGTCGGCGTGAGCCTCGCGTTCGGCGCTGCGCTGACCTTCGGCCCCCGCGGGCTCACCTTCGAGGCGCAGGAGCTCATCGGCGGAGGCCTGTCCATCGTCGCGGTCGGCTTCGTGACCTGGATGATCTTCTGGATGGCCCGCGCCGCACGCGGCCTGAGTGGTGAGCTGCGCGGCCGCATCGACGTGGCGGCGGAGGGCAGCCGCTGGTCACTCGTGGTCGTCGCCGTGCTCGCAGTCGGCCGCGAGGGCCTGGAGACCGCGCTCTTCCTCTGGGCCGCCACCCAGGCCGGCACCCGCGACGCCGTCGGCGCCGCCACACCGACGTGGCAACCCCTGCTCGGCGCCGCGCTCGGGATTCTCACCGCGGTCGCGCTGGGCTACCTGATCTACCGCGGCGCGCTGTCGATCAACCTGTCGCGCTTCTTCACGTGGACCGGCGCCTTCCTCATCGTCGTCGCCGCCGGGGTGCTCGCCTACGGCGTGCACGACCTGCAGGAGGCCCGCTTCCTCCCGGGGCTCCACGACCTCGCCTTCGACGTGTCCGACTCAGTCGACATGAACACCTGGTACGGCGCCCTGCTCAAGGGGATCTTCAACTTCTCGCCGGCCACCACCAAGCTCGAGGCTGCTGCGTGGCTGCTCTACGCCGTGCCGGTGATGGCCCTCTTCCTGGTCGGCGCCCGCCGACGCTCCACCACCCCGGCCGCGCCGTCGCGTGCGGCTGCCTGAGAAAGAAGCACCTCCCCATGCGCAAGACCTTCGTGGCCGCCCTGGTCGCCCTCCCGCTGCTCGCGGCCTGCACGCAGAACGCCGACACCGGCTCCGCCGGCGGGTCCGGCGAAGCGGCCGACCCCCGCGCGCTCACCGTCGACTCCTCGGCCGACTCCTGCGCGCTGTCGGCGACCGAGGCGCCTGCCGGAGCGCTGACGTTCGACGTGACCAACTCCGGTGACCAGGTCACCGAGTTCTACCTGCTCGGCGATGACGGCCTGCGGATCGTGGCGGAGGTCGAGAACATCGGCCCCAGCATCTCCCGAGCCCTGACGGTCAACGCTCCGGCCGGGACGTACGTCACCGCCTGCAAGCCGGGCATGGCCGGGGAAGGCATCCGCGGCGAGTTCACCGTCACCGCCTCCGACGAGGACGTCGAGGTCTCCGCCGACGAGCAGGAGCTCGTCGAGCAGGCGGAGGCCAACTACGCCTCCTACGTCGAGGACCAGTCCGCCCAGCTGCTCGAGAAGACGCAGGAGTTCGTCGAGCTCTACGCGTCCGGCAACGACGACGCCGCCCGGGCGCTCTACCCGGTCGCGCGCACCCACTGGGAGCGGATCGAGACGGTGGCCGAGTCCTTCGGCGACCTCGACCCGATGATGGACGCGCGCGAGGCCGACCTCGAGCCCGGTCAGAAGTGGACCGGCTGGCACCTCATCGAGAAGGACCTCTGGCCCCAGCGCGCCGAGGACTACACGCCGCTGACCGACGAGGAGCGCGCGACCTACGCCGACGACCTGCTCGCCAACACCGAGGAGCTCGACTCGCGGGTGCAGGAGCTCACCTACACCGTCGACGCGATCGCCAACGGCTCGCGCGGCCTCCTCGAGGAGGTGGCCACCGGCAAGGTGACCGGCGAGGAGGAGTACTGGTCGCGCACCGACCTGTGGGACTTCCAGGCCAACGTCGACGGAGCAAAGGTCGCGTGGGAGGGCGTGCAGCCCATCGTCGAGGAGAAGGACCCCGAGCTCGCCGACCAGCTCGCCACCCGCTTCGACGAGCTCCAGGAGCTGCTGGACGCCCAGCGTGAGGGTGACGGCTTCGAGACGTACGACCAGCTCACCCCCGAGCAGGTCAAGGAGTTCTCGAACTCGGTGAACGCCCTGTCCGAGCCGCTGTCGCGGCTGACCGCGGCGGTGCTGTCCTGACCGACCAGCCGACGCCCACCGGACTCAGCAGGCGCGGCCTGCTGGGCGGGGGAGTCGCGCTCGCAGGCGTCGCGGGCGCCTTCGCCGCCGGTCGTACGACCGCGCATGCCGACGCGGGCGTCACGGGTGTCGCCTCCGGCGACGGGCGGGAGGAGTCGTACGCCTTCCGCGGCGCGCACCAGGCCGGGATCGTCACCCCGGCCCAGGACCGGCTGCACTTCGCCGCCTTCGACGTGCTGACCGACGACCGCGAGGCGCTCATCGATCTGCTGCAGCAGTGGACCGTTGCCGCCGAGCAGATGACCGCTGGGCGACCGGCCGGGGGCGGCGCGATCGGGGGCGACGTGCGCCTGCCTCCCGACGACACCGGCGAGGCGCTCGACCTCCCGGCGAGCGGGCTGACGATCACCTTCGGCTTCGGGCCGTCGCTGTTCCGCGACGGCGGGGGCAAGGACCGGTTCGGCATCGCCGCCCGGCAGCCGGCGTCCCTGCGCGACCTCCCGCACTTCCCGGGCGACGTCCTCGACCCGGCACGGTCGGGCGGCGACCTGTGCGTCCAGGCGTGCGCCGACGACCCGCAGGTCGCGGTCCACGCGGTCCGCAACCTGGCGCGCATCGGCTTCGGCACCGTGGCCGTGCGGTGGTCGCAGCTCGGCTTCGGCCGCACCTCGACCACCTCGACGTCGCAGTCGACGCCGCGCAACCTGTTCGGCTTCAAGGACGGCACCGCCAACGTCAAGGCCGAGGAGGCCGCCGCGCTCGACGAGCACGTGTGGGTCGCCGCCGCCGACGACGAGGCCGGCTCGTGGCTCGCGGGCGGGTCCTACCTGGTGGCGCGCCGGATCAACATGACGATCGAGGTCTGGGACCGACAGCCGCTGGGCGACCAGGAGATGTTCGTCGGCCGGACCAAGGCCACGGGCGCACCGCTGTCGGGTGGCGAGGAACACACCGAGCCCGACTTCGCGATGCCCGGCAGCAACGACCAGCCGGTCATCCCGGTCGACGCTCACGTGCGGGTCGTGCACCCCGACCAGCACGGCGGCGCACGCATGCTGCGGCGCGGCTACAACTTCGTCGACGGCTCGAACGCCCTCGGCGGGCTCGACGCGGGGCTCTTCTTCATCGCCTACGTCCGTGACCCCGACACCCACTTCGTCCCGCTGCAGCTGGCGATGTCGAAGACCGACGCCCTTGTCGAGTACCTCAAGTTCACCGGGTCGGCGCTGTTCGCGGTCCCGCCGGGTGTCGGCCCCGGCGAGCACGTAGGTCAGTCGCTGTTCGCCTGACCCGCCGCGCTCCGCACCGGCCCCGCTTCTCGCGCTTGGCTCCTGAGCCCCGGGTGCGCGACGATGCCGTCATGAGCAACACGACCACGCCCTCGTCGGGGCTGGAGCAGACCCGTCGGCTCGGTGTCGAGACGACCGGCATCGAGATCATCGAGGAGTCCGAGCGGACGGCGCGTCCGCGGGACCTGTTCTGGCCGTGGTTCGCGGCCAACGTGTCGGTGTTCGGCATCAGCTACGGCTCGTTCGTGCTGGGCTTCGGCATCTCCTTCGTCCAGGCGGTCGTCGTCACGGTCGTCGGCATCGTGGTGTCGTTCGCGTTGTGCGGCGTCATCGCGATCGCCGGCAAGCGCGGATCGGCACCCACGATGGTGCTGAGCCGGGCCGCGTTCGGCGTCAACGGGCAGAAGGTCCCCGGCGTCGTCTCGTGGCTGGTGTCCATCGGCTGGGAGACGTTCCTCGCGATCCTCGCCGTCCTCGCGACAGCCACGATCTTCGACCAGCTCGGCTGGTCGGGCGGGACCACGACGCAGGTCGTCGCCACCATCGTCGTCGCGCTCCTGATCGTCTCGGCCAGCGTCGCCGGCTACCACGTGATCATGCGGATGCAGTCCGTGCTGACGTGGATCACCGGCCTCGCCACCATCGTCTACGTGCTCCTCACGCTCGACGAGATCGACTGGTCGGCGGTCAGCGCGATCCCCGACGGCAGCGTGCAGCAGATGGTCGGTGCGCTCGTCATGGTCATGACCGGCTTCGGCCTCGGCTGGATCAACATCGCCGCCGACTGGTCGCGCTACCAGCACCGTGACGCCCCGGGCGCCGCCATCGTCGGCTGGAACACCTTCGGCGGCGCGGTCGCCCCCGTGTTCCTCGTGGTGTTCGGGCTGCTGCTCGCGGGCTCGTCCGAGGAGCTGTCCGCCGGGATCGTCGCCGACCCCATCGGCACCCTCGGCACCCTCCTCCCGACGTGGTTCCTGGTGCCGTTCCTCCTCGCCGCGATCCTCGCCCTGGTCAGTGGCGCGGTGCTCGGCATCTACTCCTCGGGCCTGACGCTGCTCTCGCTGGGCGTGCGGATCCCGCGGCCGGCGGCGGCGTTCGTCGACGGCGTGATCCTCACCCTCGGCACGATCTGGGTCGTCTTCTTCGCCGAGGACTTCCTGGGCCCGTTCCAGAGCTTCCTGATCACCCTCGGCGTCCCGCTGGCCGCGTGGGCGGGGATCATGATCGCCGACATCGCGCTGCGCAAGAGCGACTACGACGAGGAAGCGCTGTTCGACCCTGCGGGTCGCTACGGCTCGGTCGACGTCCCCGCGCTCGCCACGATGATCGGCGCCTCGGTCCTCGGCTGGGGCCTGGTCGTCAACAACTTCGCCACCGACGCCACGTGGAACAACTGGCAGGGCTTCCTCATCGAGCCGCTCGGTCTCGGCACCTACGTCGACGACCCGGCCGGGCCCTACTGGGAGGGTCCGTGGGCCTACGCCAACCTCGGCGTGCTGCTCGCGCTCGTCCTGGGCTTCGGGGTGACGTTCGTGGCCCGGCGCGCGAAGGTCCGCCGCCAGGAGTCCTGAGTCGCGACACGCCCGGGACTGGCCGTTGAGTCTCCTGGAGACTCACTGCACAGCCCGCCCGGGGAACACGCAGGTCAGACGGCGTGTTGGGGACGACGTGAAGATCGAGATCTGGTCCGACGTCGTCTGCCCGTGGTGCTACATCGGCAAGCGTCGCATCGAGAACGCCCTGGCCGAGTTCGAGCACGCCGACGAGGTGGAGGTGCACTGGCGCTCCTACCAGCTCGACCCGGGCGCGCCGACCGAGCCGACGGAGAGCACCACGACGATGCTGGCCCGCAAGTACGGCCAGTCGCCCGACGGTGCCCAGCAGATGCAGGACCGCGTCGAGGCGGTCGCCGCCGAGGAGGGCCTGGTCTACCGGCTCTCGCAGACGCTGCACCTCAACACCGTCGACTCCCACCGCCTGATCCACCTCGCCCACGAGCAGGGTGGCAACGAGCTCCAGGGCCGGGTCAAGGAGGCCCTCCTCGCGGCGTACTTCACCGAGGGCCGCAACGTCGCCGACCACGCCGTGCTGCGTGACGTGGCGCAGGCCGCGGGCCTCGACGCCGCCCGGGTCGAGGAGGTGCTCGGCTCCCGGGAGTTCGAGAACGACGTGCACGCCGACGTCGCCCAGGCCCAGGCCTACGGCGCCAGCGGTGTCCCGTTCTTCGTCGTCGACGAGAAGTACGGCGTCTCCGGGGCGCAGCCGACGGAGGTGTTCACGCAGGTGCTCGAGCGGGCGTGGGCGGAGTCGCAGCCCAAGATCGAGGTGCTGGCGACCGGTGCCGACGGGCAGGAGTGCGGCCCGGACGGCTGCGCCATCTGACGCCGCGCGTCACTGCGCCTTGATCCCCTGAGCCGCCTTCTCCGCCGTCGTCGAGATCCGGACGGCGCGCGTCTCCGGCCGCTTCGCGAGCACGATCCACGTCAGGATCAGCTTCTGCGCCGAGGCCGACCACGACTCCCAGTGCTCGCGCGCGCCCGGGTTGCGGTCGAAGGCGGCGGCCAGGTCGTCCGGCACGATGCAGTCCTCGACGTCGTCCATGAGGGTCCACATGCCCGTCTCCTTGGCGGTCGCGATGGCGGCCGCACCGGCGGGCTCCATCAGGCCGGCCTCCTCGAGGCGGGCGACGCGCCCCTTGTTGATGCGGGTCCACATGCTGCTCCGTCGGCGCGGGGCGAACCACTGCATCGAGCGGAGCTCGTCGACGGGCTTGACGGTCGAGTCGACCCAGCCGTAGCGCAGCGCCTCCAGCACGGCCTCCTCGTAGGAGAATGCCCGCATGGCGGCCTTGCGCGGGCTGACCAGCCACACGCCCTGCGGCTGCGGGTGGTGGTCGCGGAGCCACGCGCTCCACTCCTCGACGGTCGCCGGCTCGAGCCGCTCCGCGTCGTCCATCGCGCCCATGCCTGGATCGTAGGCGTCGGGTACGACGTCCGGATGCTGGGGCGATGGGACTCGTGTCCCACTCGCGGGTAATGTGAGCCGGGCACAGCGTCGTGCAGTCCCCGAACACACCATTGATCACCCGAGGACCCCGCTGTGAACGCACACGCGAAGCCTGTCGTACTCATCGCCGAAGAGCTGAGCCCCGCCACGATCGAGGCGCTCGGCCCGGACTTCGAGATCCGCAGCTGCAACGGTGCCGACCGCGCCGAGCTCCTCCCTGCGATCGCCGACGTCGACGCGATCCTGGTCCGTTCCGCCACCAAGGTCGACGCCGAGGCCCTCGCCGCCGCGCGTCGGCTCAAGGTCATCGCCCGTGCAGGCGTTGGTCTGGACAACGTCGACGTGAAGGCCGCCACCCAGGCAGGGGTCATGGTCGTCAACGCGCCGACCTCCAACATCGTCAGCGCCGCGGAGCTCGCCGTCGCCCTCATGCTCGCCGCGGCCCGCCACATCAGCCCGGCCCACGCCGCCCTCCGTGGCGGCGAGTGGAAGCGCTCGAAGTACACCGGCATCGAGCTCTACGAGAAGACGGTCGGCATCGTCGGCCTCGGCCGCATCGGCGTCCTGGTCGCGCAGCGCCTCAGCGCCTTCGGCATGAAGGTCATCGCCTACGACCCCTACGTGCAGGCCGGCCGCGCCGCGCAGATGGGTGTCCGCCTCGTCGACCTCGACACGCTGCTCGCCGAGTCCGACTTCATGAGCGTCCACCTGCCCAAGACGCCGGAGACGGTCGGGCTGATCGGCGTCGACCAGCTGGCCCGCGCGAAGTCGAGCCTGGTCCTCGTCAACGCCGCCCGCGGCGGGATCGTCGACGAGGCCGCGCTCTACGACGCCCTCAAGACCGGCCAGATCGCCGCTGCCGGCCTCGACGTCTTCGCCAGCGAGCCGTGCACCGACAGCCCCCTCTTCGAGCTCGAGAACGTCGTCGCCACGCCCCACCTCGGCGCGTCGACCGACGAGGCCCAGGAGAAGGCCGGCGTCGCCGTGGCCCGCTCGGTCCGGCTCGCCCTGAGCGGCGAGCTGGTGCCCGACGCCGTCAACGTGCAGGGCGGCGTCATCGCCGAGGACGTACGTCCCGGGATCCCGCTCACCGAGAAGCTCGGCCGGGTCTTCACCTCCCTGGCCGGCGAGGTCGCGCAGCAGCTCGACGTCGAGGTTCGCGGCGAGATCACCGAGTTCGACGTCAAGGTGCTCGAGCTGGCCGCGCTCAAGGGCGTCTTCGCCGACATCGTCGAGGAGCAGGTCTCCTACGTGAACGCGCCGCTCCTCGCCGCCGAGCGCGGCACCGAGGTGCGCCTGGTGACCGAGGCGGAGAGCCCCGACCACCGCAACCTGATCACCCTGCGGGGGACCCTCGCCGACGGCACCCAGGTGTCCGTGAGCGGCACGCTCGTGGGGCTCGCGCAGAAGGAGCGGCTGGTCGAGGTCAACGGCTTCGACGTCGACATCGAGCCGACGACCCACCTGGCGTTCTTCACCTACGAGGACCGTCCCGGCATGGTCGGCCTCATCGGAGGCATCCTCGGCGACGCCGACGTCAACATCGCCGGCATGCAGGTCTCGCGCCAGGACAAGGGCGGCGCAGCTCTCGTCGCGCTCAGCGTCGACTCGGCGATCCCGTCCGAGACCCTCACCGAGATCGAGGCCGCGATGCAGGCCGCCTCGGTGCGCGCGGTGGACCTGACCTGACGGATCGCCCCTAGGCGACCATCACCCGGCCGGCAGCGCGACGCGCTGCCGGCCGGGCTGCGTCGGTGGTCACGTGCTCCCACGCTGCGGCGAGGCGTCGTACGGCCTCGGTGAGGTCGTCGGGGGAGGCGGTCCAGGGGATCCGCACGAAGCGGTCGAGGCCACCCTCCACGGCGAACACCGGACCGGGGGCGACGACGACGCCCCGACGCTCGGCCTCGGCCGTCGTCGCGGTGCCGAGCGCCTCGGGCAGCTCGCACCACAGGGCGAGCCCGCCGTCGGGCACGCGGAAGCGCCACGACGGGAGGTGCTCGCGGACGGCCGTGACGAGGGCGTCGCGGCCCGTGACCAGCCGCTCGCGGTGGAGCGGGAGCACCTCGTCGGCGCGGTCGAGCAGGTCGGCCAGCACCAGCTGCTCGAAGACCGGCGCCCCCAGGTCGAGGCCGATGCGGGCCTGCAGCAGCCGGTCCATGTCGGAGAGCGGGGCGCGGACCCAGCCCAGGCGGAGCCCGCCCCAGAACGACTTGCTGGCACTGCCGATCGTGATCGCGTCGTGGGCATGGGCCGCGAGCGGCCGCGGCATGTCGTCGGCCAGCCCGGGCGCGAGCGCGAGCGCCTGGTGGGCCTCGTCGGCGACGACCGTCGTGCGGGTGCGGGCGAGCGCGTGGGCGAGCTCCTCGCGCTGGCTGTCGCTCATCAGGTGTCCGGTGGGGTTCTGGAAGTCCGGGATCAGGTACGCGAGCCGGGGCGAGGTCTGGCGCAGCGTGGCGGCCAGCGCGTCGAGGTCCCAGCCGTCGGGGTCGACGGTGGCCGCGACGAGCCGGGCGCCCGCGTGCCGCACCGCCTGGGTCGCGTTGGGGTACGTCGGCGACTCGACGACGACCCGCTCCCCGGGAGCGGTGAACGCCTGCGCCACCACCGACGCCGCCGCCAGGGCGCCGGCGGTGACCATGACCTGCTCGGGCACGGTCGGCAGCCCCCGCGCCTCGTAGGCCGCCGCGATCCGGGTCTGGAGGGCGGGCACCCCGAGCGGGAAGTAGCCGGGCCCGCTGAGGTAGGCGGGCAGCTGCTCGGTGGCGCGCTGGTAGGCCTCGACGAGGCCGGGCGGTGCGGAGTGCGCCGCGCAGTTGAGGTCGATGACGTCCTCGCCGCCGGTGCCCGGCATCAGCGACCGGTCGTGGGCGCGGCGCTGCCCGCCCGGCACGGTGGTGAACGTGCCGGACCCGCGGCGCGCCTCGGCGTACCCCGACTCCCGCAGCACCTCGTAGGCACGGGTCACGGTCGTGCGCGACACGTCGAGGGAGGTGGTGAGGTCGCGCTCGCTGGGCAACCGCACCTCGATGCCGATCCGGCCGTCCCCGATGAGCACGCGCAGGCTCTCGGCGAGGCCGAGGTAGGCGGGGGAGCGGGGGAAGTCACCGACGAGGGTGGCCACGCGCTGGGCGCTGACGATGCGGCTCATGCAGGCCACTGTTCCATCATTGGCTATGTCGGACAAGGCCACTTGGGGATCAGGATGGGGTCATGACCAGCACGACCCCCACCGGAACCGTTCACGCGCCCCGCGGCGTCCTCGTCGACCTTGGCCCCGTCGCCCAGCTGCGCGCCGGACGCCTGGCGCGGCGCCTGCCGCAGCTCTACGTCGGTCTCTTCCTCTACGGCGTCTCGCTCGCGATGATGGTGCGCGGCGCGCTCGGCCTGGCTCCGTGGGACGTGCTGCACTCCGGCTTCATCCGCCACGTCCCGATGACCCTCGGCCAGGCCGTCGTGCTGTTCAGCTTCGTGGTGCTGGTGCTGTGGATCCCGCTGCGGGAGATGCCGGGGCTCGGCACGATCAGCAACGCGATCGTCGTGGGCCTCTCCGCCGACGCGACACTGGCGGTCCTCGACCGCCCGGAGGCGATGGCGGGGCGGCTCGGCCTGATGGTCGGCGGCGTCCTGCTCTGCGGGCTGGCCAGCGCGCTCTACATCGGCGCGCAGCTCGGCCGCGGGCCGCGCGACGGCCTGATGACCGGCCTGGCGCGGCGCACCGGGCTCTCGCTGCGGCTCGTCCGCACCGGCCTCGAGGTGGCCGTGGTCGTCATCGGCCTGCTGCTCGGTGGCGTCCTGGGCGTCGGGACCGTGGTCTACGCGCTGGCGATCGGTCCGCTCACCCAGCTGATGCTGCCGTGGTTCACGGTCGACGTGATGGGTCCCGACGCGGACTGAGCCGTCAGCGCTCCTGCTTCTGGCCCGGCTTCCCGCCCTGCTTCTGGGCGGGCTGCTGAGGCGGCGGCTGGATCCCGTCGGAGGTCAGGAACGCGATCACGCCGATGCTGATGACCGACGAGAAGAGCATGCCGCCCTGGCCGAACATCAGCGGCAGGGCAGTGATGGCCCACACGTCGAAGCCGCGGGCCACGCTGAAGATGACGCCGGTGGGTGCGCCGCCGGCGGGGGTGCTCACCATCGGCGCCGCGTAGTTCGGCGGCTTGCCGGTGATCCACCGCACGGTCGCCGCGACGGAGGAGAGGCCGCACGCGATCGCCAGGTTGACCGCTCCTCCGCCCTGGACCTCCCGCACGAGCGTCGGTGTCGTCGCCAGCGCGAAGAGCATGAGCGCGCCGCCCGGCACGACGACGTGGGCGAGCAGCAGGGTCTGCCGACGGAAGGGCATCATCCGCGCCAGCCCCTCGGTCCTCACGACGACCCGCAGCCCGGAGCAGAGCGCAGGACCACCGAGCAGTCCGGCGAGCGTCGTCGCCAGCACGACCGCGCGGCCGGCGTCGGCCTCCGCGGCGGCGTAGGGCACCAGCACCAGGCCGGCCAGAAGGACATAGGGCTGCGGGGCGCGGATCGCGCGGCGGACGTCGCGGTGGACCAGGGCGCTCCAGCCGAGGGGACCGCCGGTGTGGCTGCGCACGTGCGCGCCACGCCCCCAGCGGCGCGCGAGCAGGACGTCGTACATCAGGCCGAGGTCGACCGACGACAGCGCGCCCGACAGGCTGGGGGAGAGGTGCTCGGTCTGGCCGAGGACGCGTCGCGAAACCGTGCCGACCGCGAGGGCCGAGCGCCACGCGAGCAGGACGGCCACGACCGCCATCGCGACCGCGACCGCCAGGACCGCACCCGACGGCACGTCCGGCAGCCTCCCGAGCTCCTGGGTCGCGGAGAGCCCCAGCGCGGCCCACAGCGCCAAGGTGACCAGCCAGGTGAGCCAGCGGGAGGCCGGGTGCTCGTGCACCTGTGACAGCGCGGCCACCCCCACGCACGCCAGCGCGGTCGCGCTGCCGGCGACGACGTAGACGACCGCCTCGTGCCACGCGAAGCCGCCGAGGACCGCCGGGGCGACCAGCAGGAGGGCGGCCCCGACGGCGGTGAGGACGGTGGTCCGCACCCATCCGGGCCGCAGCAGAGCACCGCGGTCGACGGGGGAGCTCAGCACCCAGCTGTTCGCGGCGGGCGGGCTGAAGACGGGTCCGAGCAGGCGGGCCAGGCCGAGCGCGAGCAGCGTCACCGCGAGCGCAACCAGCCAGGGCGCGGCCGCGCGCACCTCGCCGCAGCTCGCGGTGCAGGTCTCGTCGGCCAGGCGCCGGAGGTTGAGCACGACGTTGCCCGCCATAGCGCCGACCATCACGGTGCAGAAGAGCCCGACGTAGGCGTTCGAGAGCGCCTCGCCCCACCTGAGCTCGGCGCGACCGCGACGCCAGTCCCGGATCTCCTGCCGCACCTCCCGTGCCGACGGGACCTCGGTGCGCTCGGGGGCGACGTCAGTCGACATCGGCCGGCTCCGGAGCGGGCCCGAGGCGTACGACGCGGTCGCACACGCGCTCGACGAGCCGGGGGTCGTGGCTCACGAGCAGCACCGCGCGACCGGCCTTCTTCTCCGCGACCAGCTTGTCGCCCAGCCAGGTCACGCCTTCGACGTCGAGCCGGGCCTCGGGCTCGTCGAGCACGAGCAGCTTGCGCGGGCGGACGAACGCGCTGGCCAGCGCGAGCCGTCGTCGCTGGCCGGAGGAGAGCGTCGAGGGCAGCTGCCCGGACACCTCCATCAGGCCGACCTCGTCGAGCACGACGTTGACGACCTCCTCGGCATCCGCCTGCGAGTGCGCCCGCGCGACGAGGTCGAGGTGCTCGACCACGGAGAGATCGGGGAAGAAGTCGATGTCGTCCATCACGATTGCCAGGTCGGCACGGATCTCGGGGCGGCGCTCGTCGAGGACGTTGCCCGCCAGCGTCGACTCGCCCGCATCGGCCTCGTCCGCGCCGACGATGCAGCGCAGGAGCGTCGACTTGCCGCTGCCGTTGGGCCCCACGACGCCGACCGCCTCGCCGGCGCGCACGTCGAGGTCGACCCCGCTGAGGATGGTGCGCTCGCCGAAGGTCCGGATGATGCCGCGGACCGTGAGCAGCGCCGGCTTCGTGGCGGCTGCCTTCTTCCTGGCCATGCCAGTCATCCAAGCAGCCGACTACGACCCGGCGCGTCGAGCACCCTCGCGACGCCCTCGCGTCGCGGGTCGGCGACCGCTTCGAGGGTCCCGTCGCCCCGGGTGAGAGCAGCGCCGACGCCCCCGAAGTACATCGTCAGGCCCTCTTCGCGGCGCACGTCCTCGTCCGGCAGGCCCGCGCGGTGGACGTGCACCCGGGGGTGGGCCACGGCGTCCTCGAGGTCGAGGCCGCCGTTGACGAAGCCGGCCAGGGCGCAGACGACCGCCGTCGTGATGCGGTCGGCACCCGGCGAGCCGATCGCCAGGGTCGACCCGTCGTCGTGGCGCCCGACGACCGGCGCCATGTTGGAAAGCAGGCGCGAGCCCGGTGCCACGTCGCGGCCGGGAGGGTTGAGCTCCTGCTCCCCGAGGCAGTTGTTGAGCCAGATGCCGGTGCCGGCGGCGATCATGCCGGCGCCGTAGCCCGACGACACCGTGAGCGAGCACGCGGCGCCGTCGGCGTCGGTGACCGACACGTGCGCCGTCGAGCCCGACTCGAGGACCGCCCGGTGGTCGGCGTCGACCCGGTCGAGCCAGGCGCGCGACGCGGCCGGGAGGTCGGCGGCGACCTCCAGGACCTCGCGCCGGTGGCCGAGGACCGCGCGCTGCACCCGGACCAGGTGCTCGACGTCGTCGGCGTCCCACGCTCCCCGCGGTCGATCCTCCAGGAGCCGCAGCATGGCTGCGAGGACCACGCCGCCCACCGACGGGGGCGTCGTCGTCGCCAGGCTCCAGCCGGCGACGCGGGTGGTCAGGGGCTCGCGGACGACGGGAGCGTACGCCGCCAGGTCGGCGCGCCCGAGCAGGCCGCCGCGGGCGCAGACGTCGGCTGCGATCGCGTCGGCGAGGTCGCCCTCGTGGAGGGCTCGCGGGCCGTCGGTGGCGATCTGCTCCAACGTCGCCGCGAGGTCGGTCACCACGACCCGGTCCTCGGTGAGCCGACCCGCCGCGTCGTGCAGCGCCGCGTGGCTCGCCGGCTCCCACCCGAAGATCGACTTGTGCACGTGGCGCAGGTAGTAGCGCGACGCCGAGCCCAGGGCGAAGCCGTCCCGCGCGACGTCGACGGCCGGTGCGACGAGCTCGGCCCACGGGAGGTGCCCGTCGCGCGCGTGGGCCTCGCCGAAGGCGGCGAGGGAGCCGTGCGTCGCCACCGACCCCGCACCGATCGTGACCTCGACCCCGCCGCCGTACTCCGTCGAGACGTCCCACGTCTCCGGTGTGGGCGCGCCCGGGGCACGCCCGACGCCGGGCCGGTCCATCCACCCGTCCACGGTGTACGCCGACCCGGTGGCGGGTTGCACGGTGACGAAGCCGCCGGAGCTGAGCGAGACGAGCCCGACCTCGGTGACCATCGCCACCAGGGCAGCCGCGATCGCGGCGTCCACGGCGGAGCCTCCCGCACGGGCGATCGCCGCGGCGGCGTCCGCGGCCTCGTGGCTCGGGGCCGCGACGGCGAGGGGTCTCACGGGGGACCGGTCGCAGTGCTCAGCGCCGGGTGGCGATGACGGCGGACGCGTCGGCGGCCACCATCACCTCGACCGCGGTGAACCGCTCGTCGGTGAGCCACTGCTCGCGCAGCGTGTCGACGCGCCCGTAGGTGATCGGCGGCCACGACTCGCACGGCGCGAAGTCGTCGAGCACCACGATGCCGCCGGGCTCGACGAGGTCGATGACGGCGTCGACGCCCACCTCGGACGGGGTGCCGGAGTCGAGGAACAGCAGGGAGAAGGGGCCGTGCTCGCGCAGCACGCTCCAGTCGGCGGCGAGCACCTCGACCTTGGCGTCGTCGTCGAAGATCTTGGACGCGGCACCGGCCAGCGACTCGTCGAGCTCGGCGGTGAGGATCCGCGCCCCGTTGCGCACGCCGCTGCGCAGCCAGGCGGTGCCGACCCCGCAGCCGGTGCCGAACTCGGCCATCGTGCCGCCCCTGGTCGCGGCGAGGGTGGCGAGGAGGCGACCGGTCTCGTTGCGGCAGAACGCGACGTAGCCGGCCTGGCGGCAGACGTCGAACGCGCGCTGGACGATCTCGGGGAGTTCCGGAGGAGCAGACATGAGGTCGCCGAGTCTGTCACTCCTCGCGCGCGATCCCACTGGACGGGCCGACATCTCACGATCTGACACGTTCGGCGAAACCGCGTGCGGCGGCCCGTCCGGCAGTCGTACAGTCGTCCCACCATGCGGAGCGTCTTCGTACTTATCGACTGCCGCGGCGAGGCCTGACAGAAGGGCCACCTCGTCGCGGTGTTCGGCGTTGACGAGGTTCCGCCACCCGGCCTTTCGCCCCTCTCGCCGAGCGTCTGCTCGGCAGAGCTCGAAGCCACCGCCTTCGCGGCGGGTCCTCCGCAGTCCTGCGCGACCCGCACGCTCGTCGGCCGGCAGCCGGGCCCGGGCGATCCCCGCCGTCCTGCTTCCCTACCCGCCGCGGTGTCGGCGGCTTCGGGCTCACCCACCGTCACGTACGTAGGAGTGAGATCGATGTACCAGATGTATCCCGACACCTGGGGCCCCGCGGCCCACGACCCGGAGAACCCGCGCAGCGCGGAGAACACGACGGTCGCCGTCCAGACCGCGCTTGACCTGCGAGACGGCGGCGGTCAGCGTCCGGACGACAACTAACGTTCGCCGCATGCCTGACACCGACCAGACCGCCGCCGCCCGCGACACCGGGAGCCCCACCCTCGCCGCCATCCCCGGCGACGGCATCGGCCCCGAGGTGACCGCCGAGGCCCTCAAGGTCCTCGAGGTCGCCTCGCCGGTGAAGTTCGAGTCGACGCGCTACGACCTCGGCGCCGAGCGCTACCTCGCGACCGGCGAGGTGCTGCCCGACTCGGTGCTCGCGGAGATCCGCGAGCACGACGCGATCCTGCTCGGAGCCGTCGGCGGCAAGCCCAACGACCCGAACCTGCCTCCCGGCATCCTCGAGCGAGGGCTGCTCCTCAAGCTGCGCTTCGAGCTCGACCACTACGTCAACCTGCGCCCGTCGCGCCTCTTCCCGGGCTCGGTCTCGCCGCTCGCCGGGCACGTCCTGGACAAGGGCGAGGTCGACTTCGTGGTGGTGCGCGAGGGCACCGAGGGCCCCTACACGGGCAACGGCGGCGCGCTCCGGGTCGGCACCCCGGCCGAGATCGCGACCGAGGTCTCGGTCAACACCGCGTACGGCGTCGAGCGCGTGGTCCGCGACGCCTTCGCCCGGGCGCAGAAGCGGCCGCGGAAGAAGCTCACGCTGGTCCACAAGACCAACGTCCTGGTCAACGCGGGCTCCCTCTGGTGGCGCCTGTTCGAGCAGGTGGCGTCGGAGTTCCCCGACGTCACGACCGACTACATCCACATCGACGCGGCCATGATCTTCATGGCCACCGACCCCGCCCGATTCGACGTGATCGTCACCGACAACCTCTTCGGCGACATCATCACCGACCTCGCCGCCGCCATCACCGGTGGCATCGGGCTGGCCGCCTCCGGGAACGTCAACCCCGACCGGACGGCCCCGTCCATGTTCGAGCCCGTCCACGGCTCCGCCCCCGACATCGCCGGGCAGCAGAAGGCCGACCCGACCGCCGCGATCCTCTCCGGCGCGCTCCTGCTCGACCACCTCGGCCACGCCGAGGCGGCCGCCGCGATCGAGGCGGCCGTCCTGGCCGACCTCACCGAGCGCGACCCCGGCACGAGTCGTCGTACGAGCGACGTCGGGGACGCCATCGCCGGCCGTCTCTGAGCGCCCCTCCGGGCCTCTGGAATAGGTTGACCCCATGCAGATCAGCACCACCGCCAACCCCTCGCCCGTCGACCTCGCCCGGCTCGAGGAGATCCACGCGAACCCCGGGTTCGGGCAGCACTTCACCGACCACATGCTGCTGGTCGAGTGGACGCCCGACGCGGGGTGGCACGACGCCCGGATCCAGCCCTACGGACCGTTGACGCTCGACCCGGCGACGGCGGTGCTGCACTACGCGCAGGAGACCTTCGAGGGGATGAAGGCCTACCGGCACGACGACGGGTCGGTGTGGACGTTCCGGCCCGAGCAGAACGCCGCCCGCATGGTGCGCTCGTCGCAACGGTTGGCCTTCCCGGAGCTGCCGGTCGAGGACTTCGTCGCCTACGTCGACGCGCTGGTCGAGGTCGACCAGCGGTGGGTGCCGGACAACTCCGGCGGCGGCGAGAAGTCGCTCTACCTGCGCCCGTTCATGTTCGCCTCCGAGACGTTCCTCGGCGTCCGGCCGTCCCAGCACGTCACCTTCATGGTGATCGCGTCGCCGGCCGGCGCCTACTTCAAGGGCGGCATCAAGCCGGTCAACCTCTGGCTGTCGGAGACCTTCACCCGCGCCGGTCGCGGCGGCATGGGCGCGGCCAAGACCGGCGGCAACTACGCCGCGTCCCTCGCCGCCCAGCGCGAGGCGATCGAGAAGGGCTGCGACCAGGTCGTGTTCCTCGACGACCAGGAGTTCCGCTACATCGAGGAGCTCGGCGGGATGAACCTCTTCTTCGTCCACGCCGACGGTCGCGTCGTCACCCCCGAGACCGGCACCATCCTCGAGGGCATCACCCGCGCCTCGATCATCGAGCTCGCCGGCAAGCTCGGCCACGCCGTCGAGGAGCGCAAGGTCTCCATCGACGAGTGGCGCGACGGCGTCGCCTCCGGTGAGATCACCGAGGTCTTCGCGTGCGGCACCGCCGCGGTCGTCACCCCGGTCGGCGAGCTCCGCTCGCCCCAGGGCGTCACGCCCGCACCGTCCAGCACCGAGCTGACCATGCAGATCCGTGAGGCGCTCGTCGGCATGCAGTTCGGCCGCGCGGAGGACACCTTCGGCTGGATGCACCGCGTCGTGTGAGCACGGACCAGGCTGACCCGGACCAGTCCTCCTGCCGGGGGTCCGCGGCGTTCGAGGCGCAGAGCTCGCGCTCGCTGCGCGACTTCATCCGCACCGAGTCCGGCTCCGCCGGCATGCTCGTCATGGCGGCGCTGATCGCGCTGGTGTGGGCCAACTCGCCGTGGTCGCAGTCCTACGTCGACCTGTGGCACACCGAGCTGTCGATCAGGTTCGGTGACGGCGGCCTGACGATGGACCTGCACCACTGGATCAACGACGGCCTGATGGTCGTGTTCTTCTTCGTCATCGGCCTCGAGGTCCGCAAGGAGTTCGCCATCGGCGAGCTCGTCGACCGCAGCCGCGTGGTGGTGCCGCTGGTCGCTGGCGTCATGGGCATGCTCGTGCCGGCGGCGATCTTCCTGGCGCTCAACCCGTCCGGCGAGGCGGCGGCCGGGTGGGGCGCGGTCATCGGCACCGACACGGCGTTCCTGCTCGGCGTGATGGCGCTGGTCGGACCGGCGGTCTCCACCCAGCTGCGGATCTTCCTGCTGACGCTCACCGTCATCGACGACATCGTCGCCGTCAGCGTGATCGGCGTCGTCTACTCCGACGAGCTGTCCCTCGGGGCCCTGGCCGTCGCCGCCCTCTGCCTGCTCGTGCTGGTCGGTCTCGACCGGGCGGGCGTCTGGCAGGCGGCGCCCTACGTGCTGGTCGTGCTGGTGCTGTGGTTCGCCACGCTGGAGTCCGGCGTGCACGCCTCGATCGCCGGCATGCTGAGCGGCCTGCTGGTCCCGGCCCTCGACCCGCGCCGGTCCGACGTCGAGGACGCGGCCCGCAGCTTCCGCGCGTTCCGGCAGTCGCCGATGCCGGGCGTGCAGCGGGCTGCGCGCCGGTCGCTGACCCGGGCCATCTCCGTCAACGAGCGCCTGCAGGAGGCGCTGCACTCACCGACCAGCCACGTCGTCGTACCCGTCTTCGCGCTGGCCAACGCCGGCGTGGACCTGCGCGACGGCGTGCTCGGTGACGCGTTCGGGTCGCGGCTGATGTGGGGCATCGTGCTCGGCCTCGTGGTCGGCAAGGCGCTCGGCATCTTCGCCGGCGCGTGGGCGAGCGTGCGCCTCGGCTGGGGGCGGCTGCCGCAGGGCGTCGGCCTGGGCCACACTCTGGCCGGCGGTGCGCTCTCCGGCATCGGCTTCACGGTGTCGTTGCTCATCATCAGCCTCGCCTTCGAGTCGTCGCGGCTGCAGGACCAGGCGCGCGTGGGCGTCCTGGTGGCCGCCGCACTCGCGAGCCTCGCCGGCTGGCTCGCCTTCCGCTTCGCCGCCCGCTTCCTCGGCCAGCGTGACGCGGCCCTCCCGACGCACCTCAGCCGACCGGTCGACCCGGCGCGAGACCACATCACCGGACCGGTCGACGCGCCGCTGACGCTGGTCGAGTACCTCGACTTCGAGTGTCCCTTCTGCGCCCGCGTGAGCGGGGTCGGCAAGGAGCTGCGCGCGCACTTCGGCGACCGTCTTCGCTACGTCACCCGCCACCTGCCCCTGCCGGTCCACCCGCACGCCGAGCTGGCCGCGCTGGGTGCCGAGGCGGCGGCACGGCAGGGTCGCTACTGGGACATGCACGACGTGCTCTTCGCCCACCAGGACGAGCTCGAGCTGGAGGACCTCGTCGGCTACGCCGCCGGGCTACACCTCGACGTGGAGGAGTTCGTCCGCGACCTCGACGACGACGACCTGGCGCGCCACGTCGCCCACGACGTGGCGTCGGCCGAGGAGAGCGGGGTGCGGGGCACCCCGACCTTCTTCATCGGCGAGACCCGCCACATCGGTCCCCACGACGCCCTGACCCTGATCAAGGCACTCGAGTCGTCGCAGGCGGCGCCTCGGCCGATCGGCTGACCCGCTGCGGCCTGCGGGCCGATGCGTCGTACGCCCCGCGCCGCGAGGCTCGTCGGCATGAGCACGACCGTCTCCCGAGCTGGCCGACCCGACGCCCCGCCCCGTCCCCGCCGCGAGTGGTGGATCCCCGCGAGCCTGCTGGCCCTCACCTTCGTGCCAGTGGCCGCCGGCGCCGCGCGGCTGGTCGACCTGTCGTCGGGTCGGACCACCGAGAACGCGCGGTTCTTCGACCTCCCCGTCCCCGTCGTGGTGCACATCCTCGGGGCGACGACGTACTGCGTGCTGGGGGCCTTCCAGTTCATGCCCTCCTTCCGCCGGCGCCGGCCGCGCTGGCACCGGTGGAGCGGTCGCGTGCTCGTCCCGGCCGGCCTCGCGGCAGCGGTGAGCGGGCTGGTGATGGCGGTGTCCGGCCGCCTGCCGGCCTACGACAACACCGCCCTGATGTGGCTCCGCCTGGTCTTCGGCACGCTGATGGCGGTGGGGCTGGTGCGGGGCCTCGCCGCGATCCGCGCCCGGGACGTGCGCACGCACCAGCGGTGGATGGCGAGGTCGTACGCCGTCGCGCAGGGCGCCGGCACGCAGGCGCTCGTGCTCGGCCCGATGGTGCTCGTCGTCGACCAGCCCGGCGGTGGCCTCAAGGCCGCCGGGATGGGGTTCGCGTGGGTGCTGAACCTCGCCGTGGCGGAATGGCTGGTCCGGCGATCGCAGGCGCGTCAGTCGAGCCGGCGGGTCTGATAGGCCCAGAGCGCGAGCTCGACCCGGTTGCGGACGCCGAGCTTGCCCATGAGGGAGCCGAGGTGCGTCTTCACCGTGCTGAGCGAGATGTAGAGCTCGGCGGCGACCTCGTGGTTGGTCAGCCCGCGGGCCACCGCGATCAGCACCTGCTCCTCGCGCTCGGTCAGCGGTGAGGTCGGCTGGGGCGGCGTGTCCCTGGCCGCGAACCTCTTCAGCAGGCGGGTGGTGACCGTCGGCGCGATCAGCGACCCGCCGTCGGCGGCCGCGCGCACGGCGTGGGTGAGCAGCTCGGGGCCGCAGTCCTTGAGCAGGAAGCCCCTGGCGCCGGCCAGGAGCGCGCCGTAGACGTACTCGTCGAGGTCGAACGTGGTCACCACGACGACCGCCATCGGGTCCGCGACGTCGGGCCCGGCGAGCGCGCGGGTCGCCTCGATGCCGTTGAGCCGGGGCATGCGGATGTCGAGGAGGCACACGTCGGGTCGCAGGTCCCGCGCCTGCTCGACGGCGTCCTGCCCGTCGACGGCCGTCGCGACCACCTCGATGCCGTCCTGCGCGCCCAGGATCATGGCGAGCCCGGTGCGGACGATCTCCTGGTCGTCGGCGACCAGCACGCGCAGTGTCATCGTGCCTCCTCGAGGGGCAGTGTCGCAGTGACCCGCCAGCCCACGAGGGGAGCGAGCGACCCGGCCTCGAGGCGACCGCCGAGCAGCACCGCCCGTTCGGTCATGCCGACGATGCCGAAGCCGTCCCCGCTGCCCGTCGAGCCCCGCCCATCGTCGGTCACGACGAGCTGCACGCCGTCCACGTCGCGGGTGACCCGCACCTGCACGAAGGTGACGTCGCGGGCGTGCCGACGGGAGTTGGCGACCGCCTCCTGCGCGATGCGCTGCAGCGCGGCCGCGACGGTCGGGGACAGGTCGTCGAGGTCATCGTCGACCGCGACCGTCACCACAGGCCCGGGCCCGCCGCTCGCCAGGCCGCGGAGGTCCGCCAGCGGCCGGTCGGGCGCCCCCTCGTCGGTGCGCAGCAGGCGCAGCACCTTGCGGGTCTCCGCCAACGTGCGCGTCGCCTCCTCGTCGATGCGGCGCAGCGCGTCCGTCGCGGCTGCCGGGTCACGCCCGGCGACCGCGAGGCCCGCCTGCGCGCTGATCGCGATGGCCGTCAGGTGGTGGGCGACCGTGTCGTGCAGGTCGCGGGCGAGGCGCTCCCGCTCCCCACGGCGTACGTCGTCGAGCTGCCGCGTGTGCAGCATCGACCGGGCGCGGACCGTCGCACCCAGCGCCACCGCCGCCACGATCACCGCGGTGCCGCCGATCCGGTCCGCGGCGGGCAGGTCCTGCGAGACCAGCGAGCCGCCCGCGATGAGGAGGAAGAGGAGGAGGCCCATGACGGCGTCCTCGCCGCGGGCCCAGCGCGCCAGGGAGTAGGGGATGAGGAGCGCCACGATGGCGGTGTTGAGGTCACCCGGTGGAGCGCCGTCGGTCACCCTCGAGACCACCAGGAGGGCGAGGATCACCGCCCCGAAGACCGTCACGGTGAGCATCGGTCTGGTCCGTCGGACGAGCAGCGTCGGCAGCCAGACCAGGAAGCCCGCCAGGGACAGCCAGCGCAACGGCAGGTCCGGTCGCAGCACGGCGACCTCGATCACCGCGAGCACGGCGACTACCCCCACGAACGCGTGGTCGAGGCGTCCGGCGGGCCGCGCGTCGGGCGGCGCGGGAAGGCGCCAGACGGACAGCGCGACGGAGCGGATCTGCGCGAGCACGGGTGCACGCTAGTGCCCCGCGGCGGCCGATCGGATCGGCCGGATGACCGAGTGCGTCGCCACGACAGCGACCTAGAAGGCGGCCATGAGCACGAGGTAGCGCTGCTTGGTCTGCAGCCACTCGCGGCGCAGGCGCAACAGCTCGCGGCTCGGGTAGGACTTCACTGCCCCCACGAGTTCCTCCGTCGGACGTGGTCGCCTGATCCCATGCGGACCGCACCCGTGCGGACGCGATCGCCGTAAGCCGGCCTCGCTAGACGAGACAAGACAGCGGATGAGACGGATGGCGAGTCGCAGACGTGCTTCACGCAGACGTGCTTCACGCCCCCTGCGCGGCGCTCGTCAGTGGGTGTGGGGCGGGGTCATGGTCGACGGGGCCGGGGGATGTCAGGCGGGTCGGGTGGCTCGGCTTGGTCGACCGCGGTGGTGCCGTGGCGGTCGCGTCGGTAGTGGTGGCCGTGAGGGCTCGTCCACTCGAACACGCCGGGCTCGACCATCCGGTAACGCCAGGCGGTGTGGGTCTTGAGCCGGTGGTGGAAACGGCACAGCGCGGCGAGGTTGTCGCTCTGCGTCGGACCCGGCTGTGGTCGCCCCGCCGCCTCGGCGTCGCGTTCGTGCGGGATCACGTGGTCGATGTCGCAACCCCGGGCCGGGCGGGTGCACCAGGGGAACACGCAGGTGCGGTCGCGGAGGATGACCTGCTCCCGGATCCGGTCCGGCACCTCGTACGCGGGTGTCGACAACTGGGCGTTGAGGTCGATGACCGGCTTGACGGTGACCTTCGTGCGCGAGTCGGCGCACCAGTCCCTGACCTGGTCGAGCAGCACCAGCCGCTGGCCCTCCTCCACGCGACCTGTCGGTCCGAACACCGTGGCCAGGTCGTCGAGGGTGGCGTCGAAGTGCGCGTGCAGGACGACTTCACGTGCTGCGGGCAGGCGCTGGGGATCAGCGCCCGCCCCGGCGAGGTCGAGCGCCGTCTGGGTGCGGGCGAGGTCACCGAGGGCAGCGGAGCGGCGGGCGTCCAGCGAGGCATCGGAGCCGAGTGCCTTCAGCGACGCGGCGCCGTGGGCCAGGGCCCGGTCGAGGTCGAGGGCGTCGGCGATGTCGAGCTCGGCCTCGAGCCGCATCGTGCCGGCGAAGTGCACGTCGTCGTCGTGGATCGTGACGTGGCGGGGGTCGACGTGGAGGTGGCCGTCCTCCGGGTCCTGGGCCGGGTCGACGTCGGCGAGGTCGTAGCGCTTGATGGCCTCGGCGACGAGCCGGTCCAGCTGCGCCAGCCCGACACGACCCGCGACCGCGGCGACCTGGGCATCCACGAACGCCGCAGCCTCCCGCGTCAGCGAAGGAGTGGTGTGGATGGTGGTCTCCGCGACCAGACGGGCCCGCCATGCGGGGACGCGTCCGGTGTGGACCTGCGCCCACAGCCGCGGGAGTCGGTGGCGCAGCTCGAGGGCGTGGCCGACGAGCTTCTTCGCCGCGGTCGTCGAGACACCGAGGACGGTGCCGAGCTCGGCGAGGCAGAACTCCGCCACCAGCGGCGCACCCTCACCCGCGATCGGTTCCTCGTGCTCGCAGCCCGGGACGGTGAACGCAGCGGCCGAGTGGATCGACTCCGGCGGGTGCAGGTCGGCCCACCGGGCCGCCACGACAAGGAGGTCCGCTGCTGCGCGGTCCTCGGCTGCCTTCCGGTCCCGCGCGAGCGCGAGCAGGTCGCGGGCGGTGAGGTCGTCGACCTCACCTGCTCCGCGCCCCGCCAGCATCTCGATCATGTGTTCGATTCTACCGGCGGCCACCGACAGTGACCATGGCTGTGGACGGTTGCTGGCCACCCTGTCCCGACCGGTTTCGCGACGGGACTTCCTCCCTCCTCAACCAGCGCGGATGGCGGACGAGCCTCAGCTGCTGACGGGCATCAGCAGGTCGGTGCGGAGAACGGCCGACGAGTCGCTCGGGTCGGAGACGTAGACCTCGATCCAGTCGCCCGTCGGGGTGGCGCCTGCGGTCTGGGCGAGACGGCCCCAGGCCTCGCCCAGCCCGTCGTACGACCCGAGGTGCGTCGCCGCGAGGGCCGGTCCGGCAGGCAGCGCGGCACCGACCACCTGGAGGTCGCCGACCGCGATCGCCGAGCCGGGTGGCTGGACGACGGGGAAGCCGATCTCGATGTCGAACGACTCCTGCGGATTGCCGTGGTAGACCGCGAGCGCCGCGCCGGCCGGCACGAGCTCGCCTGAGCCGAAGAGACCAGCGATGGCGGGGTAGGCGGCGTCGAAGAGGTCGCGCAGGTCGTCGAGGGAGACGCCCTCGTGGCGCACGACGGCGAGAGGGACGGGGTCGAGCGTGACGCGCGCGCCGAGCTCGAAGGGCTGTGCGGGCGTGAGGTCTGTCATGTCCGTCACCGTAGGCCGGGCGCGCGGCCCGCGCACCTGATGCACGTGCGGGCAGCGGGGAGGGCCTCGAGGCGCGGTGCGCCGATGTCGCGGCCGCAGACCTCGCAGACGCCGTAGGTGCCGGCCCCGGCCCGGTCGAGGGCCGCATCCACCTCGGCGACGTGGTGCTGCACCTGGCGCACGAGCGCCCCGATCTGGGAGCGCTCGAAGGCGATGGTCGTGCCCTCGGGGTCGTGCTCGTCGTCGGCGTTGGTGTCGAGGGAGGCGGCCACCATCGCCTCGTGGTCGCCGGTCAGGCTGGCCAGCCGCGCGAGCGCCTGCTCGCGCTCGAGCGTCAGGCGCCGTCGTACCTCGTCCACCGCTCCATCGTCGCCGACGCCTCCGACAGCGGCGCGCGGCGCGTCGTCCGGGATCGGGGGAACGACCGGCTCCAGCCGTATCCTCGTGCCGTGACGACGTCCCCGAAGGCGCCGCCGCCCGGGCTGACCGTTGGCGGCTACGCCCTGCGTGCCCGCCTCGGCGAGGGTGGCATGGGCGTGGTGCACCTCGGGCAGAAGCCGGGGGAGCGCCCGGTGGCGATCAAGGTCCTGCGCCCGCACGTCGTCGGCGACGACGAGGCCCGGCGCCGGCTGGCGCGCGAGGTCAGCTCCTTGAGTCGCGTCCGCAGCCGTCGCATCGCCGAGATCGTCGACGCCGACCCGTTCGGAGAGATCCCCTTCGTCGCCACCCGCTACGTGCCCGGCCTCTCTCTCCACGACCACGTGCAGGAGGAGGGAGCGCTCGAGGGCGACGACCTGCTGTGGTTCGCCGACTGCCTCGCCGAGGCGCTCGAGGCGGTCCACTCGGTAGGCGTGCTCCACCGGGACATCAAGCCGTCCAACGTCATCATGGAGGGCCGCACGCCCATCCTGATCGACTTCGGCCTGGCCCGCGTCGCCGAGGACTCACGCATCACCATGACCGGCTGGCTGCTCGGCACGCCGGGCTACCTCGCCCCCGAGATCCTCTACGGCGACGACGCCACGATCGCCTCCGACGTGCACGCGTGGGCGGCCACGGTGGCGTACGCCGGCACCGGTCGCGCGCCGTTCGGCCGCGGGCCGTCGGTGGCGGTCATGGACCGCGTGCGACGCGGCGAGCACGACCTCGCCGGCCTGGACCCCGACGTCCTCGAGCTGGTCGAGGAGGCGCTCTCCCCGGAGCCCGCCGACCGGCCCACGCTCGAGGAGGTCCGCGACTGGCTCGAGGACCTGGGCTCGCCCGAGCCCGACGAGCGCGAGGAGCGCGAGGAGCGCGCGGCCGCCCCCGTCACGCTGCCCTACGTCGCCGGCATCCGTCAGGACCTCGAGGCGCCGACCCGCGTCGGCACGGCCACGGCGGAGCCGTTCGCGCCGACCGTCGCGCCGGCGTACACCCAGCCGGTCGGTGAGCCGGTGCACTGGTCCCACGACTGGGACCGACCGGGCGCCGACGACCGACACGGCGACCGCGCCTGGCACGACGACGACCCCACCGACGACCAGCTCGACGACCGCACCGACGCCTGGCGCGACCACGACGCGACCGTCGGGTGGGGCGACGCCGGCACGCAGCCGCACCGGCAGACCCGCGTGCTGCCGGACGGCTCCACCGAGTACGTCGGCGACTACGGCCCGCCCGCCCGGCCGCACGTGCCGGCCGGCGAGCGGGTGCGCCGCACGCTCACCCTGCTCGCCGTGGGCGGCGTCGTCGCGGGCGCCATCACGTTCGCCCCCTATGTCTCGATCGCCGTCCTCGTCGTCGTCGTCTGGCTGCTGCGCAGCGGCTCGCTGGCGGCGTCGTCCGCGGGCAACCGGCGCGACCGTCGCGGAGCCAAGTGGTACGACGGCATCCAGGTGCTGCTCGCCGCCCCGTGGCACGCCGTGGCCGGCCTCGGCGGCTCGCTGCTGCTGTTCATGTGGAGCGCTGGCATCGCCTGCGGCGTCGCGCTGCTCTGCTTCGCGGGCTCGCTGTCGCTGACCACGTCGCTCGCCGTGATCGGGGCGATGTTCGCCCTGTCGACCTGGTGGGGCCCGGGCTCCGAGCGGCTCCGCTCGCCCGTCCACCGCGTCGTCGACCCGCTTGCCCGCCGCGGCGTGCCGTGGCTGCTCGTCACGTTGCTCGTCGCGGCTGCCGGGTCCGGCCTCGGCGCGGCGGCGTCCGCGCAGGGCACCAGCTGGGCGCCCGACGACTCGGCCCCGTTCTCCGACGTACGGCTTCCCGGCTGGTTGTGACGGGCCTCGCCGTTCAGGCATGCCCGAGCGGGGTACCTACCGGGTCCACGCACCCGACAGCAGGAGGACCGATGAGCTCCGACCAGCCCGACAACGAGAGCTACCACGGCTACAGCGTCGACGACGAGGACCAGCCCCAGGGCGACGGCGACAGCCTCGTCGACGACCGCGGCCTCGCTGAGCCGTTGGACGAGGGCTACTCGCCGCCGGAGAAGTGGTCGGCGGCGCAGGGCTACGGCAACACCCCGCTCGAGGAGATCCAGGGCGAGTCGCTCGACCAGCGGGTCGAGCAGGAGGTCGCCGAGCTCGACCCGTACGAGGTCGCCGACGAGGAGGCCGCGCGCGGTGACCTCGCCGCGATGGTGGCCGAGGACTCGAGCGAGGGCGAGGCCGTCCAGGCCGACGTCGAGGGGGCCGAGGGTGAGCGGGCGGGACGCCTGGTCGCTGCGGACGAAGGTGTCCGGACCGACACCGAGAAGGACCTCGTCGCCGAGGACGTGGGCATCGACGGCGCCGCGGCCGGCGCCGAGGAGGCGGCCGTGCACGTGGTCGACGACCCCGAACTCGCGGACCCGCTGCTCCTCGACGGTGAGGTCGTGGACGAGGAGCCCGACCGACCGTAGCGACGACTCACGAGAGCCCCCGACCCCCGGGTCGGGGGCTCTCGCGTCGTCAGGACGGCCTGCTCCACCCGAAGGTGGGTCTTCTCCCGGCGTGCCCGGCGGGCTTACGTTCGCTCCACCGACTCACTGAGGGGACCCCCCATGCACCTTCGCAGCACCCTTGCCGTACGACGCATCGGCGTCGCAGTGACCGCACTCGCCCTCGGGATGGGCATGTCCACGCCGTCCTCCGGGGCGCCGGCGAAGGACAAGCCCACCGACTGCATCGACTACGGCGACGTCGCCGCGGCGCCGGCCGGCACGATCCCGCGCGACGACCTGCAGGTCGTGCACCAGGACCCGCTGGCCAGGGCGCTGAAGGCTGCCAGGGCGGCTCGCACGTCCGCGAGGGGCAAGCCGGGCTCCGGCACGACCGCGGCGGCCTTCGCCCCGGTGACCGTACCGGTCCGCTTCCACGTGATCGCCAAGGACCGCGGCCAGGAGGGCGGCGACGTCTCCGACGCCCGCATCGCCGAGCAGATCCGGGTGCTCAACGCGGCCTACGCCCCGCACGGCTTCTCCTTCGTGCTCGAGCAGGTCACGCGCACCTACGAGCCCCAGTGGTTCAACCTCATCTCCTCCAACGGCGGCGACCCGCGCTTCTACCGCGGTGGCGGCAAGGAGGTGGCGATGAAGAAGGCGCTCTACGGCGACAGCACGTCGGAGACGCTCAACATCTACTCGGCCTCCCTCGGCCAGTCGCTCCTCGGCTGGGCCTACTTCCCCTCCGACTTCGACGCCGCGGCGACGGCCGGCAACCCGCTCCCGCAGTACCGCGACGGCGTGGTCGTCGACTACCGGAGCCTCCCGACCGTGCCCAACGACACCGGTGACAGCCGCGCGTACAGCACCTACGGCGAGGGCGACACGGCGACGCACGAGATCGGGCACTGGCTCGAGCTCTACCACACGTTCCAGGGCGGGTGCTCCGAGCCGGGGGACTACGTCGCCGACACCGCGCCCGAGGCCTCGCCGGCGTTCCAGTGCCCGGTCGGGCGCGACACGTGCGCGGGTGGGGGAGTCGACCCGATCACGAACTTCATGGACTACACCTACGACTCCTGCATGACGCAGTTCACCGCGGGCCAGGCGGCCCGCATGCAGGCGGCGTGGACGGCGTACCGCGAGATCGGCTGACCGACCGGAAGACCGGACGTCCCCCTGCAGGCACCTCCCTACGGGGGGACGGTCCGGCCACACCCTTGGTAGACAGGTCGGATGCACCAGCCTGCTGATCCGACCCACCCGACCGACCCCACCCAGCGACCTTCGTCCGCGGCGGAGCGCGACGACCTGAGCCGCCGCGTCAACGCCGTGCTGGAGGAGCGGGGCGTGCGCTTCGGTGGAGCGGGCGGCCACGCCTTCCGCGCCGACCCCGTCCCGCGCCTGCTCGACCCGGGGGAGTGGGAGCTCCTCGCCGACGGCCTGGCGCAGCGCATCCGCGCGCTCGACGCCTTCGTCGCGGACGTCTACGCCGAGCGTCGGTGTGTCTCCGACGGCGTCGTGCCGGCCCACGTCCTGGACGCGACGCCCTACCTCGAGCAGGACCTCACCGGAAGTGCCCCGGTGGCGGGCGCCTGGATCTCGGTCGCCGGCTTCGACGTCGTCCGCGACGAGGACGGCACGCTGCTGGTGCTGGAGGACAACGTCCGCACGCCGTCGGGGATGGCGTACGCCATGGCCGTGTCCGAGGCCGTGTCGGAGGTGCTGGGCGTCGAGCCGTCGTCCGGCCTCGACGAGTGCGCCTCGGCGCTGCGCCGCTGCCTCGAGGCGACCAACCCCGACGGGGAGGGCGCGCTCGTGCTGCTCACCGACGGCGAGGAGAACTCGGCCTACTACGAGCACCGGCGCCTCGCCGACGAGGCCGGGCTGGAGCTCGTCGAGCCCGACGGCCTCCGGCGCGACGGGGACGTGCTGCGACTGGCCGACGGGACGCCCGTGCGTGCCGCCTACCGCCGCACCGAGCAGGACGGCCTCGCGCCGCGCGACGCCGGCGTCGACGTGGCGGGCCTGCTGCTCGAGCCGTGGCGGGCCGGTCGGGTGGGCATGGTGAACTGCTACGGCACCGGGGTCGCCGACGACAAGTCCGTCTACGCGCACGTCGACGACATGGTCCGCTACTACCTCCACGAGGAGCCGCGAGTCCGCTCCGTGCGGACCTACGACCTCACGGACGCCGACCGGCTGCAGGAGGCGCTGGACCGGCTGCCCGAGCTGGTCGCGAAGCCCCGCGACGGGGCGGGCGGCGAGGGCGTCGTCATCGGGCCGACGGCTTCCGCGGACCAGCTGTCCGCCGCCCGGCAGGCCATGCGCGACGAGCCGAAGCGCTGGATCGTCCAGGACGTCGTCTCGCTGTCCACCCAGCCGACGATCGTCGACGGCGTCCCGCAGCCGCGCCACGTGGACCTCCGGCCCTTCGTGTTCTTCGACGGTCGCGAGGTCACCGTGCCGCGAGGAGGCCTGACCCGCGTGGCGCTCGAGGAGGGTCAGATGGTCGTCAACTCCTCCCAGGACGGCGGAGCCAAGGCGACCTGGGTCGGCTAGCGCGGCCGTGGCCTCGGCGGCCGGCGAACTGTACGAGAACTGTGCGGGTCGCTGGCCGTGGCGGCCGCCGGGGCGAGGCGGTGGACTGCTCGTGCTGGCCCGCAGGGGGTCAGCAGGAGGGGTGGAACACATGAGCATCATCACCGTCCGACGCCTCGGCGTCGTCACCGCTGGGGCCGCCGCCGCGATCGCCGTGACCGCGGCCAGCGCCAGCGCGCACCACTGCTTCGTCCCGATGTACTCGCTCGACGGCCCGGCCTCGCCGAACTGGTTCGTCGTCTCCGCCGAGGAGGGGGCGGGCTTCGAGGGCTACACCGCCGCCTGCGACGGCGCCCGCGACGCCGGGTACGCCGCGCTGCGCGACGCCGGCCTGCCGGTCGGGCTCAAGGTCTTCGAGAAGATGACCATCGGCGATCCCAAGGACACCGGCCGGATGAACCCCAACGGGGCCAACGGCAGGGGCTTGGAGTACTTCGGGGCCGGCTCGCCACTCCCGGAGGAGATGGTGGCCACGTACGTCGCCGGGGCGGACGCGTACGACTGCTGACCGGCCGCTGGTACTGGGGGACGATCTGAGGGGACGATCTGGGGGTACGAACCTGCCCCGGGTGCTGCTCGTGGGGGGCGGCACCCGGGGCACGTTCGTGTCGACCGGATGGCGAGACGCAGATCTCACCAGCGGGGGATCGGTGGCACCATGAAGGCGTGACCACCAGCACGATCATCATTGCCTAGCGCGACGGGACTCCCCGCCGCGCCGACCTCCTGCACCCCAGGAGGTTTTTTTCTGCCCCCACACCTCCGAGACCGAGAGACCTCCGATGGACCTGCACGGCTCGTTCCACGTCTACGACACCACCCTGCGCGACGGCGCCCAGCAGGAGGGTCTCAACCTCTCGGTCGCCGACAAGCTGAGCATCGCCAAGCAGCTCGACGGCCTCGGCGTGGGCTACATCGAGGGCGGCTGGCCGGGCTCCAACCCCAAGGACACCGAGTTCTTCCGCCGCGCCCGGGAGGAGCTCGACCTCCGCCATGCGCGGCTCGCGGCCTTCGGCGCCACCCGCCGGGCCGGCGTACGTGCTGCCGACGACCCGCTCGTGGGTGCCCTCCGCGACTCCGGCGCCGGCGTCGTCACCCTCGTCGCGAAGTCGCACGACCGCCACGTCGAGCTCGCGCTGCGCACCACGCTCGAGGAGAACCTCGCGATGGTGCGCGACACGGTCACGCACCTGCGCGAGGAGGGGCAGACGGTCTTCCTCGACGCCGAGCACTTCTTCGACGGCTACCGCGCCAACCGCGCGTACGCCCTCGAGGTGCTGCGCACGGCCGCCGAGGCCGGCGCGGAGGTCGTCGCCCTGTGCGACACCAACGGGGGCATGCTGCCCGACTGGGTCTCCGACGTCGTGCTCGACGTCATCGAGACGACCGGCGCCCGCGTCGGCATCCACGCCCACAACGACAGTGGCTGCGCCGTGGCCAACTCGCTGGCCGCCGTCGCCGCCGGGGCGAGCCACGTGCAGGGCTGCATCAACGGCTACGGCGAGCGCACCGGCAACGCCGACCTCGTCACCGTCGTCGCCAACCTCGAGCTCAAGCTGGACCGGAACGTGCTGCCGCAGGGCCTGCTGCGCGAGGCGACCCGCATCGCGCACGCCGTCGCCGAGGTCACCAACGTGCCGCCCGCTTCTCGCCAGCCGTACGTCGGCACGTCGGCGTTCGCGCACAAGGCCGGCCTCCACGCCAGTGCCATCAAGGTCGACCCCGACCTCTACCAGCACCTCGACCCGCTCGTCGTCGGCAACGACATGCGCCTGCTCGTCTCCGACATGGCCGGGCGCGCCTCGATCGAGCTCAAGGGCCGGGAGCTCGGCTACGACCTGAGCGACGACCGCGAGCTCGTCACCCGCGTCACCGACCGCGTCAAGGCGATGGAGCAGAGCGGCTACACCTTCGAGGCCGCCGACGCCTCCTTCGAGCTGCTGCTCGCCGAGGAGGTCGAGGGCGCGCGTCCGTCGTACTTCGACGTCGAGTCGTGGCGCGTCATCACCGAGACCCGCACCGACGGCGAGGCCATCTCGGAGGCGACGGTGAAGCTGCGGGCCGAGGGCGTGCGCTACGTCGTCACCGGCGAGGGCAACGGCCCGGTCAACGCCCTCGACGCCGCGCTGCGCGAGGCGATCGGCCAGGCCTTCCCGGAGGTCGCGAAGTTCGAGCTGATCGACTACAAGGTGCGCATCCTCGACCAGGGACACGGCACCGACGCGATCACCCGCGTGCTCATCGAGACCACCGACGGGGAGTCGTCGTGGGTCACCGTCGGGGTCGGCGCCAACGTGATCGAGGCGTCGTGGGGCGCGCTCGTCGACGGGCTGACCTTCGGCCTGCGCCGACACCACCGCTGAGGGAAGGCRCCGCCACCGGACGGGTGGCGGCGCCCTCCGTGCTCAGAGGCTGTCGCGCAGCTCGACCAGCGCCTGGCGCAGCTCGCCCTGGTCACCGGAGGTGCCGAGCACCCGGATCGCGTTGGCGAGCTGGGCCCTGGCTGCGTTGCCGGGGTTGTCGGCGAGCTTCTCCGCCTTGGCGAGGTGCTTCTCGACGGTGTCGAGCGTCGTGCCGCTCAGCTCGCCGGAGCGGACGGCCTGGTCGAAGTAGGCGCCGGCGACGTTGAAGCTCGGCGTCCAGACGATCTGCTCCTGGTGCTGGGCGTTGAACTCGTCGAGCTGCACCTCACGGGCCGCGTCGAGCTCGTTCTCGCTCAGCAGGTCGCTGGTCGTCAGCCCGAAGGTGTCGAAGCCGCGAGCGATCTCGCTGCCGTAGACCTGTCCGTTGAACCAGTAGGTCGACCAGAGGCCGCCGAGGTTGAGACCGGTCGGGTTGGGGGTGTTGATCGGCCCGCGGTCGAAGTAGGCGATCTCGACGGGGTTCGCGGTGTCGCTGAAGTCGATCACCGACAGGCCGCCCTGGTACCAGGCCTGCACGAGGATGTCGCGACCCGGCACCGGCACGAGCGAGGAGTTGTGGGCCACGCAGTTCTCCTGCGTGGTCTGCACGGCGGGCATCTTGTAGTAGCTGGCGAACTCCATCTGGTCGCCCTCGAGGTCGAAGAGCGCGTCGGCGCCCCACTCCGGCTTGTCGGTCGCCCGGCAGCGGGCGCTCGTGCCGCCGCCCCACTCGTCGGTGAAGATCACCTTGGTGCCGTCGTTGTTGAAGCTCGCGGAGTGCCAGTAGGAGAAGTTCGGGTCGGACACCGCGTCGAGGCGCACCGGGTTCACGGGGTCCGAGGTGTCGAGGAGGATGCCGTTGCCCTGGCACGCGCCGGCGACCAGCTCACGCGCCGGGAACGAGGTCAGGTCGTGGCAGGTGTTGGTGTTCGGCAGGGGGGAGTACGCCGTACCGCTCGGGTGCAGGGTGCCGGGGGTCGTGTTCTGCAGCCCGTTGTAGGCGCCCGTCGCCGGGTTGGTGAAGATGCGCGGCTGGCTCACGATGGCCGCGGTCTGCGGTGCGGCGAGCGGCACCTTGATCACGTCGATGCGCCACTGCGTCGGGTTGCCCGAGGTGACCGGGGCCGGGTTGTTGGCGTTCGCGTTCTCGCAGCCCGCCAGCTCGGCCGCGGGGCGTACGCCGGACGTGCCGGAGTTGTAGATGTAGATGTTGGCCGGGTCGTCGGGGTCGCTCACGATCGTGTGCGTGTGGGACCCGCGGCAGGTCTGCACGCCCGGCAGCTGGACGGGGTTGCTCTGGTCGCTGATGTCGAAGATCCGGACGCCGCGGAAGCGCTCCGGGTTGACCGAGCCGGCAGCGCCCTGGCTGCCGCAGTCGATGCGGCCGCGGGTCTCCTCGACCGACATGAAGAGCAGGTCGCCGTAGACCGACACGTCACCCTGGCCGCCGGGGCACACGAAGGAGCCGCTCAGGGTCGGGTCGGACGGGTCGGAGATGTCGTAGAACTGGAAGCCGTTGAAGTTGCCCACGACCGCCGTGTCGCCGGTGAAGGCGAGGTCGGAGTTCACGAACCCGAAGTTGCCCGGAGCTGCGTCGAAGGGCGCCACGCGCGGGTCGTTGTCGAGCAGCTCGATGTTGCTGCTCGCCTCGGACCAGGGGAGGTAGCCCGGCGCGAGACCCTCGCGCGGGTCGTCCTCGGCGGCGTAGGCCATCGCCGGCAGGAGCGCGGCGGCCAGGGCCATCACCCCGGCGGCTCGTAGCACGGACCTGCTCGGACGGGGATGACGCGACATGTGGGTACCCTCCCGTTCGGGTCGCCCCAAAGCCCCGGGCCCGGGAGGCCCGCCGCGAGATCGACCTACGATGTCGGACAACGTAGCGAGGGTGGGGGGTGGACCGCCATACCCGCAGCCGACCAGTTGCCGCACCGAGATCGAGCCAGCCAGCCGAACCAGCAAGCATCGAGCGAGTGGGAGACCCGCATGGGGAACAGGAGCGACAGCGGCACCGGTCGGGTCCGTCGGTGGCCGGCTCTCCTCGTCGGCCTCGCCGTCGCGCTGGGGTCGGCGGCCTGCACGTCCGACGACGACCCGCCCGCGGACGAGGCGGCGCCGGTGGTCCAGCTCGGCGCCCCCGGTGAGGCGGGGAAGACGCTCTCGCCGGACGAGGCCGAGGCGATCGACGAGCCCACCTGGACCGACGCCGACGTCGAGTTCGTCCAGATGATGATCCCGCACCACCAGCAGGCGCTCGAGATGACCGCCCTCGTCGAGGACCGGGCTGCAGACCCCGACCTCGCCCAGCTCGCGGAGCGCATCGAGGTGTCGCAGCAGGACGAGATCGCGCTGCTCGAGAAGTGGCTCAACCAGCGCGGCGAGATGGTGTCGGGCATGCACGGCGGGCACGGGGAGCACGGCGGTGCGGGCGGCCACCAGGAGATGCCCGGCATGCTCACCCCCGCCCAGCTCGACCAGCTCGCGCGGTCGAAGGGCGACCGGTTCGACCGGCTGTTCCTGCAGGGCATGATCCGCCACCACGAGGGCGCGGTGGTGATGGTCGAGACGCTGCTCACCGGCGGCGAGGGCGGCCAGKAGTCGGAGGTGTTCCAGCTGGCCAGCCACATCGGCACCGACCAGCAGGTCGAGATCGCCGCGATGAAGGAGCGGCTGGGCAGCTGACCCCGCGGGCGCCTGCGGTCAGCCGACCACGCGTGCCACGAGGTCGTCCCAGGCCAGCTCGATCTGCGGCAGGCTGACCCCGTCGACCCGCTGCTGCTGGAGCGCCATCGCCTCCAGCGGGGCGAGCAGGGCGAACGCCAGGAAGTGCAGGTCGCCCGTCACCCCGAGCTGGCCGAGCAGGTGGCGCACGTGCATGAGGGCGAACCCGGCGGCAGCCCGGGAGCGGACCGGGTCCATCCCGGTGGCGGCCCGGATCAGGTCACCGTGGGTGACGTTGACCCGCATCCGCGAGTGGCCGAACGCCAGGAGCCGCTCCATCGGCGGTGCGCCCGGGCCCAGGGGAGGCGGGCCCGAGATGACGCTGCCCTGCCACACCGTCTCGGACTCGTTGAGGACCGCGGCCATCAACCCCTCCCGGCTCTCGAAGCGCCGGAACAGCGTGCCCTTGCCGACGCCGGCCTCGGTCGCGACCGTGTCCATCGTCACGCACCCGACCCCCCGCGTCTCCACCAGGCGCAGCGCCGCTGCGAGGATCGCCTCGCGGTTGCGCGCCGCGTCGGCCCGCTCCGGCGCAGGCTCGTCGGCCAGCGGCAGGAGGTGGGTCACGCCCTCAGCCTAGGTCGGAAGAAAGTTCCCCCGCACCGGAATAGAAGCGGACCGCGGTCCGTTTCGACGTTCATGACCACTCAGAAGCAGACCCGTGTCGCTGTCCTCCTCGGTTCCTACCGCGCCGGCTCGCTCAACCGCCGCATCGCCGAGCACCTCCGCGACCACGCCCCCGCGGGTGTCACCGTCGACGTCGTCGAGGGCATCGACGCCGTCCCGTTCTACAACGAGGAGATCGACGGCGAGTCGGCTCCTGCAGCTGCCACCGCCCTGCGCCAGTCCGTCGCCAGCGCCGACCGCGTGCTCGCCGTGACGCCGGAGTACAACGGCACGATGCCGGCCGTCCTCAACAACGCCATCGACTGGCTGTCGCGGCCCTACGGCCAGGGCGCCATCGTCGGCAAGCCCTTCGCGGCCATCGGCGCCACCCCCACGCCGTACGGCGGCAAGTGGTCGCACGAGCACGCCCGCCACTCGGCCACCATCGCCGGGGCCGTCGTCGTCGAGGGCATCGTCGTCGACGAGCCCGCCCTCGAGGGCGACCCGCTGGCCAACGAGGAGGCCGTGCAGCGCTTCCTCGGCGCCCTCGACGCCCTTGTCGCGCACGAGGTCGAGGTCGCGGCCTGACCTGACTCTGCTGCCGAAGTTCCCGCTTGTCGGCCGAAGCATCGGCCGACAAGCGGGAACTTCCCCGGATATCCGGGGAACGCATCGATCGGTAGGTTCGGCGGTGTGCTCCACGACCTGACCGCGCTCGAGCAGGGCGACGCCGTACGCCGCGGCGAGGTGTCGCCGCTCGAGCTGGTCGAGCACTACGCCGGCCGGGCCGACCGGGTGGGCGCGTTCGTCACGCCGACCCACGAGCAGGCGCGAGACCACGCCCGCCGGCTCACCGGAGCGGGACGCCCCACGGACGCAGGTCCGCTCTGGGGCGTCCCGACGGGCATCAAGGACCTCCATCCGACGGCCGGGGTCCGGACCACCTTCGGCTCCGCGGCGTACGACGACTTCGTGCCCGATGCCTCCGACGACCTCGTCCTGACCGTCGAGGCCGCGGGGATGCCGAGCCTGGGCAAGACGAGCACGCCCGAGTTCGGCTCGCCCTGCTACACCGAGCCCGACGTCGCGCCTCCGGCGGTCACGCCATGGGACACCACCCGCACCGCCGGCGGCTCGTCCGGCGGGGCGGCCGCGGCCGTCGCCGCCGGCCTGCTGCCCGTCGCGCCCGGCTCCGACGGCGGCGGCTCGATCCGGATCCCGGCGTCGTGCTGCGGCCTCGTCGGGCTCAAGCCCACCCGCGGACGGATCAGCGGCGCGCCCCGCTACGGCGACCCGGTCGGGCTCGCGACCGCCGGCACCCTGGCCCGCAGCGTGCGCGACGCCGCCGCGCTGCTCGACGTGCTCGCCGGCCGGCGCGTCGGCGACCCGTTCTGGGCGCCCGAGCCGTCGGGCAGCTTCCTCGACGCCTGCGACCGCGAGCCGGGACGGCTGCGGGTCGCGCGCTTCATCACCCCGGTCATCGCCGACGTCGACGTCCACCCGGCCTCCGTGACCGCGTGGGACGACGCCTCGCGGCTGCTGGAGGTCCTCGGCCACGAGGTCGAGGACGTGCCGGTGCCGATCCCGCGCGAGGCGGTCGCCGACTTCGAGACCTGCTGGGCGGTGCTGACCGCGCTCTCGCCCGCACCCCCGGGCCGGGAGGACCGGCTCCGCCCGCTCACCCGCTGGCTCGGCGGCCTCGGCCACGCCGTCAGCGGGCCGGAGTTCGGGCTCGCGATCGGGCGGCTCCGCCAGCACGCGGCGGCGGCCCTCACCGCGCTGGCGCCGTACGACGTCGTCCTCACGCCGACCCTCGCCAGCCCGCCGGTCGAGGTCGGCGCCCTGCGCGACGACGCCGACCCGGCGGGGGACTTCGCCGCCCAGAAGGCGTTCACGCCGTGGACCAGCGCGTGGAACGTCACCGGCATGCCGGCGATGTCGCTGCCACTCCACTGGACCGACGAGGGTCTCCCGATCGGCGTGATGGTCGCGGCGCGACCGGCCGAGGAGGAGCTGCTCCTGTCGCTCGCCGCGCAGGTCGAGGCCGCTGCGCCCTGGGCTGACAGGCGACCGCCCGGCTGGTGACGTTCAGTCGTCGCCGATCCCGCGCGCGTGCAGCGCGTCCCCCGTGTCGTGCGCCCGGGCGACGACGCGGACCACGAACGGGATGAGCCGCGCCCGCGGCGACCGCTCGAGCCCGCGGGCGACGGCCGCGTCCCGCGACTCCTCGGCGAGCCCGATGGTCGTCGGGATCGCCCGCAGCATCAGCGAGAACGCCAGCGCCACCGCCTCGGGGTCGACACCGACGCGGCGCAGCGGACGCAGCCCGCGGGCGACCGCGTCCATCACCTCGTCGACCGGCGTCGTGACGGTCAGCGTGGTGGCGAGCAGGATGAGGGCGACCAGGTCGCCGACGACCTCGACCGCGCGCGGCCAGCCGTTCTGCCAGACGGTCCAACCGCCGAGGATCGCCGCGGTCAGCAGCAGCCAGCGCATCGCGCGCAGGGTGAACCCCAGGCGCGCGCCCGACCACACCACCAGGCCGGCGGCGACGAGGACGAACACCACGGCCGACGCGGGGCCGTGGACCAGGACCACGACGAGGCTGGCAGCCATCAGGCCGAGCAGCTTCGCGCCGGCGGGCAGCCGGTGGAGCCACGTCGTGCCGGGCTGGTGGAGGCCGAGGAGCTGGGCGCTCATCTGGTGGACGACCCGGTCATGCTGTCGCCCGGTAGTGCCCGATGACGTCGGCCGGGGAGCCGTCGCGCTCCACCCTGCCGTCGCGGACCAGGAGCACCCGGTCGCAGCGCTCGGCAAGGTCGAGGTCGTGCGTGACCACGACGAGCTGCTGCTCCAGGCCGAGCAGCAGGTCGCCGATGCGGCGGCTGTTGCCGAGGTCGAGCAGCGTCGTCGGTTCGTCGGCCACCAGGATCGACGGCCCCGTGGCGAGCACCCCCGCCAGTGCGAGCAGCTGCCCCTCGCCCCCGGACAGCCCGTGCACGCTGCGGTCGCCGAAGCCGCCGAGCCCGAAGTCGGCCAGGACCCGGTCGGCGGCGACGAGCCTCTCGGCCTTGTCGCGGTGCGTGCGCCGCAGCGACAGGGCGACGTCCTCGCGGGCGGTCGGCATCACGAGCTGGGCGGCGGGGTCGGTGAACACGAAGCCGACCCGGCGGCGTACCTCCCGGCCCTCGCGCGCCACGTCGAGGCCGTCGACCACGACCCGGCCGGTCGTAGCCGGGACGAGGCCGTTGAGGAGCCGGGCGAGGGTGGACTTGCCGGAGCCGTTGGGGCCCACGAGGGCGACCCGGCGCTCGGTGAGCTCGAGGGAGGTCTCGTGGAGGATGCGGCGCTCGCCGTCCTGGGTCGGGACCGAGACGGTGACCTGCTCGAGGAGGATCCCGCTCACGCGGTGGGCGTGCCCTCGGGCTGTCCCTGCCCGGCGGGCGCCGGCGCGGTCGGGCGGTCGAGGATGCCCGGGAAGGCGCGGTGCACCGCGGTCGCGACGAGCGCCATGGCGACGTTCTTGAGGACGTCGCCGATCCAGAAGATCTTGTCGATGTCCCAGGCCTGGGCCCACGTCAGGTCGGCGCGCAGGACGAGGCCGGCCATGCCGAGGGTGTGGATGCAGAGCGCCGAGCTGATCAGTCCGGCGCAGAAGATCGCGACCGGGCTGACGAGGGAGCGGCGGGGGAGCCGCTCGACGATCGCGCCGCAGAGCCCGGCCGCCAGGGGGAAGCCGATGAGGTAGCCGGCCGTGGGGCCGGTGAGGACGGCGAGGCCGGCGGCGCCGCCGGAGAAGATCGGCAGCCCGGCGGCGCCCGCCACGACGTAGAGCAGGACGGCGAGGAAGCCGCGTCGCATGCCGAGCACCGCACCCGAGAGCAGCACCGCGAAGGTCTGCAGGGTGATCGGCACGGGACCGGCGACCTTGATGGCCGGCAGCAGCGCGCACACCGCGACGAGGGCCGCGAAGGCGGCGATCAGGGCGACGTCGGTGCCGGGGTTGCGGCGAGTGCTCATGGGGTGTTCCCTCTACCTGAACGGTGATCAGTTGAACGGCGTTCAGGTTAGGGTCGTGGGGACGCCGCGTCAACCGCGGTGGCAGGCGTCGGGATCGTCGGAGAGGGAGGGGGTACGTCGTGCCGCACCGCCGCGCGGACGTGCTCGCCCACGCCGTCACCCTGCTCGACGCGCACGGCCTCTCGGCGCTGACGATGCGCCGGCTCGGGGCCGAGCTCGGGGTCCAGCCGAGCGCGATCTACCACCACTTCCCGAGCAAGCAGGCCCTGCTGGCGGCGGTCGCCGACGAGATCCTCGCCCGCGGTGCGCGACCGCGTACGGCGTCGGAGTGGCCCGACCAGCTGCGCGAGGTGTGCTCGGAGCTCCGGCACGCGATGCTCGCCTGCACCGACGGCGCCGACGTGGTCGCGACGGTGTGGGCCTTCGGCCTCGGCGCCGCGGCGCCGGTGGCGGAGATGGAGAAGGTCCTCGCCGATGCCGACGTCCCCGACGAGCTCGTCCCCGTCGCGTCGCGCACCCTGGTCCACTACGTCTTCGGCCACGCCTTCGAGGAGCAGACCGCCCGCCAGGCCGTGGGCCTCGGTGCCGTCGAGCGCTCGCTCGACTCGCTGCCCGACTTCGACCTGGGCCTCGACCTCGTCATCGACGGCCTGCGGGCGCGGCTCGCCTAGGCCGAGGTGTCGACGTCCGCGCCCTGCAGCTCCGCGAGCAGCACGGCGCCGGCCAGGTCGAGCCGGGTCCGCCTGAGCTCGGCGGTGAGCAGGTCCACGCCGTCGAGGCTCGCGCCCCGCAGGTCGGTGCGGTCGAGCTTGGCCTGCCGCAGCACGGCGTGGTCGAGGCGGGCACGGGCCAGCGTGGTCAGGGTCAGGTCCGACATCGACAGGTCGGCCTCGCGCAGGTCGACGCCGGTGAGGTCGAGGCGCGAGAGGTTGGCGCCACGCATCGTGACGCCGAGCCAGGACCCGCCCGCGACCGTGAGGGGGCGCAGGGTGCACTCGGCGAAGACCGACCCGACGAGCTTGCAGCCGTCGAGCGTGGCGTCGAAGAACGACGTGCGCCGGAAGTCGCACCCGACGAAGGCCGTCGCGGTGTGCACCGAGGCGTTGAAGCGACCGCCGTGGAAGGTGCACCGCTCGAAGGTGGCGCCGGACGTCGTGGTCTCCGACAGGTCGACGTCGGTGAAGGTGCACTCGACGAAGTGCGCGGCGCCGAGGTCGTCGCCGTACCAGTCGTCGCCGCGGAAGTGCCTGCCGTTCGCTACCTGGGCCTCGGTCACGGCGCCCACCGTAGTCGTGCCACGGGAGAGGGCGGGACGGATAGGGTCGTCCCCGTGATCGCGTCCCACCAGCACCGCTTCATCTTCCTCAAGACCCGCAAGACGGCGGGCACGAGCGTGGAGATCGCGTTGTCCAAGGTGTGCGGGCCCGACGACGTCATCACCGAGATCAGCCCCGAGGACGAGAAGCTGCGGCAGGCCGCCGGTGGTCGTGCCCCGCAGAACTTCGAGTCGCCGCCGCAGCCCCGCAAGGCCTACAACCACATGGGTGCCAAGGCGACGCGCGACCTCGTCGGGGCCGCCGTGTTCGCCGACTACTTCACCTTCGCGATCGAGCGGAACCCGTGGGACGCCGTCGTGTCCCTCTACTACTGGAAGTACAAGGACCGGCCCGAGCTGCCCGACTTCGAGACCTACGTCAAGGAGATCTGGATCGAGCAGCTCGCCAACAACCGCCGGCTCTACCGCATCCGCGGCAAGATGGCGCTCGACCGGGTGCTGCGCTACGAGAACCTCGACGACGAGCTCCGCGAGGTGTGGGAGCACCTCGGGCTGCCGGGCGAGCCCGACCTGCCGCGCGCCAAGGGCAACGCGCGCCCGGCCGGCCACTACCGCGAGCTCTACACCCCCGCGTCCAAGGAACGGGTCGCGACGGTGTTCGCCGACACCGTCGAGGCCTTCGGCTACGAGTTCTGACGGCCCCGACCCGGCAAGCGAAGCGGCCCTGCGTCCGCGTGCACGACGTGCACGGTGACGTCTCGGAGTGGGCCTGCCTCGACCCCGACAAGCCGCAGGTCAACCCCGATCCCGACCACGACCCCGACCACCCCGACCCCGACCTCGGCTAAGGCGTGGCGTCCATCAGCCGTTCGCACTCGGCGACGAGCCGGGCCCGCAGGGGAGCCCCGCGCTCCGCGAACCCGCGCTGCGCCTCGACGTACGCCGCCTTGCCCTCCGTCGTCTCGATCCGCACCGGCTCGAAGCCGAGGTCGGCGAGGTCGTAGGGCGCCGCGCGCATGTCGAGCACCCGGATGTCGCGCGCCAGCTCGAAGCAGTCGGCCACCAGCTCGCTGGGGACCATCGGCGTGAGCCGGAAGGCGTGCTTGTAGAGGTCCATGCCCGCGTGCAGGCAACCGGGCTGCTCGAACGCCGGCCGGTCGTCGCGCCCCGGCTGCAGGGTGTTGAGCGGGCGGGAGGTGGGGGTGAAGAAGCGGAAGGCGTCGAAGTGCGAGCAGGCGATGCGGTGCGACTCGACGACCGCGTCGGTGCCCTCGGGACCGAGGCGGAGGGGCCAGTCGTGCCGGGTCCCGTGCTCCGCCGAGCGGTGCACCATCGCCCACTCGTGCAGGCCGAAGCAGCCGAGCTGCGGCGGGCGGGCGGCCGTCGCCGTCAGCAATGAGTGCAGCTGGGTGAGCAGCGGGCGCTGCGAGGCGACGTACGGCGCGGTGACGGCGACCGGGTCACCGGCGTAGCCCTTGAGGCTCGCGTGCTCATCCGCGTCCTCGAGCGCGACCCCGAAACCGGGGTGCCAGCGGCGCAGGTGCGCGGGGCGCTGGGAGTAGTAGGTGAAGAGGAAGTCGTGGACCGGGTGCTTCACCTGGTCGGCGCGACGGGCGAGGTGCGGCCGGACGAAGTCGTCGACGCGTGCGGCGTGGGCCTCGGCGAGGGGACGCCACTCGGAGGTCGACAGCACGCGCACTGCGCCAAGGCTAGTGCGGGGGAGCGGCCCGGGCCGCTTCGACGGCACTCGACGTGGGCTCGTGCCTGGAGCACACTGCCGACATGGACCGCACCGCCGGGCTGGACCGTGCGCACGCTCACGCCCTCGGGTGGCTCGACTCCCTCGCAACGCGGCCGGTCCCGCCGGCCATGACGGCCGACGAGATGCTGGACCGGCTCGACCGGCGCCTCCAGGACGGCCCGACCGATCCCGTCGCGGTCGTCGACGAGCTGGCCGAGGCGTGCGAGCCCGGGCTGACCGCGATGCCGGGCGGACGGTTCTTCGGCTTCGTCATCGGCGGCACCCACCCGGCCGCGCTGGCCGCGGACTGGTTGGTCAGCGCGTGGGACCAGAACTCCGGGCTGCGGGTGCTGACCCCCGCCCACTCCGCGATCGAGGACGTGGCGGAGGCGTGGGTGGTCGACCTGCTCGGCCTCCCCGCGGGCAGCGCCGTCGGGTTCGTCACCGGCGGCACCATGGCCAACTTCACCTGCCTCGCCGCCGGTCGCGACGAGGTGCTGCGCCGAGCCGGCTGGGACGTCGCCGAGCGCGGGCTGGTGGGCTCGCCGGGCGTACGCGTCCTGGTGGGGGCGGAGCGCCACGACACCATCGACCTCAGCCTGCGCTACCTCGGCCTCGGTGCGCCCGAGCCGGTGGCCGTCGACGACCAGGGACGCGTCGAGCCGGCCGCGCTGGCGGCGGCCCTCGACGCGGGCGACGGCCGTCCCACGGTGGTCTGCCTGCAGGCCGGCAACGTCCACTCCGGGGCCTTCGACCCGTTCGACGCGACCATCGCCGCAGCGCACGACGCGGGGGCGTGGGTGCACGTCGACGGCGCGTTCGGGCTCTTCGCCGGCGCCTCGCCGCGCCGGCGGCACCTCATGGCGGGCGCCGACCGCGCCGACTCCTGGGCGACCGACGCCCACAAGACCCTCAACGTGCCGTACGACTGCGGGCTGGCGATCGTGCGCGACCGCGCTGCCCTGCGGGCCGCGATGGGCATGCACGGCGACTACCTCATCCACGACGTCACCGGCGAGCCGTTCGACAAGGTGCCGGAGATCAGCCGCCGCGGCCGCGCCTTCCCCGTGTGGGCCGTGCTCCGCGCGCTGGGACGCGACGGCGTCGCCGACCTGGTCGACGGCTTCTGCGACCACGCGGCGGCGTTCGCGGAGGGGATCACCGCGATCGAGGGCGCGCAGGTGCTCAACGACGTCGACTTCACCCAGGTGTGCGCCTCCTTCGGCGACGACGACCGCACCCGGGCCGTGGTCGAGGCGATGCTCAGCGAGGGGACGGCCTGGACGACCGGGTCGCGCTGGCACGGCCAGGCCGTGCTGCGGGTCAGCGTGAGCAACTGGTCGACGACCGTCGACGACGTCGCCTCGAGCCTCGCCGCACTGCACCGCGCCGCCGGCCACTGACGGACGGTTGGATAGCCTCGGCGCATGCGCATCTGTCGGTTCAGCACGGGCGAGGAGCCTCGGTTCGGCGTCGTCACCGGTGAGGTCGACGAGTTCGGCCAGCCGGCCGATGACTCGGTGGTGGTGGCCCTCGCGGGAGACCCGCTCTACGCCGGGATCAAGCTGCTCGAGGAGGAGCACCGGCTCAGCGACGTACGCCTCCTCGCGCCGATCATCCCGCGCAGCAAGGTCGTCGGGATCGGTCGCAACTACGCCGCCCACGCCGCCGAGATGGGCAACGACCTGCCGAGCGAGCCGCTGATGTTCCTCAAGCCCAACACCTCGGTGGTGGGCCCGGGCGACCCGATCTTCTACCCCTCGCAGACCACCAACCTCCACTTCGAGGGCGAGCTGGCCGTGGTGATCGGTCGGATCTGCCGCGACGTGCCCGCCGAGCAGGCGACTGACGTGATCTTCGGCTACACCATCGCCAACGACGTGACCGCGCGCGACCTGCAGCGCTCCGACGTCCAGTTCACCCGCGCCAAGGGGTTCGACTCCTTCTGCCCGGTCGGCCCCTGGATCGAGACCGACCTCGACCCGCAGGACTTCATCGACGGCCGCCAGGTGCAGACGTTCCTCAACGGCGACGTCGTCCAGGACGGCTCGACCGCCGACATGATCTTCGACGTCCCGACGCTGGTCGCTCACGTGTCGTCAGTGATGACGCTGCTGCCCGGCGACCTGATCCTGACCGGCACCCCCGAGGGTGTCGGGCCGATGGAGGTGGGCGACGAGGTGGAGATCTCGGTCGCCGGCATCGGTTCCCTGACCAACCCCGTCGCCCAGAGAGCGTGAGCACCAGCATGAGCACCCCCGGGAGCACCCCCGTCCGCGTCCGCATGGCCCCGTCCCCGACGGGGTCGCCCCACGTCGGCCTGGCCCGGACCGCCCTCTACAACTGGGCGTTCGCCCGCCACCACGGCGGCACCTTCGTCTTCCGCATCGAGGACACCGACAAGGCGCGCAACACCGAGGAGTCCTACGACTCGCTCATCGACCTCATGCAGTGGCTCGGCCTCAGCTGGGACGAGGGCGTCGTGGTCGGCGGTGCGCACGGTCCCTACCGCCAGTCCGAGCGCACCGAGATCTACGCCGACGTGCTCACCCGGCTGCGCGAGTCGTCCTACACCTATGACTGCTTCTGCACGAACGACGAGGTCGAGGCGCGCCGCAAGGCGAGCGGCTCCAAGGTGATGGGCTACGACGGCTTCTGCCGCGAGCTCAGCGACGAGCAGCGGTCCGCCTTCGAGGCCGAGGGCCGCTCCTCGATCGTCCGGTTCCGGATGCCCGACGGGTCGATCACCTGGAACGACCTGGTCCGCGGCGACATCACCTTCGAGACCGAGTTCGTCCCCGACTTCGCGCTGTGCCGCGCCAACGGCGACCCGCTCTACACGCTGACCGCTCCGGTCGACGACGCCACGATGGAGATCACCCACGTGCTGCGCGGCGAGGACCTGCTCTCCAGCACGCCCCGCCAGGTCGCCCTCTTCGACGCGCTCAAGGAGCTCGGCGTCGCGAAGGAGACGCCCGCGTTCGGCCACCTGCCCTACGTCATGGGCGAGGGCAACAAGAAGCTCTCCAAGCGCGACCCGCAGGCCCACATGGCGCTCTACCGCGAGCAGGGCTTCCTGCCCGAGGGGTTGCTCAACTACCTCGCCCTCCTCGGCTGGGCGATCGCGGCGGACCGTGACGTCTTCTCCCTGGACGAGATGGTCGAGAAGTTCGACATCAAGGACGTCAACCCCAACCCCGCGCGCTTCGACCTCAAGAAGGCCGAGGCCATCAACGCCTCGCACATGCGGCTGCTGTCGATCGACGAGATCACCCACCGCGTGCTGCCCTTCCTCAAGGACGCAGGCGTCGTGGGCGACCCGGTGACCGACCCCGATGCCCAGATGCTCGAGCTCGCGATGCCGCTGGTGGCCGAGCGGATCAACAAGCTCACCGAGGCCGCGCCGATGCTCGGCTTCCTGTTCGTCGACGAGGCCGACTTCGAGCGCGACCCCGCCGACGTCGCCAAGCTGCTCGACGAGACGGGCCGCGGCGTCGTCCAGGCGTCGTACGACGCCCTCTCGGGGCTGCACGAGTGGTCGACCGCCGCCATCGAGGAGGCGCTGCGCGTGGCGCTGATCGAGGGCATGGAGCTCAAGCCCCGTGTGGCCTTCGGTCCGGTGCGGGTCGCCGTGACCGGCAAGCGGATCAGCCCGCCGCTGTTCGAGTCGCTGGAGCTGCTGGGCCGCGAGCGCAGCCTCGCGCGCCTGCAGTCGGCCCTGGCCTGACGCCGTGCCCGCACCGCTGGCCCCCGACTTCCGGCCGCGCTACCACGAGCTGCACCGGGTGGGCAGGCCCGGCTGGTGGCGCTCGGTCGTGGGCGTCGTGCTTCTCCTCGTCCTGGTCTTCGCCGTCGTGCCGCTCGTGGTCGGGGGCATCGCCTTCGTGCTGCTGCTCGCCACGGGGAGCAGCGCGAGCGAGGCCTCGACCGTCCTCGACGTGACGGCGGAGGCGACGCCCGCCGGGCTCGCCCTGCTCAACGTGATCATCGCCGCGGCGATCCCGCTGACCTTCCTGGTCACCTGGTGGCTGCACCGGCTCAAGCCGCGCTGGGTCTCCTCGGTGGCGCCCCGCCTGCGGTGGGGCTACCTCTTCGTCTGCCTCGGACTGTCGGTGGTGGCGCTCCTCGCCTCGCTCGGCGTGGCGATGCTGCTGCCCGTGCAGACCGGCGACATGCCGGCGAGCACGGTCAACGACTTCACCTCGCAGACGCGCGACTTCATCCTCGTCATCCTGCTCCTGACCCCGCTCCAGGCGGCGGGGGAGGAGTACCTGTTCCGCGGCTACCTCACCCAGGCCTTCGGGTCGCTCGTGTGGGCCAGGCAGCTGTCGCAGGCGCTCGCCGTGCTGGGCCCGGCGCTGATCTTCGCGCTCTTCCACGGCCTGTCGCAGGACTGGCCGGTCTTCTTCGACCGCTTCGCCTTCGGCGTCGTCGCCGGCATCCTCGTGATCCGCACCGGAGGTCTGGAGGCGCCCATCGCGATGCACGTGCTGAACAACTTCCTGGCCTTCGGGCTGGCGCTCACCTTCGGCGACCTGACCACGGCGCTCAACGCGGAGGGGGGTAGCAGCTGGTGGACGATCCTCTCGACGCTGACGCAGTCCCTGGTCTACCTGGGCCTCGCGACGTGGGTGGCGCGGGCGATGGGCCTGGTCACCACAGGACCGCCCGTCGGGGGAGCGTTGCCGCCCGCCGGCGGGGACCCCGTTTTGGCCGTGCCGCCACCCCGCGTGTAACGTTCGGGATCGGTTCCGCAAGGAATCACGTGGTGGTCAGGGCGATCGCAGGCGGTCGAACTGATACCCCCATGGGGTATGGTGTAATTGGCAACACGGCTGGTTCTGGTCCAGTTGTTCTAGGTTCGAGTCCTAGTACCCCAGCGGATCCGCCCCACCAGGGGTTGGATTTGGTGCGGCACTCCAACTTCGGTAGAGTTTCGCTCCGCTGCTCCAGGGCAGCAACATGCAAGCCCCCGTCGTCTAGCGGCCTAGGACGTCGCCCTCTCACGGCGGTAACGCCGGTTCAAATCCGGTCGGGGGTACCAACGCATGGAAGGGCCCGGTCCTCGGACCGGGCCCTTCGTCGTCGTCGGGCACTGCGCACGGTGGGCTAGCATCCGCGCCCATGACTGACGGGCCCCGGCTGGTTGCCGGCATCGACTCCTCCACCCAGTCCTGCAAGGTCGTCGTCCGCGACGCCGGGACAGGCGCGCTCGTGCGGCAGGGCCGCGCCGGACATCCGGACGGCACGGAGGTGCACCCGGACCACTGGTGGGCCGCGCTGCAGGCGGCGATCGCCGAGGCCGGGGGACTGGACGACGTGGCTGCCGTCAGCGTCGGCGGCCAGCAGCACGGCATGGTCTGCCTCGACGAGGACGGCGCCGTCGTGCGCCCCGCGCTGCTCTGGAACGACACCCGCTCGGCCGGCGCCGCCCGCGACCTCGTCGACGAGCTCGGCGGTCCCGAGGAGGGCGGTCGCGCCTGGGCCGAGGCGGTCGGTGTCGTGCCGGTCGCGTCGTTCACCGTGACCAAGCTGCGCTGGCTCGCCGAGCACGAGCCCGAGCACGCCCGTCGTACGGCCGCGGTGTGCCTGCCGCACGACTGGCTCACCTGGAAGCTGTCCGGGAGCACCGACCTGCGCGACCTGACGACCGACCGCAGCGACGCCAGCGGCACGGGCTACTGGTCGGCACCGACGGGCGACTACCGCACCGACCTCCTCGAGCGTGCCTTCGGCGCCGTGCCGCACCTGCCGCGCGTCGTGGGGCCAGGCGAGGTCGCGGCGATGGTCGCCGGCACCGCACTCGGTGCCGGCGCCGGGGACAACGCCGCCGCTGCGCTGGGCCTGGGGGCGGGGGAGGGCGACGTGGTCGTCTCGATCGGCACCTCAGGTGTCGTCACGGCCGTCACCAGCACGCCCGCCGTCGACCCGACCGGCTCCGTCGCGGGCTTCGCCGACGCCACCGGGCTGTTCCTCCCGCTCGTCGCGACCCTCAACGGGGCGCGGGTCCTCGACGCCGCCGCCCGCCTCCTCGACGTCGACCACGAGACGCTGTCGCGCCTCGCGCTGGAGGCCCCCGCCGGCGCCGGCGGGCTGGTGCTGGTGCCGTACCTCGAGGGCGAGCGCACGCCCAACCTGCCGGACGCCACCGGCTCGCTGCACGGCCTCACCCTCGCCACCGCCACCCGGCCGGCGCTCGCCAGGGCCAGCGTCGAGGGACTGGTGTGCAGCCTCGCGGACGGACTCGACGCCGTCGTCGCCACCGGGGTCACCCCCTCGCGCGTCCTGCTCGTCGGGGGCGCGGCCGCGTCGGAGGCCGTCCGCACGGTCGCCGCGGAGGTGCTCGGCGTCCCGGTCGACGTCCCGCCGCCGGGGGAGTACGTCGCGGACGGCGCCGCACGCCAGGCGGCCTGGGCGCTGTCGGGCGCGGACGCACCGCCGGAGTGGGTCCGCGAGGGCACCCGACGCTATGCCTCGGACCCCGTGCCGAGCGTGCGCGAGCGCTACGCCGAGGGTCGTTCGCGGCACCTGGACAAGACCAGCTGAACTTTCTGTGTGCCACCCTTGACGTGATGCCCATCACGCACTTAGTTTGGCGGTCCGTCAAACTAATGGGTGACCGAGGTCACACGCAGGATCGAGGACGCCGATGTCGCAGGTGCGGGATGGCTGGTCGACGACCGGCACCGGCGGTGCCGACCAGGGCACCGTGCGCCGCGCGAACCTGTCGCTCGTCCTCCGCAGCCTCCGCGAGGGCGGCGCCCGGTCCCGGGCCCGTCTCGCCGCCGACCTCGGGCTCAACAAGGCCACCGTCTCCAGCCTCGTCACCGAGCTGCGCGAGCGCGGCCTGGTCCGTGAGGGCAGCGCCGAGCGCGGCGCCGTCGGGCGCCCCGGCACGATCGTCGAGATCGACGGTGCCGGCGCCTACGGCCTCGGTGCCGAGATCAACGTCCACCACGTCTCGACCCGCGCGGTCGACCTGGCGGGCGTCGTCGTCAGCGAGCGGCGTACGTCGGTGGACACCCGCGGCCTCGAGCCCGACGAGGTGGTCGACCGCCTCGTCGAGCTGGTCCACGGCACGCTGGCCGACCTGACCGCGCTCGGCGCGGCCCCGGTCTCGGCGGTCGTGGGCGTGGCGGGCCTGGTCGACCACGACCGCGGCACCGTCTCGGTCGCGGCCAACCTCGGGTGGCAGGACGTCGCGCTGGCCAGCCTGCTGCGCGCCCGGCTGGGTGACCCCGACTACCTCCTCGAGGTGGACAACGAGGCCAACCTCGCCGCCGTCGCCGAGGCCATCCCCGGCGACCCCGAGCGCCGCGACATCCTCGTCATCCACGGCGAGGTCGGCATCGGTGGCGGCATCGTCGCCGACGGCCGCCCGTTCGCCGGACGACGCGGCTACGCCGGCGAGTTCGGCCACATGGTCGTCGACCGCGACGGCAACCGCTGCGGCTGCGGTCGCACGGGGTGCTGGGAGACGGTCATCGGTCTCAGCCACCTCATCGAGCTGGCCGCTGCGGGCGAGGACGACCTGCTGCGATCGCCCCTCATCGACCTCGAGGGCAAGGTCGAGGAGATCAGCCGCCGGGCCGCCGCCGGCGACGAGCGGACCCTGGCCGCGCTGAGCGAGGTCGGACGCTGGGTCGGCATCGGCGCCGCGATCCTCACCAACGTGCTCAACCCCGGGATGATCGTGCTCTCGGGCTACCTCGGCGAGATCGGTGAGCGGATCCGCTCCGAGGTCGAGTCCGAGCTCGCCGCCGGGGTGCTCGCCCCCGACGCCGGCGGCACGCGCATCGCGCTCTCGAGCCTCGGCTTCTCGGCAGCGGTGCACGGTGCCGCCGCCGTCGCCATCGACCACGTCTACGACGACCCCACGCTCGTGCCCCGGGCGGTCCCCACGCTGGAGGTGATGTCATGAACGACGCCCCGCTGCTGACCATGCGCGGCATCGTCAAGCGGTTCCCCGGAGTGCTCGCGCTCGGAGGAGTCGAGCTCGAGGTGCGCGCAGGGGAGGTGCACTGCCTGCTCGGCCAGAACGGCGCCGGCAAGTCGACGCTGATCAAGATCCTGTCCGCGAGCTACCAGCCCGACGAGGGCCAGATCCTGTGGGAGGGCGAGCCGGTCTCGCTGTCCACGCCGCAGACCGCGATGGACCTCGGCATCTCCACGATCTACCAGGAGCTCGACCTGGTCCCCGACCTGAGCGTCGCCGAGAACATCTTCCTCGGCCACGAGCTCAGCAAGGGCGGCTTCAGCCAGCGCGGGGAGACGATCCGTCGTACGCGCGACCTGCTCGCCCGGCTCGGGCACTCCGAGATCCCGGCCACCCGCTCGGTGGGCCGGCTCTCGCCCGCCGCGCAGCAGATCGTCAGCATGGCGCGCGCCCTCTCCCAGGACACCCGGCTGCTCATCCTCGACGAACCGTCCGCCGTCCTCGACCAGGGCGAGGTCAACAACCTCTTCCGCGTCATCCGCGACCTCACGTCCGAGGGCGTCGCCGTGGTCTACATCTCGCACCGGCTCGAGGAGATCAGGCAGATCGGCGACCGGATCACGGTCCTCAAGGACGGCAGCACCGTCGCCACCGGCCTCGCCGTCGACCAGACGCCGACGAGCGAGCTGATCAAGCTGATGACGGGCCGGTCCATCGAGTACGTCTTCCCGCCCCGCGGCGACGCCCCGCCCGTGACCGGCGACCCGATCCTCGAGGTGATCGGCCTCGAGCTGCCGGGCGTCTTCACCGGTGTGGACCTGAGCGTGCGGGCGGGAGAGATCGTCGGTCTCGCCGGCCTCGTCGGCGCCGGACGCTCGGAGATCCTCGAGACCCTCTACGGCGCGCGGCGTCCGTCGGCCGGCACCGTGCGGGTCGCGGGCAAGGAGCTGCGTCGCGGCTCCGTGCCCGCCGCAGTGAAGGCCGGCGTCGGGCTCGCCCCGGAGGAGCGCAAGAGCCAGGGGCTCCTGCTCGACCAGGCCATCTACGCCAACATCACCGTGTCCACGATGGGGCGCTTCAGCCGGTTCGGGCTGCTCGACGGCCGCGCCGAGCGCAAGCGCTCCGCCGAGGTCGCGGAGTCCCTCGACGTCCGCCCGGCGGGGGTGGAACGCCTCGTGCGCCTCCTGTCGGGCGGCAACCAGCAGAAGGTCGTCCTCGCTCGGTGGCTGCTCCGCGGCTGCCGGGTGCTGCTCCTGGACGAGCCGACCCGAGGGGTGGACGTCGGCGCTCGCGCCGAGATCTACGCCCTCGTCCGCTCGCTGGCCGACTCCGGCGTCGCCGTGGTGGTCGTGTCGAGCGAGGTAGAGGAGGTGCTCGGTCTCGCCGACCGGGTCCTCGTGGTCCGTGAGGGCCGTGTCGTGCACGAAGGTCCCGCGGGCGAGATCGACGAGTCCCGCGTCCTGGACCTGGTCATGGAAGGAAAGGTCGCATGAGCGAGCAGAGCACGAACCGACCCGGGGGCGCGGTCGAGAACACCGTCACCCCCTCGACGGACACAGTCACGGTGGAGCGCGCCGCCGCAGAGTCGGCAGGTGGCGGGGGAGGACTGATGAGCGGCCCCTTCGGCCGCAACCTCGGCCTGATCGTGGCGCTCCTGCTGATCTGTGCAGCCGGCGTCATCACCGTGGGCGACCGGTTCGCCAGCATCGACAACGTCCTCACGATCCTGCGCTTCGCCTCGACCATCGGCGTGGTCAGCATCGGGATGACCTTCGTCATCACCGGTGGCGGCATCGACCTCTCCGTCGGCGCCATCGCGGCGCTCTGCTCGGTGTGGGCGACGACGTTCGCCACCCAGACGATGGCCGGCGACACCCACTGGATCCTCATGGTCTTCACGGCACTGGCCGTGGGAGCAGGATGCGGGCTGGTCAACGGTGTGTTGATCGCCTACGGCAAGGTCGTTCCGTTCATCACGACGCTGGCGATGCTGGCCGCCGCGCGTGGTCTCGCCGAGATCATCTCCGAGCGGCGCACGCAGATCGTGACGGTCCAGGGGTTCAAGGACTTCTTCTCCGCCGACGTCCTCGGAGTGCCGCTCCTCGTGGTCATCTTCGCGCTGGTCTCGGTCGCCGGCTGGATCCTGCTCAACCGCACGACGTTCGGACGGCGCACGCTCGCCGTCGGCGGCAACCCCGAGGCGGCACGCCTGGCGGGCATCAACGTCAACCGCCACACCGTGATGCTCTACGTCCTCGTCGGCCTGTGCTGCGGGCTCGCGGCGCTCATGCTCGTCAGCCGCACCACCACCGGCAGCTCCACCCACGGCACGCTGTGGGAGCTCGACGCCATCGCGGCCGTCGTCATCGGCGGCACGCTGCTCACCGGAGGGCGCGGGACCATCGTCGGCACGGTCGTCGGGGTCCTCATCTTCGCCACCCTGGGCAACGTGTTCACCCTCAACAACCAGGACACCTCGACCCAGGCGGTCGCCAAGGGCGTCATCATCATCGTCGCCGTGCTGCTCCAGCAGCGCCTGGCCCGCAACGCGACGTCGACCTAGCGAACGCCGGGCCCACCAGCTCGGAACCACCGCACCACCATGCCGGCACCCCCCAGGAACGCCGGCTGCACCACAACCATCGAGATGAACCCGAGATGAACTAGGAGCACGACACATGCGACTGCGCACTCCCCTTCGACGGCACCAGAGCCGCCGCTACACCGGCATCGTGGTCGGCGCGGTCGCCGTCCTGTCCCTGGCCGCCTGCACCGGCAGCGCCGATGACGCTGCCGAAGACGACAACGGCGGCTCCGACTCCGCACCGGCCGCTGCCGCCGGCAGCAACGACGAGGAGGGCGACCAGGTCACCATCGGCTTCTCGGCGCCCGCAGCCGACCACGGCTGGATGGCCGCCATCACCAACAACGTCCGCGACCTCGCGGAGGAGTACCCCGACATCGACCTCCAGGTCGCCGAGGGCACCAACGACGTCAACCTGCAGATCAGCCAGGTCGAGACCTTCATCAACGACAAGGTCGACGCCATCGTCCTGCTGCCCTTCGACGGCGCCGCGATGACGCCGGTCGCGCTCAAGGCGATGGAGGCCGGGATCCCGGTCATCAACGTCGACCGCGAGTTCGACGACCCCAACGCTGCCCGCGTCACCGTGCTCGGCGACAACTACGGCATGGGCGTCTCGGCCGGCCAGTACGTCTGTGAGCAGGCCGGTGGCAACAAGGACGCCATCGTCGCCGAGATCGCCGGCATCGACTCCCTGCCGCTGACCCAGGACCGCAGCCAGGGCTTCGAGGACGCGCTGTCCGAGTGCGGCCTCGACGTCGACGCCCGTCAGGCGGCGGAGTTCACCGTCGAGAGCGGTGAGGAGGTCGCGGCGAACCTGCTCCAGGCAGAGCCGAAGATCGACTTCCTCTGGAACCACGACGACGACCAGGGTGTCGGCGTCCTCGCCGCCATCGAGAACGCCGGCCGTGACGAGTTCACCATGATCGGCGGCGCCGGCTCGGCCAACGCCATGCGCGCGATCCAGGACGACAACAGCGTGCTCAAGGCGACGGTCATCTACCCCTCCACCCAGGGCGCCGACGGCGTGAAGCTGGCCCGCCTGCTGGTGCAGGGCAAGGCGATGAGCGACCTCGTCGAGGTCGAGGTGCCCCGCACCGTCCAGCTCTACGCCCCGGTCGTCACGTCCGACAACGTCGACGACTTCATCGACTCGGCCTTCGAGTCCTGATCGGTCCGCGGCGGCTCCCCACCCGGGAGCCGCCGCGGCACCACCGCCCCGAAGGGCACCCAGCACCACCCACAGCACGTCAGCAGCCGCCCGGTCGACCCGACAGGGCGTCTGCGGACTGCGCCCTCGCGCGCCCCTTGATCCCACACCCTGCCCCCGAGGAGGTCCGATGACCACCACTCCCGACACCCCTGATGGCCGACGCGACCTGTCGGTCGGCATGGTGGGCTACGCCTTCATGGGCGCCGCGCACTCCCACGCCTGGCGCACCGCCCCCCGCTTCTTCGACCTGCCGCTCCGTCCCCGCATGGCCGCCGTCGCCGGTCGCGACGCCGAGGGCGTCCGCGCCGCGGCCGAGCGCCTCGGCTGGGAGTCCACCGAGACCTCGTGGCAGGCCCTGGTCGAGCGCGACGACATCGACCTCGTCGACGTGTGCACCCCCGGCCACACCCACGCCGAGATCGTCATCGCCGCCCTCGAGGCCGGCAAGCACGTCCTGTGCGAGAAGCCGCTGGCCAACAGCGTCGAGGAGGCCGAGGCGATGACCCGCGCCGCCGAGCGCGCGGCCGCCGACGGCGTACGCGCCATGGTCGGCTTCACCTACCGGCGCGTGCCGGCCATCTCCCTCGCCCGGCAGCTCGTCGCCGAGGGACGCCTCGGCACGCTGCACCACGTGCGCGCCCAGTACCTGCAGGACTGGATCGTCGACCCGCAGGCGCCGCTGTCGTGGCGCCTGGAGAAGGACAAGGCCGGCTCCGGCGCGCTCGGCGACATCGGCGCCCACATCATCGACATCACCCAGTTCATCACCGGCGACACCATCACCCGCGTCTCCGGCCGGCTGCGCACCTTCGTCGACGAGCGGCCGCTCCCCAGCGAGCACGCCGGCCTCTCCGGCACGGCCGGCACGGGCACCGGCAAGGTCACCGTGGACGATGCCGCGACCTTCCTCGCGGACTTCCGCGGGGGAGCGATGGGCGTCTTCGAGGCGACGCGCTTCGCCTCGGGGCGCAAGAACGCGATCCGCATCGAGATCAACGGCTCGCGCGGAAGCATCGCGTTCGACTTCGAGGACATGAACGTCCTCCACTTCTTCGACGGCACGGAGGACGCCGGCACCGCCGGGTTCCGCCGGATCCTCGTCACCGAGGCCGTGCACCCCTACGTGGGTGCGTGGTGGCCGCCCGGCCACGTCATCGGCTACGAGCACGGGTTCATCCACCAGGCCGTCGACCTCGTCCGCGCGATCGCGGACGGCACCGATCCCACCCCAACCTTTGCCGACGGACTCCAGGTGCAACGCGTCCTGGCCGCGGTCGAGACCAGCTCTGACAACGATTCGTGGCAGGAGATCCCCGCATGACCGACTACACCCCGACCCCTGAGGACAAGTTCTCGTTCGGCCTCTGGACGGTGGGATGGCAGGGCACCGACGTGTTCGGACCCAGCTCCCGTGACCTCCTCGATCCGGTCGACGCGACCTACCAGCTCGCCGAGCTCGGCGCAGCCGCCGTCACCTTCCACGACGACGACCTCGTCCCCGACGACGACAAGCGCGACGCCGTGCTCGAGCGCTTCGAGAAGGCGCTGGCCGACACCGGCCTCGCCGTCGAGATGGTGACCACCAACCTGTTCGGGCACCCGGTGTTCAAGGAGGGCGCGCTCACCGCCAACAACCGCGAGGTGCGGCGCTACGCGCTCACCAAGGCGCTGCGGAACATCGACCTGGCGGCGTCCCTGGGCGCCAAGACGTTCGTGCTGTGGGGTGGCCGCGAGGGCGCCGAGCACGGTGCTGCGAAGGACGTCCAGGCCGCGCTCGACCGCTACAGCGAGTCGCTGAACCTGCTCTGCGCCTACGTCAAGGACCAGGGCTACGACATGCGGTTCGCGCTCGAGCCCAAGCCCAACGAGCCGCGCGGCGACATCCTGCTGCCGACCATCGGCCACGCCCTCGCGCTCATCTCCGAGCTCGACGACCCCGACATGGTCGGCCTCAACCCCGAGGTGGGCCACGAGGAGATGGCCGGCCTCAACTTCGCCCACGGCATCAGCCAGGCGCTGTGGCACGACAAGCTCTTCCACGTCGACCTCAACGGCCAGCACGGTCCCCGGTTCGACCAGGACCTGCGCTTCGGGGCCGGCAACGTGCGCGGCGCCTTCTGGACCGTCGACGCGCTCCTGGGCGCCGGCACCGGCAAGGCCTACGACGGCTACGTCCACTTCGACTTCAAGCCGCCGCGCGCCGAGGCCATGGACGGTGTCTGGGAGTCCGCCCGCGGGTGCATGCGCAACTACCTGATCCTGCGCGACAAGGTCCAGGCCTTCCGCGCCGACCCCGACGTCGTCGCGGCCCTCGAGGCCGCCGAGATCGGCACCCTGCGCACCCCGACCCTCGGCGAGGGTGAGTCGCTCGCCGACCTCCGCGCGGCGTCGTACGACGTCGAGGGCCTCGCCACCCGCAGCGTCGGCCAGGAGGCGCTCGACCAGCTCGCGCTCGAGCACCTGCTGGGAGTCCGCTGACCGACCACCGTGGGCCCGGCGGGCGCCGAACCCGCCGGGCACACACCTGTCCCACCCGCACGACCGCAGCACAGCTCGACCGCATGACGAGGGCCGAACGCCCGGGGACCCGCCCCGGAACTGATGGAGCGCACATCCGTCACCAGAGAAGGGATCGTGATGAACAGACTCATCACGCGACTGCAGAGGCGCTCCCGCGTCGCGGTCGGCTCCACCATGGCCTTGATCGTGTCGCTGCCGCTGGGCGCGACCATCGGGCTGGCCTCCACGGCCACCGCGGCACCGAGCCCCGAGCCCGCCGCCGCCACTGACATCCAGGCGAAGAAGGCCCCCCAGGGGACCGGGAAGGCCGGCCCGGCCGAGACCGCGAGCACCCTGGGCGACGCGGTCCCGTGGACCGCCGACCCGAAGGCATCCGCCGCCGCAGCCGCGGAGGAGTCGTTCGACGCGCTCCTCTTCTCCAAGACGGCTGCGTTCCGGCACTCCAACATCGACGAGGCCACCACCGCCATCCAGGCGCTCGCGGCCGACAACAACTTCACGGTGACGGCGACCGAGGACAGCAGCGCGTTCAACGACGCCAACCTCGAGCAGTACGAGGTCGTCATCTTCCTCTCCACCACCGGTGACGTGCTCAACCCGTCCGAGCAGGCCGCGTTCGAGCGCTACATCCAGGCCGGCGGCGGCTACGCCGGCATCCACGCGGCGTCCGACACCGAGTACGACTGGCCCTGGTACGGCAGTCTCGTCGGCGCCTACTTCAACAACCACCCGCCGGGCACACCGACCGCGACGGTCAAGGTCGAGGACCCTGCGCACCCGTCCACCGCCGGCATCCAGCGCCGCTGGCAGCGCACCGACGAGTGGTACAACTTCCGGACCAACCCGGCGGCCAACCCCCGCACGAAGCTCCACGTGCTGGCGTCGCTGGACGAGACCACCTACACCC